>NZ_JBICXW010000002.1:198053-571477 GCF_043200475.1 Kitasatospora sp. NPDC048407 | reverse complement strand
CCCCCCCCCCCCCCCCCCCCCCCCCCCCCCCCCCCCCCCCCCCCCCCCCCCCCCCCCCCCCCCCCCCCCCCCCCCCCCCCCCCCCCCCCCCCTGGGGGAGGCTGTTACCGCGTCAGGAGACGTTGAGCGCGGTGTCGTCGATCACGAAGCTGGTCTGCTGCGAGGCGTCCTCGGTGCCGGTGAACTTCAGGGTGACGCTCTGACCCGCGTAGGAGGACAGGTCGAAGGACTTCTGCACGTACCCGGTGGCGGCGTTCACGTTGGAGTAGGTCGCCAGGGTGGTGGAGTTGGCCTGGACGGTCAGCTTGTCGTAGGCGGTGGTGCCGGTCTCGGCGGTGTCGATGTGCAGCCAGAAGCTGAAGGTGGCCTTGCAGCCGGCCGGGATGGTCACCGTCTGGGAGACGGTGTCGGTGTGGGCGGAGCCGTAGCCGTCCAGCCAGGCCTTCCAGGAGCCGCTGTGGGCGGGCTGGGAGGTGGAGTTGTCGACCACGCCGGCGCTGGAGGTCCACGGCGCGGCGGTGCCGGTCTCGAAGCCGGCGTTGCCGATCAGCTGGCCGGCGGTGCAGGTGCCGCCGCCGGTGCCGGCCTCGCTCCAGCTGAAGCTGGTGGAGCCGGCCGCGCCGGTGGTGTCGGTGGCGCTGACGGTCACCGAGGAGGTGCCCGCGGCGGTCGGGGTGCCGGAGATCAGGCCGGTCGAGGAGTTGATCGACAGGCCGGCCGGCAGGCCGGTGGCCGCGTAGGTCAGGGTCTGGCCGGACGCCGAGTCGGTGGCGTGGATCTGCAGGCTGGCGGCGGTGCCGACGGTGCCGCTCTGGGTGCCGGGGTTGGTCACCGTGACGGTGTTGGTGGTGCCGCCGCCGTGGGTGAGGATGGCGTGCGTGATGGCGCAGGAGTTGGTGTCGTTCGACCAGCTGGCCTGCTCGGCGAAGGTGCCGTACGAGCCGAAGCTGACGTTGGCGGCGCCGCCGGCGGTGCCGGGCTGGAGCCAGGCGCACTCGTCGGAGTTCTCCTGGCCGTTGTACGAGGAGCCGGAGACGTGGTTGGTCCAGCCGCCGGCCGGGTTCTGGTCGGACATCATCTCGTGCCACTCGTGGCCGAGGGTCATCGTCCAACCGTCCAGGGTTCCGGGCGAGTTGACGAAGCCGACGCCGCAGGAGGAGCCCATGTCGATGTTGTACGGCTGGTTGGAGAACGCGATGTCGCCGTAGTTGGAGGTGACGGCGCCGCCGGTGAGGGTGGTGTCGCCGTTGTAGTCGTGCCAGGCGCAGTAACCCTGGGTCGGGCTCTGGTAGTTGTCCGGGTTGGTGCCCTTCGGCGACAGCACCACGTAGTACGCGTCGCGGTTGGCCGCGGCGGTGGTGTTGCCGAAGTGGGCGGCCGCGTTGACGGCTTCCACGCCGAGCTGGTGGCCGGTGGAGGAGGCCGGGGAGGCACCCGCGTTGTCGTACCAGACGCCGGAGAGCACGCCGCCGGTCTGGTAGGGGATGAACGCGGCGTTCGACGGGCAGGAGACCGCGCCGGAGGCGACGTTCGGGCCGTCGCACCACTGGGTGAGGTCGGCGGACCAGGTCTCGCCGTTGGTGCCGATGCCCTTGAACATGTTCTGCGCGGCCTGCGCGGCGCCCGCCGCGTCGTTGGAGAACGTCAGGTTGCCGTTGGCGTCGGTTCCCTGGGAACCCCACTGGTTGCCGTAGAACACCAGGTAGACCTTGGAGTGGCCGCTCTGCACGCCGATGCCGTCGACGCCGCCGCCGTAGGACAGGGTCTGCTGGCCGGTGGCCGCGGCCTGCAGCTGGTGGGCTATCTGGTCCTGCTTCTGCTTGGCGTGCTGCTTGACGCCCGGGACGGTGCTGTTGGTCTGCGCCGGGGCGAACGGGTTGAACTCGTTGGAGACGCCTCCGGTTCCGGCGGAGCCGTGGTGCGCCTGGCCGGAGACCGAGGACACGGCGGCCGGCTCGGGGGTGGCGGCGTTCGCCGGGGCCGCGGTGGCGGCGAGGCCGGCGGCGGCGAGCGCGAGCGAGGCGGCGGCGGTCAGCGCCGCCATCCTCGAACGCATGGCGGTGGGGGTCATACCCATGGGTGGGGAGCCTCTCTCCTCCGGCCGCCCGTACCTCGGTGGGGCGCAGTGCGGCCGATAAACCTGGGGGCGGGAGCGGACGGTGGGGCACGACCGGGAACGATTGCCGCCCACGGAAATACGCGGCATTCCGTATTTCCGGTGGCGGCAGGCGAGTTGACGGAGCCTCGTACGGGGCCGGTCGTCCGTCTGCGGGCTGAAGCAAAGCAGAGCTGCCGATGGACAGTCAATGGACCCGGTTAAGGGAAAACTCAGGAACCTTGTTCACGCAGGTGGGGGCGCGTGCCGGTGCGGGTCTTCACCCTCCGGCGGCGTCAACAGTTTTCAAGTTGGCATCCCTGTTCTTGGCTGTTCGGGTGGAATTCAGTACCGCCTCTTTGCGAGGTTTTTGAATTCCGGTCGCAGTAAAGAAGCCCGGCCGGTGGGTTGTCAGTCCGTCAGGTTGGCGGGGCGGTGGGCGTGGTAGCCGTCGCCGTCCTTGAGGCCGTAGGTGTGCGTGGTGTAGCGGGTGCCGACGCCGCCCGCCTGCTCGTAGGCGTGGTAGGAGGTGTGCTTGCTGTTGTCCCAGCTGTCGAAGATGACCACGTGGCGGTGGTCGGGGTCGCTGCTGTTGGCCTTGATGACCAGGTCGCCCTGCCGCAGTTCGGACATCTTGATCGCCCTGGTCCAGCCGTCGTTCTTCAGCGCGACGGTGTTCGGGCCGGACTTGGGCAGGCGCAGCGTCATCGAGGCGTAGCCGGAGCAGTCCTGGCGGTAGCCGTCCGACCAGGTCTTGTGCTGGCTGTAGGGGACGGGCTTGCCGTGGTCGGCGGTCAGCCAGGCCTTGGCGCGGCGGATCTCCTCGGCGCGGGTGGTCTTCGGGGCGTCGGCGGCCCGGGTGGTGGTGACGGTGTCCGCGGCGGTGGCGAGGGTGGGGGTGCCGAGGGCCAGGGTGCCGAGCAGGACGAGGGCGGTGATGCTCCGGCGGTGGGTGCGGTTCATGGTGGTGTTTCCTTTTCGGGGTGGGGGGTTGAGGTTCGGTCAGCTGAGGTGGGCGAGGCGGCGCAGGGCGGCGCGGTCGCCGTGGAAGACGTCGGCGTCCATCGGGAGGCCGGCGGTGCCGGGCAGTTGGGCGTGGTCGCTGTGCTGCCAGAAGTCCCAGGTGGTGGCGCCGGGGAGCGGGCGGGGTTCGGTGGTGCCGTAGCGGGCGAGCCAGCTGGGATAACCGGCGAGGTCCTTCGTTCCGCCGAGGCAGTCGTCGACGATGTCGCGGCGGGTGTAGACGGCCGGTGCGCTGCCGGTGGCGTGTTCGACGCGCCGGAGGAAGGCCCCCAGCTGGGCGGGTTGCAGCCGGTGGCCGTCACGGGTGCACGCCTCGACGTCCACGGCGGGTGGCAGTTCGCCCGGCTTGGTGCCGGTGTGGCCGGCGCCGCGGAGGGTTGCGAGGAAGTGGTCGGCCTGGGCGGCGCCGTCCTGGTCGGGACGGAAGTAGTGGTAGGCGCCGTGGATCAGGTTGGCGGAGCGGGCGCCGGCCAGGTCCCGGGTGAACCAGTTGTCGACGGTGCCGGTGCCTTCGGTGGCCTTGAGCCAGACGAACTGCTGGCCGTCGTGGGCGATCGCGGGCCAGTCGTAGGCCTTCTCCCCGTTCCTGGTCTCGTGGTTGTGGTGCGAGCTGTCGAAGCCGCGAACGGTGTAGGTCTGCGGTCCGCCGGCGGCGTCGGCGGGGGCGGCCGGTCCGAACGCTGCGAGCGCCAGCAAGCAGGCGGCGCGACGGGTGGGCGTCATGGGAAGGTCCTCCTGGGTGCGGTGGTGACGGAGCGTCAGTGCGGCGGTGATTGCTGCGGCCCCGGTGACAGCGTTGCCCGCCGGATGCCGCCCGCGCACCGGTTGCCGGTTGTCGTCCGGGCCCGGCACCTCGACAACCCCTCCCACCTGCCCGTTTCCTGACGGCCTCCCGGGTGGCGCGGCGCCCCGTGTCCGGGGTCGGGCGGGCTCGTTGGGTGGGGTGGAGTCGAGGGAGGCGGGGTCGCGGTGAGCACCGAGGGCGATCGCGGGCGGGTGCCCGGGCAGGGTGGGCGCGGGGCCGGGTTCGGGGCGGTGCTGCGGGAGCGGCGGCAGTCGGCCGGGCTCTCGCAGGAGAAGCTGGCCCGTCAGGTGCACTACGACAAGAGCCACATCAGCAAGGTGGAGAGCGGCGACAAGCCACCCACGGCGGCGTTCGCGCGGGCCTGCGACCAGGCGTTGCGGACGGGTGGCGCGCTGCTGGAACTGGCGGTGCGCGGTCAGTGCCCGTACCCGGGGCTGGCGAGTTTCGGGGCGGAGGACGAGCGCTGGTTCCACGGGCGGGACCGGGCGCGCGCCGAGTTGCTGGCGCTGCTGGGCGAGCGGCTGGCGGACCGGGGTGGCCCGGTCGCGGTGGTGGGCCCGTCGGGCGCGGGCAAGTCCTCGCTGTTGCGGGCGGGGCTGGTGCCGGCCCTGCGGCGCGGCGCGCTGCCGGCGCTGGGGGCGGTCGACGCCGAGGTCTTCTCCCCCACTGCCGAACCGATGGCGCGGCTGAACGCGCTCGCCCGGGGCGCCTGCCCGGTCTGGATCGTCGACCAGGCCGAGGAGTTGTTCACGCTGTGCGCCGATCCGGGTGAGCGGCGGGCGTTCCTGGACCGGCTGTGCGAGGAGGCCGGACCGGACGGCAACCGGCTGGTGGTGCTGGGCCTGCGGGCCGACCTGTACGGGCACGCGCTGGCGCACCAGGGCGTGTTGGCGGCGGTGCGGCGCGGTCAGCTCGCGCTGGGGCCGATGAGCGCCGAGGAGTTGAGCCGGGCGATCACCGCACCGGCCCGCACCGCCCGGCTGGAGCTGGAGCCGGGCCTGCTGGAGGTGCTGCTGGCCGATCTGGGCCTGGACGGCGCCGCGGTCGGCGCCCCGGACGGCGGCGCCTACGACCCGGGGGCGCTGCCGCTGCTCGCGCACGCGCTGCGCGCGGTGTGGCAGCAGCGCTGCGGGCGGGCGCTGTCGCTGTCCGGCTACCGGGCGATCGGCGGCCTGCACGGTTCGGTGGCGCTGACGGCGGAGCGGGCCTGGTCGCGGCTGGACGGTCCGGCCCGGGTGGCGGCCCGCCGGGTGCTGCTGCGGCTGGTCCACCTCGGCCCGGACGGTCAGGTGTCGCGGAGGCGCGCCGAACTGTCGCAGCTGGCGGCGGCCGACGCCGAGCCGGGCCAGGTGGAGCAGGTGCTGGCGTCGTTCGCGGACGACCGGCTGATCACCCTGGACGCGGCCGGCGCGACGCTCTCCCACGAGGCGCTGCTGCGGGCCTGGCCGCGGCTGCGCGGCTGGATCGAGGACAGCCGGGACGAGTTGAGACTGCATCAGCAGCTGACCCAGGACGCCGAGAACTGGGCGGCGTCGGGCCGCGAGGAGGCCCTGCTGCCCCGGGGCAGCAGGCTGGAGGTGGTCCGGGCCTGGGCGGCGTCCGACGGCGGGCGCGGCCTTGCGCCGGTGGAGCGGGACTTCCTGGCCGCCGCCGCGCACCGCGCCGACCAGGAGCGCCGGGCGGAGCGCCGCCGGGTCCGGACCCGCCGTCAACTGGCTGGCATCCTGGCCCTGTTGCTGGTCGCGGCGGCGCTCGCCGGCGACCTGCTGCGGCAGGAGCACGAGCGGGCGGAAGCGGCGACGGACGGCCGCAGCGCACTGGTGCTGCTCTCCGAGGCGCAGCGCAGTTCGTCCCGTGACCCGTACGCGGCGCTGTGGCAGTCGGTGGCGGCGCGCCGGATCGCCGAGGCGGGCGTTCCGGAGCTGCGCCGGGAGGCGGACGACGCGGTGCTGAGCACCCAGGGCCAGTACCTGGCGGGGCGGATCCCGGGTTTCGAATACGGGGTGAACGGGCTGGCGCTGAGCCCGGACGGGAAGCTGGTCGCCACGGGTGACGCGCAGGGCCGGGTGACGCTGTGGGATTCCGCGACCACCGCGCGGGTCGCCGAGCTCCAGGGGGAGGTCGGGCATCCGGTGCAGGATCTGGAGTTCGGCCCGGACGGGTCGGTGCTGGCCGCCGCGCTCACGGGCGACGAGCGGCGCCGGATCCTGCTGTGGCGGGTGGCCGACCGGGCGCCGTTGCCGGCCCCGGTGATGCCCGTGAACGGCGAGGGCAGGCCGGCGAAGGCCAAGCGGCTGGCGTTCAGCCGGGACGGCGCGCTGCTGGCGGCGGGCTCCGGCGACAAGGCGCTGCTGGGCCAGGTGTGGGTGTGGCGCACGGACGCGGGTGCGGCGCCGCCGGTGCGGACGCTGGCGGACCATGCGGGCGCGATCCAGGGGTTGGCGTTCGGCGCCGGCCACCAGTTGGCCTCGGCGGATGTCGGCGGCGCGGTGCTGGTGCGGGACGTGGACGCGCCGCCGCGGCGGGACGGCGGTGCGCCGGTGGTGTTCGCGGGCCGCTCGCCGTCGCCCCGGTCGTTGGCGTTCGCGGCGGGCGGCGGGCTGCTGGCGGTCGGCGACGAGCAGGGCGGGATCCGGTTGTGGCGTCCGGCGGACCCGGACACCGGGCCGCGGCAGTGGCCGGCCACTGACCTGCCGCCCGGTCATGTCGGTTCGGTGAACGCGCTGGACCTGACGCCGGACGGCGCCACCCTGGTGTCCGCGGGCGACGACGGCGCCGCCCGGGTGTGGGACGTGGCGACCGGCCGGGTGGCGGCCGAGCTGCACGGCCATCCGACGTTCGTGCTGGGCGCGGCGATCGGCCGGGACGGCCGTACCGTCGTCACCTCGGCCGCGTTCGGTTCACCGCCGGGGAGTGTGCTGGTCTGGGATCTGCGGCGGGGCACGGATCTGGCGCCGTGGCCGGAGCATCCACAGGTCACGGCCGTCGCCGCGGCCGGGGACCGGGCGGCGGTCGGCACCGCCGACGGCCGGCTCGCGCTGTGGGACGTGGGCGGGCCGGTGCCGCGTCCGATCGATGTCACGGGTCCGTCGGGCAGTGCGGTCACCGCGCTGGCCTTCGACCGGGGCGGCCGCGCCCTGGCGAGCGGCACCGACAGCGGCGCGGTGCAGGTCCGCGGTGCGGCGGACGGCGCGGTGCGGGCCTCGCTGCGGGTGACGGGCCGGGTGTCGGCGGTCGCGCTGAGCCCCGACGGGTCGCAGCTGGCGGTGGGCACCACATCCGGCCGGCTGCTGCTCGGCCCGCCGGACGGCTCGCCGTTGCAGGAGCGCCGGCCCGCGAACGACGACCGCGTCCACGCCCTGGTGTTCCTCGGTGACGGCGCCGAGCTGGCGTTCGCCGGTGACTCGCAGTTCGTCCGCCTGCTCACCGTCGCCGATCCGGGGCGGCCGGTCCGCGCCAGCGCCTACGGGCACGCCGATCAGGTGCGCCGGCTGGCCGTCAGCCCGGACGGCCGCTACCTGGCGACCGCCGGGAACGACCGGCTGGTGAATGTGTGGGACACCCGCGCCGGTGCGCGACTGGACACCGTCCGGCGCTCGTTGGACGACACGGTGCTGGCGCTGGCGTTCGCCCGGGACGGCCGGGCGCTGGCGGCGGTCGGCCGCGAGGGCCGGCTGCGCCGCTGGGACACCGCGCACCCGGACGCCCCGGCCACCACCCTCACCGGCCCGGCGCAGTCGCTGAACGGTCTCGCGTTCCTGCCCGACGGCCGGGCCCTGGTCGGCGGCGACGACGGCACCGCCCCGCTGTGGAGCCTGTCGCCGGACGCCGCGGTGGCGCGGGCCTGCGCGGTGCTGCGGGCCCCACTCCCCCGCGACGAGTGGTCGCGGCTGCTGCCTGCCGTCGGCTACCGCCCGGACTGCGGCTGACCCGACGGGCCGTCGGGCCGGCGTGACTGCACCAGGGCGACGTAGCGGATGGTGAAGACCATCGGCACGGCGAACCCGGCGAGCTGGACCAGCAGCGAGGCCAGCGAGTGGCCGTGGCCCGCGTGGGCGAGTACGCCCAGGACGACGGCGGTGATCGCGAACGCGGCCGTCCACACCGAGGTGATGATCACGTTGACCCGGATGAACGGCTTGAGCGGCCAGATCTCGGGCGGGGTGCTGCGCTTGGCGATGCCGAGCGTGAACGGCTTGCCGATCAGCAGCGAGGTGCCGGCGATGACGGCGAGGCAGGCGGAGGAGAGCGTCGCGGAGTAGTCGCGGATGCCGGAGTGCGGGTCGGCGAAGGCGAGTACGGCGAGCGCGGCGAAGTACAGCGCGGAGCCGAGTTCGATGATCAGCGCGTCCCAGGCGGCTCCGGCCCTGCGCTGCTGGAGGATGACGGCCGAGGCGACGACCAGACCGGCCAGGGCGGCCCACTGCCACTGGGCGGACGGGATCACCGCGAAGACGATCCAGGGCAGGAAGGTGCGCAGGTACGACATTTCGGTGTGGATTCCCCCTCGGTGAAGCGGCCGTTCCGGCCGTGCTGCCCGCAAGCCTATCCACCTGGCGCACCAATCACACCAAACGTCCGGATACCGACTATTGACATTGCGCCAACTCCCGTATCCACCAAGGAACATGCGTCGGCTCTGTCCTAACGGGATGTCAGGATCCGGGGCATGGAGAACAACACGGGGATGAACACCTACCAGCGCCTGGTCGTGCGCCTGCACGAACTCGGCATGATCGACCGTCGGACGGCGGACGAGCAGGTCGCGTCGACCGCGGCCTGGGGCGAGCCCCGCCCGGAGCGGCGCGCCCAGGAGTTGGCCGGGGTGCTGGACGAGTGCGGCGTCGCGGTGCGGGCGCACGGCGAGGACGTCGACTTCGCGGAGAGCGCCTACGAGTCCGTCCTCAGGAACGCGGCACGGATCATCGGCGGCGCGGTCACGGTCACCGGGGTGGAACTGGTCGGCGAGATCGGCGACACCCGGGAGCTCCGTTTCAAGGTCAACGGCGTGGCGAAGTCGTGGTGGATCGACCAGCCGTCCGACGACTACCTCGACCTGGGGGCCATCGAGTTGGGCATCGGCGACCTCGAGCCGGGCGGTGCGGACCCCCGGGTCTTCCACCCCGTCCCCGCCGACGAGACCTGCGGGGACGACCTCCACCTGCTGGCCACCCCGGCCCAGGCGGCGGCGCTGCGCGAGGAGTTCGGCCTGCGGATCCGGGTGTGCGACGCGGACGGCGCGGTCGTCCAGGAGGTGTAGTGGCGCGTCAGAGGTGGGCCAGGTAGTGCGCCAGGTACGGCGGGGTGCGCAGGGCGGGTATCTCCTCCCGGCGCACCAGCCGGACGGCCTGGCCCTCGCCGAGGACGAGGGCGCCCTCGGGTCCGTCGTAGACGGCGTGCAGGACGGTGGTGGTGTCGGCGATCAGCGGGTGGCGCGGCGCGTCGAGTGGGCGCAGCGCGGTGACGGTGATGCCGGCTTCTTCGCGGATTTCGCGGGTGGCGCAGTCGTGGGCGTTCTCGTGGCCTTCGCGCCAGCCGCCGATGGGGGCCCAGTGGCCGGGCCAGGCGATGCCTGGGTGGTCGTCGCGGAGGTTGAGCAGGACGCGGTCGCGGGCGGGGGTGGTGACGAGGACGAGGACGCCTTCGAAGGCGTCGGCGCCGGGGTCGGTGTCCTCGGCGTACAGGGTGGTGCGGGCGCGGCGGGCGCGGTCGACGAGCATCAGCCGGCGGTGGTCCTGGGGTCGCATCCGGTTGCGCCAGCGCCAGAGGGTGTCGACGGCCCAGTCGGTGTGGGCGGTGGTGAGGCGGATGCCGCGCAGTTGGTCGTCGTCGAGGGTGCCGCCGTCGAAGATGTAGTCGGTGGCGGCGAGTGGCCGCTGGGCGGTGGGTGCGTGGTGCAGGACGGCGAGCAGGCGGCGTTCGGTTTCGACGTCGATTCCGAGTTGCTCGCGGGCCCTCGACCGGGCGCTCTGCCAGGGGGTTTCGCCGGTTCGGGTGTCGCCGCCGGGCAGTTGCCAGCGGTCGGGGTCGTGGGCGGAGCGCAGGTGGAACGGGTGGCCGTGCCGGTCGGTGAAGTAGAGGGCGCCGTGGCTGCTGGCGAGGGCGGTCCGGCGCAGGTACTGGCCGATGGGTTCGGTGAGGTCGTGGTGTCCGGTCACGGTGTCCCCCTGTCCGCGTGCGCCTGTCTTCGACCCTAGGCAGCGGTGCGGCGCATGCCAATGCCCGGTGCGGGATCCGCCGGAACCCGGCAGCAGCCGAATTCACCCAGACGGCGCAATGCGGGCAACCCGCCGTGCGCGCGGATGTAAGGACGGGTTGGGTGGGACCTGGGGCCGGCGATCTTGGTCGGCCCGTGGAACGGATGAGGGAGCGTCGATGTACTACAGCAGCGGCAACTACGAGGCGTTCGCCCGGCCGCGCAAGCCCGCGGGAGTGGACGGCAAGCGGGCGTGGTTCGTCGGCTCGGGGCTGGCATCGTTGGCGGGCGCGGCGTTCCTGGTCCGGGACGGACAACTGGCGGGCGAGCGGATCACCATCCTGGAGCAGCAGCGGATTCCGGGCGGCGCGCTGGACGGCATCAAGGAGCCGGAGCGCGGGTTCGTGGTCCGCGGCGGCCGCGAGATGGAGAACCACTTCGAGTGCCTGTGGGACCTGTTCCGCTCGATCCCGTCGATCGAGATCGAGGGGGCCAGTGTCCTCGACGAGTTCTACTGGCTGAACAAGGACGACCCGAACTTCTCCCTCCAGCGCGTCACCCACCAGCAGGGCCGCGACGCCGGCACCAACGGCCTGTTCGCGCTCAATGACCGGGCGCAGCGGGACCTGTTGAAGGTGTTCCTGGCGACGCGTCAGGAGATGGAGGGCAAGCGGATCGACGAGGTGTTCGGCGAGGACTTCCTGTCGTCGAACTTCTGGCTGTACTGGCGGACCATGTTCGCCTTCGAGCAGTGGCACTCGGCGCTGGAGATGAAGCTCTACCTGCACCGTTTCGTGCACCACATCGGCGGTCTGCCGGACTTCTCGGCACTGAAGTTCACCAAGTACAACCAGTACGAGTCGCTGGTGCTGCCGCTGGTGCGGTGGCTGATGGACCAGGGTGTGGTGTTCCAGTACGACACCGAGGTCACCGACGTCGACTTCTCCTTCACGGACGGCCGGAAGCAGGCGACGGCGCTGCACTGGGTCTCCGGCGGTGAGCCGGGCGGGGTTCAACTGACCGCCGACGACCTGCTGTTCACCACCATCGGCTCGCTGACCGAGAACTCCGACAACGGCGACCAGCACACCCCGGCGAAGCTGAAGGAGGGCCCGGCGCCGGCCTGGGACCTGTGGCGGCGGATCGCGGCGAAGCACCCGGACTTCGGCCGTCCGGACGTGTTCGGCGCGCACGTCCCGCAGACCAAGTGGGAGTCGGCGACGGTCACCACGCTGGACCACCGGATCCCGGAGTACATCCAGAAGGTCTGCAAGCGGGACCCGTTCTCGGGCCGGGTGGTGACCGGCGGCATCGTCACCGCCCGCGACTCGTCCTGGCTGCTGAGCTGGACGGTCAACCGGCAGCCGCACTTCAAGCAGCAGCCGAAGGACCAGATCGTGGTGTGGCTGTACTCGCTGTTCGTGGACGTGCCCGGCGACTACGTGAAGAAGCCGATGCAGGAGTGCACCGGCGAGGAGATCACCCGCGAGTGGCTGTACCACCTGGGCGTTCCGGTGGAGCACATCGACAAGCTGGCGGCGGAGGCGGCCAAGTGCGTGCCGGTGATGATGCCGTACGTGACGTCGTTCTTCATGCCCCGCCAGGCCGGCGACCGGCCGGACGTGGTGCCGCCGGGCGCGGTGAACTTCGCCTTCATCGGTCAGTTCGCGGAGGCCGGCGACCGGGACTGCATCTTCACCACCGAGTACTCGGTGCGCACCGGCATGGAGGCCGCGTACCGCCTGCTCGGCGTGGAGCGCGGCATCCCCGAGGTGTTCAACTCGACGTACGACGTGCGGGCGCTGCTGAACGCGGCGAGCCGGCTGCGCGACGGCAAGCCGGTGGCACTGCCCGGCCCCCACGCGCTGCGCAAGCGGCTGAACAAGCGGCTGGAGACCTCGGAGATCGGCGAGCTGCTGAGCGAGTACAACCTGCTCCCCGAGTGACCCCGCATACGGTGCCCCGGACCCGAACGGGTCCGGGGCACCGGCGCGACTACTCGGCGCGTCGAACCGAACGGCCGCCTCGACGCCCTGCGGGTCGACGCTCGACGCCCTGCGGATCGACGCTCGACGCCCTGCGGGTCGACGCGCGGGTGAACGCCCCAGGCCTCACACACCGTCAATGCCACACTTCCGTCGCACCCCCGTCGCGCAACATCTCGACATCAAGCATCTTGATATCGAGAGACTTCTCCGGCAGAGTGCTCCCGGTACGGAAGAACGACGGCGTGAACGGGGTGGCCGCGATGGCGACGGGAAGCAGGGACGGCGGGGCGGGGTTGCTGGCCCAGTTGCGGAACCCGCCAGGGGGCGCGGCCGGGCGGACCATGCTGCTGACGGTGTTCACCGACCGGACCGGGTCGGGGGTGTGGGCGGCGGCCTGCGTGCTGTACTTCACCGAGGTGGAGCGGCTGACGGCCGGCCAGGTCGGGCTGCTGCTCGGCGTCGCCTCGGTGGCCGGGATCGCCGGCTCGCCGCTCGCCGGGCGGCTGGCCGCGAGCCTCGGGAGCCGGCCGGTGCTGATCGGGTGCCACCTGCTGCGGTCGGTGGCGCTCGCGGCGATACTGCTCTGCTCCTCGTTCGGCGCGCTGCTGGCCCTGGTCGCGGTGACCGCGCTGGGCGACCGGGCGGCCCGCGCGATGGAGATGCTGTTCGCCACCGACGCGGCGGGCGACCGGCGTTCGGTGTACCGGGCGCTGTCCCGGACGGCGATGAACGCCGGCTACGCGGCGGGCGCGGGCCTGGCCGCGATCGGCCTCGCGGTCGGCACCCCGGCCGCGTACCGGGCGCTGCTGCTCGCGGACGTGCTCTCCTTCCTGCTGTCGGCCGCCCTGGTGGCGGGCATCCGGGAACCGCGCCACGAGGGCCGGGTGGTCGCCGGATCCGGGCACCCCGCCCCGGACGCCGGCACCGGGCCCCGCCCGAACCCGTGGCGCGACAGCGGCTACCTGCGCTTCGTCGCCCTTGACTGCGCACTCACCATCGACGACGCGATCCTGAACGTCGGCCTGCCACTGTGGCTGATCCACGCCACCCACGCGCCGCACGCACTCGTCCCGGCCTTCCTGGCGATCAACACGGTCCTGGTGGTGGCCGCCCAACTCCGCGTCTCGGCCGCCGTCCGGACGCCCCGCCAGGCAGTGCGGGCCGTGCCGGTGTACGGCTTCACGCTGCTCGGCTGCTGCGCGGCGGCCGCCGCGGCGTACGGGACGGGGCCGGTCCTCGCCTCGGCGCTGCTACTGGTCGCAGCGGTGCTGGTGACCTTCGCCGAACTGATCCGCTCGGTGGTCTCCTGGGAGCTGTCGGTGGCCCTGGCCCCGGAACGGGCCCGCCCCGAATACCTCGGCGTGGCCGGCATGGCCCAGTCCACCGAAAAGGCGGCCGGCCCCCTCCTCCTGACCGGCGCGGTCCTCGCGACCGGCCCCCTCGGCTGGCTCGCCCTGGGCGCCGCCACCACCGTCGCCGCGTACGCACAGCGCCACTTCAGCGCGGCCCGGCTGGGCACCGCGAGCACCATCGCCATCGACTCGCCCGCGCCGTCCGTCACTTCGAGCTGAGCTCCACCACCCCGAACGCGTCGCCGACGGCGGCGGGCGAACGCCGGCGGACCAGACGCTGCCGACCGCGGTGCGGCTCTGGACGCGGGCCTGCACGGCAGTGCATCGTTCGGTTCGGCCGGAGCCGGCCGATGAATGGAGTGCCGACATGTCGGAGGAAGTTCGAAGCGGGGCGTTGGTCGTCGTCCTTGGCGATGTGCTTCGGGCGGAGATCGCCGCCGACCCGACGATGACGGAGTTGCCGCGTGTGCGCGACATCGCCGAGACGTACGGCGCGGCCCGGCCGACGGTCGTGGCCGTTCTGCGCGCATTGGCGGCCGAGGGGCTGATCGAGGCCCGGCCGGGCGACCGGTGGACGGTGACTGGAAGGCCCTGACCACGTGAACGCCGAACGCCGCCCGGAGCGGGCGGCGTTGAGGCGGGGGGGCATTGAGGCGGGGGGGCATTGAGGCGGGGGGGCGTTGAGGCGGGGGGGCGTTGAGGCGGGGGGGGCGGCACCCCGTTGCAGTCGCGGAGCCTGTCGCGACCGCCCGTGGGGCACGTCTCAGGGGCGCTCCTGGCCGAACAGGTCGACCCGGATCGGCTCGGCGGCCGGGACGGTGCCGGGCTCGGGGTCCTGCGGGGAGAAGGCGATCGCCAGGCCGGCCACGGCGAGCACCACCACGATGCCGACGGCCACGGGCAGGGCGAACTGCGAGGCGGGGACGCCGGCGCCGCCGGCCCGGCCGTCCAGGGTGACGGTGACGGCGGCCATCGCGGTGTAGTGCATCGCGACCACGGCGATGCCGGCGATCAGCGCCGCGCCGAGAGCCGCCGTCAGGCCCTTGATGTGCAGGGTCATCCACAGCGCGGCGGTGGCGGCGGCGATCGCGATCGCGACCGAGGCGACGACCAGCAGGGTGTCGTAGGAGACCTTGCCCTCCACCTGCATGGCGGCCATGCCGAGGTAGTGCATCACCGCGACGCCGCACCCCGTCAGCACGCCGCTGATCAGCAGGGTGCCGGTGCCGCTGCCCCGGTAGCCGACGTAGCCGATGCCGAGGCCGACCACGACCACCGCGACCAGCAGGCTCAGCAGCGTCAGCGGAATGTCGTACACCAGCGTCGAGGCGTCGACCATGAATCCGAGCATCGCGATGAAGTGCATCGACCAGATTCCACACCCGAACGCACCGGCCGCCAGCGCCAGCCAGCCGGCCCGCTTCTTCTGTGGCAACGTCATGGCCCGGGCCGTGCACCGCAGTCCGATGGCGGCGCCCACGCACGCGATGACATACGCGACGACCGGGTTCACCCACCCGTACTGAAAACCGTCGAGGTGGGCCATGGTGCCGTGATTCATGAGAGGGGGGGTCCGATCGAAAAACAAAATGCTGGTGCGGGATTGCCGCACAGACAATACCTCCTGGTAACTACAGGTCCGTACCAGCAGTCAAATTCCCCTTCACTCCGCCTTTTCCCCGATCGCACCACTCCTCCATCTGCCCGCGCCGTGGCACTCTTGACGCTCGTGAAGAACAACAACGAGACCGAGCCGCCGCCCCTGCTGATCGTGGACGGCGCGAACGTGGTCGGCTCGGTCCCGGACGGCTGGTGGCGCGATCGGCGCGGGGCGGCGGAGCGGCTGCGCGACTCACTGGTGATGGTCGCCCGCGACGGGCTGCCGGAGCTGCCGGGCCCGCTGACGGTCGTTCTGGTGGTGGAGGGTGCCGCCCGCGGGGTGGAGTCGGTGCCCGGCGTGCGGGTGGAGTCCGCTCCCGGCAGCGGTGACGACCGGATCGTCGACCTGGTCGCCGAGGAGCCGTCCCGCCGCTGCCTGGTGGTCACCGCCGACCGGGGCCTGCGCGAGCGCGTCACCGCTCTCGGCGCCACTCCCCTGGGCCCGCGCACCGTCCGCCGGCCGAACACGTAGCCGGCGGTCAGGAGGAGCGCTGGGCGCGGCGCCAGTTGGCGGGGCTCGCGCCGCGGGCGCGTTTGAAGGCGGTGCTGAAGGCGAACGCGTCCTCGTAGCCGACGTCGCGGGCGACGGCGGCCACGGTGCGGTCGGTGTCGCGCAGTTGGTCGGCGGCGAGGGTCATCCGCCAGCCGGTGAGGTAGCCGAGCGGGGGTTCGCCGACGGCGGCGGTGAAGTGCGCGGCGAAGGTGGCCCGGGACTGGCCGACCTTTGCGGCGAGTTCGGCCACCGTCCAGCGGCGGGCGGGGTTCTCGTGCAGCAGGCGCAGCACGTCGCCGATCGCGGGGACGGCCAGCGCCCGGTGCCAGGACGGCACTCGGGTGTCCTGGCGGGCGCACCACTCGCGCAGGGCGAGCACCAGGACGAGGTCCAGCATCCGTTCGAGCACGGCGTCCTGGCCGGGTGCCTCGTGCGCGGTCTCGGCGGCCAGCAGGTCGAGGACAGCGCGGGTACGCGGCCCGGCAGGAACGACGGCGAGCGGGGTGAGGGTGCCCAGCAGGCGTTCGGCGACATCGCCACGGAGTTCGTAGGCGCCGCGCAGCAGCGTGGTGGCGCCGGGCATCCCGTCGCCGTGGGTGCGCGGCGCGAGCGGATGCCGAGCGCGGGCATCGGCCTCGCGGACGACGACCTGCGGCGACGTCTCCGGCGAGTCGGCGATGGTGTACTGCGCGGTGCCACTGATCAGCGCGATGTCTCCGGCGGCCAGCCGGACGTGCCCGGCCTGCGGGTCGTCGTCGAGCCGCACGGTGGCCCAGCCACCGAGGGCGGCGACGACGGTGAGCGGCGGGGCGTCGGCGAAGGTCATCGACCATGGGGCCCGCCAGACCAGTTGCCGGACCTGGGCGTTGGTGACGCGGGCGCGGTGCAGCAGGTCGCTCAGGACATCCATGTGACGTCACGTTAGACGATCACAAAGGTTTTCGCGACGATCTCCCATGGATCGTCCGGCACCGGCCGGGTTGGCTGCGGGCGCGCCGGCCGACGCCGCCCTGTTCACCGGCCTCCTGGTCGACCTCCGCGACGGCCGCGGCACCACCGTCTCCGACGGCGTCCGACAGGCCCTTGGGCGCCCGCCGCGCTCCTTCGAGCAGTTCGCCACCGAGGCGGCTTCGACCGACTGCTGGGCCTGAAGAAATCGAGTGCGAGGGCCGTTCACCGCTGCGACACTCACCGCGTGACCCGACCCGAACTCTCCGAACTCGACCACCTGCGCGAGATCGAGCGCCTCGCCGCCGCGGTGACGAACGCCGCGTCAGCCGAGGGCTGGCTGTCCTTCGAACCCGAAGCGGAAGAGGCGACGCACCTGCAACGGGCGGTGAACGCCCTGGCCCGGGCGCTTCGCCACTACCACTTCCCCGGGGACGGCTGCCTCGACGAGGAGGACCGCCCCGAACTGAAGCTCGTGGGCGTCGTCCTGCTGCGCCCCGGCGCGATGCCCCAGGGCATGACGGAGACCTACGAGCAGGCGTGCGCCCGCCTCGGCGTCGAGGCCAGGCCCGAGGGCTGGGCTCTGTGGAACACCTGGGGCGACGAGGACGTCCGGGTCACCATGGTGGTCACCGCTGTCGACACCACCGAGGGCCTACTGGCGAATTGGTCGCGCAGCATCGCCATCTACCCGGTGACGCCGGTGCCTTCGCAGATCGCGCTCGTCCAGCACGGCTGGGCCGCCCACATGACCTTCTCGCCGTTCGGGGTGCGGAAGCTGGGGCTCGGCGGCCGGCCTTGACGCACTGCTGCCTCGCGGCACGACCAGCTCAGGGCGTGTCGCGGCCGGCAGCCCCCACCGCCGGCTCCTCGTCACGGGTCTCCGGCGTGAACGCGTCGCGCCGCGCGAGTGTCACCGCCAACGGCACCCCGAGCCGCGCGGCCGCCTGCCGCCGGACTCGCAGTTGTGCCCTGGTCCGGGGCCGGTACGAGGGAAGGTGCGAACACCCGCACCCCGGCCGGTGGTCGTACGTCAGCCCCTCCCCGAGCACGGCCGCCACGACGGACCACGCCCTCGTGTCACGCCGCCTGGGCGCGGCGAAGTCGTAACCGGCGAAGACGAGTTGCCCCCGGCAGCCGGGACAGACCCGCTCCCTAATCGGCCACGTGCTCCCCTTGAAGGCCAGTCGGCACGTGACGCACACGTAGTGCCGGAAGGCGCCGTTGAACGCGTGGTAGCACATGCTCCGAGAGCGTACGCGCCACCTTCCGCCCTGCCCAAGCGGTTTCCCGCGCCCCGACAGGCCTGCGACGCAACAGGGCAGCGGTGGCGGCAGGTGCACCGGCCCGGGCGGGCGGGCCGGGGGTCAGGCCAGGCGGGTGCGGGTGGTGGGGCGGGTGCGGCCGCGGGAGCTTGTGCTGGGGCGGGTGGGGCGGCGGTCGGGGCGGGGCTGGTCGCGGGTGGGGCGGGCGGCGAGTGCGGCCTTGAGGGCGCGGACGGCCAGCAGGACGGCGACGGCGGCGAGTTCGGTGGGTTCGCTGGCGCCGCGGCGGGCCGCGGCGAGCTGGCAGACGGAGCACCAGACGGCGCTGGCCCGGCCGCCGTCCGGGTAGTGCAGGGCGGGTGGCACCAGGTAGTGGCAGCCGCAGCTCTGGCAGACGAAGACCAGCCTCATCGGTGCACCACCCCCGAGCCCGCGCACACCGTGCACGGCGACCAGAAGGTGCGCTGCACGGGCTGCTGCCACCCTTGTCCGTCGGTCTCCACGGAGTGTTCGGTCTTCTCCGTGCCGCGAGCCCCGGCGCAGCCCGGGCAGGTCTGCTGCTCAGTCATCGGCCACCTCCAGAGCACAGACCGTAGCGTGCCGACCCCGGTGAGCGACAGCGATTCGCCGTTGGTCCACTCGGATTTGCAGTGCACCGGCCTTGCACGCCGTGCGCCGCCCGCGCGCGCCCCGCGCCTCCCGGGCGCCCCCACCACGCCGCCTCGCCGCCGATGCGCTGTCAGGCGGTGGGCCAGTCCGCCGGTGACGCCTCGACGTCGTTGCCCCTGATCCACACCGTGGAGACGCCGAGCAGTCGGCGCATCACCGCGAAGCCGCCCTCCCAGCCGCCGGGCAGTCGCAGTCGCCCGGACCGGACGTTGCCCGCGCTGAACCGGGTGTCCGCGCTCTCCAGCATGCCGGTCCAGCCGGGCAGGCCGAGTTCGGGGACGTTTCCGGTCAGGTCGGCCTGGACCGGGATCTCCAGTCCGTCGGCCAGCAGCAGGGCGGGGCCCCGGTACACGGGTGTGCTCATGCGTAGAGCCTGCGGGACCTGCCCTCACCTGCGCAAATCCCGCAATCCCGGTGGAGCCGGACACTTCGTCCGATGCCTGCGACAAGAATCCCTGACGGAAAGTCAATTGGGATACGGCCAGGCGTATCCGAGCTCCTCGGCGCGCTCCTTGCTCCCGGCGACCACCTTGGCGTAGCGCTTCGGGTCCTCCGCCGCCAGCCGCCGCAGGACGGTCGCGGCCTGGGACTCGGGCGGGCTGCCGTCGTCCTGGACGGTCCAGCGGAATCCCAGCGGGCGGTCGGGCCGGTCGGGGTTTCCGCTGCCCTGCCCGGGGACGTACCGGAACAGGATCTCCACGGTGTCGGGCTCGTCGGGGCTGGTGCCGATCCAGCCGCGTTCGGCGTCCCAGCGGCGCATCAGCTCAGGCCGTGAGATCAGGGCGGCCTTGATCAGCCGGGCGATGTCGCGGGCGTGCCACATCCAGGACGCGTCGGCCTCGGCCCGGGCGATCGCCGCGTCGTAGGCGGCGGCGTCGAAGCGGTGGGTGGGCGGGTCGAAGGGCGCCCGGCCGCCCATGGTGCGGCGCCAGTTCTCCCACACCACGTGTTCGCCGTCCCGCCGGATGGTGACGAAGAGTTCGCCGCAGCAGCCTCCGGTGCAGGTGGCTTCGGCGAGTTGGACTTCGTGCGGCTCGGGTCGGGCGCGCAGCCGGCCCTCGTCGAGCAGCAGGGCGGGGGTGAGCGCGGGGCCGTCCCGGAACAGGGCGGGGACGATCGGGCGGCCGTCGATGAGCACCCGGGTCTCGAGGCTCAGCCGTTCGACCGGGTCGGTGGCCACCACTTCGATCCGGATCGGCTCGGGGGCGGCGGGGTGTTCGAACGGGTGGCGGCCGGTGCGGCGGATCCACATGGCGCGCCGCCGCTGTACGCGGTCGCGCTCCCGGCGGTACGCGACGTGGGCGGACGCGGCGGTCAACGCGTCGAGCGCGGTGAGCAGTTCGGCGCGCCGGCCGGGGGGCCAGTCGAGCAGGACGGCGGTGCCGCTGGACAGGTCGAGGGCGAGGGAGAGCAGGGTGGCCGCGGTGTCGAGGGTGTGCGGCAGCTGGGCGGCGCGGGCGATGACGGTTTCGTAGAGGCGCGGCGCGTCGGGGTGGGCGAGCAGTTCGGTGGGGTCGTCGTGCGAGTGGGCGAGCCGGACCAACAGGTGGGCGGCGACGGCGAGCAGTTCGCTGTCGTCGGGGTGGCGGTCGAGCAGGTCGGGCAGGTGGGTGGCTTCGGTGATCCGGCGGGCGGTGCCGGCGGAGAGCGGGACGGTGGCGGGCAGGGCGCGGAGGGCGGTGCGGACGGCGGCTCGGTCGCCCGTCCAGAGCGCGTCGACCAGCGGCTGCACGTCCTCCGGGTGCTTGTCGAGGGCGAGCGAGAGAGCGGCGGCGGTGGGGCGGTCGAGCCGGTCGAGGGCGCGGACGGCCGGACCGCCGAGCGGGCGGAGGGTGCCGAGCGCGCGCACGCCGGACACGTCCGTGGCGTCGCCGAGGCGGCCGAGCAGGGTGATGCCGACGGCGGCTGCGGGCACGCTCGTGGCGGTGCGCACCAGTTGCCGCCCCAGCCCACGGGCTGCCGCCGCATCGTCGAACACCAGCTGGTCGACGATCGTCATGATGGCGGGCAAGTGACGGGCGGCGAGCCGGAGCTCGGCGAGGCGGTGGTGCACGGTGCCGACGTCGCCAGGCAGCGGGGTGAGGATGGCGCGGACGGCGTGCTCGGCCTCGTCCCTGGTGAGCCGCGACCGGTCGTTGTCGGCCGCGGGGCCGGGCAGGGCGTGGCCGCCCCGGGGTGGGAGGGCGTCGCTCAGCAGCAGCCGGGCGTGGTCGTGAAGGACGGCCGGCGGCGCTGGTGAAATGGCGCTCACCGGGTAACAGAAAGCTCGATTCGGTAGCTCATGGCCCGCAGCCTGCCAGCCCGCCCGGCCCCCTGTCGAACCATTTTCCGACGCTTCGTCGGATACCCGCCCAAGTCGGACGGCCGGGCCAAAAGGCTCCGGCCGCCCTCTCCTCCCGGTCAGCGGCCGAGGCGGCGCTCCAGCTCCTGCAGGTAGCTGTCGCCGTAGGCGTCGGCGAGGTCGTCCAAGTCGATCATCGGGGGGATGTCGATGACGGGCTGGCGCTCGATCAGGAACGCCACGGTCTCGTGCACCACCCGGCGCTCGTCGGCCTCGGGGAGTCCGGTCCGCTCGAGCACGGTGTCGGTGACCCGGATCTGGGTGGAGGCCTGGGCCGCCCCCTCCTCGACCCGGACCAGGTACTCGCGGTCCCCCAGGAACTCCACCCGGATGTCAGCTGCCATGGCGCAGGTCGTCCTTCCCTCGGTGCTCGGCCGTTGTGGCCGTGCCGGTGATGGGTGCCGACGCCGCGCGGCCGACCCGCCGGGCGCCGGGCGTCTCCACCTTACGACCTGCTGACACCGTCCTCGTCCAGGCCCGGCGCACCCTGCGTCCCGGGGGCGGCACTTGATGTCCGATCGGCGTGCAGCGCGAGGTAGGTCCAGCTGACGCCGGCCCTGGCGTGCGGGTCCTCGCGCCGGGCGAGGTGCAGCGGCGCGAGCCCGTTCGCGCGGGCGAGGGCGACGGTCTCAGGCGCGTCGACCGGGAACATCCGGCGGCCGGGCGGGACGGGGCCGTGGCGCAGCGACAGGACGATCCGGCCGTCGTCGGCGAGCAGGCCGGCCAGGGTGGCCATGGCGGTGGCGCGCTGTTCGGCGTCGAGGTGCATCCAGACGGCGGTGAGCAGGATCAGGTCGTAGCGGTCGGCGCGGGCGGTGAGGCCGGGCAGGTGCGGGAGGGCGTCGTCGACCCAGTCGATGGGGTGCCGGGCGTGCCGGGCCCGGCCGAGTTCGCGCATGGGGGCGGTGGGTTCGACGGCGGTGACGCGGTGGCCGGCCGCGGCGAGGGCGGCGGCGTCGCGTCCGCTGCCGGCTCCGATGTCGAGGACGGCGGCGGGCCCGGCCGGGTACAGGTGGAGCGTTTCGCGGTGGACTTCCGCGAAGCTCACGCTCTCGTACTGTTCGACCAGGGCTTCGGCGGCGTCGGCGTATCCGGCGGTGCTGTCCATCGCCCGCAGGCCGGGGTCCGTGGTGTCACTGTGCATACGGGGACGGTAGTCCACGGCGCCGGACGTGCCGTCAACTCACCGTCCCCGCAGGCTCATCCGACGACGGCGACGGGCGCGTCCCAGGCGTTGCGGTCCACGGTGAGGGCGGCGCCGCCGTAGCTCTCCTTCTGGTTGACCTGGTACTGGTGGGCGCGGCGGTGGCCGGTGTAGAGACCGGCGGCGAACGGGAAGCTGCCGGTGGTGTCGGCGGCGCCGTCGTAGCGGGCGTACCAGAGGGCGTCGGGCAGGTCGGGGGCGCCGGCGGCCTGCGCGATGCCGGCGGCGCTGGACGAGGCGAAGCCGTAGAACCCGGCCCAGTAGCCGGAGTTGTGCACGGCGCGGTTCCAGGACTGGGTGTAGGCGAGGACGGCGTCGGCGCAGCCGGTGTCGGCGGTGTTGTACGCCTCGATGTCGAGGTAGAGGGTGCTGCCGGCCCGCATGCCGAGGGCGGCGGCCTTGGCCACGGCGTCGTTGCCGTCGCTGGTGCCGAGTGTGGTGGCGGTGTCGGCGGTGATCTTCTCGGGGCTGCTGCCGGTCTGGCACGGGGGCTGTGCGCCGACGTACAGCGGGACGAGCTTCCAGCCGATGGAGTTGACCGAGCTGACCCAGCCGGCGGTGAGCTGGGGCTGGGCGCAGCCGCGGTTCTTGCCGCCGATGTAGACGGCGGCGGCGCCGTACGGGGAGGTGCCGTGCCAGGCGGTCATGGTGGCGAGGGCGGGGGCGGTGCAGGTGTCGAAGGCGAGTCCGGTGAAGGTGGCGGGTGCGGTGCCGGGCTTGGCGGCGGGTGCGGCGTTGCGGGTGGGCGCGGGGGCGGAGCCGCTGGCGGAGGCCGAGGCGGATCCGGAGGGCGCCGGTGAGGCCGAGGCCGAGGGGGAGGCCGATCCGGACGCGGACGCGGACGCCGAGGGGGAGGCGGAGGCGCTGTCGCCGGGCGCGGGCGTGGTGTCGGTGCCGGTGGGGGTGCTCGCGGCGGGTTCGGCGGCGTGCGGGGCGGGGTGGTCCTTGCTGGTGGCGGCGAGGGCGGCGACGCCGCTGCCGATGACCAGGACGGTGGCGGCGGAGAGCAGGACGGCGCGTCGGCCGCGGGGGCGGCGGGGTGAGGTGCGGGCGCGGCGGTGCGACACGGGATCTCTCCTGGTGGAACGGGGTGGGGGGTGGGGCGCGGCGGTAAACGATCACCACGGGTGGCGCACACCCTAACCGGTCGCCGGTAAACGCTTTCCCAATCCTTTCCCAACCCTCGGGCGGGAACGGGCGGCCCCTAGGATGGGGGTGATGAAGTCCATGTCGAGCGCGGGGCGGCCGCGGCGGAGGGAGTCTCCGATGGAGTTGGCGGGCCTCGATCCGGAGAGCGGCGATTCCGGTGACGGCGAGGAGGGCGGCCGTCGGCGCCGTGGGCAGGGCGAGCTGGCGACCGAGGTGCTGACGGTGCTGCACGGCGCGCCGGGGCCGGTGACGGCGTCCTGGGTGCAGGAGCAGCTGGGCGGCGAGCTGGCGTACACCACGGTGATGACGATCCTGTCGCGGCTACTGGCGAAGCAGGCGGTGTCGCGCAGCCGGGTGGGCCGGGCGTACGTGTGGTCGGCGGCGGCGGACGCGGCGGGGCTGACGGCCCGGCGGATGCGCCGGCTGCTCGACACCGAGCCGGACCGGGACGCGGTGCTGGCGAGTTTCGTGACGGCGTTGACGCCGGAGGACGAGCAGCTGCTGCGCTCGTTGCTGAACGCGACGGACCCGCCGCAGGACGGCGCGGGCCCGGGCAGCGGGCGGTGATCGATGGGCTTCTTCGTCTTCCTTCCGCTGGTGCTGCCGTTGACGTCGTGGCCGATCGCGCGACTGGCCGAGCATCATCTGCATCCGCGCAACGCGGTGCGGCTGCTGAGCTGGATCGGCGTGTCGATGGCGGTGTGCAGCACGCTGGCGCTGGGGTTGCTGTTCGTGGTGGGCACCGCGCAGATTCCGGGCAACCCGCTGCCGGACAACTGGTCGGATCCTGAGATCCGTACGGCGGTGCCGTTCCACGAGGAGGTGGGTACGGCCGCGGTGGTCGGTCTGGTGACGGTGTTGACGGCGTGTTCGCGTTCGTTGCGCCGTCATCTGCGGATCCGGGCGCGGGCTCAGCGGGCGCTGGCGCCGATGCCGCTGGATTCGGATCTGGTGGTGCTGCCGGACGCCGAGCCGTACGCGTACGCGGTGCCGGGGGTGCCCGGCCGGGTGGTGGTGTCGACGGCGATGATGGATTCGCTGGACCTGGACGAGCAGCGGGCGCTGTTGGCGCACGAGCGCTCGCACCTGGCGAACCGGCATCACCGCTACCTTCTGGCGGCGCAGTTGGCGAGTTGTGTGAATCCGTTCCTGCGTCCGTTGCAGAAGGCGATCAGCTATGCGACGGAGCGGTGGGCGGACGAGGAGGCGGCGGGTTCGGTGGGTGACCGCCGGCTGACGGCCCGCGCGGTGGCCCGGGCGGCGCTGGTCACCCGGTCCGCCGGTCCGTCGCCGTCGTTCGCGGCCTTTGCCGCGCCGGGCCCGGTCCCGCGCCGGGTGACGGCGCTGCTGAGCCCGGCGCTCGGCCTGTCCTGGCCGCCGCCGGCCAGCCCGGCCGGGCTGGCCGCGATGGTCGCGGCGGCGGGAACGGCCGCCTCGGCGGTCTTCGCCCTGAACGCTGCGGTGGCCCTGCTCCTCCTGGTGAAGGCCGCCACGCCCTGGTAGCCGGCAGTCGACCTGCGAGAACGGCCCCCGCCGCTTGGCGGGGGCCGTTCTTCTGTCCGGGTGGGGGTGTCAGTCCACGCAGGGCACTCCCCCGGCCTTGACCGGCGGGCCCTGCATCTGGAGCGTCGCGCTGGGGCTGGGGTCGGCAGGGGTGGCCGTTCCGCCGGGGGCGGTGTACTCGGTGCCGAGGGTGACCTGGACGTGGCCGGCGGCGATGCCGGTCCCGGCGGTGGCGGTGACGCCGTAGCGGGCGGCGATCTGTTCGGCGGCGTCCTTGGACCCGGCGCCGTACTTGACGGTGGTGGTCTTGGGCTTGGCGTCGGCGGTGGCGGCCTTCCCGGCCCGGTAGCCGAGCGCGACCAGCGCCTTGGACTCGTCCCCCGCCGCGCCGGTGACGGACGAGCCGTTGAGGACGTCCACGGTGGTGTTGGCGGCGTCGGCGGGCGGCGCGGTGGTGGGCGCGTCGCTGGTGGCGGCGGGTGCGGGCGCGGGGTCGGTGGCCTGGCCGAACAGCTGCTTGACGATGCGCCGCAGCTTGACCGGGTCGACCTGGTTGACCTCCTGGCCGCCGATGTTGGCGAACTTGTCGATCGGCAGGGTGTTGAACTCGACGTTCCCGCCGGTGAGGTTGGGGGCTTGCTGGGCGAAGTCGAGGATCTGCCAGTCGTCGTCTATCACGATGTCCTTCTTGACCACGTCGAGCAGCGACTGCATCTTGCCCAGGTCGTCCATCACGCCCTGCTGCTTGAGCTTGTATTCGACGGAGGCGATGAACGCCTGCTGGCGGTGGGTGCGGTCGAGGTCGCCGTTGGTGAGGTTGTGCCGCTGGCGGACGAAGGACAGCGCCTGGGCGGCGTCCAACTGGCTCTCGCCGGCGGGCAGTTGCAGGCCGGTGCCGCCGCCGGGCTTGATCACGTTGCCCTTGCTGTCGGTGACCCGGGAGACGATCGGGTCGTTGACGGGCTTGTTCAGGCAGACGGTGATCGGCTGGAGTGCCTTGGCGATGTCGTAGAAGCCGAGCAGGTTGACCTCGGCGAAGTGGTCGATCGGGACGTCGAGCAGCTTCTGCACGGTCTGGATTGTGGCGGAGCGCCCGGCCTCCCGGCTCTGGTGCTCGAGGTCGGCGCCCTTGACGCCCTTGGCGCGCAGCTTCTGCTCGGCGGCGTCCTTGGCGTACCCGTACGCCTCCTTGACCTTGTGCATCTTGCCGTCGGCGCCGTAGGTCTGCACCCAGTCGTCGCGCGGGATGGACACCGCCTGAACCTTTCCGCTGGGCGGGATGTGCAGCACGATCAGCGAGTTGGTGTTGTAGCCGCCGATCTCGCTGGAGCCGGCGTGCAGTTCGTCCTGGACGAACTCCTTGGGCAGGTCGTTGCCGTCCATGTCCTTCCGGCTGTCCAGGCCGATCAGCAGGATGTTGATGGACTTGTCGAGGTGCTTGGGGGCGTTCTTCTTCGCCTCGTCGAGCGCGTGCGAGCGCGTGACGCCGTTCAGGTTGTTGACGGTGTACCAGGCGAAGCCGCTGACGGCGAGCACGGCCAGCGAGACGCCGCAGGCGACGGTGCGGCCGGCGATCACCAGCGGGGCGGTGCGGGACGGGCGGGTGCCGGTCCGCCGGGTGCTGCGCTGCTCAGCCATGGTGGACCTTCCGGGTGCGGCGGGTGCGGACGACGGCGGCCAGCAGCGCCGCGACCAGGGCGGCGATCATCGGCCAGAACTGGCCGCTGACCAGCTTCAGGCCCTGGGTGGCGAGTCCGGCGCCCTGGTAGTGGTCGCCGTGCGCCAGGTAGTCGACGGCGCAGGCCACCGTGAGCGTGACGACCGGCGCCCCGCTGACGATCCACCACCAGCCGCGCCGGGTCGCGACCAGCGCGGCCATCGCCGCACCGACCACCGCGCACGTCGCGTACAGCCAGCCGAGGCCGTCGCCGAACATCTCGTCGGCGAGCGCCCCGAGTACGGGCAGGCCGAGCGCCGGCAGCACCGCGGGCATCCGGTTCGGCGCGGCGGCCGTCTCCCGGCGGCGGTCGGCCCCGCGGGGGGCCGCCCCGCGCCCGCCGGCCGGTCGTCCGCCGGCCGGGCGCCGCTGCTCCGCGGTGCGCCGCGCGGCACGCTGGCCCGGTACCGGACGCTCGCTCGCCGCCCGGCGCCCGCTCGGTTCGGGGGTCGGCGCGGGCGCCTGCTGTCCGTACTCGTCCCGCCACAGCGGTGTTCCGCTGCGCGAGCCCGCTGGCCTTCGCCCCGTCATGGTCACCCCTTGTCCACTGCCGCGTCGTCGGCGCGACGTTCGGCCGGTTCGGCCTGACAGACGCGCACCGGACGCCGTTCGGTTCCTCTACACGCATGTAGAGGTTGGAGCGAAGCATACAAATCCCGTCCGGGTACGTAAGCTCACCCCCAGGTCGTCGCGGCGGGCCACCCGCCGTGGGCGACACCTGGCAGAACGCGGCAGGCCGCCGGCAGGACACGGTCGCCGGTCGGCGACGGACCGGCGGCCGGGCAGCGGCCCGGAACAGAAGGAGGCCCGGCGGTGGCGGAGCGCGGCGCGAAATGGCCGTGGGCGGTGCTGGCCCTGGCGGTCCTCGCGATCTGGGCGTACGAACGCGGCGACGACTCCGCGTCCCCGTCCGCCACCCCGCCCGCGGCCTCGGCGAGCGGCCCGGCCTCGCAGGACCCCTCGCCGGACTCCTCGTCCACACCGCGGGGTTCGGCCGACTACGCGCCGCCGCGGTTCGCCCCGGAGGTGCGCAAGTACGCCGCCGAGGCAGGCGTCGACCCGCAGCTGCTGATGGCGATCCTGTTCAACGAGTCGTACAAACCGCACGGGCCGGACGTCGAGCGGGCCTGGCAGAAGATGAAGCCGGAGGCCTCGTTCGGCGTCGCCAACATGCACCGCGCCGCGTACGAGGACACCCGCAAGGGCCGCCCGTTCGCCGACCGGCCGTGGGAGGACCTGCCGGACGACCCGGCGCTGGCGGTCCGGGCGGCCGCCTGGCACCTGCACGACCTTTCGGCGCAGCTGCCCGCGAAGTGGTCGGCCTCGTACAACCGCAACGAGTTGATGGCGCTCGGATACAACACCGGCGCCGGCAACATGCTGGCGTTCGCGCGCGGCGCGCACCCGGGCCCGGAGGCCCGGTCGTACCTGGACCGGCTGCACAACAACTGGGACAAGTCGGCTGCCGCGATTGCTTCTTGACGCGCGTCAGGGGGTGTAGGCCCGCTCCAGTTCGGCGAGCGGGTAGGGCGTCAATTTGCTCTCGGTCCGGAGGCGGCGGTGAAAGCCGTCCAGCGCCACGGCGGTCGGGGCGTGCCGGTCGAGCAGGTCGGCGGCGGGTGCGGGGACGGTGGCGGGGCGGTGTCCGGCGAGCCACTCGCGCAGGAAGTCGGTCCGCGCGGTGTCGCCGCGGTAGCGGTCGAGCAGGTGGTGCTGGAGCAGGTGGTTGGCGGTGTAGTAGCGGTCGTAGCCGCGGTGGCCGGCGAGGAAGCGGCGCTCGGCGGGGGTGAGGTCGAAGCGTTCGCTGA
This sequence comes from Kitasatospora sp. NPDC048407, assembly GCF_043200475.1. Classification (NCBI taxonomy): domain Bacteria; kingdom Bacillati; phylum Actinomycetota; class Actinomycetes; order Kitasatosporales; family Streptomycetaceae; genus Kitasatospora; species Kitasatospora sp. NPDC048407. Next base: position 543,262 of record NZ_JBICXW010000002.1, on the reverse strand, counting down.
GCGCGAGGCCGAAGTCGGCGAAGGCGATCAGGCGGCCGTCGGTGAGCACGTTCGTGAAGTGCGCGTCGAAGTGCAGGAAGCCGCGTTCGTTCATGAACCGTGCGCCGCGGGCGAGTTCGCCCGCCGCCCAGTGGTGCGGGGCGCCGGTGCGGTCGGGGTGGTGGTGCAGCCAGTCGGCGAGGGTGTGCGGGAAGTGTTCGAGGAACAGCACCAGGCTGTGCGTGGCGCCGGCGAGCGACTCCAGCCGCCTGCGCACGGCCGGGTGCCCGTCCCAGTGGGCAACAGTTGCGTCGAGTCCGCCGAACTGGTCCAGGAAGCCGTCGGCCGGGGTGTCGGGCAGAACACGCCAGTGGTACATCAGCGGGAAGCCTTCGTGGGCGCGGTCGAGCACCCAGTGGGTGGTGAGGGTGTGCGCGGCGAGTTCGCGCCAGGCGCCGAAGCCGGTGGAGCCGATCCCGTACTGGTAGAACCCGGGCAGTTCGAAGTGGTTGGCGGTGCTGCGGACGTTGCCCGCCGCGAGTTCCAGGTCGGTGAGCGGCACCCGTTTGACGAACACCCGGATCCCGTCGATCTCCAGCGCGCCGGTCCGCCCGCCGACTCCGGACCCGCCGGGCGCCGACTCCCCTGCGGCGGCGAGCAGTTCGCCGAGCTGCCGGTCGCCGAGCAGCGCGAGCGCGGTGGCGGCCGTCCCGTAGGCCCTGATCCGCGCGTCCGTCGCCGGATCCTCTGCGTCACGCATCGACAACTCCCCCGGCCGGCACCCTCGTTCGGCCGAGCCTACCGCCAGGGTGCCGGAACGGCGCGGGAGCCGGCCGGTCAGTGGTGCCAGGCCTGGCCGCCGGTGTTGTGGATGAACCGCTGCAGGGCCTTGATCGTGGTCAGGTACTCCTCGTCGGAGATGCCGGCGTGGCGCTCCGCCCACAGTTCGTCCTGGAGAGCGGCGCCCTTGGTGAACACGGCCAGGCCTTCGGGGGTCAGGGCGAGCCGGCCGTCGGTCTCGATGATCCAGCCGTGCTCGACGGCCCCCTCGATCTCGGCCTCCATGACCTCCCGTCCGGCGTCGAGGTAGCCGTGCAGCAGGTCGGTCACCTCGGTGCGGACGCGCGGCCCGTCGGGGTTGTTCAGCTGGGCGAGCACCCACCACTGCGGCTGGGTGAGCCCGAGTTCGGCCAGCGCGCCCCGGGTGCGGCTGACGACCGCATTGTAGGCCGCCCAACTCCAGTAGCCGATGGGCTGCTTGATCAGTTCGGCGTCGGTGTGCGAGTACTCCATGGCCGGGTCCTCCCCGTCTCGTCGATCACTGCGGTACGTCCGACCCTAAAAGTTCAAGCGCGCTTGAGGTCAAGCCCCGCCCTCACCCCTTCACCTAAACTGACTCTCCGTCAATTCCGGCCAGCGGAGGGTCATCAATGTCCGAAGACCTGCTCATCGCCAAGATCGCCCACGGTTTCGACCACCTCGACGCGGACGGCGACGGCCTGCTGACCGAGCAGGACCACGTCCTGATGGGCCGGTCGGTGGCACGTTCGCTCGGACACCCGGCCGGATCGCCGCAGGAGCAGCGGATCGTGGACGCGTACCTGGCGATCTGGCGCGAGGTTCATCTGCCCCAACTGCCCGCCGGAGTAAGAGCGATCGGGCGGGCGCAGTTCCTGGAGTCCACGGCGGCGCTGGCGGACGATCCGGCGGCGGCCGAGGCGGTGCTCGGCGGCCTGGCGCGGGCGTTCCTGGCGATCGCCGACGCGGACGGCGACGGGCAGTTGGACGCGGACGAGTTCTTCGCCTTCCAGCGCGGCCACTTCCCGCAGTTGCGGCGCATCGACGTGGACGCCGCGTTCGCCCATCTGGACCGGAACGGGGACGGCGCGCTGTCCGCCGAGGAGTTCGTCACCGCGATCGTCGAGTACTGGAGCAGCCGCGACCCCGAGGCGCCGGGGAACTGGTGGACCGGCAGCCCGCAGGGCAACCCGGACCCGACCACGCTCTGACCTCCAACAGCACGGCTCTCGGGCGCCGTTGACCATTCCTCGGGCGGATTTGACCGGGCGGCGGGCCCCGGGCAGCCTGGTGGACATGACAGATCTGGATCTTGCGGGGTGGGTGGCCCGGGTCGACGCCGAGACGGCGGGCGCCGGGGACATGCAGCGGATCGCGCACGCACAGCGCCTGGCAAGGCAGTTGACCGAGCTGGGCCACCGCCTGGTGGAGCACTACCTCGCGGCGGCGGATCCGACCGAGGCCGGTTGCGAGGAGGCGCAGGCGGCGGAGGACGAATCGGACGCGCTGCTGGACGGGGCCTTGCAACGGGCCCGGCAGCTGGGGCACCGGGAGACCAACACCGGTCACCTGCTGCTGGCGCTGACGGCGGTGGACGACACGGCGGCGGCGGTGCTCGCGGGGCTGGGGGTCTCGCAGGAGGCCCTGGAGTCGGCGATCGCGCAGGCGTGGGAGGGCCACAAGTGGTGGCGGTTCCCGGTGCCGGACGGCGAGTTCCCGCCGTTCGCCTCGAGTACGGAGGGGGTGTACCGCCGGCTCACCGACCCGTCGGCCGGGGCGGGTCTGCTGACGGAGCGGCTGCTGCTGAGCGTCCTGGAGCAGGACCACCAGGGCCCGGGCCGGATCGCCCTGCACACGCTGGGCCTGACCTCCCGGCAGGTGCACCGCGAGCTGACCCGCCGCCTGGCCACCGCCTGACCCGCCGCCCGGCCACCGCCTGAGCCTCCGCCCCGCCCCCGCCTGAGCCGCCCGCCGGCGACGCGTTCTCCGCTGCCCGGCCGCCGCTACGGGTCCGCCCGGGGATCGGCGGGCAGACTGGGGGCATGACCGCTTCTCACGGGCTCGGCCCGGCCGATCACGACGAGGCGCACGACCCGGGGCTGGGCGGGCGGCTGAACTGGCTGCGCGCGGCGGTGCTCGGCGCGAACGACGGTGTGCTGTCGACGGCGGGCCTGGTGGTGGGCGTGGCCGGCGCGAACGCCACCTCGACGCAGCTGCTGACGGCAGGTCTGGCGGGCCTGCTGGCGGGTTCGCTGTCGATGGCGGCGGGCGAGTACGTGTCGGTGAGCACCCAGCGGGACACCGAGCAGGCGGCGCTGACGAAGGAGCGGCACGAGCTGCGACACACGCCGGAGGCCGAGCTGGTGGAGCTGGCCGGCCTGTACGAGGCGAAGGGCCTGGATCCGGAGCTGGCGCACCAGGTGGCGGTGCAGCTCACCGCGCACGATGCGCTCGGCGCCCACGCGGAGGCCGAACTCGGCATCGACCCGAACGAGTTGACCAATCCTTGGCACGCCGCGTGGGCGTCCTTCGCGGCGTTCACGGTGGGTGCGCTGCTGCCGCTGCTGGCGATCGTGCTGCCGCCGCCCTCGTACCGGATCTGGATCACCGTGGTGGCGGTGCTGGCCGCGCTGGTGTTCACGGGCTGGAAGAGCGCCCGGCTGGGTGACGCGGATCCGCGCCGGGCGGTGCTGCGCAACGTGGTGGGCGGCGCCATCGCCATGGGTGTGACGTACGCGGTCGGCACGATTCTGGGCGCGTCCACCGAGTGAGCCCGGACGCGCGTCAGGGGCCCGTACCGCGCGTGCTGGGCGCGTCCACCGCGTGGAGCCCGGACGTACGTCAGGGGCCCGCACCGCGCGGGCTGCCGCGGCACGGGCCCCTGACGGACGTTCAGTAGCGCAGGTCGGCGGCGATCCGTCCGGCGTCGGAGAGCGTGCCGTCAGGGACGAAGCGGACCGTGGCACCGGCGTCGAGGGCGCGTTCGATGACCTCGTCGACGATGTCCTCGCGGGCGCCGGGCTCGTCGGCCTGGGCGGGCACCAGGTGGTCGCCGTCGTCGCGGACGGTGGTGCGGAAGTTCTCCTCGACCACCAGCAGCGCGATCCGGCCCTCGCCGACGGTCTGCCAGACCTCGTCCAGTCCGGCCGCGAAGGCCTTCCGGCCGCGGGCCTTGTCGAGCTGGGCGAGCGCGTCGGAGATCTCCTGGTCGGCGTGGGCCCGGACGGCGGGTTCGACCACCTGGCGGACCTTCTCGGCGCCGAGCTGGGCGAGGCCGCCGTGCGGGACCTGCGCGGCGGATTCCTTGGCCATCGGGCCGACGGCGTCCAGCAGGGCGAGCGCGGGGGCGTCGCCGAACACGAACAGCGGGCGGGGGTCGGCGGCCAGCACCTTGGCGATCTCGGTGTCGGCCTGCCGCAGGAAGGTCTTGGTCTCCTCGTCGCGGAAGGTGCTGGGGGTGTCGCCGATCTGCTCCTGGCGTTCCGGGTCGGGATTTTCGTACTCCCGGATCAGCGGGAAGCCGTAGCCGGTCTCCTCCGTCACCCGCTCGTCGATGCCGCCCCACAGCACCACCCGGTCGGCGGCGACGGCGAGCACCCAGTGCGGGCGCTCGGCGATCTGCGCGGCGACCAGGTTCCGGGTCAGGAAGGTGTCGGACAGGACCACCCGGGCGGCGGCGGTACGGCCGAGTGACCACACCTGGTGCTCGCCGGGCGCGGCGAGGATCGCCAGGCCGTCCTCGGCGTGCACCAGGTCGACCTCCTTGAGGGCCTGGTCGAGCTGCCCCAGCACGTCGATCCGGACGGCGCGGTCGACCTGGGGATCGGCCTGGACCCGCTCCTTCGCCTCGGCCACCAGATTGCGCAGCCGGACCGGGTCCTGCGCGTTGTCCGGCTCCCGCCGGTGCGTGGGCATCAGGATCGACACCGCCGGGTACGGGCGCGGCCGACGCAGCTCGGCGAGGACGGCGGGGCTGAGGGCGGGGTGCATGGAGACCCTTTCCGAAGGCGGTTCGGCCTTCTGTGGCGGTTCGGCCTGCTGTGCGTGGACGCGCGAAGCCTGTGCTCTGCTCCAGAATGTCCCAAATGTACCCATCTGCCCGGCGGCGCGTCCCCCCGCCGACCCGGCCGACACGCCGTGTTCGGCGTTCCCCCGCCTACCGCCGGCCGCGCCCCCCGGCGAGGCGGCGGGCGGCGAGGTGGGCGGCGACGGCGGCGAGTGCGCCGAGGGTGTAGCCGAGCAGGTCGGACGGGTCGAAGGTGGTGCCGAGGGCGAGCCGGGCCAGGCGGCTGTGTGCGGCGAGCGCCTCGGGGACGCCGGTGAGCTGGAACGTCTCGACGGCGAAGCTGGTGGCGAGCGCGGCGGCACCGGCGGTCCACGGCCGCAGGCGGGGCGCGGCGGCCATCAGCAGCGTGTGCAGCAGCGCGGTGTAGAGCGCCCCGCCGAGCAGCGCCCCGGCGGCGGACGGCAGCAGGCCGGGGGCGACCAGGCCGAGTGCGACGACGGCCGCGGCGGCCAGCAGCCAGCGGGCACGGTTGCATATCTGACTAAACGTCAACTTCCTTTCCACCAGCGGACGGTGGGGATCGGCCGGGTGCGGTGGGCGTGGCGGGTGCGGGTCGCTGGTGCGCATCCGCACAGCCCATCACACGGGTCGGTCTCGGGTGTGCCCGGGGCGGGCCCTACGGTGGGGGCATGCGAACCATCGAGTTGACCTGCGCCCCGGCGCTGGACCGGGCGGTGCGGACGGTGTGGCGGCAGTTGGCCGACGGTGGGGTGGACTCGCTGGCGGACAATCCGCACCCGGCGCACCGGCCGCACCTGACGCTGGCGGCGTGCGGGGCGGTCGAACCGGAGCAACTCGCGGAGCTGGGTGAACTCCTGGCCGCCGCATTGCCGTTGGAGGTCCGGTTCACCGGTCTGCTGTCGTTCAGCGCGCGCAGCCGGCGGCGGGTGCTGGCCTGGGGCGTGGTGCCGAGCCCGGAGCTGGTGGAGCTGCACCGCGAGGTGTGGCGGCTGCTGGCCGCCGTCCCCGACCCCAATCCGCTGTATCTGCCGGGCCGTTGGATGCCGCACCTTGGCCTGACCCGTCGCCTCGAACCGGATGCCCTCGCGCAGGCCCACGACCTGCTGGGCCGCCACCCGGACCTGACCGGAACCTTCGACGCGGCGCGGACGTTCGACTCCGAGACCCAACTCACCGTCCCGCTGACGCCGGTGGCTCCGCGGGGCCACTGACGCGCTACCGCCGGTGGCTCCGCGGGGCCGCCGACGACCGGTCCGGCGCAGGGTCGGGAATGCGCCACGGCTCCCCCGTCGAACGCGCTGCCGCTCCCCCTGACCTCCCCGGCGTACGCCCCTTGTCCTGGCGAAAGACGCTTCCCTGGCGAGTCCGGGTTTGATTGACTTCCGGTCATGACCTCCCCTGTGTTCGAGACCGTGCCGCCCCACCCGATCGCCTACCTGGATCGACTGGCCGTCTCGGATCTCGGTCTCGCCTACAAGGCGACGATGCTCTCTGCGCTCGCCGCCGAGCGCGGCCACACCGTGGTGGACCTGGGGTGCGGCCCGGGCACGGACCTGGCGGCGCTGGCCGAGGCGGTCGGCGCGGAGGGCACCGTGTACGGGGTGGACCACGACCGGGAGGCGGCCGACGCGGCCACCGACCGGACGGCGCACCTGTTCCAGGTCGCGGTGCGGCTCGCCGATGTGCACGACCTGCCGCTGGCGGACGCCAGTTGCGACCGGGCGCGCACCGACCGGGTGCTGCAGCACGTCGCGGATCCGGCGCTCGCGCTGCGCGAGGCCCGCCGGGTACTGCGTCCCGGCGGCCTGCTGGTGCTGGGCGAACCGGACTGGGGCACCTTGACGATCGACCACCCGGAGCCGTCGCTGACCGCCGCGTACACCCGGTACATCACCGACCACGCGGTGCGCAACGCCCGGATCGGCAGTCAACTGCCGCGGCTGGCCGCCGAGGCCGGTCTCGAGGTGGTCGACGTCCACCCGCTCACGCCGGTCTTCCGCGAGGTGGCCTCCGCCGACCGGGTCCTCGGCCTCCAGCGGGTCACCCGGCGCGCCGTCGCCGCGGGCTACCTCTCCCCCGCCGACGCCGACCGCTGGCTCGCGCACCTCGCCACCGGCCCGTTCCTGGCCACCGTCACCTTCCACGTCGTCACGGCGCGCGCCTGAACACCGTTCAGGCGCGGCCGAGGGCCCGGTCCACGGTGATCTCGATGACCACCCGCTCGGGGTTCTCGCGCGGCTGGCGGTAGCGCTCGGCGTAGCGGCGTTCGGCGTCGGCGACGGACGCGGCGTCCTGCCGGATGACGGCGCGCCCCTCCAGGGTGGCCCAACGCGCCCGGTCCACCTGGCAGATGGCGACCCGCTGCCCGGCCTCGCCGGCGGCCAGCACGTTGCGGACCTTTCGGCTCTCCCGGCTGCTGATCACCCGGGCGATCCCGGTCTCGGGGTCGAAGGTCGCGCCGACGGGCACCACGTGCGGGGTGCCGTCGGGGCGCAGCGTGGTGAGGGTGCACAGCTGGTACTCGCGCCAGAACGCGAGGTAGGCCGGGTCGAGGTTGTGGATGTCGTGTGCCATGCCCGCATGGTACGGCGGGCCCTGGGGCGGCTCCGTGGCGGCCCTGGGGCGGTTCCGTGGCGGCCCTGGGGCGGCTCCGTGGCGGCCCCCGGGCGGCCCTGGGGCGGACCCGCCCGCTGGGGTGCGGGCCGGGCCGGGTAGCGTCACCGCTGGTGGGGGCGGTCCCTGTCGGGGTTCGGCGCGGTGGCGGAGGGAGTACGGGGTGGCGACGGTGGAGGTCCGGGAGGGCGGGCAACTGTCTTTCTCCGCTCGGCGGTTCACGGTGGACGGGTTCGCCTCGGCCCCGGACCCGGAGGGCCCGAAGCGGCGCGGGAAGCTGCTGCGGGAGCGGGTGCCGCTGGAGTCGCACGCCGGGCTGGTGCTGTCGGCGTCCCGGCCCGACGTGCTGGCCGCGGTGGAGTCGGCGAACGTCGGCCGGCTGCCGCACCTGGTGCCGCTGCGGGTCGGGCGGATGGCGGCGTCGCCGTTCGCGTTCCTGCGCGGTTCGGCCGGCCTGATGGCGCACGACCTGGCGACCACCCCGGTGAGCGGCGTCACCGCGCAGCTGTGCGGGGACGCGCATGCGGCGAACTTCGGCCTGTACGGGGACGCCCGGGGCCGGCTGGCGCTGGACCTTAACGATTTCGACGAGACGGTCGTCGGCCCGTGGGAGTGGGACCTGAAGCGGCTGGTGGCGAGCCTCGTCCTGGCCGGTCGCCAGCTGGGCGCGAACGAACTCGCCTGCCGGCAGGCCGCGTTCGACGCGGCGGCGACCTACCGGCGGACGGTGCGGCGGCTGGCCAAGCTGCCGGCGCTGGACGCGTGGAACGCCTGGGACGCCATCGCCGAGCACCAGTTGGTGGAGTTCGCGGACGCGCACGAGCTGAGCGAGGTGCTGGCGGCGGTGTCGGCGAAGGCGCTGCGCAACACCGGCGCGAAGTTCGCGGCGCGCTCCACCGTCCTTACGGAGGACGGGGGTTGGCGGTTCGTTCCGGCACCGCCGATCCTGACCGAGGTGACGGACCGTCAAGCTTCCCTGGTGTCAGGCGCGTTGGCCTCCTACCGCGACACCGTCCCGGCGGAACTGCACCCGCTGCTGGGCCGGTTCCAGGTCCAGGACGTGGCGTTCCGGGTGGTGGGCACCGGCAGTGTCGGCACCCGCTCGTACGTGGTGCTGCTGACCGACCGCCGGGGCGGGCCGCTGGTGCTCCAGGTGAAGGAGGCCCGCCCGTCGGTGCTGCTGCCGCACCTGGTGCGGGCCGGGTTCCCGATACCCGCGGACGGCGGCCACGAGGGCCGCCGGGTGGTGCTCGGGCAGAAGCGCATGCAGGTGGTGTCGGACCCGCTGATGGGCTGGACCAGCGTCGCCGGACTCCCGTACCAGGTACGCCAGTTCCGCAACCGCAAGGGCAGCGTCGACCCGGCCGCCCTGACCCCCGCCCAACTCGACGACTACGCCCGCCTCACCGCCGCCCTCCTCGCCCGCGCCCACGCCCACACCGCCGACGCCGCCCTGCTCGCCGGCTACTGCGGCAAGGACGACCGCCTCGACGAGGCCCTGACCGCCTTCGCCATCACCTACGCCGACCAGTCCGAAGCCGACCACGCCGCCCTTCTCACGGCGATCCGCACCGGCCGCCTCCCCGCCGAGAGCTGACCGCCGGGGCGGGCCTTGTGACCTGCGCTTCTTCTAGAGTGGACGCCATGGACATACCCGGCCTTGGACACGTGACCTTCGACGCCGACTACGACGGCTACCTCAGCGCGCCCCTGCCCGTGCCCGCGCTGGGCGGCGCGGCATGTTCCGTGGCTGTCATGGGATATGACGACGACGAGGCACCGGAAGACTTCCACGCGGCCATCGACGCCTTTCTGACGCTCGACGCGTCCGTCCTGGAGTCCGCCGCCCTGCCGATCTTCCAGTACTACCAGGACGTCAAGGACCTGGTCGGCGACGATCAGGGCCTCGTGCCGATCAGCGGCCCCGACGAGATCTGGCAGCACATCCGGCCCGGCACCGAGGTAACGGTCGAGCGGAACGACCGGGCCGGCGATCGCCAGGTGTACGTGTCGATCGAGTGCGAGTGCGCCTGGGAGCCCGAGCACGGCCTCCAGATCGTGCTGCGCGGCGGCCGGTCGGTGACGAAGGTCGGCCCGTTCGATGGGCACCTCACAAACGCGGACGCGTCCGGCCGCGACGTTCTCGCCGACGTCGTCTACCTCGCGGCCGGCTGATCCCGCGATCGCGCCGGGGATCGGCACCGCCCCGCCGCCCGTCGGGCCTGTGACGCCTCCGGCCGCCGGGAGCCGCCGTCGACGCATCTCGGGGTCGGCCAAGCGCGGTGGCAAGCGCAAGTACCCCGGCCCCGCCGCCGGGCGGCCCGCACCCGCCCGCGGCAACGCTCAGCTGCCCGCGAGCCCTACGACGACCACACACACCACCAGCGCCAGGGACAGCGCCGGCAGTGCCGCGATGCCGAGGAAGACGTAGGAGGCCCGCTTGGCGACGGGGGTGCCGTACTCCCGCAGTGCGGCGGAGCGGACCAGCGCCACCGCGATCACCGGCACCGACCGGAACACCGCGAACGAACCGTCCGGCATCTCAACTCCCCCGCCCCGTAACGGCGCAGGGTGACCCTACTGCGGCAGGTGCGCCCGGCGCCTGCCGGGCGGGGCACAATGAGGCGCATGCGAGTACGAACGGTGCGGGTCGAGGAACTGTCGGCGCTTCAGGAGATCGAGCGGGCCGCCGGTCGGTGGTTCCACGAGGTCGGGATGGCGGAGATCGCGGAGGACGAGCCGCTGTCGGTCGAGGAGTTGGGGCGGTATGTCGAGGCGGGGCTGGCCTGGGTGGCGGTGGACGGCGAGGACCGGCCGGTGGCGTACCTGATCGCCGAGCGGGTGGACGACGCGTTGCACGTGGAGCAGGTCTCGGTGCATCCGGATGCGGCGCGCCGGGGTGTCGGGCGGGCGTTGCTGGAGCATGCGGCGCAGGTGGCGCGGGCCGACGGGCTGCCGGCGTTGACGCTGACGACGTTCGCGGAGGTGCCGTGGAACGCGCCGTACTACGCCCGTTGCGGGTTCCGGCCGGTGCCGGCGGAGTTGCTCGGGCCGGAGCTGCGGGAGGTGCGGGCGCGGGAGGCCGAACACGGGTTGGACCGCTGGCCGCGGCTGGCGATGCGCCGTACTCTCTGAGCCACCTGGTGCCCGCCCGGACGCCGGTGAGTGCCACCGTCCCGGTGCGCGGGGCGGCCGGACGTGGGAGGGGCTGAGCATGGTCGCGCGGGGAACGGCACGGCTGCTGGTGGGCAACAGCGGTGAGGAACCCCAGGAGTTGACGGTGGAGCCTTGGGCCGGGGCCTACTGGATCCCCCCGGGCCGGACGTTCGCGGTGGTCACCCCGACGCCCGGCGAGGACGGATCGTGGCGGGGCACGACCGGCCCGCACGGGCTGTTCGGGGTCGACCGTCGGCCGGATTCGGTCACCGTGTGGCCGTACGGCAGTTGCTTCCAGCTGACCGACGGGACGGGCACGGCGGCCGGCGCCGACTGGGGCCGCCCGGAGCGTCCGCCGGCCTGCTGAGTCCGGCCCGGGTTCGGGAAATCCGCTGGCAGGGCGGGGTGTCGGCGCGTCATGATCACTGGCATGAACGTCCTCTCCCCCACCCTGTTGCTCGCGCCCCGGATCAACGAGACCGGTCTGCAACTGCGTACGGCCGCCGGCCGGCGCGGGATGCGGGCGTTCACGGCATCGTCCTGGCGGGCCCCGCAGGAGTTGCTGGGGCAGCAGGTGCACCTGTACGGCGGCCCGTTGTTCGGGGACGCGGTCGGCGGGGCGCTGAGGCTCGGCCTGTTGGAGCCCTCGGCCGGCTGGCTGGCCGCGCTGCCGCGTGAACTGACAGGCCGCAGCGTCGAGTTGACCACCCTCGCGGCGGCGCGCCGGCTGACCGGGCCGGCGTTCGTGAAGGCCCCGGCGGACAAGCACTTCGCGGCGCGGGTGTACCGCGACGGCGGCGAGCTTCCGGGCCCGGAACTGCTGGACGGGGAGGTGTCGATGCTGGTCAGCGAGGTGGTGCAATTCGCCGTCGAGTACCGGCTGTTCGTACTGGACGGCACGGTCCGGGCGGCGTCCCGGTACGCGCGCGACGGCGAACTGTCCATCGGCGCCGACGATTTGGACGGACCGGAGGCGTTCGTCGCCGAGGTGCTGGCGGCCTCGGCGGAGTGCGCGCCGCTGCCGAGCGCGGCGGTGGTGGACGTCGGCCGCACGCCCGGCGGTTGGGCGGTGGTGGAGGCCAACGCGGCCTGGGCGAGCGGCGGTTACGCGTGCGACCCGGACGCGGTGCTCGGCGTGGTGCTGCGGGCGGCCGGTCCGCTCAAGCGACTTCCGGACGGCGACCGGCCGTTCCTGCGGGAGTTGCCACGGATCGAGGATTGACGTACGCCGAATTGGGGGTGCGCGGGGCGGCCCGGCTGGGCGAGGATGATCGTCATGAACTCCTCGCACCTCACCCACATCACCGAGCCGCCCGGCGTCGCCCCCGCCACCGGCTACACCCACGTGGTCACCGGCACCGGCCGGCTGGTCCAGGTCTCCGGGCAGGTCGCCCTCGACGAGCAGGGCCGGGTCGTCGGCGAAGGCGACCCCGAGGCGCAGGCCCGGCAGGTGTTCGCGAACCTGGACCGCTGCCTGTCCGCGGCCGGCGCGAGCTTCGCCGACGTGGTGAAGCTGACCATCTTCGTCACCGACATCGGATACCTTCCGGCGATCCGCGAGGCCCGCGCGGCGTACATCGACCCGGCGCGGCTCCCGGCGAGTTCGGCGATGCAGGTGGTGGCGCTGTTCCGGCCCGAGATCCTGATCGAGATCGAGGCGATGGCCGTCGTCGCCGGCTGAAACCCGTCCGGGCCAATACCCGCCCCCTGTCCGCCGGTTGAGATTCCACGGGTGGCTGGATTCCGTACTGCTGCGGGGCGGGTGTGCCGCATACGGTCGGGGTGGCTGCCGGTCGGCAGTCTGCGATCTCTCGCCAGGAGGACGGATGACCACCGCCGCGCACCCCGAGGCCCCCGACGCGCAGCCGCTGGTGCCCCTGCACTGCCTGCTGCGCGCCGAGCCCGGCCCGCCGAGGCTGGCGGCGCTGCCGACCGGCACCCCGGTGTGGGTGCTGACCCGGCACGCGGACGTCCGGCAGGCGCTCGCCAACCCCGGCTTCGGCCGGGCCACGCTGTACGCGCCGGACGCGCCGCCGCTGACGCCCACGCCGAACATCCTGGACGACCCGGCGTCGATGCTGAACAGCGACGGCCCCGACCACCAGCTGATCCGCCGCACCGTGCAGCGCGCTTTCACGCCACGGGCGATCGAACGCTGGCGGCCCTGGGTGGACGGCGTGGTACGGGAGTTGGTGGACGACCTGGTCGCCTCGGGCTCGCCCGCGGACGTGGTCGCGGCGCTCACCAAGCCGCTGCCCGTCCGGGTGATCAGCCGGCTGATGGAACTCGACGGCCTGGACATCGACCGGCTCGGCCACTGGAGCGACCACGCACTGTCCACCACGGCGTACACGGCGGACGAAATCCGCACCGCCATCCGGGAGTTCAGCGAGTTCGGATACCAGCTGGTGGTGGCCCGCCGCAAGAACCCCGGCGAGGACCTGGTGAGCTCGCTGGTGCAGGCCGCCGACCAGACCGGCGGCGTGACCGAGGAACAGCTGACCTCGCTCACCATCGGCCTGGTGATCGCCGGACACGAGACCACCATGACCAGCTTCGGCAACGCCCTGGTCTACCTGCTCGACCCCCAACACGCCGACGCCTGGCGGAAGATCGGCCAGGACCTGTCGGCGGCGACCGCCGCCACCGAGCAAATCCTGCGCACCGTCCCGCTCGGCGACCGCACCTCCGCACCCGGACTGCTCCGCCGGGCCGTCACCGACGTGGAGATCGGCGGCGTGGTCATTCCCGAGGGCGCGATCATCGCCTGCGACGCCGGCGCCGCCAACCTCGACCCGGACGTCTACCCGCCCGGCCCCACCGACCTGTTCACGCCGCTCGGCACCCCGTCGCTGACCTTCGGCGCCGGCCCGCACCACTGCCTCGGCGCCTGGCTGGCCCGGATGGAACTCGAACTCGGCCTCCACCACCTGGCCCGCGTCCTGCCCGAACTCCGCCTCGCCGCCCCCGTCGAGGACATCGCATGGCGCACCGGCCTGCTCACCCGCAGCCCGCTGCGCCTGGAGGTGACCTGGTGAGCACCGACCCCGTCGTCGTGACGGTCGACCAGTCCCGCTGCATCGGCAGCGGCCTCTGCGCCCGCACCGCCCCCGACGCCCTCACCCTCGCCCCCAACGGCCGCGCCACCCCCCTCCACCCCACGGCCACCCCGTCCCCCGACCTCACCGAAGCCGCCGAGATGTGCCCCGTCGAGGCCATCGCCGTCCACCACGCCACCACCGGCGAACTCCTCGCCCCCGTCTGGTAGTTCGGCTGCCACCGGCCCCGAGAATGTCTCCCTTCGGGGCCGGTGGCGCGCCACCGCCGTCCTGTGCACGAGCAGACCCTCCGAATCGGCCGCGCGAGCTCGCCGCCCCTGATCACGCACCAGGTCTCTCCCGAGGGCCTGTCCCTCGAGCCCGGTACGGTGCGCAGCATGGTCGCCCCACTCACCTCCGACGCGATCGCCGCCTGGCAGGCCCGCACGAACGCGGCACTCGCCGACCTGACGGCCGGTTTCGAGGACCGTTTCGGCTGCCCACCGGGCGTCAACGCGGCACACCCGGCCACGCCCGCCACTCGCGCCGCCGCCGAGGCTCTCGGCCCGCTGCCCGCCGACCTCGCCGCGCTCTACCGCGAGATCGCCGCCGCCGCCTCCCGGACGTCGACCACGGCTTCTTCGTCCGCCCGCCCGACCTGGTCGCCGCCCACGGCCCGCACCCGCTGGTCTTCGCCAGCGACGGCGGCGGCCTGCTCTTCGCCCTCACCACCGACGGCCGGGTGCTGCGCTCGCTCGCCGCCTCCCGCGACGCCGGGTTCGCGCTGGATGCCGACTGTCTGCACAGCACGCCGGAGGCTGACCGTCTGCGCGGCATGCCGAGGCCGACTGTCTGCGCGACTTCCTGGACCAGCTGGCCGGGCGAGCGAAGGCGCTGGGTCAGTCCCACCAGAGGACGGTCATCAGCCCGCGCCGGGCCGCGCCCACGTAGAACGCCTGCAAGGCGTGGAAGTGGCGCAGCAGGTAGCGCGCCGGGTCGCCGTCGAGGTCGAAGCCGAGCAGTGGGGCCAGGGTGGGGCCGGACGGGAGCCGGTCGAGCAGGGCGGGGAAGTCGATCTCGGCCAACTCGGCGGCGACTCCGGCGACTTCGGCGGGTGTGAGTGCGGTGGCCGGGCCCACGAAGGCGATCGGGTACGGCCAGGTGTTCAGGACACCCAGGTCGACCGCCGCGGAGCCGTCGAGCGCGCGGCGCAGTGCGTCCACCTGCGTCCTCTCCAGGCCCGCACTCTCCAGGCCCGCACGTTCGCAGACGGCCCGGAGCGCGACCGGGGACCAGTCGAGGTCGAGGTGGTCCCCGGCGGGCGGGTCCCAGTCCGGATCTCCGTCGTGGAGTGCGGCGTGCCGGCGGCAGCGCTCCAAGTAGTCCGGGGTGATCCGGGCGAGCTGCTGGGTAACGGCCATGACGCCAAGTGTCCGGCCGCTGTCCAGCGGGTTTCAGCCGAGGCGGGGGACGCGCGGGCTACCCGATTCGTGCCGCCGGCTGCGGAGTTCCGCGCCGACCGTGACGGACAGAGCGGCGACGGTCAGCAGCGCCAGCAGCACCCAGGCCGGGGTGAAGCTGCCGGTGAGGTCGACCAGCAGGCCGAGGACGGGCGGCACCGTGATGATGGCGAGCTGGTTGACGGACATGGCCAGGCCCAGGGCGAAGCCGGTCCGGCCGGGCGGGGCCGTCTCGGTGACGTGGGCGACCCACGGGCCGTACCAGCCGAAGCCGAAGAAGCCGAGCCAGACGAAGACGCCGGACGCGACCACCGGAGCACCCCCGACCGGCGTCATCAGCAGAGCGAGCCCGACGACCACGGCGACCATGCAGACCAGCACCACGGCATGCCGACCGAACCTGCTGCGGTCGCTCCACGCGGCCAGGCAGACCCGTCCCACCACTCCCGCGCCCTGCACGGCCACCAGCACCAGGGCGGCCTGCCCGGCGCCGAGCGACGCCTCCCGGTGGAGGTGCAGCACTGTCAGCACGCCCACCCCGCACTGGACCGAGACCAGGCTGGTCCCCGCCAGCATGATCTTCACCATCGCCGGTTCACGCAGCATGCCCAACCGCGCACGCAGCTGCGCCGCCAGCGGGAGCGACGGTTCCACCGGCCCGGCCGGCCCGGGCGGCCTCCGGTAGCAGCCCATGAAGAGACCGGCCCCGATCAGCGCGACCCCGCACCCCGTCACCAGGGTCGCCCGCCACCCGAACTCCCTTGCCACCACCGGGAGTACGGCCGAGGCGAGCGCCGCCCCGAGCGGCAGCCCGGCCTGCCGAACGCCCATGGCGAAGCCGCGCTGCGACGCGTCGAACCAGGACGCCACCGACTTGCTCCCGCCCGGTTGGACGGTGCTGTACCCCGCACCGACCACCAGCAGCGCGCCCAGCAGCGCCGGGTACCCGGACGCCAGGCTCCCCAGCCCGAGCGCCAGCCCGACCACGCCGGCGCCGATCCCCACCACCCACCGCTCGCCGTACCGGTCCAGCAACACACCTGCCACCAACAGGCCGACCAGCGGCGCGAGTTGGGCCGCCGAGACCAGCAGGCCCAGCTGCGCCGTACTCAGGTCCAGTGCGCCCTGAAGCTGAACTCCGAGCGCCCCGATCCCGCCCACGAAGAAGCCGGACGCGGCCTGGGTGAACGTCGCGATGCCCAGCACGACCCAGCGATAGGGCAACGGGTTGCGGCGCGCGGATCCGGCACGTGCGGCGGTCTGTTGTGTCATGCCGCCCACCCTGTTGTAATGCCCTTGTGCAACTCAACCCTTACGGCGAGGACGCGGTGAACCTGGCCGCGGATCTGGCCAACCGCCGCCCCGGGAGCGCGGACGAACTGGCGGACCGCTGCCGCGCCGCCGGCCTCGCCCCGGAACGCCCGGTGGCACCGGACGACCTCGGCCGCGCCCTGGCCGCACTCGACGCCTGGGAGAAGGTCGTCGACGCCGGCGGGGAGCAGGAGCGCGCCGACCTGCTCAACCGCATGCTGGCCGAGGCCGCCGCCTACCCTCGCCTGACCTCCCACGCCGACACCGGCTGGCACCTGCACTACCGGGACGCCGAACAGCCGCTCGGCGCCCTCCTGTTCACCCTCTTCGCAGTCGGCACCGCCCTGCACCTGGCCGGCCGCGGCATGCACCGGCTCCGCCGCTGCGAGGTCCCCGAATGCGCAACGGCCTTCGCCGACACCTCCCGCACCGGCCGCCAGCGCTACTGCTCCCCCCGCTGCGCCAACCGCGACGCCGTCCGCCGCCACCGCGCGCGCACCGCGACCGCCTCAACGCCCTCCTGAGCGCCGCTGCTTCTGCGGCCAGTCAGAAGTGCGGCCTCCCGCCTCCGGTGTCCCCGCTGGCGGATAGCCTCCGGCGGGAACGAGCGGCTGACGGGAGTGGACGTGGACATCGAGGAAATGCTGGACCGGCTCGGCACGCTGATCGGGCCGCCGCCTGCGGGCGGAGTGGTTCCGGTGCCGTGGGAGCTTGGGCCCGAGGTGCTCGGTTTCCAACTGCCTGCGGACTACCGGGCGTTCGCCGACCGGTACGGGAGGGTCAGCATCAGCGACGAGCTGCACATCTACACGCCATCGGCAGCGCCCGGCCTCGAGATCGCGCAGCCGCTCGGCTTCGAGGGATTCCTCTACCTCACGACGGATTCCTACGGGTACTGCGGCTCCCTGGGCCAGGCCTACCTGGACGGGGACTACGACGAGTGCCCGTATCCGATGTTCCCGGCCGAGGGCGGGCTTCTGAACTGGGGTAACAACGGGAACGCCGACCACTTCTTCTGGTTGATGCGGGGGCCGGACCCGGACCGGTGGCCGGTCGCTGCCGGGTTCAACTCGATGCGGGAATGGGACCTGTTCGAGGGCGGCTTCCTGGAGTTCCTGCTGGCGGCGGTGACGGAGCAGTATCCAGACCACGGGGACGTTGTCCCCGGCGGAATGAAGGAGGTCGGTGACGGCCGCGGCTATCGCTTCCGGGGTGACTGGTCGAAGCAGCTGGGTTGGCAGTGAAACCCGCGATCATGAGACGGCCTTCACGACCTGCACCGGCCACCAACGCCACTGCCCCCGTTGCGTCAACCGCGACGCGCCCGTCCGCCGACACCGGCGCGAACTACTGC
The DNA here is from genome assembly GCF_043200475.1 of Kitasatospora sp. NPDC048407. NCBI lineage: Bacteria > Bacillati > Actinomycetota > Actinomycetes > Kitasatosporales > Streptomycetaceae > Kitasatospora > Kitasatospora sp. NPDC048407. Next base: position 525,526 of record NZ_JBICXW010000002.1, on the reverse strand, counting down.
CACCCGACCGGCAGTTCAACAGCGCCCTCTCAACCGGCCCGCAGATGCCGGATCTTGACGCCGGCCCGGCGCAGCGTCGCCCGGACCGCCGTGTCGGTGTCCGGGGCGGGGCGCAGCCCGGCGAGTTCGGCGATGCGGTCCGCGACCTGGGTGACGGTCAGCCGGTCGGTGCGCAGGTGCGTGGCGAAGGCGGGGTCGACGAGCCGGTGGAGGCAGTCGTCGAGGCGGCGGACGGCGAAGCTCTGCCCGTGCGGCGGGGCGGGCAGCCGGGCGAGGCGCCGCAGGTGGTGCACGGGTTCGCGTTCGGCGAGGCGGCGCAGCACGGTGGCGCGGTCGGCGAGCAGGGTGAAGTGCCTTACGTCGTGGCCGAGTTCGCGCAGGCGGCCGACGGTCTCGGCGAAGTACTCCGGATCGGTGACGGTCATCGGCACGATCAGCGGGCCGGGGTGACGGCGCGCGGCGAGGTCGAGCATCTCGACGGTCCCGGTGCGCCACGCGGCCAGGTCCTGGAAGTCGCCGCGCAGCGCCGGGGGCAGCATCCGGTGCAGGCCGAAGCCGAGGTGTTCGGGGTCGCAGACGACGGCTCCCGGCAGCCGGCGGGCCAGGTTGTGCGCGGTCTGCGTCTTCCCGCCCCCGAACGGCCCGTTGATCCACAGCAGCACGACCGATTCCTCCCGTTGCCACCCGGCAGCGATTGCCGTCACCACAATGACACGGCTGCTCGCCCGTCCCCGCCGCCCGGCCGATCCCCGCCTCCTGCGATCACGAGGACTTTCTGCACCTCGGAGGGGCACATAGGCCACGTCTTCGCTCGGCTGACCGGTTTCGGCATGACGCTGACACCGATCTGGCCCTACACCTTCGAGCGTCCGGACCACGCGCCGGGCACGGTACGGGTGACCCGCTGGGAAGGGCAGACCGCCCACACCGCTGTCGTGACCGGCCCTGCGGCGCAGCCGACGATCGAGTTGGCGAACGCCCGGTCGGTGACCGAGGTCGTCGAGGTGCTCGCCGGTCCCGACGAGCACCTCTGGCGGATCGAGACCTCGCCGTTCTCGGTCGAGTGGCCGGAAGGCTTCTCGATCGACTCCCCGCCCGCCGGCGACACCTCCATGCCGTTCTGCCTCTTCGGACCGGCCGACGCCCTGATCTACCTCCAGGGCCCGCGCAGCCTCGATCGGATCCCGCCGCTCACCCAGTTCGTCGCCCCTGGTCAGACTCTCGTCGATCACCGCACCGAGGCCGCGTTCGAGGCCGTCGAGCTCGCCTATCAGCACGAGGGCACCGCGTCGCGTCAGTGGCACCACCTGGTCGCCCTCACCGACACGCTCGGGCTGGTCGTCACCGCCCAGTCGCCCGCGGCCCACGCAGCCGAGGTCCGCGGGGCCGCCGAGTCGGTGGCCCGGTCGGTCCGGGCCACCGCTTGAAGCCGTAGCTACCCCCGCCAGACGGCCTGCGGGAAGTCGAAGAACCCGTCCGGGTCGTACGCGGCCTTGACGGCGACCAGCCGCGCGAGATTGGCCCCGTAGTACGCGTGCCCGAAGTCCTCGAGGTACGGGTCGGCGTAGTTGACGTACGCGCGGTCGCCGGCCCATGGGCGCATGGCGCGGCGCAGGTCCTGCTGCCAGCGGGCTGCCGCGTCCAGGGCGGCGGCCGGCGCGCCGGGCTCGAAGACGCTGTGGTACTGCGCCGAGAAGAGAGCGTCGCGGTGGACGAACGCGGTGTCGGCGGGAGCCACCCGTCCGACGGCCCCCTGCAGGCTGTCCAGCAGCACGTAGGCCGGACCGCCGTCCGCCGCACGGCGTTCGACCGCGGTGACCAGTGCGTCGATGCCGGCGGGCGGCAGCAGGACCGGGAAGAAGTTGGACGTCGCGACGAACGGTGGCCGGTCGATCACGGCGTCCGGTGTCTGCCCGGTCAGGCGGAGTTGGGTCACGCTGCCCGGGATCCCCGTCGTCGACATGATCATCTCCTGGTAGGAGAGGACCTCGTTGCTCAGCTCGAGCGGCTGGATGCCGACGGCGGCGACCAACTGCTCTGCCACGTCGGGCCCTTCGCCGAGGACGTAGATCCCCGACTCCACCACGCACTCGCCCGTCTCCTCGACGGACAGCCGCAGGAAGGACCAGACCTCGTCCGCCTGGCCCGGCGCCCAGCGCTGCCAGGCGTCCACGATCCGGGCCGCGTCGCGCCAACTCCAGCGCAGGCCGACCCGGGTGACCTCGGTCGTGGGGTGCGTGCGGAACGTGAACTCCGTGACGACCCCGAAGTTGCCGCCTCCTCCGCCGCGCAACGCCCAGAACAGCTCCGGCTCGCGCTCCGCCGAACACTCCCTGACCCGGCCGTCGGCGGTCACCACCTGGGCGGAGACCAGCCGGTCGCAGGTCAACCCGTAGGCGCGGCAGACGATTCCGATCCCCCCGCCGAGCGTCAGCCCCGCGATGCCGACGCTCGGGCAACTGCCCGCCGGTATGCTCCGGTTCTCGGCGAGCAGCGCGTCGTACACGTCGATCAGCAGCGCCCCGGCGCCGACCGTGGCCGTCCCGTCGGCGGCAGACCCCTCGGTGGTGACCGCGTTCATCCGGCTCAGGTCGAGCGTGACGCCCGGGCTGGTGGACCACCCCCCGTAGCAGTGCATGCCCGCGCGCGCCGCCAGCGGCAGCCCGTACCGGCGGGCGAAGGCGATCGTCTGCCGCACATCCTCGACCCCCTGCGCGAACACCACCGCCTGCGGATGAACGTCGAACCGCGAGTTGTACGGCAACCGGGCCACCCCGTACGCCTCGTCCCCCGGCCGCACCAGAGTGCCGTCGAGATCGCGGGCCAGTCCGTACCAGTCGGTCGAGGTCGTGCTCGGCATCGGCTTCATCCTGCCGATTGTGCGGCCCCAGCACCCCTGATGGCCAGGTGCGCACTTCCGGGACGGGTGAGCACTCCTGCTGCAACAGGCCCTTCCCGAGCGCCACTTGCTCGCCCGCACCGGCCCGGTGACCTGCGGCGACGTGGCCGTCAGGGGCTCGCTCTACGCTGAGCCCCTGATCATCGTCCACCGGCAGGAGCGAACCAGATGAACGACGTCGGGCACACGGCAGTTGCCCTCCGCGACGCCCATTTCCGGCTGAAGAGGCTGGCCCGCACCTGGGCGGAAGCCGGCACGGCACGTGGACGGGAACCGCTGGGCCCGGCCTGGCAGTACTCGGACCTCCCGGACGAAGCCTGCTACCTCGACGGCCAGACGCTCGAACTGGCCGGCGGCCTGACGCTGATCGCCCAACTGGCCGTCAGCTTCGCCACCACCGGCACCGACATGCTGGCGTCGGTCACCGTCGAGGACGACGAGGGCAACGTCACCGAGCTGCTGTCCACCGGCCCCGAGGAATTCCCCACGACCGCCGCGAAATTGGCCACCGAGATCGACCGGTGCCTGACCCGAATGGAACGCCTCGACCTCTCGCCCGCCCTCCGCTGACACCACGGAACGAGCCTACGGGCCGCGAGTTCGTCCTTCTCGTGCTTCTCGTCCTTCTCGTGCTCCTCGTGCTCCTCGTGGTCGAACCGCCCCGCCGCCGGAGGAGAACACCCGGTGCGGGAAGATCGCCCCATGAGTTCGCCGACACCCGCCCGCCACCTCGTCCGCCGTATCACCCCGGAGGATTGGCCCTCGCTCCGCGCGCTGCGCCTGGAGGCCCTCGAGGACTCGCCAACGGCGTTCAGCGTCACCCACGCCGCGACCGCGGCCCTCCCCGACGCGGACTGGCAGGCGCTGGCGACGGAGGCGGCGACCTCCCCTTCCGCCGCCCTGTTCGTCGCCCTCGACCCGTCCGCGCCCTCGGGTGCCTTCATCGGCATGGCGGGCGCCGCCCCGCTCCCGGACGTCCCGGAAACGGCCCACGTCCACGGCGTCTATGTCACCCCGGCCCACCGCGGCCCGGAAGGCCCGGCCGCGGCCCTCGTGGCGGCCGCCACAGCCTTCGCCGAGAACCACATCGACGTCACCCGACTGACCCTGGGAGTCCACGAGTCCAACGCCCGCGCCCAGTCCTTCTACGCCCGCCTGGGCTTCGAACCGACGGGCCTCCGCGTTCCGTACGCGCTCAACCCGGCCGAACAGCTCGTCATCCTCGGCTACCCGGCCTTCCGCCCCCGGGCCCGGGCCCGCTGACGGCACCGGCAGCCGGGAGCTCGTCGCCAGGTCCTGCCTGCCTGTCGGCGGGACGTGAGAACCTCCGGGCACGGCCGCATCGCCGCACGTGACAAACCCGGCGACGCCGGCGGCCGTCGCCGGGATACTGGGCGCCCATGGATGAAGTCGAAGTCGTCGTCGCCCATTCCGAGCGTGCGACTCTGCGCGTCGGCGACGTGTTCCTGAAGGTGGACGCCGACGGCGCGCGCCTCGGTGCCGAGGTCGAGACGATGTCTCTCGCGCCGGTCCCGACCCCGGAAGTCCTGTGGTACCAACCGCCCGTGCTCGCGATGGCCGCTCTCCCGGGGACGACGCTCGGCCGCCTCGGCGGGCCGTCGACCGGATCGCCGGCGGCGTGGGCCGCGGCGGGCGCTGCCATCCGGAAGCTGCATGACGCACCGCTGCCGTCCCGACTCGGGCGGGCCGGGCGGAGCATCGCCGTGCTGGCGGCGGAACTTGACGCCGAGTGCGAGCTGCTCGTGGCGAACGGCTTCCTGCCCGCCGACCTGGTCACCCGCAACCGCCAGGTCGCCGAGGCCGCACTCCGCCCATGGACCCCGGCTTTCACCCACGGCGACCTGCAAGTCGCGCACGTCTTCCTCGACGGTGACGAGGTCACGGGCATCATCGACTGGTCCGAGGCCGGCTCGGGCGATGCCCTGTACGACCTCGCCACCTTCACCCTCGGACACGAGGAACACCTCGCCGACGTCATCGCCGGCTATGGCACCGACGTCGACCGCGACGTGATCCACGCGTGGTGGTCGCTGCGAAGCCTGCTGGTGGTCCGCTGGCTGGCCGAGCACGGCTTCGACCCCTTCGCGCCGGGCTGCGAGGTCGACGTGCTGAGATCCCGGATGTGAGTCCGCCCGGCCCCCAGGGCTCCGGCCGGGAATCAGGTCCGTCGCATCCGGTAGACGCAGGTCCGGTAGGGCATCTCGACACTGTCGCGGCCGGCCAGCGCCGGGTCGGTGGCGGCCAACTCGCCGATCTCCCGGTCCAGGCGGGCCTGTTGGGCGGCGTCGGCGGTCAGGTACGAGGAGCGGGACCGCACCAGGTCGACCAGTCGGTCCGTCGGGACGGTCACGGTGTGCTCGATCAGGCCGCGTTCGGGTTCGGTGAACCACGGCGTCACCGGCCCGTACTGCCAGGCACCTTCCAGGCCGTATCCCTCGTTGCCGACGATGCCGGAGAGCGCGGCCACCCACGGCGTCCGGTCGTCACGGATGTTCCACATCGGGGCGAAGACGCCGCCCTTGCGCAGCACCCGGTGAATCTGCGGCAGGGCGTCCTGCGGAGTGAACCAGTGGTACGCCTGCCCGACCACGACCGCGTCGACGGACTCGTCCGGCAACGGAATGTCCTCGGCGCTGCCGGCGAGCACCCGCGTGCCCGGGAGGCGTTCGGCGGCCACGGCACGCATCTGCTCGTCGGGCTCGACCGCGATCACCTCGTGACCGGCCGCACGCAACACACCGGCCAGCAGCCCGGTACCGGCCCCCAGGTCCAGGACGCGCACCGGCTCGGCACCGACGGCCCGGGCGACGGCCCGGACGGGGTAGGTGGGCCGGATCGAGTCGTACAGGCGGGCAGCGACACCGAAGGACAGCGCGGCGGAGGACATGCTCGCGAGCGTACTCAGATTCGGTCGGCAGTACGGGCGTTCCGGCAATCCCAAACACCCGCCGGAGGACTACCTCCCGACCTGGCACCGCGGCGGCCCGGAGCTGGTCCAGCCGCCGGCGGGCTGGTGACGGCCGGCCGGTGAGCCCCACGTCCGCCCGTGTGGTTCGCCGCGGCGGGTGGGCGTGGGCGGTGCCGGCCGAAGCGGTGGCGGCGGCAGGATCCGGAAGGTCGTTGCCAGCCGCAGAGATGGGAGTGCCGCCGTGACCGCAACCGAGGAGCCGCAGCCGAAGGAGCAGCAGGAGCCGGAGGTGAAGCCGTACCGCCACCCCGCCGCGGGGTGGGGCGCGGCGAAGTCGGTGGCGCGGGTGCTGGCGCGGACGGGTGAGTGGGTGGACGGGCCGCGGGCGGTGCTGCGGATGAATCACGAGAACGGCGGGTTCGACTGCCCGGGGTGTGCGTGGCCGGACGACTACAAGGGCCTGCATCTGGACATCTGCGAGAACGGCATCAAGCACGTCACCTGGGAGATGACGGGCAAGCGGGTGGGGCGGGAGTTCTTCGCGGCGCACACCGTGGCCGAGCTGTCGGGGTGGAGCGATTTCGCGTTGGAGGACCAGGGCCGGCTGACCGAGCCGATGGTGTACGACGCGGAGACGGACAGGTACCTGCCGATCTCCTGGCAGCAGGCTTTCGAACTGGTCGGCGGGGTGCTGCGCGGGCTGGACGATCCGAATCGGGCGGCGTTCTACACCTCGGGGCGCCTCGGCAACGAGGCGACGTTCCTGTACCAGTTGCTGGCCCGTGAGCTGGGCACCAACAATCTGCCGGACTGTTCGAACATGTGTCACGAGGCATCCGGCCGGGCGTTGACGGCCTCGCTCGGCACCGGGAAGGGAACGGCCGACCTGAAGGACTGGGAGGTGGCGGACGCGCTGTTCATCCTCGGCGTGAACGCGGCGTCGAACGCGCCGCGGATGCTGACCGCGCTGGCGGACGCGCACCGGCGGGGCGCGCGGGTGGTGCACGTCAATCCGCTGGTGGAGGCGGCGGCGACCCGGACCATCGTGCCGCACGAGTTCCTGGACATGGCGCTGCTGCGGGCGACGGCGACCAGCACGCTCAACCTGCAGGTGCGGATCGGCGGGGACTTCGCGCTGCTGCGGGCGATCGCTAAGGCGCTGCTGGAGCAGGCGGGGCACGATCCGCGGGCGCTGGACGAGGAGTTCGTCGAGCGGCACACCACGGGGTTCGCCGCGTACCGGGAGTTGTGCGAGCGCACGCCGTGGGAGGAGCTGGAGCGGCAGAGCGGGCTGAGCCGGGCGCAGTTGCTGGAGGCGGCGCGGGTGTACCGGGAGGCGGACCGGTCGATCTTCTCCTGGTGTCTGGGGGTGACGCAGCACGAGCACGGGGTGGACACCGTCCGGGAGATCGTCAATGTGCTGCTGCTGCGCGGGAATCTGGGCCGGGAGGGGGCGGGTCCGTCGCCGGTGCGCGGGCATTCGAATGTGCAGGGCAACCGGACCTGCGGGATCGACCACCGTCCGGCGCCCGCGTTCCTGGACCGGTTGGGGAAGGTGTGCGGGTTCGAGCCGCCGCGCGAGCACGGGCTGGACACGGTGGGGGTGATCGGGGCGATGGCGCGCGGCGAGGTGACGGTGTTCGTCGGGATGGGCGGCAACTTCGCGATGGCCGCGCCGGACACCGAGTTCACCCACCGGGCGCTACGCAAGTGCGAGTTGACGGTGCAGGTGGCGACGAAGCTGAACCGCAGCCATCTGGTGCACGGGCGGCGGGCGCTGATCCTGCCGTGTCTGGGCCGCACCGAGCAGGACCGGCAGCGCGGCGGGGTGCAGGCCACCTCGGTGGAGGACTCGATGAGCATGGTGCACCTGTCGGTGGGCATGCGGAAGCGCCCGGCGTCGGCGCAGTTGCTGTCCGAGCCGGCCATCATCGCGGGTATCGCGCGGGCAGCGCTGCCGGACAGTGCGACGCCGTGGGAGTGGTACGTGGAGGACTACGACCGGATCCGCGACACCATGGCGAAGGTGCTGGACGGTTTCGAGGACTTCAACCGTCGGGTGCGGTTGCCGCTGGGTTTCCGCATCAAGCAGCCGGCCCGTGAACTGGTGTTCCTCACCCCGTCGGGGAAGGCGGAGTTCTCCACGGCGCCGCTGCCGGACGTGCTGCCGAAGCCGGGGACGCTGGTGCTGGGCACCATGCGTTCGCACGACCAGTGGAACACCACCATCTACTCGGACAACGACCGCTACCGGGGCGTCAAGAACCTGCGCACGCTGGTCTTCATGAACCGTCAGGACATGCGCGAACGCCGGCTCGCCGAGCTCGACCCGGTCGACATCACGGCCACCGCGCGCGACGGTTCGACCCGTTCGCTGCACGGCTACCTGGCCGTCCCGTACGACCTGCCGCGCGGCTGCGCGGCCGGGTACATGCCGGAGATGAACGTGCTGTGCGCGCTGGGCGACTACAGCAGCCAGAGCGATCAGCCGATCATGAAGCACCTCAACGTGGTGATCAGCCCCGCTGCCACCAGGCCCTGACGGTCCTCCACCGCCCCCGCGCGGGGCGGGCCGCGCGGTCCGAGAGCAGCGCCCGGCCCTCGAACCGGCCGCCGGGCACCTCGACGGGCGCCTTCCGGTCGGCCTCGGCGAGCAGTTCGGCGTGCGCCGCGTACGAGGTGCCGCGCACCGCCTCCTCGTACGCGGCCAGCATTCCGCCGACCGCTGCGGCGGCTCCGCGGTGCCGCCGCAGCGCCTGCCCGGCCAGGCCGAGCAGGGTCAGTACGCCGGCCAGCACCGCCAGCGTGATCAGGTAGGGCAGCATCACCGCTCCGTCGTCCGTCCCGGCTGTCATTCCTCCAAACTTCTTGCCGGGACGGGCAGTTCCTCAGTCTCCCCCTTTGACTCCGAAAGAGTTCGGCGCAGCGGGCGAGGCCGGTCAGCTCGATGTCGGAGCGGCGGGTGGGCTGCCAGTCGGCGTGGTCCAGGCGGAAGCGCTGGGTGAGGGCGAGTTCGCCGCGGCGGTTGTCGCGTTCGAGGTAGCCGAGCTTGCGGGAGATCGCGACGGAGGCGGCGTTGTCGGTGAACGAGCCGGAGATCGCCGACTCGGCGGCCAGGCCGTCGAAGGCGAAGTGCAGCATGGCGATCCGGGCCTCGGTGCCCAGACCGCGGCCATGGTGCTCGATGCCCAGCCAGGAGCCGGACAGGACCTCGCGGCGGATCGCGAAGTCCGTGGCGTTAAGCGCCTGGACGCCGACCGGCCGGCCGCCGTCGAAGACCACCAGGGGCAGCCTCCAGTCCTCGGGCGTCCAGTCCGCCTGGGACCGCCAGTGGGCCTTGAGAACGGACCGGGCCCGTTCGACGGGTGTGCCGTAGGACCAGCAATCGGCCTACGGGACAAGGGCTTTACCCAAGAGCCCACCCCCACCGTTCCGAAAGTGGAGCGCCAACGCCCGAACCCGCCACGCGCGCCGCGCCGCCCAACCCCTCGGGCGAGGAAGTGCACGCCGCCCGAATGGTTAAGCAAGTACTTGACCAATCGCTCCCTGCGGAGAATAGTGAAGTACATGCTTAACCATTCTGGTTCGTTGGACCGGGTGTTCCAGGCACTCGCGGACACCACCCGCCGCGCCGTCGTCGAGCGGCTGGTCCGCGGGCCCGCCTCCGTCAGCGAGTTGGCGCGGCCGCTTGCCATGTCGTTGCCGGCAGTGATGCAGCATCTCCAGGTGCTGGAGGCGTGCGGGCTGGTCCGGTCCGAGAAGGTCGGGCGGGTGCGTACCTGCCGCCTGGAGCCGGCCGTGCTGCGTGCGGCCGAGGGCTGGATCACGGCGCAGCGCACCGTTTGGGAACACCGTCTCGACCGCCTCGGCGACCACCTGTCCGCACAGCGCGACAGCCCAAATCAAGGGAGCACACCATGACCGACCGCCTGGTCACCCACGCCACGTTCACCCTCGAACGTCTCTACCCGGCCCCGCCGGCGGCGGTGTTCGCCGCCTGGGCCGCCCCGGAGGCCAAGGCCCGCTGGTTCGCCGGCCCGGACGCCGAGCACGCACTCGACTTCCGCGTCGGCGGCCGCGAGGTCAACCGCGGCCGCTCCGACACCGGAGCGGCGCTGACCTTCGAGTCCTGGTACCGCGACATCGTCCAGGACGAGCGCATCGTCTACACCTCCGCCCTCTCCGAGAACGGGACGCTCGCGACGGTCTCCCTGACGACGGTCCAGTTCCACCCCGAGGACGGCGGCACCCGTCTGCTGCTCACCGAACAGGGCACCTTCCTCGACGGCCACGAGCAGCCGAGCTGGCGCGAACAGGGCACCGGCACCTGGCTCGACGCCCTCGCCGCCGAAGTCCTGCGCAGCACCGCGCAACGGTGACAACCACGAACGTCCGTGCCCAGCAAGGCCGTTGGCGGGTGCTGATGCCGCTGGGCGCGGCGCTCTCCCTGACCGTCCTCGACGGCACCAGCCTGCTCACCGCCCTGCCCGCAACCGGGCACCACCTCGGCCTGCGCGGCCCCGCCGTCCAGTGGACCGTGACGGTCCAGGCCCTGGCCTTCGGCGGACTACTGCCGCTGTGCGGCCGCACGGCGGATCTGCTGGGCCGTCGGCGGATGTTCCTCGCCGCAATAGCGCTGCGGGTCCTGGCCTCGCTTGCGTGCGGGCTCGCCCCGTCCGTCCAGGCCCTGGTCGTCTCCCGGGTGCGCTGATCGGCCTCTTCGTCCGGATCGAACGCCGATCGCCGTCCCCACTCGTCCCCCTGCGGTCCTGCGCTCCCTGCGCTCACGCGGGCTGATCGGCGGCAACCTCCTCCTGCTCCTCGCCGGCATGACCGTCGACGGCATGCTCGTCACCCTCACCGCCTACCTGCAGCAGGCACTCGGCCGATCGGCGGCCCAATTCGGGCTGATGACAGCGGTGATGACCGTGACGGCGGCCGCAGGCGCCCTGCTGAGCCGGCGGATCCTGCCCCGCCTCGGCCCACGGCGGGTGGCCGCCGCCGGCACCGCCCTGCTCGGTGCCGCCTGCCTGCTCCTCACCCGCACACCCGCCGACAGCTCCCCCGGCCTGCTCGCAGCGGGTACTCGGCCGATCGGCGGCCCAATTCGGGCTGATGACAGCGGTGATGACCGTGACGGCGGCCGCAGGCGCCCTGCTGAGCCGGGATCCTGCCCCGCCTCGGCCCACGACGGGCGGCTGCCGCCGGCACCGCCCTGCTCAGTGCCGCCTGTCTGCTCCTCACCCGCACACCCGCCGACAGCTCCCCCGGTCTGCTCGCGGCCGCACTGCTCCTGTTCGGCGCGGGCACGGGCGCCGCCACGGTCTGCGCTCAGATTGCCGCACTGACCAGCGCCACCGGCCCCGCCCCGGGCGTCGCCACCGCCCTCGCCGACACCTCCTTCGCCCTCGGCACCGCCCTGCTCGGTGTCGCCTGCCTGCTCCTCACCCGCACACCCGCCGACAGCTCTCCCGGCCTGCTCGCGGCCGCACTGCTCCTGTTCGGCGCGGGCACGGGCACGGCCACGGTCTGCGCGCAGATCGCCGCACTGACCAGCGCCACCGGCCCCGCCCCGGGCGTCGCCGCCGCCCTCCGCCGACACCTCCTTCGCCCTCGGCACCGCCCTCTGCACCGGCATCGCCCCAGCCGGCAGTCGGGCACCGCTCGGCGGCCCGCAGTCCGCATTCGGCGCAGCCGCGATCGTCGCCACACTCGCCCTGCTCACGGCGCTGACGCTCCTCGGCAAACGGCCCGGCCCGTCCCCCGGGACGCTGACGGACGCTTCCGCCGGCACGCCGTCGACCTCGCTTTGAAGACCGACGAAGACCGACGAAGACCGACGCTGCGCCGCGACCGGCGCAGGCAGGTCAGGTCAGCTCCTCCGCGAGCAGGTCCATCAGCAGTCCGTCCTGCCAGGTGCCCGTCCGGTGGTCGCGCCAGTAGGCCCGCATGATTCCGACGGGTTTGAAGCCGACCTTGGCGTAGCTGCGGATGGCCGCGGTGTTGGCCGCGGCGGGGTCGATGGTCAGCCGGTGGTGGCCGCGTTCGTGGACCAGCCAGCGGGCGAGGGTGCGGACGGCGTCGGTGCCGATTCCCTTGCCGTGGTGGCCGGCCGTCAGGAAGATGTCGAGGCCGGCGTGCCGGTACTCGGGGTCGGTTTCTTCCGCGAACTGGATCGCTCCGATGACCTCGCCGTCGAGGACGACGGCGAGCATGCCCGCGAAGTCGTCCGGGGGCGACCACCACGCGGCGACTTCCGGCTCCCGCACGATCCTGTCGAGGACTTCCTCGTCCCCGACGGCCACCGACCGCAGTACGACCTTGCCCCCACGCAGTTCCATGCCCCTCAGTATCCCCTCACGGCAGCCGGCAGCACCCGCGCCAGCGACTCCAGCGAGCCCAACGCGTCGGCGCCGACCGGTGCGAGGACGACGGTCGTGGCGCCGGCCGCGTGGCGGGCCGCGATGGCCTGACGCGCCTGCGCGGCCGTGCCCGCGATGGCGAGGGTGCGGACCCACTCGGCGGGGAGGGTGCGGGCGAACTCGGCGCCGTCGGGGCTGGCCGCGCGGTGGGTGCGGAGGTCGGCGGCGAACGGGAGGGGGTCGAGGTGGGCGGCCCAGTCGGGTTCGCCGATCGCGGCCAGGCCGGGCCGGACCTGGTCGAGCGCGGCGCTCTCGTCCTCGTCGACCGCGGCGGCGTCGTAGGTGACGACGGTGGCCTCGGGGCCGAGGTGGAGGCGTGAACTCGCGATGTACGCGGGGGTGGCGGGTTCGGCCAGCAGCAGCCCGTCGGCGACTTCGCCCGCTGCGGCCTGCGACTTGGGGCCGCGCACGCCGAGGACGACGGGCGGCACCACGTCCGGGAGTTCCGTCAACTGGACGCCCTCGCACCGCACGTAGCGTCCGCCTGCGGGGCCGGGCTCGCCGCGCAGCAGGGTGCGCAGCGCGGTCGCGTACTCCTTGAGCAGGGTGAGGGGGCTGGCGGGCCAGGCGCCGGCGCCGCGCATCCAGCCGGGCATGCCGTGGCCGATGCCGGCGGTCACCCGGCCCGGGTGGAGCTGGGCGAGGGTGGCGAGTTCCATGGCGGCGAAGCAGACGTTGCGGGCGCCGGCGGGCATGATGCCGATGCCGACGGTGATCCGGTCGGTCACGGCCAGTGCGGTGGCGGCCTGGGCGACGCCGCCCCGCCAGCCGAGGTCCTCGACCACCCACAGTTCGTCGAAGCCCAGCTGTTCCGCCCGGCGCGCGTACGGGATCAGGTCGTGGGCGGGCAGGTCGCGGGGCAGCATGACGCCGACCCGGCCTCGGACGGCGGCGCTGGCGGTGCTGGCGGTGCTGGGCATCGGGGGCTCCTCAGGTGCGCGGAACGGTCACCTCCGCGCCGCCGGCGCGGAAATCCGGTGATCGTACCGCCAGCCCCCGATGACCCCCGTCAAAGCGTCGCACCCACCTGCTCGGCCGCCACCGGCTGGTCGCCGACCACCACCGGCGCCCGCCGGTCGGCGATCCACGACCCGACGGCGATCAGGAAGCCGATCATCGCCAGCCCGGCCCCGACCAGCGTCGGCGACGTCCAGCCGAGGCCGGCCGAGAGCGCGAGTCCGCCGAAGTACGCGCCCTGCCCGTTGGCCACGTTGAACGCGCCCTGGACGGTCGCGGAGGCCAGTGTGGGCGCCTTGCGGGCCTTGTCGATCACCAGGGTCTGCACGGTCGGGACGACCGCGAACCCGGCCATGCCGATCAGCACCACCGTCAGGGCGGCCGACCAGCGGGCGTGCGCGGTGACGGCGAACAGCGCGAGCGCGCCGGACATCGCGAGCAGCGCGCCGCACAGGGCGGGGCGCAGCGCGCGGTCGGCCGCGTAGCCGCCGATGACGTTGCCGATGGTCATGCCGACGCCGAACAGGGCGAGGATCAGGGTGACGGAGGAGTCGGCGAAGCCGGCCACCTCGGTGAGGGTGGGGGTGATGTAGCTGTAGCAGGCGAACAGTCCGGCGCAGCCGAAGACCACGGTGGCGAGGGCGAGCCAGAGTTGTCCGCTGCGGAAGGCGGAGAGTTCGCTGCGCAGTCCGGCGCCGGGGTGGGCGGGCAGCTGCGGGACGAGGCGGGCGATGGCGACGGTGCCGAGCAGGCCGACGGCGACCACGACGAGCATGGCGGCGCGCCAGCCGAGGTGCTGGCCGAGCAGGGTGGCGGCGGGGACGCCGACGATGTTGGCGACGGTCAGGCCGGAGAACATCACCGAGATGGCGCGGGCCCGCAGGTGCGGGGCGACCAGTTCGGCGGCGGCGACGGCGCCCGCGCCGAAGAACGCGCCGTGCGGCAGGCCGGTGATCAGCCGGGCGGCGGCGAGGAAGGCGAAGTTCGGGGCGAGCGCGCACAGCAGGTTGCCCGCGGTGAACAGCGCGACCAGGCCCACCAGGACGGCCTTGCGGGGCAGTCCGGCGGTGCGGGCGGTGAGCAGCGGGGCGCCGATCACCACGCCGGCCGCGTACGTCGAGATCAGCCACCCGGCCTGCGGGATGGAGACGTCCAGGCTGTGGGCGATCTGCGGGAGCAGTCCCATGGCGGCGAACTCGGTGGTGCCGATGGCGAACGCGGTGATGGCGAGGGCGACGAGCGCCAGGGGCATGGGGGTGCTCCACAACGAGGGGGTCAGTAGGTGCACCGACGGTATGTCAACGTTGTCAGCGCCAACCGATCCTACCGGGCCCCGCCCGTGGAGCACCCCCGCCGTCCGCGTACCGGGCGAAGGGCACGCTTCCTCGGAAAATCGTTTGCCGCCGGCCGGGCGGGCCGGAATCATCCGGACGATGAGCGAGCAACTTCCCGAGCGCTGGACGAAGGCGGGCGTGTACCCCGACATGTGGGTGGACCCGGACGACGATCCGCGCAACACGAACGGATCGGCGCCGGACGGCGAACTGGCCACGTTCCAGGACTACTTGACGAACTACCGGCTGACGCTGCGGATGAAGTGCGAGGGCCTGTCGCCGGAGCAGCTCGCCCACCGCTCCGTCCCGCCGTCCACCATGTCGCTGCTGGGCCTGATCCGGCATCTCGCCGAGGTGGAGCGCGACTGGCGCAACTGGATCGCCCCGGGCGAGCCGGCGCCCAAGCTGTACGGCGATCCGGACGGCGACTTCGAGGGTGCGCTGCCCGAGCGGTCGGTGGTGGACGGCGCGTTCGCCGACCTGGAGCGCGAACAGGCCGACACCGACGCCGAGTTCGCGAAGTTCCCGGACTTGGGCGCCCGGATCGGCCGCGACCACGACCCGGTCCGCGCCCTGTGGGTGCACCGCATCGAGGAGTACGCCCGCCACTGCGGCCACGCCGACCTGTTGCGCGAGCGCGTCGACGGCCGCACCGGCCAGTAGTCCCCGCGCGGCCCGAAAACCATGTGCGCGCGGGCGGCCCCTGCCGTTAGCGTCGGACGTTTCCCGGAAATCGGACGCGGCATGGGGTGAAGCGGGATGAAGCGGACCGGCGGGCTGGGTCGGGCGTTCGGGGTGCTGTGGTCGGCGTCGGCGGTGTCGACGCTCGGGGACGGGATCGTCGCGGCGGCGGCCCCGCTGCTGGTGACGTCGCTGACCAGGGATCCGGTGCTGGTCGGCCTGTCGGTGTTCGTCCAGCAGCTGCCGTGGCTGCTGCTGGCCCCGGTGAGCGGCGTGCTGGTGGACCGGGTGGACCGGCGGCGGCTGACGGTGGCGATGAACGCGGCGCGGGCCGCGCTGACGGCGGTGCTGGCGGGCGCGGTGTTCGCGGGGGTGGCCTCGCTGCCGCTGATCTACGCGGTGGGTCTGCTGCTGGGTGCCTGCGCGGCGCTGGGCGACAACGCGTCCGCCGTACTGCTGCCCGCGCTCGTCCCGTCCGAGCAGCTGCCACGCGCCAACTCCCGGATGTTCGGGGCCTATACGGTGCTCAACAAGCTGTGCGGCCCGCCGCTGGGCGCGGCGCTGTTCGGGGTGGCGGCCGGTGTGCCGATGACGGTCGACGCGCTGAGTTTCGCCGGCGCGGCCGTGCTGATCTCGATGCTGCCGCCGGTGCCGGGCAAGCAGCCGTCGGCGCCGGCGGCCGCCCGGGTGCCGGTGCGCCGCCAGTTCGGCGAGGCGGTGCGCTGGCTGTGGGCGAATCCGGCGGTACGGACGCTGACGCTCGCGCTGTGCCTGATGAACGTGACGCTGATCGCCGGGTTCTCGATCATGGTGCTGTACGCCCGTGAGCACCTGGGGCTGTCCCCGTTCGGCTACGGCGCGCTGATGTCGGTCGGGGCGGTGGGCGGCCTGCTGGGGGCGGCGATCGCGCCGCGGCTTCAGGCCCGGTTCTCGTCCTCGGTGCTGCTGCGCACCGGCCTGGTGCTGGAGACGCTGACGCATGTCGGTCTGGCGCTGGCGGGTTCGGCGTGGGTGGCGGGCGCGGTGCTGTGGATGTTCGGCGTGCACGGCGCGGTCTGGATGAACGTGGACCGGACGCTGGTGCAGCGCTCGGTGCCGGACGAGCTGCGCGGCCGGGTGATGAGCGTCTTCATGGCGCTGGCGGTCGGCGGTTCGGCGCTGGGCGCGCTGCTCGGCGGCCCGCTGGCCCGCGCGTTCGGCCTGACCGGGCCGTTCTGGTTCTCGGCGGCGGTGATGGCGGTGCTCACGCTGTTCGCCTGGCGCCCGTTCAGCCGCAGCATCGACGGCTACGACGCGGCCCCGGCCGCGCCGCGGCCGGTGGCGGCCACCACCAACTGACGGCCGGTCCGGCCCTGCCTGCCGCCGCGGGCCGCCCCGGCTGGGATATACCTGCGGGCAGTATCGGCGGCGAGCGGGGCGAGGTGGGTGCGGGTGATCCGGCGTCGGGTGCTGGTCTCGGGCACGGTGCAGGGCGTGTTCTTCCGCGACTCCTGCCGGCAGGCGGCGTCCCAGTTGGGCATCGCCGGCTGGGTGCGCAACCTGCCGGACGGGCGGGTGGAGGCCGTGTTCGAGGGCGACGAGGCGCCGGTGGAGACGATGGTGGGCTGGATGCGGCACGGCCCGTCCCGGGCGGTGGTCGAGCACGTCGAGGTGATCGACGAGGAGTTGGAGGGCCTCCTCGTCTTCGCCATCACCGACTGAGGACGGCTACTGCTCCTGGTAGGTCCACACCTCGTCGGGGAACACCCGGGCGAACCAGTGGGGTTGGACGTCACGCAGCTTCAGGGTGCGCCAGCGGGTCGGGTCCTCGGGGACGGGGACGCCCACCTCGACGTCGGGGCCGTACGCGAACAGCCGCTCCTGGCAGACGCCGCACGGGGCGAGCACCCAGAACCCGCTGCCGTCGTCGGCGAAGGTGACGCACACCGAGGCCACCACCTTGCGGTCGCGCTTGTACGCCTCGCAGATCGCCCCGGTCTCGTGGCACAGCCGCACCGCGTTGTTGGGCGGCTCGGGCGCGGTGCTGGTCAGCACGGTGCCGTCGTCCAGCCGCAGCGCCGCGGCGCCGGCCCATTCCTGTCCGGGGAACCGGCGGCGGGTCAATTCGATTGCGGCATCGACGAGTTCTTGATCAACGGCCATGCCGGGAACGTTACCGGAGTGTGAAAACCCTTTGCGATCCGATTCCGGCCTTGACCACACTCCGGCCATGACGACCATCGACGACTCGAACCCGCCCGATCAACTCGCCGCCGTGAAGCGGGATCTGAAGCTGTACCTGCAGGACGCCCGGGACGCGCTGCTGTGGAAACTCGAGGGCCTGTCGGAGTACGACGTGCGCCGCCCGGTGACGCCGTCGGGCACGAACCTGCTCGGGGTGGTGAAGCATCTGACGGGCGCGGAGGCGGTCTACTTCGGCGAGACCTTCGGCCGTCCCTTCGACGGCGGGCCGGGCCTGTGGGTGGCGGGCGCCGCCGACGCCAACGACGATCTGTGGGCCCGCCCGGACGAGAGCCGCGAGGAGCTGATCGCCGAGTACCGCCGGGTCTGGGCGCATTCGGACGCGACCATCGACGACCTGCCGCTGGACGCCCTCGGCCAGGTCCCCTGGCCGCCGCGCCACCACCTCACGCTCGGCCGGATCCTGCTCCACCTGGTCGCCGAGACCCAGCGCCACACCGGCCAGGCCGACGTGGTCCGTGAACTCCTCGACGGCTCGACGGGACTGCGCCCGGGGGACGCCGTCCTCCCCGACGTCTCCCCCGACTGGTGGCCGGCCCACCACGCCCGGGTCGAGCAGGCCGCGCGCGAGGCCGCCCACGCGGCGGGCGAGAGCGTCCCGGACTGACAAGCGACCGCCGGCCGTCCCTCCGAGGGACGGCCGGCGGAACGAACAGGTGTCAGCTGTCGAAGCCGAGGCCCAGGGTGTCCATGGTCTTCAGCCACAGGTTGCGGCGGCCGCCGTTGCGGTCGGCGCGGTCCAGCGACCACTTGGTGATGCCGATGCCGGCCCAGCGGACGGGCTCGGGCGGGAACGGCAGCGGCTTGCGGCGGACCATCTCCAGCGTGGTGAGCTCGGTGTTCTTGCGGGCCAGCAGGTCGAGCATCACCTCGGCGCCGAACCGGGTCGCGCCGACGCCGAGGCCGGTGAAGCCCGCGGCGAGCGCGACCTTGCCGTGGTAGGCGGTGTCGAAGAACGCGGAGAACCGGGTGCAGGTGTCGATCGCGCCGCCCCAGGCGTTGGTGAACCGGAGCCCCTCGAGCTGCGGGAAGGTCTCGAAGAAGTGCCGGGCGAGGGTCCGGTAGGTCTGCGGCCGGTGGTCGTACTCGTTGCGGACCTTGGCGCCGTAGTGGTAGATGGCGTCGTAGCCGCCCCACAGGATCCGGTTGTCGGCGGACAGCCGGTAGTAGTGGAACTGGTTGGCGCTGTCGCCGATGCCCTGCCGGCCCTGCCAGCCGATCGAGGCCAGCTGCTCGTCGCTGAGCGGCTCGGTCATCAGCGCGTAGTCGTACACCGGCACGGTGTAGGGGCGGATCCGCTTGATCAGCGAGGGGAACACGTTGGTGCCGAGCGCGACCTGGCGGGCGAACACCCGGCCGTAGGGGGTGCGCACGGCCATGCCGGAGCCGGACTCGGCGATGTCGGTGGCCCTGGTGTGCTCGAAGATCCGGACGCCGAGGCTCTCGCAGGCCTGCTTCAGGCCCCAGGCGAGCTTGGCGGGGTGGACCATGCCCACGCCGTCCTTGTCCCACAGCGCGCCGAGGTAGGTCGGCGAGTTGACCTGGGCGCGGATCGCGTCGGCGTCCAGCAGCTCGTAGTCGCCGTACTGCTTGGCGAGTTCGTACAGCTCGGCGAGTTCCTCGACCTGGTGCGGCTCGGTGGCGACGTCGAGTTCGCCGGTGCGCTCCCAGTCGCAGTCGATGCCGTACGTGGTGATGGCGTCCTCGATGGACTGCAGGTTGCGGGCGCCGAGCTGTTCGAGGGCGGCGAGTTCGTCCGGCCAGCGCTCGTGGCCGTTGCCGAGGCCGTGGGTGAGGCTGGCGGCGCAGAAGCCGCCGTTGCGGCCGGAGGCGGCCCAGGCGATCTCCTGGCCCTCGATCAGGACCACGTCACAGCCGGGGTCGCGTTCCTTGGCGATCAGCGCGGTCCACAGGCCGCTGTAGCCGCCGCCGACGACCAGCAGGTCGCAGCGGACGTCTCCGGTGAGCGCCGAGTTGGCCTGCGGACGACCGGGGTCCTCCAGCCAGAACGGGGTGGGCTTGGCGTCCCGCAGGGCGTGTACGGGGTCCATGTTCTCGGTTCCTTGCCTTGGGAGGGTGGCCGGCCCGGCCGTGGGGGCGGCCGGGCTGGCTGCTGTGCCGTTCGCGGCGGTTATCGGTCCTCGTCCCCGGCCGCCTCCGGGCCGAGGTTGATGGTGTAGACCTTGCGGAGCGTCTCGTGGACGGTCCAGGTGGTGCGGTCGCCTTCGCGCAGCACCGCGAGGTCCCCGGGGCCGACCTCCAGGACGGGGCCGTCCTCGAAGGCGACGGTGGCCCGGCCGCTGAGGACGACGAACATCTCGTCGGCCTCGGTGTCGGTGACCACGCCGGGCGTGATCTGCCAGATCCCGCGGATCTGGCGGCCGTCGGCGGACTCCCAGACCACCTTGCCGGTGACCTCGGGGGTGCCGGAGACGATCTGCTCGGCATCGAGCGGCTCGGGTTCCAGCTCAACGTCCGGGACGTGCAGGGCGAAGCTGTTGATCATGCCTCGACGCTACCCGTTCCGGTGCCGGTGGCGGCCTTGTCACTGTGTGCCGGGTCCCACTGCGACCCTGACAGCCCGTAGGCGTCGCCGTGCACCGACCCGTTCGCGGCGGCGGCCCGGTCGAGCGCGGCGGACTCCTTGGCGGCCTTGCGCAGCGACAGCAGCGGGAAGAGCACCAGCGAGATGCCGACCACGATCAGGCAGAGCTTGACGGCCTTGCTGCCCTCCTCGTTGTACTGCTCGATGGCGGCCCAGACGCTGATCGAGGTCAGGCAGACGGTGATCAGGCCGACGCTCCACCAGCCGCCGGGGATCTTGTAGGGGCGCTCCAGCTCGGGCTCGCGGATCCGCAGCGCGATCAGGGCCGCGACCTCCAGCAGGATGCCGAGGTTGGTGAGGAAGACGTCGAAGATCACCAGCTTGCTGAAGCTGGAGAAGCAGAACAGCGCGTAGATGACGGACGATCCGATGATCGACGCGATCGGCATCTTGTAGCGCTTGCTCTCCTTGGATACCCACCTGGGCAGATAGCCGTCCTGCGAGAGGGCGGACGGGAGGCGCGAGTAGGAGGCGAGCAGCGCGGAGAACATCGCGACCGAGGCGAACAGGCCGCCGATGGTGACGGTGTACTGGAGCCAGGGGCCGGCCAGTTGGCCGGCGATGTCGGAGAACGAGCCGTCCTTCCAGTTCGTCCAGCCGTTGTCGCCGTCCGCGCCGACCGCGAGGGCGGCCACCGAGGGCAGCAGGTAGCCGACGACGATCAGCAGGACGGCCCAGAACAGCGCCTTGGGCAGGTGCTTCTTCGGGTTCTCCATCTCGCCGGCCACGGTGGAGACCGAGTCCCAGCCGGAGTAGTTCCACATCACGATGAACAGGCCGGAGCCGAAGGCGTTCCAGGTGGACTGGCCCTGTTCGGCGGTCAGTGGGGTGACCGGGTTGATGCCCTCGGTCAGCAGGTGGTAGCCGCCGATCGCGGTGAGGATCAGCATCGGGGTGAGGCAGATGATCGCGAACAGCACCGAGGAGTCGCCGACCCAGCCCGCGCCCATCAGGTTCAGCAGCGTGAAGATCACGATGACGCCGACGCAGATCACCCAGTTCAGGTCGATCTTCAGCCCGACGATCTCGAACAGCACGTGCTCGCCGGGGGCGACCGCGCTGATCAGGCTCGACAGGTACGAAGTGAACATGACCGGGTACAGCGCCATGTCGACGAAACTGCACACCCAGGCCAGTACGCCCTGCTGGAAGGCCCAGAACCGGCCGAGGCCGCGCTTGACCCAGTGGTAGTAGCCGCCCTCGACGGGGATGGCAGTGCCGAGTTCGGCGCAGACCAGGGCATGCGGAACGCTGTAGATCAACGGGGCGATCAGGATCAGCAGGATTCCCATGCCGGGCCCCGACGTCGAGAACAGCGGCTCGATGCCGTAGGCGCCGCCGGAGACGCTGAAGAAGATCAGGGCGACCAGGGGAACCAGGCTCACGCGCTTGGGCGTTGCCCACCGGGTCTCCGGCGGGGCCACGGGGATGGCGGTCATTTTCACCTTGGCAATCGGGTGTCGGCTCGGATGTCTGAGGTGCACGAGTCTGGCCGCCCCGTTGACGTAGGACAATCATTCAATCTGTCAGACGTCTTGTTGCCCCCCTGACACTCTGGTGGGCCCCGCGGGCAAATCCGGCAGGGCCCACATCACTGCTGGTCAGAGCTTGTCCGGACGGGTTCAGGCGGTGCAGCCGGAGTCCGCGAGCACGAAATACCCGGCCGAGGTCTCCTTCAAGGTGTGAACCACGAACAGGTTCCACAGCCCCATGTTCTGGTTGGAGCCGTTCGCATATGCGTACCCGCCGCTCTGGTGGGCGCGGCCCGCCGAGACCTGGTTGTAGTTGTTGTCGGTGTAGCACTTGGGCGTGAACACACTGCCGGTGGTGGTCCCCGTCACGGCCGAACTCGCCGCTCCCACCGCCCCGTTGGCGTCCACCGCCGCGACCGTCCAGGCGTACCCGGTGCCCGCGGTCAGCCCGGTGTCGGTGTAGGTGGTGCCGGCGCTGGTGCCGACCTGCGCGCCGCCCCGGTACACGGTGTAGGACGCCGCGCCCGGTACCGCGTTCCAGCTCAACGAGGCGGTGGTGTCCGTGGTGCCGGTGACGCTCAGGCCGCCCGGTGCGGGCAGCTGACCGTTGTTGCCGCTGCCGTCCAGACCCCAGAACAGACCGGTGTAGTACGACGAGCAGATGGTGTTCAGGAAGTAGGCGCCGGCCTGGCCGCAGTTGGCGGTGCCGCTGCCCGGACTGACCGGCAGACCGTGGCCCATCCCCGACACGCTGTACAGCTGCACCGCCGGCTTCCCGGCGCTGTCGTCGTACACGCTCAACGTGGTGCCGCCGGGCAGCGACCGGGTCGCGGACGCGGTCTGCGGGATGCCCCACACATTGGTCCACTGGTCACGCAGCTCGGTGGCGTTGACCGGCGCCACGGTGGTGTCCGAACTGCCGTGCCAGATCGCCACCCGCGGCCACGGCCCGGCCCAACCCGGGTTCGACGCCCGCACCTTGTCGCCCCACTGGGCGGGCGTCAGATTCTGGCTGGAGTTCTGACAGCCGGACGCGGCGGACTGCGTCGTCGCGCACTGCGCGGGCAGACCGGAGGCGATCGAACCGCCCGCGAACACGTCCGGGTAGTCGGCCAGCAGATCGGCCGCCATGCCCGCGCCCGCCGACAGGCCCGTCACGTACACCCGCGACGGGTCACTGCCGTACAGCGCCACCGCCTTGTCCACCATCTGCTTGACCGACAGCGCCTCGCCCTTGCCCCGGGTGTCCTTGGAGCTGTCGAACCAGGAGAAGCAGGACAGCATGTTGTTGGTCGAGTTGGTCTGCGGGAACACCACCGCGAAGCCCCAGCGGTCGGCGAGCTGCGCCCAACCCGAGTTGCCGTAGTAGTCGTTGGCGGTCTGGGTACAGCCGTGCAACGCCACCACCAGCGGCTTGCCGGTGGCCAGCCCGCTCGGGACGTAGCTGTACATCGCCAGGTTCCCCGGGTTGCTGCCGAACCCGGTGACCTGGCCGAGCGCCGCCGCCGAGGCCTGCGGGGCGCCGGTCAGCACACCTGCGGTCAGTACCGCTCCAGCGAGCAGTGCCTTTACCCAGTGTCCGATCCGTCCCTTGCCGAAGTGTCCTGCCATGTGGGGGCTCCGCTCTCGCCGTGTGCTCATCTGCCTTGAGTGGGGGGTGGCCGAGCACGTTTGGCGTGAATCATCGGCGCGGACCAGGTGGCCGCCCATGGCCCGGCGCACCACCGAGGGGCCGACTGGCATGGTGGCGGCGAACATTGAGGCACTCATCGGCTCCGCGCCGCGCCGATCATCCGACCGGGTCCGCCCACGGTCCGGCGTGGCGGCGGCCGTTGAGCCACTCATTCGCTCCGCGCCGCGTTGATCATTTGGCCGGTGCCGCCCGCCCGCGCCTCCCACACCCGGGCGCGCCGCCCGGGTAGCGTTCACCAGGCCATGCCCACGATCACCGACAAGTCGGATCCTTCGCGGCCGCGACCGGTCCTGACCGCCCTCACCCGCCTGTCCCCGTTCCTGCTGATCGCCCTCGCGGCGGCCGCCGACAGCGAAACCCCCGCCGGCCAGCGCTACGACCGTTTCGTGGTGGCCGCCCCCGCGCTCGCCGCCGCCAGCTGGGGCCCCGCCGGGACACTCGCCATCGGCGGCCTCGCCGTGCTCACCGAAGTGGTGCTGGCCCTGATCCGCGACCACAGTGTCGGCGCGGCCGGCGCCTCGGTGATCGCCGCGACCATCACCGTCACCCTGGCCGCCGCGTACACCGCCGCCCAACGGGTGCACCGCGAACGGGACCTGGCGATGGTCCGCTCGGTCGCGCAGACCGCCCAGGAGGTGGTGCTGCGTCCACTGCCCGACCGGATCAACAGCGTCGACCTCGCCCTCTACTACGCGGCCGCCGCCGAACAGGCCCAGATCGGCGGCGACTTCTACGAGGCCGTACGAACCCCCTTCGGGGTGCGGATCATCCTCGGCGACGTCCAGGGCAAGGGCCTCCCCGCCGTCGAGATGGCGGCCGCACTGCTCGGCTCGTTCCGCGAAGCCGCCTACGACTCCAAGGACCTCCCCGCCCTCGCCAGCCGCCTGGAGACCGGCCTGCACCGCTACGCCGAGCGGGCATCCTCACCCGACGCCGCCGAACGCTTCGCCACCGCCGTCCTGTTGGAGATCCCCGACGACCGCCCCGAGGCCCGCCTCCTCAACTGCGGCCACCCGCCACCCGTCCTGATCCAGCCCCACGGCGTCCGCCTCCTCGAACCCGAGGTCCCCCTGCCGCCACTCAACCTGTCCGCCCTGGTCGCCTCCGACTACCGCTCCGCGACCGTCCCCTTCGGCCCCGGCGACCGCGTCCTCCTCTACACCGACGGCGTCTCCGAAACCCGCGACCGCCACGGCGAGTTCTACCCCCTCCCCGACCGCCTCGCCCGCTGGACCACCGACCCCTCCCCCACCGTCCTCCACAACCTCCGCCGCGACCTCCGCCACTACGCCGGCGGCCCACCCGACGACGACCTCGCCGCCCTCCTCGCCACCCGCCACACCGAGCCCGACGGCCCGTCCGGGCACTGACGGACCGTCGATCCGTTCGACAAGGAGATCAGAACGGAACCGGCAGCCCGGCCTCGCGCAGCCGGGCCAGGGCCGCCGACATGCAGTGCTGCACCGTCCTCCCGTCCGCCCGGATGCCGTGCTCCAGGGGACCCCCGCTTGCGGCGAACGTCCACGCCGGTGCGTTGTCGGCCACCCGCTCGGCGTCCACCCTGATCATCGCGTTCACGCCCTGCTCGCCCAGCCATTCCAGGACGAGGAGCGTCACGTCCTCGATGCCACTGTCCTGGTCGGTCCTCGGCCCGCGGCCCTGGTCCATCGTCATAACCTCCGTGTTGGGATGACGCATGGCTGCATCTTCGCCCGGTGAGAACCCCGGCTGCCAGCACTTTACCCAGCGGCACCTGCACTGACGGGCAGGCGACCGGGCGGTAACCTCGGGGCCGTTGCCGTCCGACGAAGGAGATCCCGGTGTCCGAGGACCGTTCCGCTTCCCCGCTGCGGATCGTCGTGTTCGGGGCGGGCAGCGTCGGCTGCCGTCTCGGTGGGGCGCTGTCGGCCGTCGCCGAGGTGACGCTGATCGGGCGTCCGGCGGCGATGGCCGAACTCGACCGTGTGGGGCTGACGTTGACCGGGCCGGGCGACCGTCGGCTGCGGGCCCGGCCGGGTACCGCGGTGGACGCCTCGGCCGCTGCCGGGGCCGACTACGTGCTGGTGACCGTCAAGTCGTCGGACACCGCCGAGGCCGCCCGTGAGCTCGCCCCGCACCTGGACGAGCGGAGCACCGTGATCAGTTTCCAGAACGGGCTGCACAACGCCCGGCTGCTCGCCGAGGGTCTTCCGGGGCGCCGGGTGCTGGCCGGGATGGTTCCGTTCAACGTGGTCCGCACCGGGCCGGGCGCGTTCCACCAGGGCACCGACGGCCGCCTGATGCTCGAACGCGCCGACACCGCAGAGCGGTTCGCCGCCGTCTCGGAGGCGGCCGGGCTGCCGGTGGAGTTGCGTGGCGACATGCCGCAGGTGCAGGCGGCGAAGTTGCTGCTCAACCTGAACAACGCGGTGAACGCGCTGTCCGGGCGGCCGCTCCGCGAGCAACTCGGCAGCAGGCCGTACCGGTTGGTGCTGGCGCGGTGTCAGCGTGAGGGTCTGGCGGCGTTGCGGGCGGCGGGGCTGGTGCCGGCCCGGCTCGGTCCGGTTCCGGCGTCGTGGATGCCCGCCGTACTGAGGCTGCCGGACGGGCTGTTCCGGCGGCTCGCGGCGGCGAGTCTGCGGGTGGACGCGCAGGCCCGGTCCTCGATGTGGGAGGACCTGCAGCGTGGCCGCCGCACCGAGGTCGACGAACTCCAGGGCGAGGTGCTGGCCCTCGCCGCCCGGCACGGGCTGGCGGCGCCCGCGAACCGGCGGCTGCTGGAGCTGGTCCGGGAGGCCGAGTCCGCGCCGACCCCGCCGTCCTGGTCGGGGCCCGAACTGCTGGCCGCACTCGACACCCGGGCGCAGTGATCCTGCGGGGTCCGGCACTGACGGTGGCTCGATGTGACGTTCAGCCTCGGTACGGCAGCCCCCGCAACAGCACTTGCCGCGACGGCCGTCGAGGTCACCGGGACTGCTGATCGCCCGGCTGCCGCACCGTCACGTTGCTGGTCTCGACCCGGCCGATCTGCAGGGCGATGCCGTGCACGTCGGCGGTGATCTCGTTGTGGATGGTGGTCACCTCGATGCGCGGCCCGGCGCCCTGCGGGGCGATCTCGTCGAGCAGGGCGCGCAGTTCGGCGACGGCGGTCGGGTCCTCGCGCAGGACGGTGAGCAGCCGCTGTTCCCAGTCCTGCCGGACGTTCTCGCGGACCGCGGGCAGGCCGTTCTCCTCGGCGTCGAGGACCTCGGCGTAGGCGAGTTCCATCCGGGCGTCCTCCACCCGGCTCTCCCGGCCGCGGGTGAGCAGCCGGCCGACCCGGTCGCGCACCTGCCCCCACAGGTCGGTGGCCACCGCGCCGACCAGCGCCGTCGCCCCGGAGGCCGCCAGTTCGGCCAGTTCGGTCCCCACCATGTCGTTGCCGCCCCTCGTTGTCCGTGTGCTGCTCCCCCTAGCCTAGTGACGCACACCGACCCCCGACGCCGCTTTCCCACCGGTACCGAAAGCTGACGCCATGACCACCGCGTGGACCACCCACGGTGTCGAGTTCCTCCCCGACACCGTCCGCAAGCGTTTCCGCCCGGACGCGGACGGCGACCCGGACCGCGAGTGGCGGGCGCTCACCCTGCTCGACCGGTACGCGCCGGGTCTGGCGCCGCGCCCGCTGTCGCTGGACGGGCGCACCGTCACCATGTCCAGGCTGCCCGGACTCCCGTTGCGCGGCACCGAGTTGACGACCGCGCACCTGGACGCCCTGGCCCTCGCCACCGACCGTCTGCTGCACGCCGTCCCGCCCGAGGAGGTGGCCGCACTCCCGGAGCGCCGCTGGTACGTCGGCGACTCGGTGGCCGCGATCCGCCGCCGCGCGGCGCTGCCCTCGCTGCCGGCACTGCCGGCAGTGGTGGCCGGGCTGCGCTGGCTGGCGGGCGCGGAGGCCTCGTTGTCAGCACCGTGGGCGCCGGTGCTCGGGCAGGCGGACGGGAACCTGGCCAACTTCCTCTGGGACGGCGCCGACGTCCGGCTGGTCGATTTCGAGGACTCGGGGCGCAGCGACCGCCCGTACGAGCTCGCCGAGTTGGTCGAGCACCTCTCGGCGTGGGTGGACACCGACCTGGACGCGGCGGCGTTCCTCGGCCGGTTCACGCTCTCTCCCGCCGAGCAGGCCCGGCTGCTCGAGTGCCGGCGCCTGTTCGCCCTGCTGTGGCTGGTGTTCCTGGCCACCGACCCGGCGACGGCGGCCCGCAACCCGCCGGGCACCACCGAGCGGCAGGCCGCCCGCCTGCTGGCTCTGCTGGACTACTGAAGGGTCTTCTTCAGCACCGTGGAACTGTGCCGGACCGTCATGCCGACCTTCAGGTAGAGGTCGAGCGCGCCGGTCCCGGAGTGCGTCCACAGGGTGCAGCTGCGCAGGCCGGCGGCGCGGCAGGCGCGGAAGGTGTGGCGCAGCAGGTGGCGGGCGATGCCGCGGTGGCGGTGGCCGCCGTGGACGGCGACGTTCTCCACGTAGCCCTCGCCGGTGTCGGGCAGGTCGAGGGCGAGGGCGGCGCCGACCAACTGGCCGTTGGCGGCGAAGGCGAGCGGGGAGCGGTCGGCGGCGAAGCTGGGGCGGCGCACGGTGTGGGCGGCCCATTCGTCGAAGTCCTTGCGGCGCTGCTGCCATTCGTCGAAGGCGTCCTCGATGAGCCGGTGCGTGGCCTGCTCGTCCGCCGGATCGCCGGCCCGGAAGGGGCGGACGGTGATGCCCTCGAGTGCGGGCGGCAGCTGCTCGGGCAGGTCGTCGAGGTCGATGGCGAGCAGCCAGCTGGTGACGGCGGGGCGGAAGCCGTGGGCGTGCAGCAGGGCGGTGGCGGCCGTGTCGCGGTCGGGGACGACGTGGGCGAGTTCGGCGGTGCCGCGTTCGCGGGCCCGCTGTTCGATCCAGCGCAGCAGTGCGGTGCCGATGCCGCGGCCGCGGTGGTCGGGGTGCACGTCGGCGTCGGTGCGCCGGTCCGTCCAGGCCCAGCCGGCGAGTCGCCCGTCGGGGGCGTGCACCAGCAGGGTGTCGGTGGCCGGGTCGAGTCCGGGGCGGGCGAACACGGCGGCGAGCGCGCCGGCGTCGGTGGTGGCCGTGCCGTCGAGGGCGCGTTCGCAGGTGTGGACGAGGTCCCGGACGGCGGGGAGGTCGGTGGCCGGATCGATCGGCCGTGCGGTGTGGCCGGGAGGAAGTTCGACCTGCGCCATGGGGATTCCCTTCGGTGGTGCGGACGGGGTGTCAGCCGGTGGTGACGCGCAGCGGTGCGGGCAGGTGCGGGGCGTCAGCCGGTGGTGACGCGCAGCAGTGCGGGCAGCTGCCGCATGTCGGAGAAGAGTACGGTGCCCGGGCCGGTGAGCGCGTCCGCGCCGGTGGGTCCGCCGGTGTAGCCGAAGCAGCGCATGCCTGCGGCGCGGGCGGCCCGGGTGCCGGGGCCGCTGTCCTCGACCACGGCGCACACCTCCGGGGCGAAGCCCATCCGCTGCGCGGCGTGCAGGAACAGGTCGGGGGCGGGCTTTCCGCGTTCCACCTCGGTGGCGCTGAAGATCCGTCCCTCGAAGTGCTCGTACAGGCCGGTCCGGCCGAGGGTGTGCCGCATCTTGTCGTGCGTCCCGCTGGAGGCGACGCAGGACGGCAGGCCGAGCGCGGCGAGTGCCTCCACGATGCCGTCCACCGGCTCCAGTTCGGTGTCCACCAGCTCGCGGTGCCGCTGTTCGAAGCGCTGCTCCCACTCGGCGGCGACGGTCTTGCCGAGGCGCTCGACGACCACCTGCCAGCCGGCGGCGTGCGAGCGTCCGATGAAGTGCCGCACCACCTCGGCCTCGGTGAGCGGCCAGCCGAGCTGCGCGCCGACCTCCTGCTGAACGCGTACCGCGATCCGCTCGCTGTCCACCAGGACGCCGTCGCAGTCGAAGATCACCAGTTCGACAGGCTTGCTGTTCGAGTCGATCATCCGCTCAGCATATTTCTCACTGCCCGAACGATCGTGCGGCCAACGGAAATTGAGTTGCCGTCGGGGCGTGGCCTCGATCACGATCACCGCATGGACTTTTAGCGGATGCCACGCATCGGGGCCTGGCAGGCCCTGACAGCCGACCTGTCGCGCGACCGACCTCGCGGCCCCCAGCGGGGCGATGCATCGCGCCCTCGTGTGCACCCGCCGACCCGCGGGGGCCCGCTCCGGCCTACGCGCCGGCCGCTGAGCGCTCCCGCCCAGCCCTGAAAGCCACCCCATCCTCATGCATACCGAACGCAAGGCCCTGTGGGCCGTGCGCCAGTCCCTCCTGCCCGCCGTCCAGTGGCCGCACGGGGAGGCCCTCGGGGCGTAACCACCACCGCGACACGGCCTCCCGGACCACCGCCGCCCGGGAGGCCGTGCCCAACTGCTCGCTCTCAGCCGAGCGTCAGCCAGGTGATCCCGGCGCGCTTCACCTCGGCCCGCTCGGCGGCGTCCAGCTCGGCACGGCCGGTGGCTTTGCGCAGCAGTGTTGCCCGGTCCCAGCCGAGCGCCTTGCGGACGGACGGACCGTCGGCGTCCGTGAGCAGTAGGTCTTCCAGGACGTCCGAGGCCTGGTTCGTCAGCCAGGCCGGGCGGTCGAGCGCGTCGGCCAGGTCGAGGCCGTGGACGGCGAGTTCGACCACTCGGGTGATCATGAACTCGGTGAGCAGCATCGGGTCGCCGTGCCGGGTCCGTACCACTCGCGTCGCGGATTCGGCCTCGAACCGGTCCGCCACGCCCCGCCAGGTCCGTTCGAACTCGCCGACCGGCTCGGTGCCGCCGGCCGTGTCGCGGGCGAGCGCGATCCGCGCGCTGTTGGTGGCCGCGTCGAAGCGCTCGTCCGGGCGGTAGTAGCCCACCGCCGTCACCTCGGCCCGCTCCGGTTCGGGCGCCGCCACCATCGCCTCCACCCGCCCGATCGCGACCCGGACGTGCGCCAGCAGCTCGACCACCGTCCACGGCTTGCACCGCGTGGCCCGCGCCCAGTCCGCGTCCCGCAGCCCGGCCATCGCTGCCCCGAGCGCCCCGGCCTCGGCCCGAAATGCCGTCCCCACCAGTTCAGTTCGCATACCGGCCCACGCTACCCGAACGCACCCGACGCCCTTCGGTCAGAGCGTGAGCGCCCCGGCCGGAGCGCCAAGCCTGCGGCCGTACCCGGCAGGTTGGCGCAGCGGCCGCGACCGGCTCACGGCTCAGGCCCGGGGCGGGGTGCGGATGGCCAGGACGGCCATGTCGTCGTGGCCGTCGCCGGGGTGCAGGTCCGCGAGGAGGTGGACCAGTTCGTCGAGTGGAAGGTCGGCGTGTGCGGCGGCGAGGGTGGCGAGGGCGGCGAGGCCCTCGTCGATGTCGCGGTCGGGGCGTTCGACCAGGCCGTCGGTGAAGAACAGGACGGTGGCGCCGCTGGGGAGCGGGTGGGTGTGGTCGGGGCGGTGCAGGGTGGGGTCGACGCCGATCGGGATGCCGGGTTCGCCTTCCAGGTACCAGGTGCGCCCGTCCGGCCCGAGGACGAGTGGCGGCGGGTGCCCGGCGGTGCTCCAGCGCATGGTCCAGCCGTCCCCGGCGGCGGGTTCGATCCGGGCCAGGCAGGCGGTGGTGACGGGCAGGTCGGTGATGGCCTCGACGGTGCGGTCGAGCTGGGTCAGCACCGAACTGGGCGGGCTGCGGCGGTCGTACAGCAGTGCGCGCAGCATGTTGCGGGCCTGGGCCATGGCGGCCGCGGCGTTCAGGTCGTGGCCGACGACGTCGCCGATGACGGCCGCGCATGCGTGGTCGGGCAGGATGACGGCGTCGTACCAGTCCCCGCCGACGCCGGCCGGGTCGGCGGCGGTGCGGTACGCGGCGGCCCCGGTGAACGGCGACAGGTCCGGCAGTGTGGGCAGCAGCATCCGCTGGAACTGCGCGGCGCTGTCCCGCATGTACCCGAACAGGCGGGCGTTCTCGATGGCGATGCCCGCCGCGCCCGCGAGTGCGTGCACCACCTCCTCGTCGGCCTGGTCGAACGGCCGCCCGTCCCGGCGTTCGGACAGGTACAGGTCGCCGTAGATCGCCCCTCGGACGGTGATCGCCACGCCGAGCAGCGTCCGCATCGGCGGGTGGCCCGGCGGGAAGCCGACCGACGCCGGATGCGCGGCGATGTCCGTCACCCGCAACGGTTCGGGGTGCCGGATGAGGTGCCCGAGCACCCCGCGTCCGCGCGGGAAGTCGACCCCGGCCAGATCCGCGCGTTCCTCCGGCGACAGCCCGGCCGTCACGAACTGCTCCAGCCGGTCCCCGGACGGCGCGAGAATCCCGAGCGCGCCGTACCGCGCGCCGGCCAGTTCCATCGCCGTGGTGACGATCCGGTGCAGCACCGTCGGCAGATCCAGGTCACCCCCGATGGCCAGCACCGCCGACAGCAGCCCCTGCAACCGGTCCCTGGCCTCGCCCAGCGCACGCAACTGCGCCGCGATGTCCTCCACCTGCTCGTTCATCGCCCCCACGGTAGCCACGACACCACCGTCCCCACCGGTCAACACGCGCTGCACGCCCCGGCCCGCGCCCGGTTTTCGCCGAGGACACCCGCCTGCGGGGACGGCACGGGCCCGCCGGCAGACGCGGTGGTGGCCCGGTTCGACAGGCTCAACTGCCGTGCGGCTCGCAGGAGGTCGACTTCAGGCGGCACTCGTCGAGGACCTGCGCCACCGCGGCCCGCGCCTCGTCCCCGTCCGCCAGTTCGACGAGCAGTTCGCCGGCCGCCACCAGGGCTTCCCAGAACTCCACCGGCCGGCCCCGCCCGGTACGCGGGCCGAAGCGCGCGAGCGAGCGCAGGACCGAGTCCAACTCGCCCTTCGCGAACCGGCGCGAGAGCCCGAGCGCGTGCCCGCTCCCCAAACCTCCCATGGCAGCCACCGCGGCCCGCAGCCGTTCCGCGACCGCCAGTTCCCGCGCGTCGAGTTGCCGGTGGATGTCGAACACGCCGACCGTCTCCAGCAGTTCGCCGTACAACGCCCCCTCACCGACCCGGAACTGGCTCTGCGCCACGTCCGGATGGCTCCGCAAACGCCGCCGCAACTCTGTCTCCGGGATCCCCATCGCCAGGCCGACCGCCACTGCCGCGTCCCACCACCGCACCGTCCGTGCGGCCAACTCGCCGCACACCACGGCCGGTTCCGCCCCCGACCGCAGCCGCTCCCGAGCCTCCTCGGCCAGGCTCCCGCCGTCCGCCACGCCCGTCTCCCGTCGCATTCGATCCGCTGCCGCTACCGCCGCGATCCCGCTTGCTCCCGGCTCTTCCCACTATGGTCTCGGCCCATGAGTACCGACATCGCGATCGCCCGCGAGGCGAATGACGAACTGGTGACCGCATTCGCCCGCCTGCTCCCCCAACTGTCCACTACAGCCGCGCCGTTGGACCATGACGCGGTCGCCCGCCTGGTGACCTGCGACTCGAACACGCTGCTGGTGGCCCGGCTCGACGGGGTGATCGTGGGTGTGCTGACGCTGGTCGTGTCGCCGCTGCCGTCCGGTCTGCGGGCCCGGATCGAGGATGTGGTGGTCGATGCCGCCGCCCGCGGACACGGCGTCGGTGCCGCACTGACCGACGAGGCCGTGCGGCTGGCGAAGGACGCGGGCGCCCGGACCGTCGATCTGACGTCCCGTCCGTCGCGGGGAGCGGCGAACCGCCTCTACGAGCGGGCCGGGTTCCGGACCAGGGACTCGACGGTCTACCGGTACACCGTCGCCGAGTAACTCGCCTGCCGGGGCTCAGAGTTCCGACGACGCAGCGAGAGCAACGCGAGGTCTCGCCGTCTCCCCCGGTGCAGGCACGCGCCGGGACATTCCCTGGTGCGCGCTGCCAGTCGGATCGCTGCGCGCCGGCAGCGACCCGGCCGGCCCTGCGGTCGGCCTCCGTTCCGGCCGGGAAGCCGAGGGCGGTCAGGTGGAGGCGAAGTAGCGGCGGGCGGTCGGCGTGCCCAGCGACGACCGGGCGGCCAAGGAGACCCCTGCCTGCGAGAGGGCGGCCAGGTGGGTCAGCCGCTCGCGCTCCCAGCCCGCGAGCCGCTCGTGCGGCAGGCCCCGGCCCGGTACCCATCCGCGCAGGGCAGTCGCGAGCGAGGCGGCGTCACCGACCGCCTTGGCGGCTCCCGAGGCGGTGTGGGGGCGCACCGTGCCGGCGGCGTCGCCGATCAGCGCGGCGTGGTCGGCGACCATCCGGTGGGGTGCGAGGTCGAAGATCGGCTGCATGAAGACCTTGGACAGCCTGACCAACTGCGCGAACGGCGCCGGCATCACCTGCTCCGCCGTGGCCGCCAGCTCGGCCTCGATCTGCGGCAGCAGTTCACCGGGCGGCAGGAAGGTCGAGTACGCCTTGCCCGAGCGGCTCGCCAGCAGCCTGGGCAGTTCGGTCTCCGGAACGGTCATGTGGCAGACCCAGTTGACCCGCCTGGACCCCTCGGTGCGTTCGCCGTTCGGGCCCGGGACGAGGTAGCACAGCATCTGCAGGCCGTCCGCGCCGAAGAAGGTGAACCTGCCGGCCAGCAGTTCCAGCAGCTCGCCGGGCAGCGCGGACTCCGGTTCCAGGCCTCGCCAGGACACGTACCCCGCGTACCTGGAGCGGGAGGAGGGGTCGAACAGCCGGCGGGTCGTCGAGCCGATTCCGTCGGCGCCCACCAGGAAGTGCCCCTGCGTCGTGTATCCGTCCGCGAACTCGGCCGTGACCTTGCCGTCCTCCACCCGGACGTGCCGCAGTGCGCTGTCCATCCGGTAGCAGACCTCGTCGAGGGGCACGCGCAGCGTGCGGTGGAGGACGTCCCACGCGCTCATCAACTGCGGGGCCTCGTAACGGGTGGGCCTGCCCCGGCGGTGCAGCCACTGGCGCTCCGTCAACTCGACGCTGACCTCTCGCGCGGAGCTGCCCAGCTTGGCCAGCAGCGCCTCCACCTCCGGTTGCATGACGATCCCGGCGCCGCGGGTCGCCATTCGGCCGCCCGAACGCTCGTACACCGCCACCTCGGCACCCGTACCCCGCAACTCGTGCGCCGCCGCGAGGCCCGCGAAAGACCCCCCGACGATCACCACCCTGGCTGCCTCGTCAGTCCGCATTGCATGCCTCTCTCCGCCACCGGCCCCGATGCCGCTGGACCATTCGATCTTGGGCCGCACCGCGAACCTCCCGCAACCCCAGGCCAGTTCGACCGGTGATCTGTGCGCAGAGGGGAAAATTCCGTGGGCGCGCGTGGACAAACAGGGCCGGAACGACCCGGCAGACTTCGCTCGGCGAACACACACGGCACGGCGCACCACCGCTCGACCTGCCGAGGCACCGGGTCTCCGTGGTGCCGGTGCTGGTGCTGGTGCTGGTGCTACGGGAGCGCGAAGCGCCACATGTCGCGCGGTTCGCCGCCGACCTCCTGGTGCGCGGGCACCAGCGTCTCGCGCCGGTAGCCGGCCCGTTCGGCGGTGCGCAGCGAGCCGGTGTTCCACGGCTCCACGTACAACTCGACGCGCGGGACGGCGAGTTCGCCGAACGCCCAGTCCGTGACGGCTTTCAGCCCGACGAGCGCGACGCCCCGGCCCCGGCCGCTCCCCGGCACCCAGTAGCCGGCGGTGGCACTGCCGCGCAGCGGCAGTTCGCCGACCCACAGGCCGACGTTCCCGACGGCCCGCCCGTCGGGGTCCTCGATGACGAACGGGTAGCCGGTGCCGATCTCGGTACGCCGCCACTGCCGTTGCACGAACGCGTCGGCCTCCGCGTCGGAGTAGGGCGCGGGCACGGTGGTGATCAGCGGAATGTACGGGTCGGTGGCGGCCTCGCGCAGCAACGCCCGGTCCGTCAACTCCCAACGCCGCAGTCGGAATCCGTTCTCCGCCGCGATCTCCGGCATCACTCTGGGCAGGTCCACTCGCCCATCCTCGCCCAACCGCCCCACCGGCGGCCAATCACCTCGGCTTTCCCGCCGGGCCCGCCCCGTCCCCCGTCCCCCGTAACGGTGATGACGGAAAGCCGCCAGCCTCCACCCGGGGGCCCTGCTGAACTGGCCGGACATCGAACGATCCGGTACAGGACGGAATTCATGGCCACCTCCGCTGCTTCACGCCTCCGCACGGCCAACCGGCTGGCCCGATCTCCCGTGGTCGGGTGGCTGTCCGTGGTGGCGGTCATGTTGGGGATCTTTTCGATCGTCACGACCGAGATCCTGCCGATCGGCCTGCTCACCTCGATCGGGTCCGACTTCGCGGTCTCGGACGGGGTGGCGGGGCTGATGATGACCATGCCCGGCCTGCTCGCCGCGGTCTCGGCGCCGCTGGTCACCGCAGCCACCGCCCGCATCGACCGCCGGGCGATGCTGGGGGCGTTCATGCTCCTGCTGGCCCTGGCGAACGGACTGGCGGTTGTCGCGCCCAGCTTCGAACTGGTGGTGGTCTCACGGGTCTTGGTGGGCGTCACCATCGGCGGCTTCTGGTCGATCGCGGCCGGGGTCGCCGATCGGCTGGTGCCTGCGGACCGCGTCGGCCGCGCCGTCTCGGTGATCTTCTCGGCCGTCCCGCTGGGGTCCGTCCTCGGGGTGCCGGTCGGCACGTTCATCGGCGACGTGGCGGGCTGGCGTGCGGCGTTCGCCGTCATGGGCGCGCTGTCGGCCGGCGTGTTCGTCCTGCTGCTGGTGGTCGTGCCGCCCCTGCCGCCGGCCGGGGCCACCCGGCTACGGGTGCTGGGCGGCCTGTTCCGCAGCGTGAACGTCCGCTTCGCGCTGCTGCTGACCATGCTCATCGTGCTGGCCCACTTCGGGGCGTACACCTATGTGACGCCGTTCCTCGAACAGGTCACGCATGCGGGGCCGGCACTGATCACCGTCTTCCTGCTGGTCTACGGAGCCGCGGGCATCCTCGGCAACTTCCTCGGCGGCGCCCTGGTCGCCCGGCGCCCCCGCACCGGTTTCGGCGCGGCGGCGGCCCTGCTCGCCGGGGCCACTCTGCTGCTGCCGGTGCTGGGCGGCTCGAAGGCCGGCGCGGTGAGCCTGTTGTTCGTGTGGGGTGTCGCCTACGGGGCGGTGCCCGTGTCCTCGCAGACCTGGTTCGCCAAGGCGGCCCCGAACGTACCCGAGGCGGCGTCGGTGCTCTTCACCGCCTCGTTCCAGGCCACCATCTCGCTCGGCGCACTGGCCGGCGGCAGCATCGTGGACCGCACCTCCCCGTCCACGGTCATGACCCTCGCCGGCATCACGTCCGGCCTCGTGGTCCTGACCGTACTGACCCACTTCACCCGCGGCCTCACCTGGCCGAACGGCAGCACCGGCAACTGACGCCTGCGACCGTCGTGTGTCTAGCGGTACCAGTCTCCGCTCTCGCGCAGAGCCCGCTCGAGGTACTGCCGCAGGCTTGCTGTCGCCATGTACCGGCTGTCCGTCTCGTGGTCCCAGACGAAGACCTCGTCCCGCTCGGGCGTGCGGATGAAGGCGAACTGGTCGGAGGCGTTGTCCCCGAAGAACATCAGCGGCTCGAAGGGCATGTAGAGGCCGGCGAAGCCCGGGGTTTCGCGGAATTCGGCATTGCCTTTCGCGATTTGTTCGGCGCTCCAGATCGTGTCGAGACCGTTGCGGGACACTCCGTTGCACTCTCGCAGCAAAGTCGCGAGATCCTCCGGCAGGTGCTGGCCCAGGACCTGCTCGACCGCAATCAGGGAGGCCTCATCGGCCGGCGCACCGAGCTCGGCGTTCGGTGCCATCTCAAGAATCAGTTCGCGCCACATGAGGTGAGTCTTTCAAACGCCGACCGAGCGCTTCGGGCGGGCCGGGCAGAGCAGGCAACTCCCGGGGTGCCGCGCCAGCGGGCGGAGCAACAACGGTGCTGACAGCGGACTTGCGCGGGAGCTGTCAGGTTCTCGGCTGACGGTTCGTCAATCGGGCGTAGGCTCCGAGTCAATCCATCACGAACGACACCTTTGGGGGTACCGCCATGACCGATTCGCCGCTCCTGGACGTACTGGCCCGCTACCAGCGGGCGATGCTCCGGCTGGATGCCGATGCGTTGGCGGAGCTGTATGCGCCGGACGGGGTGCACGAGTTCCCGTTCCGGTTCCCGGGCTTTCCGGCGCGGCTCGAGGGGCGGGAGGAGATCCGGGCGGGGTACAAGGCGGCGTGGTCGGGGACTCCGGCGCGGCCGACGGGGATCGAGGAGACGGGCGTGCATCTGTCGACCGATCCGGAGGTGCTGGTGGCCGAGCAGACGGTGCGGGGTGAAATCGCGGGTGGGCGCGGCGAGTTCGCCATCCCGGGGCTGCTGGTGCTGCGGGTCCGCGACGGGCTGATCGTTCACGCCCGCGACTACATGGACGGCCTCGCCGTCACCGGCGGGCTGCGCGAGCAGTAGGAATCGGGCCGGCGTCAGCCCCGTACGGCCTCGCCCGCGCGGACGGCGCGGAGAGCCCGTTCGACCGTCTCCTGCTGTTCGCCGGCCGGGGCCACGTAGCCGATGGCGCCGCGCGCGGCGTCGGTGCCGAGTGCGCGGGTGATGACCCAGGTGGCGAGGTACTGGGATGCCAGGCAGCCGCCCGCGGTGGCGATGTTGCCCTCGGCGTGGAACGGCGCGTCCAGGACGGTCACGCCGCGCGCTTCGACGAAGGGCCGGGTGGTGACGTCCGTGCAGGCGGGCATGTCGTTCAGCAGTCCGAGCCGGGCGAGCACCAGCGCGCCGGAGCACTGTGCGCCGATCAACTGCCGGGCGGGGTCGAGCGGGAGCCGCGAGATCAGCCGGTCGTCGGCGACCACGTCGCGCGTTTTCACGCCGCTGCCGATCAGGACGACGTCGGCTTCGGTGACGAATTCCATCGGGCGCTGTCCGGTCACCTCCACGCCGTTCATGGAGGTGACCTGCGGCGTCGGGGTGGTGATGAAGGCCTCCAGGCCGTCCTTGCGGCAGCGGTTGATGATGGCGGAGGCAACGAAGCTGTCGAGTTCGTTGAATCCGTCGAAGGTGACCACGGCTACCTGCATCACAACTCCTTCAAAGGCACGGTGCCCCAAGTCTCCCCCGACGCATCGTCCCGTCAAGTGACGCGAACGAGCTGTCAGTCGTGACCGAGCCGTTCCAGGACGGCCATGGCCGCGATCACCGTCTGCCGTTCCGCTTCGGTGCACTTGGTCTGGAGTTCGGCGGCGAGCCATTCGCTGCGGGCCCGTCGGCCGTCCTCGGCGCGGCGGCGGCCCTCGGGGGTGAGCACGATGAGCATCCGGCGGCCGTCGTCGGGGTCGCGGCGGCGTTCCACCAGGCCCTGGGCGGTGAGGGCGGCGATGGTGGTGGCCATCGACTGGTGGCGCATGCCCTCGGCGACGGCCAGGTCGCTGGTGGTCAGGCCCTGGCCGTCGTCGTCGAGCAGCCGTCCCATGGCGGAGGCCTGGGTGAGCGTCAGGTCGCCCGTTCCGGCGGCGGCCCGGATGCGCCGGCGCAGGCGGCCGATCACCGACCGCACCTGCTGCGAGGCCTGCACGGCGGACGGTGCGGCCTCCGGGTCTTCACTCACCTCCGGGTCTTCACTCATGGGGGTCACCCTAGGTTCCCGGCGGCCGGATGTAGCGGCGAACTGTATATTCGGGCCGCTCAAAAGCTCCGGGACCGACGGCTCACCTCGGTGCCCGGAAGCCGCCGATCTCCCGTTCCAGCAGTTCGGCCAGCCGCAGCGGGGTGCGGTCCTCGAACATCGGTCCGATGATCTGCACGCCGACCGGCAGGCCCTCGGGTGACGGTCCCGTCGGGACGGCGGTGGCGGGCAGGCCGGGCATGGTGGCCACGCCGGCCCAGACGAGCTGGTCGAAGTACGGGTACTCGGCGCCGTCGATGTCGAGCCGGCGCTGGAGCGGGTCGGGGTTGTGGTCGTGCGGGAACGCGGGCGTGGGCGTGATCGGGCACACCACGGTGTCGTACTCGGCGAAGAGCTGCCGCCAGCCGTGGCGGTGGAGCTCGCGGCGGAAGTTCACTCCCATCCAGTCGCTGTGGCTGAGCACCATGCCGCGCAGCCCCGCCGCGTCGAGGCTCTGGTCGTCCGCCGCCAGCCCGGCGGCGCGGGCCTGGATGTGCTCACGCGCTTCGACGGGGAAGCGTGCGATGGTGCCTGCGAACAGGAGCTGCCGGTAGATCCGGGCGGCTTCGGCGAGGTCGGGCAGCAGCGGACTGTGCCGGTCGACGCGGGCGCCGCCTGCGACGAGCGCGTCTGCCACCCGGTTCAGGCCCGCCCGCACGGCGGAGCCGGTCGGAATGTACGGGTGCTCCTCGACGACCAGGACCCGGAAGTCGCCGATCCGGTCGTGGCGCGCGGGCGGCAGCGCCAACTGGTAGGCCACACCGTGCGTCAGCGGGTCCGGCCCGGCCATGACGTCGAGCAGCAGCGTGAGGTCACGGGCGGTTCGCGCCATCGGGCCGACGACGGCGAGGTCGTGCTCGGACGGCAGGGCCGGCCCGGGCGGCGGAACCATGCCGCGGCTCGGCAGAAGCCCGAGTGTCGGTTTGTGCGCGTAGACACCGCAGAAATGCGCGGGGGTGCGCAACGAGCCACCGAGGTCGGAGCCGATGGACAGCGCGCCGAAGCCGGACGCCAGGGCTGCCGCCGATCCGCCGGAGGATCCGCCCGAAGTACGGCCGTGGTTCCAGGGGTTGTTGGTGGTGCCGTAGATCTCGTTGAAGCTCTGGATGTCCTGCAGCCCGGGGGGCACGTTGGTCTTGCCGAGCACCACCGCGCCCGCGGCCTTGAGCCGCGACACCTGGAGGGCGTCCTCGGCCGGCACGAAGTCCCGGTGCGGCGGCAGGCCCCAGGTGGTGGGCAGCCCGGCGATGTCGTAGCACTCCTTGACCGTCACCGGGATGCCGAGCAGCGGCCGGTCCTCGCCGCGGGCGCGTGCCTGGTCGGCGTCGCGCGCGGCGGCCCGGGCGCGGTCGAAGTCCGGCACGCAGATCGCGTTGATCGTCTTGTCGTCCCGCTCGATGCGGGCGATCGCCTCGTCGGTCAGCTCCACCGAGGTCACCTCACCGGCGCGCAGGGCAGCGGCGATTTCTTCGGCCGACTTGAAGTTCCAGTCCATGAATCGGACCGTACGCGCCCCCGGGACCGGGCACGAAATTGAATTTCGCACAACGGTCCGCTGTCCGAATACCCGTCAATTCACTTCGACCAGCGGCAAATCGGCCCGACCCGTCAAGCCAGTACCAGCCCGTAGTCCGCCAGCCAGCCGCGCAGCTGGGCCCGTTCGGCGCGGGCCAGCGAGCCGCCGGTGAAGCGCGGGTCGTCGGTGACTTCCGCAAGACAGTTCGCCGGGGGCACGAACGTTTCTGCGTCCTCGGTGGTCTCGAACTCGGCCTCCGCCAGCACCAGTCCGAGCAGCCGGCCGTCGAAGACGTCGATGCCCAGCGGCGGGACGCTCAGCCGGGTCTTGGTCAACTCCCGGCCGGGCAGGCTGTCCAGCAGCACGGAGTACTCCTCCCCCGACAGGTACAGGTTGGTGATCAGGCCCTGCACCGGGCCGGTCGTACCCGGCGGCGCCGGGATCTTCTGGGTGAGCTTGTGCGCGCACTCTCCGGTGTCGATCCGCTCGACGTGACGCAGCCGCAGACGGGTGCCGTCCACGTACCGGTCGGTGATCAGCCGGGCGCAGGTGACCGCGCCCGGCGCCGGGACCCGGGCGAGCAGGAAGCGCCGCTCCCGCTCCACCCGCGCGTACTTGCTCCCGGCCACGGCCTGCACCGGGCCGTGCCCCGAAACCGCCGCTCCCGAAACCGTCGCCTCCGAAACCGCCGCCTCCGAAACCGCCGTTCCCGAAACCGCCTCCGAAACCGCCGTTCCCGAAACCGCCTCCGAAACTGAAGCCTCCGGAACTGACCCCTCCGAGCCCGTCTTCACCGGGTCCGTCCCTGTCCCCGCCGCGGGCGAATCGCCGCAGCGCCGCCCCTCCGCGTCCTGCGCCCCCATGCCGTGTCTCCCCGTTGCACGTTGTACCGCCGCGCCCGCACCGCCCATGGCGGCCCGCCGCGCGACCTCCCCGTTCGGGCCGCCCGTCCCCTCGGGGGCGGCCGTGCCCAGCGTAATGCGCGAACCGGACCGGGGCGCGCGGATGTCCGTCATCTCCGCCGCTCCGGCTACTGGTTGAGGGACGGGAAAAGGTCCAGGAACGGTTGCGTGGTGACCGACATGCCGCGCCCGAACGGGTCGTCGAAGTCCCAGATCAGGAACAGCAGGAAGCCGATCAGCGCGCTGAACGTGCCGGCCAGCACCAACTCCCGCCCGGAGCGCCGGATCTGGAGCGCGAACAGCATGCCGACGGTGACCAGGGCGCCGACGATCAGGCCGAACCAGACCACGCCGGGCATGGTCGGACCGGTGTTGCCACCACGGGAGTTGCGGGTCTCGTCGGCGATGGCGATCTTGTCCATCATCGCCTGGTACGCCTGCGCCTCGATGTCGTTCTGCGGGGCCCGGGAGGCCACGTCGGTGCGCAGCTTGGCGAGCAACTCGGTTCCCTCCGGGGAGAGTTCCCCGTCGGTGCGCATGTGGTGCCACTCGGTGTTCACCACGAACGACACGTAGGCGTCGACGTCCTTGACGACCGTCGCCCGGTAGTCGGCGGGGAACACCTCGGCCCGGGCGCTGACTTCGTGCAGCGACTGTGCCTCGCGCTGCACGTCGTCCTGCGCGGACGACCGGGTCTCCCAGACGCCGGCGATCGCCAGGCCCAGCACGATGGCGTACACGACGCCGATCATCATGGTGATGTACTCGATGACGTCGGGCGTCTCCGAGGTGTCGGCGTGCAGGTCGGTCTTGCGGTGCCTCACCAGCATGACCGCGACGACGACCAGGCAGGCCCCGGCCATCGCGATGGCGAGCGCCACCCATTCGGACATGACAGGTCCTCTCCTGTTGCTTGGGTCAACGTCAACAACTCGGCTGAAATGAAAGGAACTTGACGGCTCGTCAGGAACGGCCTCGGGCCCGGGACTTCCCGCTCGGGCGCAGCGCCGCCGCGGCGAGGACGGCGGGGATGGTGACCACCAGCATGCGGGTGGTGGTGGGGGCGCCGTGGCGCTTGGGCGGTTCGGCGTGCACCACCGGCGGCGGCAGATGGACGGACGACGTCGGCGCGGGGGCAGGGGCGGGCGTCGCCGGTTCGGGGGTGGGCGGCGCGGGCGCGATCGGCGCGGCACTGCGGGTGGGCGCGGGCCGCGGCGGCGCGGGCTTCGGCGGTGTCGGCACCGGCGTCGGCGTTGGCTTCGGCGTTGGCTTCGGCGACGGGCTTGGTTCGACTGTCGGGCTGGGCTTGGGAGTTGGCGTCGGCGTGGGCGTCGGCCGCGGGTGGCAGTGGTGCCCGTGCCCGTCCCCGTCGCCGTCCTGATCGTCTCCCCCGCCGTGGCCGTGCCCGCCACCGCCCCCGTGGCCCCCGTGGCCCCCGTGGCCCCCCTGGCCCCCCTGCAATCCGGCCGTCGGGAGCTGGACGTCGGCCCCGCCCTCGGCATCCACCTCGACGTGCGCCCCTGCGGCGTCGACGGAGGTGTGCACGTGGACGCAGATCTCCAGCCACCGCCCCTCGCCCCCGTCCCCCCGTTCGCTCACCGTCGTGGCGGCCTGCGTACCGGCCTGCGTACCGGCCTGCGTGCCGGCCTGGGTGGCGCCGGTGAGCACCGCGCACACCACGACGACCCCGGCGAGCGCCCCGGCCGTCCGGACTCCCGCCGCCCGGGCCGCCCGGCGTCTGGTCCGGGTGGGTAAGGTCTCCGCCGCGTTCCCGCCGCTCGCGGGCGGCCGGTCGTTCCGCTGCCTGGGCGTGTGCATGGGCGTGGTCCAACCTTCCTGTGGCTGTGGACGGGTGGCTGCGGACGGGTGGCTGTGGACCGTCGAACTGGCCCCGGCCGGGGCCGGAGCGCAGTCGAGGGTGCACCGGAGGACCGGTGCCGTTCCGCGCAGAAACGGAACAGCGTGATCAATCCGACGCACCCTCAACTGGGCGGACCGCCGCTTGGTTACGGCCTCCGACGGTTCACCCTTGGTCTTCCTCGTGACAGCTCTCGGCCTTGCCTCAGCGGACGGCGATCTCCACGTTCTCGAGCACGCCGAGCGCGTCGGGCACCAGGATGGCCGCGGAGTAGTACGCGGTGACCAGGTAGTTGATGACAGCCTTCTCGTCGATGCCCATGAAGCGGACCGACAGGCTGGGCTGGAACTCGTCGGGGATGCCGGTCTGGTGCAGGCCGATGACGCCCTGGTTGTCCTCGCCGGTGCGCAGCACCAGGATGGAGCTGGTGTTCTCCGGGGTGATCGGGATCTTGTTGCAGGGCAGGATCGGGACGCCGCGCCAGGCCGGCACCTTGTGGCCCTGCATGTCGACCGTGTCGGGGTACAGGCCGCGCGAGTTGAACTCGCGGCCGAGCGCGGCGATGGTCTTGGGATGGGCCAGGAAGAACTCGGAGTCGCGGCGGCGGCTGAGCAGTTCGTCCAGGTCGTCGGGGGTGGCGGGGCCGGAGTGGGTCTGGATGCGCTGGTCGAAGGCGCAGTTGGAGAGCAGACCGAACTCGCGGTTGTTGATCAGCTCGTGCTCCTGGCGCTCGCGGAGCGCCTCGACGGTGAGCTTGAGCTGCTGCTCGATCTGGTTCATCGGCTGGTTGTAGAGGTCCGCGACGCGGGAGTGGACCCGGAGCACGGTCTGCGCGATGGACAGCTCGTACTCGCGCGGCTTGAGCTCGTAGTCCACGAACGCGGTGGGCAGCAGGTGCTCGCCCTCGTGGCCTGCGGACATCGCGATCTCGGCCTCGCCGAGCTCGTTCTGCCGCTGCAGCGGGAGGCTGGCGAAGTCCCGGATGTGGGCCTGCAGGCTCTCGGACTGCGCGAGCACCGACTCGAAGTCGGACCGGGTGAGGGTGAGCAGGGTGCCGGAGGTCTTGGCGGTGGCGGTGTAGTCCCAGCTGGCGTCGGCGTCCAGCAGGGCGTTCTCGCCGAACCGGTCGCCGTCGCCGAGGACGCCGATGACCGCGTCGTCGCCGTACTTGCCGGTGGAGATCTGGTTGATCTTGCCGTGCGCGATCAGGTGGATCTTGTCGGACGGGGTGCCGCGCTCGGCGAGGGTCTCCCCGGCCCGGAAGTCGCGCTGCACGCAGCGGTCGGCGATCGCGGACAGCACGTCGTCGTCCTCGAAGCCGCGCAGCAGGGCGAGTTCACCGAGCTCCCGGGGGATGACCCGGACATCGCCGCCAGTCTGGATGAACTCGATCCGGCCGTCGCCGACCGTGTAGGTCAGACGGCGGTTGACCCGGTAGGTACCGCCGGAGGTCTGCACCCAGGGCAGCATCCGCAGCAGCCAGCGGGAGGTGATCTCCTGCATCTGCGGTGCGGACTTGGTGGTGGTCGCCAGGTTGCGTGCGGCGGCGGTGGTGAGGCTGGTCTGCTGGCGCTGCGCCTGCTGAGTCTCCGGGCTGCTGTCCACGGACATCG
The DNA here is from genome assembly GCF_043200475.1 of Kitasatospora sp. NPDC048407. NCBI lineage: Bacteria > Bacillati > Actinomycetota > Actinomycetes > Kitasatosporales > Streptomycetaceae > Kitasatospora > Kitasatospora sp. NPDC048407. The sequence goes on along the minus strand of NZ_JBICXW010000002.1, from coordinate 480,864 downwards.
GGCCGGGCTCTCCTTCGTCTCGCCACGTGAGCTGACGCTACGTCAGATCCGTGGGTGTGTTGGGGTCTTGGCAAGGTAACGAGGGGATGGCTGAGGGTGTCGGAGGGCCTTCGGGTCACCGGGCCGCCCACTGCCTCCCGAACAGTAGATCTTTGCCACTCCCAGCACTGCCCCCGAGGCCGATGGTGCACCCGATCAGGTGAATCTTGCCCCCGCGAGGATTGGGACTGCCTCCGTCCGGTTTGCCATTCGGGGGACGCGCGGCAACTCAGGTTGACCGCGAACCACCCGCCCCGGAGGCCACAGCGCCGCCCGGCGCTCCGTCAGCGGGTCTCCGGCTGCACCCGAACCAGGACCTCACCGGCGTCGGTGCGGAAGTAGAGCACCGACCGCCCGGCACGCCGGCGCTGCACCGGCCCGGCGTCAAACAGCACCTTCAGGCGCCGGCCCACCGACCCCAGGCCCTGCCCGGTCAGAGCGACCAGCTGGGTGGTGGTCTTCGGGGCGCCGAGCAGCACCAGGACGTCCGCCCGGGCCGGACCGAGCAGCCGGCCCAGCGCCTCGCGGCCCCTGCGGACGGTCTTCCTGGCGCTCTGGGTACCAAACGGGCTGGGTCGTCGGCTGCGAGTCCCGCTACGCCCCCTACGCGCCGAAGGAGGCCGGCCTGCTGTTCGCGGTCGGCATGCCGGCCGGGGACATCGCCGTCGGCCGCTTCGTCTCCCGGCAGTGGCAGGACCGGCTCGGCGTCCCGCTGTGCCTGCTGCTCGCCGCGCCGTTCCTGCTGCTCGCCCTGCACCCGCCGCTGCCCGTACTGCTCGCCGCCGTCACAGTCGCCGCGCTCGGCTACGCGACCGGCCTGATCTTCCAGGACCGCCTGATGCAGCTGACCCCGGACGAACTCGGCGGCCACGCCTTCGGGTTGCGCGGCTCGGGCCTGCTCGCCACGCGCAGCGTCGGCGCCGCCCTGGCCGGCACGGTGGCCGAACGCACCTCGCCCGCGACGGCGATCGCCATGCTGGCGGCATCCTCCCGGACCGTCACCCTGCTGCTGGCGCCCGGGCTCCGCTCCGGAACGGCAGCTGCGGCCTGACGCCCTTCAGCGGGCGGCCGGCCGGTCCGTAAACACCGCGCTTTCCCCCGTTTTCCGTCACGCCCCCCGCTTTCCTCCCGGCCCGGAATTCCACCGCCCACGATCGACCTCGAACGACTTCGCATCTGACACTCCGTCAACTCATGGCCCGCAGAACCGGAAAAGGCCATCCTCGGGTGCCAGGAATTGGCTTCCCCCTCCAGCGGAGCTGTCAACCCGGTGAGCGTTTCCGCCCGTCGGGCCTCCCGGGCGGGGCCCGCATGCCTGCGCCGAACCTATTGACCCCCGGGTTGCGCCGCCGCATACTCCCCCTGTCCCCGACCACCGTCGGATTCGCGGGGACTCCGGTGGAACGGATTATCGCTACCTGGAGGATCGGAATTGGCTGGGCCGTGGGAGGGGCTTCCGCGCGATTTGTCGGCCGAACTCAGGGCGGAGCAGCAATCCTTGGCGTCCGAGATCATCCGGGAGATCAGGTCCGCCGTCCCGGAATTCGCCCGCCCGCTCTCCGGCCAATTCGGCGCCGGAATCCAGCAGGGCGTGGAGACGGCGCTCGCCGAGTTCGTCGACCGGGTCGCCGGGCTGCCCGCCCCCGGCCTGCGGCAGGTGCGGGTGTACCGCTCGCTCGGCCGGGGCGAACTCGCCGAGGGCCGCAGCCTGGACGCCCTGCAGGCGGCGTTCCGGCTCGGCGCCCGGATCGCCTGGCGCCGGTACGCCCGGGTGGCCCGCCGCCGCGGTCTCGGCCCGGAGCAGCTGGTCACGCTGGCCGAGGCGGTGTTCGCGCACATCGACGAGGTCGCGGCGGCCAGCGTCCAGGGCTACATGGACGCCCGCACCGACCGCGCCGGCGCACTCGGCCGGGCCCGGCACCGACTGCTCGACCTCCTGCTGTCGGGCGCCGAGCCCGCCGAACTCGCCGCCGCCGCGCAGTCCGCGGACTGGCCGCTGCCCGCGCTGCTCGCCGGGGTGTCGCTCGACCCGCGCTCCCCCGCTCCGCTCCCCACCGCCCGTCAACCCCTCGCCCGCGTCGCCGCGTTCGGCGCCCGGCCCGCCGGCGGCGGACGGCTGCCCGAGCACGTCCTGGTCAACCTGGACGGCCCGCAGCCGCACCTGCTGCTGCCCGACCCGGCAACGACCCTCGCCGACCCGCGAGTTGCCGCGGCGCTGCACGGACGCGGAGCGGTGATCGGCCCGCCGGTGCCGCCCGCCCTGGCGGCGCAGTCGCTGCGCTGGGCCCGGCTGGTCCGCGCCTCCCTCCCGCAGGCCCCGGATCAGCCGGTGGACTGCCGCGAGCGCTTCTCCGACCTGCTGCTGCTCACCGACCCGGCCCTGGTCCGCCTGATCGCCGAACGCCGCCTGGCCCCGCTCGCGCCCCTCACCCCCAAGCAACGCGAACGCCTCGCCGCCACCCTCCTGGCCTGGCTCCAGACCGGCCGCGGCACCGCCCCCCAGGTCGCCGCCCGCCTCGGCATCCACCCCCAGACCGCCCGCCAGCGCCTCCACCGCGTCCACCGTCTCTTCGGCCCGTCCCTCGCCTCCCCCGACGCCCGCTTCGAACTCGAGGTCGCCCTCCGCGCCACGCCCATCCGATAGGCCCGGCGGCCCCTGTGGCGGAGCCCGTCCGGTGCCGAACGGGCGGGCCGGTCAAGGCCGTTCGAAGTCGGACGGCTACGATCCGAACAGGAGCGATCAAGGGGAGGCATGAACGTGCTGGACAAGCTTGGCGTGCTGGACGGACTGGACGGGTTCTGCGAGAAGACGCTTGCGGCGCACGGCTGCCCGTCGGCGAGCGTGGCTGTGGCGCAGGGCGACGAGATCGTGTTCGCGCGGGCCTACGGGCTGGCGGACGTCGCGGCGGACGTCGCCGCCGCCCCGGAGACCGTCTACGGGCTGGCGTCGATCACCAAGTCGTTCACGGCCATCGCCGTGTGCCTGGCGGCCGATCGCGGGCTGATCGACCTCGACGCACCGCTGCCCGGCGAGTACCCGTGGGCGACGGTGCCGACGCCGCGTCAGCTGTTGCAGCACCGGGGCGGGTTCCCGGCGTACTACGACTTCTACTACGGCGAGGAGCCGTCACCGATCGACCCCGCCTTCTACCGGCGCCAAGTCCGCGAGCCGGGCAGCGACTTCGAGTACTCCAACCACGGCTACCAGGCACTCGGCCGCCTCCTGGAGCAGGCCACCGGCCAGCCCCTGCGCACCTACCTGCGCGAGCAGATCGCCGAACCGCTCGGCCTGTCCTCCTTCGAGCTGGCCGACCTCCCGCCCGCCGCCGCGCCCGTCGCGCAGCGCTACACCCCCGACGGCCGCAGCTACCCCGGCTGCCACACCAGCGTCCCGGCCGCCGGGGCGGGTTGGGCCACGGCCGGTGACATCGCGCTGTTCGCCCGCCGCTCCGCGCGGCTGCTCCGGCCGGCCACCGCGGCCGCCGTGCTCGACGCGCTGCCCATCACCGACCGTCTCGGTTACGGTCTCGGCCGGATCGTCCAGCGCGAGAACGGCTCGCTGATCAGCAGCCACGGCGGCGGCATGGGCGGCGTCGCCGCCATGATGATCGACCTGCCCGACCGCGAACTCTCGCTCGCCGTCCTGACCAACAGCACGAACAAGGCCGCCCGCGACGCCGTGGTCCGCCACCTGATGGACGCCCTGGCCCCCGAGTTCGACCCGGCCCACCTGGCCCCCGTCACCGAACAGGACACCGAGCTGACCCTGCCCCCGGGCAGCTGGACCGGCCACATCGACACCCCCGACGGCGAAGTCCCGCTGCACCTGGACGCCCTGGCCGACCGCCAGATCCGCGTCCGCCTCGCCGACCTCCCCCCGGCTACCGTCCCGGCGATCGCCTCCAACCTGTGGGACGTGCGCCTCATCGCCGACCTTCAACTCCCCACCACGGACGCCCGGGTGAACAGCCCGTCGTTCGGACTGGAACTCCGCACGGACGCCGCCGAACTGACCGGCCGCGCCATCGCCCTCAAGAACGGCGACCGCGAAGGCCTGCTCGGCCCCTACCTGATCCACTCCTGCCGACTGCGCCCCGCCGGCTGAAGTCCCTCCCGCTACCTCTTCGGCCACACCACCGCCTGAGCCACGATGACCCGCTCGCCGTCGAACGTGACGGCGGGCCCCTCGTGCAACTCGTAGCCCAGCGCGAGCGCTTCGCTGACCCGGTGGCAGAAAGCGGCGTCGTCCGGCCCGGTCAGGACGCGGTAGCGGGGCAGTCCGTCCGGCGGCGTGCTCGAAAGTGTGCTCATACCCACAGGATTCCAGACCGCGCCCCCTCACTCCGCGCCGGAGGGGGCGCTCCGCCCTCACCGAACACTCCGTCCGCGCACCACCCGCCGCTGCCGCGGGCCAGGGGCCCGCCGGTAGCTTGGAGGCAGGTCAAGACCCCCATCCCCCACGGAGGGTCGGAGCATGAAGCTGCGTGTTACGGCCGCGCTCGGTACGGCGGCTGTGCTGGTCTCCCTGGTCGCCGGCTCCGGCACGGCCCACGCCTATGTGAACGTCGACAACATCGTCATCGGCAGCAGCAAGTTCATCGATCACCACCTCGGAAGCGTGTACGGCAGCTACGAGTTGAGCTCGACCACCTACAGCACCAGCGCGGCCAACCTCCGTTGGAAGATCGCTTCCGCCGCGCCCGACACCGGATACCCCAACGTCCAGATCCGCAACGACAGCAGCGGGCGCTGCATCCGGGCGATGAGCTCCTCCGTCGTCCAGATGAAGTCCTGCAACAGCCAGGACCCTTTCCAGATCTGGGCGATGACCCAGGGCGCGATCGGTACCCAGTTCTTCAACTTCGCCGTCCGCTCCTGCCTGGACAACGGCAACAACAGCCCCTACCTCTTCCACGAGGAGGGCTGCAACCGCAACAACCCGTACCAGAGCTGGTTCCTCGTCCGCTGACCCACCCAACCCACCCGACAGCCCCCGCGAAGAAGCGCCCTACTCGCCCGCCACGCCCTCGCCGCTCGTTCCCTCACCGTTGAAGAACGCGACCACACCCCGGGCCCCGGCCGGCGAGTGGACCAGCGCCATCACCCGGTCGGACTCGGCGGCGACCTCGGCGGTGCGGGCGAACATCTCGGACTCGTAGACGCGCAACGCCCTCCCCGGATCGCCGGGGTGAGCATCTGGGAACGCCCCGAACCCCCGGCCCGACGAACCCCGCACCCCCTCAGCCGCGAACTGATCGTCGGCGCGGCACTGGAACTCGCGGACGCGGACGGCCTGGAGGGCGTCTCGATCCGCCGGGTGGCAGCGGCGCTGGAAGTCAGCCCGATGCGGCTGTACGGGTACGCGGACACCAAGGACGAGCGGCTCGACCTCCTCGCGGACGCGGTCTACGCCGAGATCGTCCCGCCCTCCCCCACCCCCGGCCACCGGCCACAGGACTGGCAGGCGGGCCTGCGCGTGATCGCCGCCCTGACCAGGCGGGCCGCCCTCCGCCACGAGTGGTTCCCCGAACTCCTCGGCGGCAGCCCCCACCTGGGCCCCAACACCTTCGCCGCACTGGAGGCCAGACTCTCCGTCCTGAACACCGCCCCCAACCTCACCGGCCGCCCCACCGAACTCCGCCGGGCCGCCGCCGCCTTCCACTCCTACCTGGTGGGCGCCCTGCACACCGAACTGTCCCAACGCCAGGCAGACCGAACCGAGGGCCGCCTCAGGAGCAGTGGCGCGAGGCAATGTCCCCGTGCCTGCGCCGGGTACTCGACGCGGACAGCCGCCCCCTACTCGCGGAGGTGATCCTGCAGGCCGAACACCCCACGCCCGTCGCAGAGTTCGAGGCAGGCCTGGAAATCGTCCTGGCCGGCATCGCCGCCCAGACGCTCTGACCGGGCGCCCCCACACACCTCTGTCTCAAAGGAGTTCGATCGGCTCGGGCAGCACGCCCCCGGTCTCACCGCTCGAGGACAGCGGCCGGATTCACCGAGCCACCCAGGCCCGGCCACCTGACCTCACCACACGCTGGCGTCAGCCGCAGGCGGCCAGGGCTCGATCTCGGCCGCCCACTCTGCCGCCGCCTGCAACACCGACTCGGCCGTCAGCCGGCACGCGACCACGAACGGCTCGCCCGGACGGGCCCGGCGCTGCCAGGGAGGCGAGAACTCGAGATCCAGGCCGACGCGCAGCTCGACCAGACCCTCATCGGCCCAGCTGACGGCAAAGGTCAAGTTCGGCTCAGTGAAGCCCAACTGGCTTCCACCCGCCTGCCCAGGGCCGGAGGGCCGGACGCCTGCCCGGCCGAGCCATCGCGCCAACTCGACGGCGTCGTCGGCGGTCAGCGCCTGCCAGCGGAACGACCACGTCCCCTGCGGACAGTGGGCCGCCCCTTCTACGACCAGCCAGCTCTGCCGCTGCCGCGGGTCAACCGCATCGGGGAACTGGTAGCCCACAACGCCCAGTTCGACACCATGCCCGTCGTTGTCGATCAGCCTCATCGGCCCAGCATTCCACGCCGGGAGACGAAGGGGCCGTCAGAACCAGACCTGGAGGCGGTCCCACAGCTGGTTCACCACGGCAAGCAGGCCGTCGACGCCGGTGAAGGCGACGCGGAGCCGCCCCCGGCCCGTCCGGACTCGGCCGGGATCGCGCTCCGAACGGGTGCTGGCGCGATCCGGCGGAGCCTAGTCTCATGCCGTGACCGACGAACACCGGGCAACCGACGCCTTCAAGAACCGTTGCACCAATGCGGCGCTGGCACTGGAGTCCTGCGCCAACTACTTCCTCGACCGCATCTCGTTGGACGAGTCCAACGCCAACCGCAAGGACAACACACTGGACGTGTGGCTGCGTGAGGGACCCCAGCAGCCCGATGTGGTGATCTCACTGTCCGGTCTCCACTCGGTCCGCCCGTGGGAACCCGAAGCGACCCCTTCCTTCATCTACGGGATCTCCCTCGTCCATCTGCCGAAGCTGCCGTCGCCCTGGCCCGCCGACGCGGTCGGCCGGCTCGACCGCTCCGGGGACCTGCCCGAGCTGGTCTGGTTGCGGATCACCGGGCCGCTCGAAGTCGACGCTGTCGCCTCGATCGTGACCGTCTACCGGGCGCAGAGCGACGATGCGGCCTCCGTGCTCCGGTGAGCGGCGTCAAGCCCGCACCGCATCACCGCACAAGTGCCCTACCCCGGGGGCTCTTTCGGGCAGGCGGCCGAACATCCCCGGCCAGGCCGGCGCTCGCCCGGCCATTCACCACCAACGGGCTTGCCGGGGCGCAGCGACGCCGCAACGCTGGTGAGCGCTGCCCCGCCGTCCCGCCCGCCGGTCTCACCGGACGGGCGGGTACGGCGTGCGGCCACACCTCGCCGAGGGGCTGCCGTAGTTCGCCCCGGACGTCCGAGCCTTCTCGCCTCAAGGCGCCCAAGTCGCCCGGGGGCCAGGAACTACGAGTAGCGCTCGACGAGAGCCAGGATGTACTCCTCCAACCTGCCGGCCAGCAGCGCGGGAGTCAGATCCGCGCGGCCGAGTTCTCGCCAGGGGACGGCGACCTTCTCGGCGTCCGGGGCAAAGGCCAGGGCGTCGATCAGGCGCCAGTAGAGATGCGCCGCCGGGTCCTCGTCGAGCTGTCCGCCCGCGGCGACGTACCGGTCCGCGAAGCTCATGCCCAGCGGGACGCCGTGGAGCAGGGCCAGGGCTGTCGAGCAGTGGGCGACGTCCAGGTCGGCCGGGCCCCACGAGGTCTCCACCCAGTCGACGACACCGCTGATCCGGGCATCGTCGCCGGCCCCCTCGAACAGGACGTTGCCCGGGTGGAAGTCCCGGTGCAGGAAGCACGGCCGGTGGGCCGGCGGTTCCTGCCGGATGACGTCGACGGCCTGCTGCCAGAGGTCCGGTCGTGCCGTCGATTCGGGCAACCGCACCCGATCCGTGGAGGTCCATGCCTGCCAGGCGCGCGGCCTCGTCTCCGGCGGGACCTCGACCTGGTGGATGCGCAGCAACTGCGCGGCCAACAGGTCGGCACGGTGCTCGGCGCCCTGGTCGTCCACGCTGACGGTTCCCGGCAGCAGCGACATCAGCAGTGACGGGTGGTCGCAGGAGGTCGCCGTCGGGTCCGCGTCCACGAGCACTGCCGCTGGGACGTCCGTGCCGTCGAGCAGGCGGAGGATCGCGGCCTCACGCGACAACAGGCCGTCCGCGTGCTGGAGAAAGAACGGCTTGACGAACGACCGCAGCACCAGAGCACGCCGGCCTTCCGGTCCGCTGATGCTCAGTCGGCGCATCTCCGAGGTCCAGCCGCCACGCAGGCGCGCGACAGCTTCGATCCGTTCCCCGGCGGCGAGTCTCCGCTCCACCCAGGACCTGGTGAAGGCCCAGCCCTGCTCCTCGAGATCGCCGCCGACCAGCTCTGCGCCTTCGCTCTTGACCACGGCAGCGAGGCTATCGGCAACGCAGCCTCCCAGACCGGTCATCAGAGAATCCCGCCACGGACATGCGGCTCAAGTCGACCGAACCGCACCGCACCCAACCCCCCTCTCCGACCGCCCGTACGCCGTGCCACCATGACCCTCCGACAACGTGGAGTTGGGGGCGCAGCATGGTCGGCGAGACCTTCAGAGCGGGCGTGAAGGCGTGGTGGGTGCGTCGGGTTTCGGGGTTCCTGCTGTGCGCGCTGCTGGTCACGGCCGCCTTCACGGTGGTGGAGACCGTCCAGGGCCGAACGGGTTGGCAGGTGGCGACCGGGGCCGGCCGACCGGGGTTCTTCACGGTGACGAAGGAGGCGCCGCACAATTGCGGCGCCCGGGGCAACCCGTGCGACGTCGTCGGTTATTTCGTCCCGGACGACACCGGGCAGGAACTGGCCTACCTCCAGGTCGCGGACGACGATCTGGGGGTGCATCGCCTCGGCGAGCGGACGGCCGGCGAGGACCTCCGCGGGACGGTGTACCGGCCGAACGACGACCACATCTGGCGGATCCACGCCTTCCTGGCCTGGCTGGGCGTGATGGTGATGACCGCGATCCTGGGCCTGCTGGTGCGCCACTGGCGATTCGGCCCGACGTTGCTCCTGCACCGCTTCGTGCCCCAACCGGTCCGGCGCTACTGACGGATCGTCAACCCCCGCACGCCCCGGGCCCCGAAAGCCCGGAGCCCCCAAACAGAGTCAGTCCTCGAACGCCACCAGCCGCTCCAGCACCGGCAGCGCCTCCAGCAGCACGGCGCGCTCCCTCGCGTCGAGTTCGGCGGTGCGGCGGGCCAGCAGCTCGGAGCGGCGTTGGCGGATCTCGGCGAGCAACTCGACGCCCTCGGTGGAGAGTTCGACCAGCGCGGAGCGGCGGTCGTCCGGGTCGGGGAGACGGGTGACCAGGCCGGAGGCGACCAGGGGGGCGACGGTGCGGGTCATCGAGGGGGCGGCGACGCGTTCGCGGGTGGCGAGTTCGCCGAGCCGGATCGGGCCGTGCGCCTCGATCCGGGCCAGCGCGGAGAGTTGTGCGAACGTGAAGTCCTGCCGTCCGGACGCCTGCGCGAGCTGCCGGTGCAGCCGGGCGACGACGAGCCGCAGCCGCACCAGGTCCGCCGGGTCGAGCCCGCTCTCCACTGCCGAACTCCCGCCCTCCGCCGAACTCCCGTACTCTACCCCGGAGTTCACGGCGAAACATCCGGCGCCACGGCCGAATCGGCCGCCGGATCGACCGCCGGGTCGACGACCGCGACCCGCTCCCGCAGCAGCGAGGCGACGGCGGCGACCAGCGACATCGCGATGGCCAGCGAGAACACCACCATCAGCCCGTCGTGGAACGGCCCGGAGATCAGGTGCGGGAAGAACTCGCGTCCGGTCAGGGTCTGCGCGTTGGAGGCCGGAAGCGTGGACAGCACGTGCGGGCCGAGCAGTTCGCGGATCGGGTTGTAGCCGAGGAACGCCGCGAACAGCGTGCCGACGGGCGGCAGTCCGGCCACCGCGTGGGCGTCCGCCGGGGAGACGCCCTGGGCGGTGAGACCGTTGGCCAGGGTTCCGGGCAGGGAGCCGGCCAGGCCGGCCACCATCAGCGAGAAGAACACGCCGATGGACAGCACCATGCCGGCGTTCTGGAAGGTGGCCCGCATGCCGGAGGCGGCGCCCCGGTCGGCGGCGGGGACGCTGGACATCACCAGCGCGGTGTTGGGAGCAGCGAAGAGGCCGCCGCCGAGCCCGTTCAGGAACACCAGGAGCGCGAACCAGAGGTATCCGAAGTCGGTGGGCAGGAGCAGCAGTCCGGCGAACGAGGCGGCCATCACCACCAACCCCCCGGCGGCGAACAGGCGGGCGCCGAAACGGTCGGAGAGGTGGCCGGCGATCGGGCCGGCGGCGAGAAATCCGATGGTCAGCGGGACGAGGTAGATGCCGGCCCAGAGCGGGGTGTCGGCGTAGTCGTAGCCGTGCAGCGGCAGCCAGATGCCCTGGAGCCAGACGATCAGCATGAATTGGAGGCCGCCGCGGGCGATGGAGCCGAGCAGGGTGGCCAGGTTGCCGCCGGCGAACACCGGGTCGCGGAACAGGCGCAGCGGGAACATCGGTTCGGCGGCCTTGGTCTCGATCACGCAGAACGCGACCAGCGTGGCCGTTCCGCCGATCAGCCCGGCGAGCACCCACGGGTTGGTCCAGCCCATGGTGTGGCCGCCGTACGGTTGGATGCCGTAGGTGATCGCGGCGAGCAGCGCGGTCAGGCCGACGGCGAAGGTGATGTTTCCCCACCAGTCGATCCGGCCGGGTCGGCGGATTCCGGTCTCGTGCAGGGAGCGGTAGGCCCAGACGGTGCCGATGATGCCGATCGGGACGTTGACCCAGAAGATCGACCGCCAGTTCCACTCGGCGAGCAGGCCGCCCAGCACCAGTCCGACGAACGAACCGGCGATCGCGGCCACCATGTTGACGCCCAGCGCCATGCCGCGCTGCCGGGCGGGGAACGCGTCCGTGATGATCGCCGCCGAGTTGGCCATCAGCATCGCGCCGCCGACGGCCTGGACCACCCGCCAGCCGATCAGCCAGAGCGCACCGCCGCCGCCGTTCATCGGGTCGAGCGAGAGCACCACGGAGGTCAAGGTGAAGATCAGGAATCCCGCGTTGTAGATCCGCACCCTCCCCCAGATGTCCCCGAGCCGCCCGAGCGTCACCACCAGCACGGCGGTGACCAGCATGTAGCCCATCAGCATCCACAGCAGGTAGCTGACGTTTCCGGGCTGGAGCGGGTCCAGGTGGATGCCGTTGAAGATCGCGGGCAGCGAGATCAGCACGATCGAGGAGTTGATGGTGGCGATCAGCATCCCGAGCGTGGTGTTCGACAGCGCGATCCACTTGTACCGCGGGTGCTCAACGCCGATCCGGCCCAGCCTGCCCGTTCCCTCGGTCACGTCGGCCATCTCCTGCCCCACCCCTGGAAGCCAGATGATAATTAGCTGATGTGAACTAAATTACTCCGGACCGATGCCACCGGCCAGACCCCGGCCGGCGACAGCACAACTCCCGGCACGGAAGCCGCGCCGGGAGTTGATGCACGAGCCGTCACTGCTGCTGGTCGTCCTGCCGGTCGTCCATGTTCTGCTGGTCCTGCGGCTGGTCGGCGGCCTTCTGCTGGTCGTCGCCCTGCTGGGGCTTCTGACTCATCCGCTGCTTGGCCTGCTCCGCAGCCTGCTGGGCCTTGTCCTTGAACTTGTCGCTCATACCCATGGTTACTCCCTGCGATCAGTAGGGGATTCGGGCAGTTGCCAGGCTGCCACGGACTCCCCACCCCCGCAGTTCGGCAGACCCCTCACCCCCGCAGGTCGACAGGACGGGGGTCAGCGGGGTCAGCGGGGTCAGCCGTGCAGCCGGACCGGCAGCTCGCGCGGCCCGTCGGAGATGAACGACTCCAGCGGCTTGACCTCCGCCGTGGCGAGAGCCAACTGCGGGAACCGGTCGAAGAGCGCGGCAAGCGCGATCCGGGCCTCCAGGCGGGCGAGTTCGGCGCCGAGGCAGTAGTGGGTGCCGTGTCCGAAGGAGAGGTGTTCGCGGCGCGATTCCCGGGTGTGGTCGAAACCGTCGGCGTCAGGGCCGTGCAGAGCAGCGTCGCGGCCGCCGGCGGTGAAGTTGATGACCAGCATGTCGCCGCGCGCGAAGGTGATGCCCGTCGCCTCGTCGTGCAGCTCCTCGACGGCGAACCGCGGCAGGATGCTGGAGACCGGCGGCCGCAGGCGCAGCGTCTCCTCCACCACGTCGGCCCAGCGGGCCGGGTCCTTTCGGACGGCGTCGAGCTGTTCGGCATCAGCGGCGAGCGCGACGATCGCGCTGCCGAGCAGGTTGACGGTGGTCTCGTGGCCTGCGCCGATCAACAGCAGCAGGCTGTCGAGGAGTTCGCGTTCGGTGAGGCCGGTGCCGGTCTCCTCGTCGTGGGCCTGGATGAGCGCGCTGGTGACGTCCTCGCCGGGGGTGCGTCGCTTGGCCTCGACCAGGTTGGCGAGTTGGAGGTAGACGGCCTCGCCGTTGCGGACGGCTTCCTCGGGGGTGGCGTCGGTGTCGAAGATGCGGCCGATGCAGGCGCGGAATGCATCGTGCAGGTCTTCGGGGACGCCGAGCAGGGTGTTGACCACCATCAGCGGCAGCACCCAGGTGAATTCGCCCCGCAGGTCGACGATCTGGTCCTGCGGCCGGTCGGCGAGGCGGTCGAGGAGTTCGGCGGTGATGCGTTCGATCTCGGGGGTGAGGACGCGGATCCGCCGCGCGGTGAACGCGGGGCTGATCAGGCGGCGCAGCCGGCCGTGTTCGGGTCCGTAGGCGGTGAGCGCGTTGCGGACGTCGATCCACATCCGCAGCGGCCAGTCCTCGGCTATCTCGCCGTCGATGTAGGCGGGCCAGTGCTGTTGGGCGTCCTTGGAGACCCGCGGGTCGGTGAGCAGGCGCTTGATCAGGGCGGGGTCGGTGACGGACCAGGCGGGGATGCCGCCGGGGAGTTCGACGGGGGTGGCGGGCCCGAGGGCGCGCAGGGCGACGGCTTCGGCGGGCAGGTCGGTTCCGACGGTGTCGAGACGGTACGGGCAGCGCTGAGTGTCCATCAGGATCGGCCTCCGGCAGGTCAGTTGTACTGAGTTTGATCAAACGCGTGAGCGCCTCGGACTGTACCTGCCGTCCCGCCGGGCCGGGTGCGGTTTCGCACCACACCCGGCCCACTCCCCCATCGCTCGTCAGCCGCGCCGGTAGCGGGCATAGAGCATCGGCCCGACCTGCTCGAGGGTGTCCTGGACGAGGTCCTCGGCGTCCTGGAAGGAGCCGGTCCTCCGGTGGCAACAGCCCGTCAGTTCGCCTCTGTTCGCCTCGAGTTCCACCCGGGCATGGTCCCGCAGCGGCTCGATTGTCGGAGCCTCGTACTAGGGTGTCCGGCGTGTCAATGATCATGGATCGTGATGGGGTTGCGGAGCAGCTGGAGCCGTTCCGCCGCGAGTTGACGGCGTACTGCTACCGCATGCTGGGGTCGGCCTTCGAGGCCGAGGACGCGGTGCAGGAGACGATGGTCCGCGCCTGGTCGAAGTTCGCCGGGTTCGAGGGCCGGGCGGCGCTGCGGACGTGGCTGTACCGGATCGCCACCAATGTGTGCCTGGACATGGGTCCGGCGGCGCAGCGGCGGGCGCGTCCGATGGATCTGACGTCGCCGTGTTCGGCGGGGGCGCCGGATCTGACGCAGTTGGAGGAGAACATCTGGGTGGGTCCGGTGCCGGACGGCCGGGTGCTGGCGGGTGATCCGGCGGAGGTGGCGCTGGGCCGGGAGTCGATCCGGTTGGCGTTTGTCTCGGCCTTGCAGAAGCTGCCGGCCCGGCAGCGGGCGGTGCTGATCCTGCGCGAGGTGCTGGCCTGGTCGGCGGCGGAGACGGCGGAGTTGCTGGAGACGTCGGTGGCGTCGGTGAACAGCGCGCTGCAGCGGGCCCGGGCGACGCTGGCGGACGGCGCGGGGTCTGCGGGTGAGACGTTCAAGCCGCTGGACGAGGCGCAGCGTGCGCTGCTGGCCCGCTATGTGCAGGCGTTCGAGTCCTTCGACATCGAGGGGTTGAAGCGGCTGCTGCACGAGGACGCGGTGCTGAACATGCCGCCGTTCCGGATGTGGCTGCAGGGCCTCGCGGAGCTCGAGGTGTGGTGGCAGGGCCCGGGCCGCGGTTGCGTGAACTCGCGGATGCTGCCGGTGGAGGCGAACGGTTCGCCGGCCTTCGCGCAGTACCGGGTGGCGGAGGACGGCAACGGCTGGACGCCGTGGGGCATCATGGTGTTGGAGATCGTGGACGGCCGGATCGCCATGATGACCAATTACATGGACGTGGATCGGCTGTTCCCGCTGTGGGGTCTGCCGATGCGGTTGACGGAGGACCCGCGCGGCTGACATCCCGTCAGCCCTCGTGGAGGGTGTCGGCCAGCCCGGTGAGGTCGAGCACGATTCTCAACCGGGGGCCGACCCCGCGCAGTACCACCTGGTGGCCCGCCCGCCGTGCGAGTACTCCGAGCCTGCAGAGGCGTTGGAGGTCGCCGGGGGCGGGCCGCAGTACGTTTCCGACCAGCAGGGCGACCAGTACGGGCGGTTGGTGGGCGTCCAGCAGCGCGGTGTACTGCTCCTCCAGTGCGGGGTGGGCGGCGTGGTGGGGTGGTACGTCGAACTCGACGGTGTCATCAAGGCTCATGCCGGTGCTGACCGGTCGGCGGCCGCGGACTCATCGGTGGGGCGAGCCCTCGAATCAAAAAAAGTTCTTCAGATTTTCTCGCCGGGACCGATGAGTCCGGTGCGCGGGCTCCGTCTGACCGGTTGTAAGCGAGCAACGCACACCAGGAACGAGCAAGGAGCACCACCCCATGAGGAAGATCACCGCCGGTCTGTTCATCTCCGCCGACGGCGTCGTGGAGAGCCCCGAGCAGTGGCACTTCAAGTACTTCGACGCCGAGTTGGGCGCGGCGGTCGGCGCGCTGCTGGGCGCGTCGGACACCGTGCTGATGGGCCGCACCACCTACGACGTGTTCGCGGGCACGTGGCCGGCCGTCGAGGAGGCGGGCGGCGACGAGGCCGAGATGGCGAAGGCGATCGGCGACACCCGCAAGATCGTGGTCTCGCACCAGGACCTCTCCTTCACCTGGCGCAACTCCGAGCAGCTGAAGGGCGACCTGATCGAGGGCGTCCGGGCGCTGAAGCAGGAGGAGGGCGGCCCGATCGGCATGTCCGGCTCGGTCTCCGTGGTCCGCCGGCTGCTGGCGGCCGGCCTGCTGGACGAACTCCACCTGTTCATCCACCCGGTGGCCCGAGGCAACGGCATGCGCCTGTTCGACGAAAGCGCCGACCCGATCGAGCTGAAGCTGCTCTCCAGCACGGCGTTCGCCGGCGGCACCATGCACGTCGTGTACGGCCCGGCGTCCGCCGCCGAATGACCCACCCTCCCTACCGAGCAAGGAGCACCGAACCATGAGGAAGATCACCGCAGGCCTGTTCATCTCCGCCGACGGCGTGGTGGGCAGCCCGGAGCAGTGGCACCTGCCGTACTTCGACGACGAGGTGGGCGCGGCGGTCGGCGCACAGGTCGGGGGGTCCGAGACCCTGCTGCTGGGCCGCACCACCTACGACATCTTCGCGGGCGCCTGGCCGGAGCGGGAGGCGGCGGGCGGTGAGGACGCGGGCTTCGCGAAGTCGCTGGGCGACATGCGCAAGGTCGTGGTCTCGCACCAGGACCTCGACCTCACCTGGCGCAACTCCGAGCAGTTGAAGGGCGACCTGATCGAGGGCGTCCGCGCGCTCAAGCAGGAGGAGGGCGGGACGATCGGCATGTCCGGCTCGGTCTCCGTGGTCCGCCGGCTGCTGGCGGCCGGCCTGATCGACGAACTGCACCTGTTCATCCACCCGGTGGCCCGCGGCAACGGCATGCGCCTGTTCGACGGGATCGCCGAGCCGATCGAGCTGAAGCTGCTCTCCAGCACGGCGTTCGCCCGCGGCACCGTGCACGTCGTGTACGGCCCGGCGTAGCGGAGAGCGGCCGGCTCTGCCATCCCCCGGGAACCTTGTCCGAACGGTCGGCAAGGTTCCCGGGGGAAGCTGCACCAAGACTTCACCAATCGTCGGCAATCACCATGCAATCTAGCCATCCATGGTCATTTTCCGGCCGAGCACCTCATTTCCTCCCCAAAAGCCTCGTCGGGCATTCGAACCTGTGGCAACTTAAGTCCTGCGCCTGTGACATTTCACATGTGACAGGTCATTAACACGTGCCCCCAGCTGGGCACCACCACATGGAGGAGAACTCGCGATGAACCGACCTTCGATGAAGGGGCTGACCCTGCTCGCCGCAGGCGTGGCCACCGCCGGCGCCCTGATGACCGCTCCCGCCCAGGCCGCCACCACCGCCGTGACCACGACCACGGAGACCTGCAGCCCGTGGTCGCTCCAGTCCGGGCTGATGACCCAGGTCTGCGCCGCGATCACCGGTGACAGCGTCCAGTTCCTCGGCCGTGTCGCCCTGGCCGGCCCGCCCACCCCCGACTTCCCGCCGCAGCCCCAGACGCTCTCCACCACGCTCTCCGGCCAGGTCGTCGGCGGCGCCTCGCTCGGCTCCATCGCGCAGAACGTGAACTTCCTCGCGAGCACGGTCACCGTCAACGGCCCGACCGCCACCGTCGCGTGCGGTTCCACCGTCAGCGGCACCTTCGGCGTCAGCAAGTTCGGCTGGGGCCCGTCCCCGGTCACCGTCAACGCCGTGGTCCCCTGCTGACCCCGAGCAGCCATGAACCGGGCCCGGGAGTCGCGAGCAACTCCCGGGCCCGGCCCGCGTTCCGTCCCGTCAGACCCGCTCGGCGACGCGCTCCGACCGCTCCGGGGCGGCGGGCAGGCTCGCCCCCTCCAGGTCCACGTCCGGGGTGATCCGGTCGAGCCAGCGCGGCAACTGCCAGGCTCGACGGCCGAGCAGGGCCATCACGGCGGGCACCAGGGTCATCCGGACCACGAACGCGTCGATGAACACACCGACGGCGAGCGCGAATCCGATCGACTTGATGATCGGGTCGTGGTTGAACACGAACCCGCCGAACACCGCGACCATGATCAGCGCGGCGGCGGTGACCACCCGCCCGCTGCTGGCGACGCCCTGCGTGACGGCCCCGGCGGCGTCGCCGGTGTGCTGGTGGTGCTCGCGCATCCGGCTGACCAGGAACACCTCGTAGTCCATCGCGAGCCCGAACAGCACGCCGATGAGCAGCACCGGCAGGAAGCTCGTGACGGGCGCGGCGGACGGGATGTCGAGCAGGCCGTTCAGGTGGCCGTCCTGGAACACCCACACGGTGATGCCGAGCGCGGCGCCCACCGACAGCAGGAACCCGAGCACCGCCTTGAGCGGCACCAGCACCGAGCGGAACGCGACGGTCAGCAGAGCCAGCGCGAGGATCACGATCAGGCCGACGAACAGCGGCAGCGCGTCGGCGAGTTTGCCGGACACGTCGATCGCGGCGGCGGTCGCGCCGGCGATGTACAGCGTGCCGCCGGTCGCGGCGACCTCGGCCTTGTGGGCGCGCAGCCGGTCCACCAGGTCGCTGGTGGCCTGGTCGTCCGGCCCGGTGCGGGGGACGACGGGCACGGCGACGGTGCTGCCGTCCGCGCTCGCCACCGGCATGCCGACGGCGGCGACACCCGGGTCCGCGGAGAGCGTGGCGTGCAGCTCGGCGAGCGCGGCTTCGCGGCGCTCGGCGGGGATGCCGGTGGCGTCGACCACGGCGGCCAGGGTGGCGTTGAAGCCGGGGCCGAAGCCCTCGCTGAGCAGGTCGTAGCTCTTGTGCTGGGTGCTGGCGGCGGGCTGCGAGGCGTTGCCGGGCAGGCCGAGCCGCAGGTCGCGGGCGGGCAGCGCGAGGGCGAGCAGCCCGACCACGCCGGCCAGCAGCACCAGCAGCGGCTTGCGGGTGACGATGCGCGCCCACGCCGCCGACCAAGTGCCTCCCTGCGGAGCGGCCTTCACCTTCCCCCGGGGCCGCAGACGCTCGCCGAGCAGGCCGAGCAGCGCCGGCACCAGAGTGACGGCGACCAGCACGGCGAGCAGCACGGTGGCGGCGGCGGCCAGGCCCATCACGGTCAGGAACGGGATGCCGGTGACGGCGAGCGCGGCCAGCGCGATGATCACGGTGGCGCCGGCGAACACCACGGCGCTGCCGGCGGTGGCGGTGGCGCGGGCCGCCGACTCCTCGATCTCGCTGTCGGGATCGGCGAGTTGCTCGCGGTGCCGGGCGATGATGAACAGCGCGTAGTCGATGCCGACGGCGAGGCCGATCATCAGCGCGAGCACGGTCGCGGTGTTGGTCATCTCGACCACGTTGGCCAGGATTTGAGCCCCCAACACACCGATGCCGACGCCGACCAGGGCGGTCAGCAGCGGGAGTCCGGCGGCGACCAGCGAACCGAGCGCGACGGCGAGCACCACGAACGCGACCAGCACGCCGATCGCCTCGGCCGGGCCGCCGACCTCGATGTCCGGCGCCATCACGGTGCCGCCGAACTCGGCCTGGAGCCCGGCCTCGCGCAGCGGCACGGCGACGTCGTTCAGCGCGTCCTTGGCACTCTGCGGAACGCTGCTCGCGGACTGCGCGAACTGCACGTCGGCGAACGCGATCCGCAGGTCCGGCGAGACGGTGCGGCTCTCGAACGGGTCGGCGACGTGCACCACACCGGGTATCCCGGCCGCCCGGTGCAGACCCTCCTGAAGTGCGGCCTTGGCGGCGGGCGTGTCCAGGCTCTGCCCGGCGGGCGCGGCGACGACCAGGCGGGCGGTGCCGCCGGCGGACTCCGGCAGTTGACGTTCCAGCAGGTCCTGGGCCTGCTGGGACTCGATGCCGGGAACGGTGAACTCGTTGCTGACGGGCCCGGCGAAGGTGGTGCCGAGGGCGCCGATGGTCGCGAGCAGCAGCAGCCACAGGCCGATCACCCGGCCTCGGCGGCGTACCGCCCATCGTCCCCAGGTGTACAGGACCGACGCCATCGCGCCCCCTCGTGCTCAGAACCAGTGGATTTTTGCACCCTAAGGTAACTTTGCATCCGACTGCAAAATTACCGCCACTGGTAAAGACTGGGTTAGCATGGCCCGCATGACCGAGGGTGCGAGGGAACGCGGCAAGGCCCGCCGCCGGGAGGCGATCCTGCGAGCGGCCTACCAACTGTTCGCGGAACGCGGCTTCGAGGCGACCACCATCGCCGACATCGCCGACCGGGCCGAGGTGTCCGCACGGACCGTCACCCTCTACTTCCCGACCAAGCTCGACCTGGCCACCTCCCACATCGCCGAGTTCACCGACCGCCTCAGCCACACCCTCAACCACCGCGAACCCGGCACCACCACGCTGGAAGCACTCGAGCACTGGCTGCGCACCGACCTCGCCGAGAACCCCGCCGACAGCGAACTCGACGCACTCTGGGAAGCGATGCTCGACCGCAACCCCCAACTGCGCGCCGTCGCCAACAGCCGCCTGACCGAGGCCATCCAGGAGGGCGCCCGGATCTTCGCCGCCGAACGCGGCGACGCCCCCGACGACTTCGGCCCCCGCATGGTCGCCGCCACCGCCGCCGCCGTCGTCTGCGAGCTCTACCTCCGCCCCACCGAGGCCCACCTCGACGCCGCCATGTCCTTCCTGACCGCCGGCATCAACACCCTCCCCCCGGGCCAACTCCCCTGACGCTCCACCCTCGTTGACGCCAAGGGCGGAACGCCCCGGGCCCTCTTCCCGCGCCACCCCGGAATCCACCCGATACCCGCCGCCGGGAAAACCCCTCCCAACCACCCTCGCCCCGAGCCCACTTGACGCCGAAGGCGGAACGCCCCGAGGGCCCACTCCCACCCCGCCCCGCGCCACCCCGGAATCCACCCGATACCCGCCGCCGGGAAAACCCCTCCCAACCACCCTCACACCGAGCCCACTTGACCCCGAAGGCGGAACGACCCGAGGACCCACTCCCACCCCGCCCCACCCGGGAACCGCCCACCGCCCCCGCCGGGGAAGCCCCCTCCCCCGCCCGGCCAACCACCCTCGCCCCGAGCCCACTTGACCCCGAAGGCGGAACGACCCGAGGACCCACTCCCACCCCGCCCCACCCGGAAACCGCCCACCGCCCCCGCCGGGAAAGCCCCCTCCCCCGCCCAGCCAACCACCCTCGCCCCGAGCCCACTTGACCCCGAAAGCGGAACGACCCGAGGCCGCCCGAAATCCGCCCGCTCCCCGCCGGGATGCCCTCGGGCCGGGACGATCCGGCGCAGTCGCCCTCCCCCCCTCCCCCCGCAGGCCGTCAACTCCCCACGTCAGGCGAAGAATCCGCCGTCCACGGCCAGCACGCTGCCGGTGATGAACGCGGCGGCCGGGGTGGCCAGGAACACCACGGTGGCGGCGAGCTCCTCGGGCCGGCCGTAGCGACCGAGCGCGTTCAGCGCGCGCTGGGCGTCGGCGCTCGGGCCGTCCGCCGGGTTCATCTCGGTGTTCACGGAGCCGGACTGCACCACGTTGACGGTGATCCCGCGCGGGGCCAGCTCCAACGCCGCGGCCCGGTTGTACGCGGTGACGGCGGCCTTGCCGGCCGCGTAGTCGGCGATGCCGGGCCGGGTCGGGCGAATCGCCAGGTAGGAGCCGATGGTGATGATCCGTCCGCCCTCGCCCAGCACCGGCGCGGCAGCCCGGATCGCGGCCGCGACCCCGCCCACGTTGATCGCGTACTGCCGGGCCAGCGCCTCCTCGTCGACCGGCTCGTCGACCCGGCCGGTGGCGATCACGCCCGCGTTGTTGACCAGGATGTCCAGCCGCCCGAAGTCCGCCGCGACGGCGCCGACCAGCTCGGCGACCTGCGCCGGGTCGGCCTGGTCGGCCTTGTACGCGGCGGCCCGCCGCCCGAGCGCCTCGATCTCCCGGACCACGGCCTCCGCGCGCGGCGCCGAACCGCTGTGGCTGATCGCCACGTCCGCCCCGGCGGCGGCCAGCGCCAGCGCGGTGGCGGCGCCGATGCCGCGCGAGCCGCCGGTGACCAGCGCGGTGCGGCCGGCCAGCACGTCGGGCGCGAAGGTGGCAGTGGTGAGAGTCATGGTGGATTCCCCTCCGATAATCCGTACCGTTCGGTACAGATCCAGGACGCTACCATATCGATCGGTACAGAACTCGGACCGAACTCGACGAAAGGCAGGCCGACATGACGGGCCGTCCGCGCACCTTCGACATCGAGGACCGGCTGGAGCGCGCCATGCGGGTGTTCTGGCGGCACGGCTACGAGGGCACCGCGCTGTCCGACCTGACGGCCGCCATGGGCATCAACCGCCCGAGCCTGTACGCCGCGTACGGCAACAAGGAGGCGCTGTTCCGCCAGTGCCTCGACCACTACCACCGCGGCCCGGCCCGGCACGTACGCGAGGCCCTCGACGAGCCCACCGGCCGGGCCGTCGCCGAGCACCTGCTGCGCGGCACCGTCGCGGTGGTGACTCGCGAGGAGGGCCCGGGCTGCCTGCTGGTGCACGGCGCACTGGCCACCGGCGAGGGCTCCGCCGCCGTCCGCGCCGACACCGTCGCCCGCCGCGCGGGGGCGCGCGCCGCGCTCTGCGCGCGCCTCGAACTGGCCGCCGAGGCCGGCGAGTTCGCACCCGGCACCGATCCGGCCGTGCTCGCCGACTACCTGACCACCCTCACCCACGGCCTCGCGGTCCGCGCCGCCGACGGCACCCCGGCCGAACAGTTGGACCGCCTCGTCGACTTCGCGCTGAGCACCTGGCCCTCGGCCTGACGGCGCGTCAACCCAAGCAGAGGGCGCATGCGATAACCACACTGTGCCCCGCGCACGCATCAGGTAAACAAACGGAATATATGATTCCGCGCGCCCCTGGTGGGCAGCGTGTCACGGACACGACGATGGCTCACGGCCTGCTGACGCCTCGTCACGCTACGAGACGTCCCTCGCCGGGCCGGGTTCTCCCCCGGCCCCGCTGCACCCGGACCGCCCTCCCGCGCTCCGGGCATCGTCTGGAAGGACGTCCATGTCTCAGCGCACCACCACCGCGCTCCGCCTCCTGGTGCCGGCCCTGCTCGCGGCGGGCGCCATCGTCCCGCTCACCGCGACCGCCGCCTCCGCCGCGTCGCCGATCTGCATGAGCGGCAACCTCCAGTACGACTACCAGTCCGCCGAGGCGGGCACGTCCAAGCCGACCCTGACCAAGGCCGCCCGCAACGCCTCGGTCGAGCTGTGGGGCCGGGAGAAGTCGACCGACACCGACCACAAGCTGAACACCGACACCCAGCTGACCGGTGCCGCCGACGGCTCGTTCAACCTCTGCTACACCCCGGTCACCACGACCGCGATGGACCACCTGTACGTGCACTTCGCCACCCAGAACAACCACGTGTGGCGGACCGCCGACAACACCGGCACGGTCTACACCTTCAACACCCCGACCCAGTCGAACATATCGGCCGGCGTCGCCCTCGGCACCGTCAAGCCGACCACCGCGCAGCGCGCCTGGCACGCCTTCGACACCGTCAACATGCTCTGGTCGCGCCGGGTCAACTCCACCTCCCCGTGCTGGACCGCCGCCGAGACCAACGCCGCCACCTGCACCATGCTGACGGAGCAGTGGTACACGGGCTCCACCGACGGCGCGTGGTACGACCTGTCGAACACCCTGCACCTGGCCGACGCCGACCCGGACTCCGAGCACACCGTGCTGCACGAGACGGGGCACTTCTTCCAGCAGCGCCTGTACAACGGCAACTTCCCGGCCGTCACCAACTGCAACCCGCACTACATCCAGCTCACGTCCTCCGCCACCTGCTCCTGGACCGAGGCCTTCGCCGACTCGCTGGCCGCCTACCTCGAGGGCGACAACCGCTACGTCTGGTCGAACGGCTCGTCCTACCCGTTCACCGCCGCCGCCGGCTGGCAGACCGGCGACCAGGTGCAGGGCAACGTGGACGCCGCGCTGCTCCAGCTGTGGAACACGGTGGACGGCAGCTGGGACCGCACCATCGCCACGCTGAGCTCGCACACCCCCGCGACGTTCTCCGACTACTTCAGGAACGTCCGCCCGACAGCCGCGCCGCCGCTCTCCACCACCGGCTCGGCGCTGACCGCACTGGACGCCAGTTCCATCAACTACGGCCCCACCATCGTCGGTGACAACGGCTACCACCAGCTCACCAACGGCGGCGGCGTCGCCCTCCAGCGCAACGGCACCTGCACCAACGTCCTCCCGACGGTGGCCGTGTTCGCCACAGCGAACAACAGCATGGCCTCGCAGCGCTGGAAGTTCGTCTCCAACGGCGACGGCACCGTGCAGATCTTCGACAGCTGCCCGATCCCGCTGTACCTGACCGCGCCGACCACCGCCGGCGGCCAGATCTCCCTGACGGCCCTCAACCTCGGTGGCGCCAGCCAGCGTTGGACGGTCACCCAGAACTCCTCCGGCACCTACACCCTGATCAACCCGGCCACCGGCTTCTCCCTGGACGGCAACGCCACCGCCGGCCAGGCGGTCACCGCCAACACCGCCAACGCGAGCTCGACCAGCCAGAACTGGGCGTCGATCTTCTCCAGCTACTAACACCCCCTGCAACGCCGAACCGCCCGGCTGCCGCATCAACTGCGGCACCCGGGCGGTTCGTTGCTGAGATCCTCCGTCAGGCGGTCTTCGCCCCCACCGGCGCGGCGGGCTTCGGCGCGGAAGCGCTCGCCTTCGGCTTGCGGAAGAAGAAGTACAGCGTCGGCACCAGGTACATCAGCCAGATCACGACCTGGATCACCGTCGGGTCCGGCTGGAAGTTGAACACACCCTTCAGCAGGGTGCCGTACCAGCTGTCGGCCGGAATCGTCGAAGAGATGTCGAACGCCAGCTCGTGCAGGCCGGGGATCCAGCCGGCCTCCTGCAGGTCGTGCACGCCGTAGGCGAGGACGCCCGCCGCGACCACGACCAGCATGCCGCCGGTCCAGGTGAAGAACTTCGCCAGGTTGATCTTGAGCGCGCCGCGGTAGAAGAACCAGCCCAGCAAGGCCGAGGTGAGCAGGCCGAGGATCGCGCCGGCCAGCGGGCTCCAGCCGTCGCCGGTGGACTGGACGGCGGTCCAGATGAACAGCGCGGTCTCCAGGCCCTCCCGGCCGACGGCCAGGAAGGAGGTGACGACCAGGGCGACGGTGCCCATCGCGAGCGCGGCGTCCAGCTTGCCGTGCAGCTCGCTCTTCAGGTGCCGGGCGGTGCGCTTCATCCAGAACACCATCCAGGTGACCAGACCGACGGCGAGGATCGACAGGCTGCCGCCGAGCGCCTCCTGCGCCTTGAAGGACAGCTGGTCGGAGCCGAACTGCAGCACCGCACCGAAGGCCATGGACAGCGCGACGGCACTGCCGACGCCCATCCAGACCGGGCCGAGCCGGTCCTTGCGGCCGGTCTTGACCAGGTAGGCGATCAGGATGCAGACCACCAGGCTGGCTTCGAGGCCTTCTCGAAGGCCGATCAGGTAGTTGGCGAACACGGCGGTTCTCCTCGTGTGGGGAGTGAGGGTGAAGGGGGCGGGGGTCAGCCGAACAGGGTCTGGCCCCACCACTCGCCGGGCTTGCGGACCCCGGGCGGGCAGGCGAAGTGGGCGGATCCGACGTGCGTGATGTACTCGTTCAGCTTGTCGCTGGCCGCCAGCTTGGTCTGCAGCGGCACGAACGCCTTGCGGGTGTCGCGCTGGTACGCCAGGAAGAACAGGCCGGCGTCGAGGCGGCCGAGACCGTCGGTGCCGTCCGTGAACGAGTAGCCCCGGCGCAGGATCATCAGCCCGTCGTTGCTGTCCGGGTGGGCGAGCCGCACGTGCGAGGTGGCGGGCATCGCGGACAGGTCGGGCGCGTCGCGTTCCTTCTGCTTGCCGTACGGGGCGCCTTCGATCTTGGTGCGGCCGAAGGTGTCCTCCTGGTCCTGCAGCGAGGCGCGGTCCCAGGTCTCGATGGTCATCCGGATCCGCCGGGCCACCAGGTACGAGCCGCCGGTCATCCAGTCCTGGCCGTCGCCGGGCGCCACCCACACGTGCTTGGCGAGCGAGTCCGCGTCCGTCCCGGCGACGTTGTGGGTGCCGTCCTTGAAGCCCATCAGGTTGCGCGGGGTCTGGCTGTCGGGCGTGGTCGACGAGGTCTTGCCGAAGCCGAGCTGCGACCACCGGACGTTCACCACGCCCATGCCTATCCGGGCCAGGTTGCGGATCGCGTGCACCGCGACCTGCGGGTCGTCCGCGCACGCCTGGATGCAGATGTCACCGCCGCTGCGGTTCGCCTCCAGCCGGTCGCCCTTGAACTTCGGCAGCTCCACCAGCGCCTCGGGCCGCTTCGCCTTCAGGCCGAACCGGTCCTGGCCGTCCTTCTCGAACAGCGTCGACCCGAAACCGATGGTCAGCGTCAGCCGGGACGCCGGCAGGCCGAGCGCCTCACCGGTGTCGTCCGGCGGCGACTGCGGCACCACGCCGACCGCACCGCCGCCGACCTCGCGGCCACCGGTGATCGAGGCGGCCGCCTTCGTCCACTCCTTGAGCATCTTGACCAGCGCGTCACGGTCCTCGGTGATCACGTCGAACGCGGCGAAGTGCAGCCGGTCCTGCACGGGGGTCGAGATCCCCGACTGGTGCTCGCCCCAGAACGGCACGTCCTGGTTCTGCGGCGCGGCGGCCGGGCTGTCGGCACTCCGCGTGGCGGCGGCCACCGTGCCCACCCCCGCCGCGCCGATCGCGACACCCGCACCGGCCCAGCCGATGACGGCCCGTCGGCTGAGCCCGGCACCCTGCTGTGCCCCACCGGCCTCGGCGGGAGCCGCCTGCTGCTCGTTCTCGGCGTCCATCTCTGACGTTCCCTCTCGCACGTGACCTGCTCGAAAGCCCTGCTGACCTGCTGGTCCACCGACCGGCCGATCCACTGACAGGGACTTAGCTTACGCTGCCCTTACTTCGCCGACGCCGGCCGCGTCGGCTACTTGACCACGACAGCGGCGGCCAGCTTCGACAGCGGCTCGCTCAGCGCGTTCACCGCGTCGGTGAAGGTCTTGCGCTCGCCCTCCGTCACCTTGTCGTACGAGGTGTAAGTGCCGTCGGCCTGGCGGTACTTGGCCAGCAGGTCGGCGATCTTCTCGAACTCGGCGTCCAGGGTCTTCGACAGGCTCGGGTCGTTCTCGGCGGCGACCGGCTTCAGCAGCTCATAGGCCTGGCGGGCACCCTCGACGTTGGCGACGAAGTCCGACAGGTCGGTGTGGCTGTAGCGCTCCTCCTCGCCGGTGATCTTGTTCTTGGACACCTCGTCCAGCAGCTCCTTGGCTCCGTTCGCCATGCCGGTCGGGGTGATCTCCGCGCTCGGGACGCGCTTCTGCCAGTCCTTCAGGTCGGTGACCAGCTGGGTGGCGAGGGTCTTCTCCTCGTCGCCGATCTTGCCGTCCACCCACAGCGCCTTCTCCAGGCGGTGCCAACCGGTCCACTGCGCGCCGTCCGCCAGCGCGTCCTCCCGGACGTCGGTCTTCGGGTCGATGTCACCGAAGCTCTCCGCCACCGGCTCGGTCCGCTCCCAGCCCACCCGCGACGGCGCGTACAGCGACTTCGCCTTCTCCACATCGCCCGCGGTGATCGCCGCCGCGAACTGCTCCACCACCGGGATGGTCGCGTCCGCCTGCTCCTGCGCGTACTTCCGGTAGTCCGCGACCGCCTGCGTCAGCCGGTCGTCCGTCTTCACCGGAGCCCCGCCGGCCGCCGTCACGGTGATCTTCTGCCGAATACCGTCACCGGCCATACCCGGCTTGCACGCCACCTCGTAGGTACCGGCCTTGATCTCGGCGTTGATGTTCACCTTGGTGCCCGGGCCGATGTTCTCCCGCTCGGTGACGATCTTGTCCCCCTCGGCGTACACGTACACCTCGGTGGTCTTGCTCCCCTTGTTCGCCACCGCCAGCTCGACGTGCCCCGCCGGAAACGTCGTCTTCGACAGCTCGCACTTGCTGTCCGTCGCCGTCACCTGCACCGGCCCGCTGCCGTCCGCCGAAACCTTCCCGTCGTCCTTCTTCGAACACCCCACCAACGCGGCACCCGCCACAGCGAGAACGAGGAAAGTCGCGGCAGTCGTACGGCGGGCGGGCATGCTCACTCCAAGGACGAGGGTACGGCGGACTCTGCGGCTCCCGAGGCCTGAACCCCGGCGCCGCTCAGTAAGCTAAGGCATACCTTATGTCGCCCATCACCCGGGGTCGAGATCCCCCTCACCCCGCCCCACCCCACCACCCTGCACCTTTCGGCCAACCTCCCCACCCGCCAAGCCAGTTCACCCCCAGCAAGCCTGCCCCACCCCCCTCGGATGTGACTGGGGCCACGCTCAGACCCTCCGTCAACTCCGGCAAAACGGACAGACCCTAGGCAGCCGCAGCCGCGAGGAGCGCGTCGAGCAGGCCAGGGAAACGGAAGTCGAGGTCGGCGCGGCGCAGGCTGACGAACCGGTTGCGGCCGGCCACCCGGGTGGTGGTGACGCCGGCTTCGCGCAGGACGCGCATGTGATGGGAGACGGTCGACTTGTGCAGGTGCTCCAGGCCGAGACCGCGCGGGTCGCAGGAGTGTTCGGCGCCGTCCGCGTAGCTGAGCAGCAGGGTCATGCGGACGGGGTCGCCGAGGGCATGCAGCACGGTGACGAGGTCGATGTCGGCGAGGGCGGGCTGGGGAAGCCGCTCGGTGTCGCTCATGGTGGCACGTGCTCCTCGGGGCCGAGGCCGGGGCGGGGCGGGATCGGGACAGTTTGACAATCATCCACCCATCCTCGAATGTTTGGCGAGCGTCAAACTGTTGCATCCTCATCCAACAGAGCTGCGACAGCCCTGCCGCCCGTACGACGACCCGTTTTACGACGAACCGTTTCCTGCGCCCCGGGGGGCTTTCCTGTGCCCATACGTCTGCTCCTGCTCGCCCTCGGCACCTTCGCCGTGGGTACCGACTCGATGGTGGTGGCCGGCATCCTCGGCCCGGTCTCCGCCGACCTGAAGGTCTCGGTGCCGGCCGCCGGCCAACTGGTCACCGTCTTCGCGCTCGGCTACGCGCTGCTGGCCCCGGTGCTGGCCACCCTCACCGCCCGCTGGCCGCGCCGGCGCCTGCTGCTGACTGCGCTCGCGATCTTCAGCGCGGCCAACGCACTCAGCGCGCTCGCACCCACGTACGGGCTGCTGCTGGCCACCCGGGTGCTGGCTGCGGCCGGCGCCGCCCTCTACACGCCGACCGCCAACGCGGTGGCCACCACCCTGGTCGCCCCCGAGCGGCGCGGACGGGCGCTGGCCACCGTGCTCGGCGGGATGACAGTGGCCACCGCGCTGGGCGTGCCGCTCGGCACCTGGGTCGGACGCGCCGACTGGCGGCTGACGATGTGGCTGGTCACCGCCCTGGGCCTGGCCGCGCTCGCGGGCCTGGCCCTCCTGCTGCGCGACCTGCCCTCCCCCCTCGCCGCCCCCACCCTGCGGGCACGCCTCGCGCCGCTGGGCCGACCCCGGGTGCTCGGCGCCGCGGCCACCACGCTGGTGTTCTTCCTCGCCTTCCAGAGCGTCTACATCTACCTCGCCACCGCCGTCTCGGGCGCCACCGGCGGCGACGGCGCCCGGCTGAGCGTGATCCTGCTGACCTGCGGCGTCATGTCGGTGGCCGGCAGCTGGCTGGGCGGCCGCCTGGTGGACCGCGTCGGAGTGCGCCGGGTGCTGCTGACCGGCTCGGCGGCAGCGGCGGCAGCGTTCTCGGCGCTCCCGTGGCTGGGGCGCTCGATGCCGGGGGCGCTCGGGTACGCCCTGGTGGTGCCGCTCGCGGGATGGGCGGTCTCGGTGGCTCTGCCGCACCGCCTGGCCTCGATCGACCCGAACAGCGCGCCGCTGCTGATCTCGCTCAACAGCAGCGCCCTGTACCTGGGCACGGCAGCCGGCGGCGTGGCCGGCTCGGCAGCCATCGGCCTGCTGGGCGGACGCTGGTTCCCGCTCGCGGCGGCAGCACTCGCCCTGGTGGCCTGCGCGGTGGCCGCAGCAACCACCCGCGACGAACGGACACCCCGGACCCACGACCGGACGCCGGAGCCCGTCCCCGCCTGAGCGCCCGCACTCCCGGTCCGGCCGACAACTGCCCAGGCCGGGAACCCAGTTGTTCAGCGGGTGCCGGCGGCGAACCGTCCACGACGCGACGCGGGCCGTTCGGTCACTGACCGCCGCAATCCGGTCAACCCTCCGGCGCTCCCGGCCGGTTGGGCCTGAACCCGGCCCCGGGAAGCCACCGCCCCCTTACGGTCCGCCGGTAACAGCAGGGGACCGCCCCCGAAGCCCGAAAGCCCCGGAGGCGGTCCCCTTCACCTTCACCGGACGAGCGGCGAAGGCGCGGGTACTACCCCACGAACCGGTCCGCGTCCGAACGACGACGTGCCCGGTACAGCAGCACACCGCCCAGCGTCAGCAGCCCGCCACCGGCCAGACCCGCAGCCGCGAGACCCGCGGGCGAACCCGTGTCCGGCAGGTGACCCCCGCCGGCGTGCGGCGGCTTCGAAGGACCACCCGGACGCGGCACCTTCACACAGCCCTCGCCCTTCTCCTTCTCCGGGCACTCCGACACCGTCACGCACAACGACACCGGCCGGGACTCCACCAGCTGCCCCTGCGGGTCGCGGGCCGAAGCCGTCGCGATGTTCGTGACATGACCGGCCTTCGCGTCCTCGCCGGTCACCACGTAGGTGCCGCGGCAGGTCGTGCTCTGGCCCGGCTCCAGCGTGGTCGACTCGCACACCACCGGGGACACCCGGTCGTCGCTGACGGAGACGTCCGTCAGCACCGTCGACCCGGTGTTCGTCACCGTGTACGTGTACGTGATCGTGTCACCCACCTTCGCGGACCCCGACACGTCGGACTCCTTCACGATCGACAGCGACGACGCACCCGAAACGGTCTCCACCGTCGCCTCACCCGGCGGACTCACCACCGGATGCCCCTCCGGATCCGTACCGTTCGCGGTCGCCTTGTTCGTCACATGTCCCGCCTCGACGTCCTCCTCGGTAATCGTGTACGAGCCATGGCACACCGTGCTCTGACCCGGGTTCAGCGTGGTCGCATCGCAGGTCACCGATGCGACATGGTCATCCGACACCGCGACATCATGCACAGCCACGGCACCCGTGTTCGTCACCGTGTACGTGTACTGCACCACGTCGCCGGCACGGAACGGACCAGCACCATCGGCCTTCTTCACGATGGACAACCGGGCCTCGCCCACCACCGGAACATCCACCTCACCCGGCGGAGACTCCACCGAGTCACCACTGGGGTCGATGCCACTCGCATGCGCCACATTCATCACATGACCCGCCGCCGCATCCGCCGCGGTGATCACATACGTGCCGTGGCACAGCGTGCTCGCACCAGGGTTCAACGTCGTCGCGTCACACGCCACCGACGCGACATGGTCGTCCGAGACGGTCACGTTGTGCAGGACGACCGTGCCCGTGTTGGTGACGGTGTAGGTGTAGTGCACCGTGTCACCCACATGGAACGGGCCGGCGCTGTCGGACTTCTTCACGATCGACATCTGCGCCTCGCCCACCACCGTGACCGTAGCCTCCCCGGGCGGGCTCACCACCGGCCGGCCCTCGGGGTCGGTGCCGTTCGCGTGAGCCGTGTTGGTCACGTGGCCCGCCTCAGCATCCGCGGCGGTGATCACGTAACTGCCGTGGCACAGCGTGCTCTGACCAGGGTTCAACGTCGTCGCATCACACGTCACCGAGGCGACGTGGTCGTCCGCGACCGTGACATTGTGAACAACCGCCGTACCCGTGTTGGTCACGGTGTAGGTGTAGTGCACCGTGTCACCGACGTGGAACGGGCCGGCGCTGTCCGCCGTCTTCTCGATCGACAGCACCGCCTCGCCCACCACCGTCACCGTTGCCTCACCAGGGGGACTCACCACCGGCTCACCCTCGGGATCGGTACCGTTCGCGTGAGCCGTGTTCGTCACATGACCAGCCGCAACATCCGCGGCAGTGATCACGTAACTGCCGTGGCACAGCGTGCTCTGACCAGGGTTCAACGTCGTCGC
The DNA here is from genome assembly GCF_043200475.1 of Kitasatospora sp. NPDC048407. Classification (NCBI taxonomy): domain Bacteria; kingdom Bacillati; phylum Actinomycetota; class Actinomycetes; order Kitasatosporales; family Streptomycetaceae; genus Kitasatospora; species Kitasatospora sp. NPDC048407. Next base: position 449,758 of record NZ_JBICXW010000002.1, on the reverse strand, counting down.
ATCACACGTCACCGAGGCGACGCGGTCGTCCACGACCGTCACGTTGTGCACGACCGCCGTACCCGTGTTGGTCACGGTGTACGTGTACTGCACCGTGTCACCCACATGGAACGGGCCGGCGCTGTCCGCCGTCTTCTCGATCGACAGCACCGCCTCGCCCACCACCGTCACCGTTGCCTCACCAGGGGGACTCACCACCGGCTCACCCTCGGGATCGGTACCGTTCGCGTGAGCCGTGTTCGTCACATGACCAGCCGCAACATCCGCCGCCGTAACGACGTACGAACCGTGGCAGAGCGTGCTCGCACCCGGGTTCAACATCGTCGCGCCACACGTCACCACAGCGACGTGGTCGTCCGCGACAGTCAGGTTGTGCACCGCCGCCGTACCAGTGTTGGTCACCGTGTACGTGTAATTGACGGTCTCACCCACATGGAACGGACCAGCCGAATCAGCCACCTTCTCAATGGCCAACTCGGCCTCGCCCACCGCCGGAACAGTCGCCTCGGCAGGCGGGCTCAGCACCGTCTGACCCTCGGGGTCGGTGCCTTCCGCGTGAGCAGTGTTCGTCACATGACCAGCCGCAACATCCGCCGCCGTAACGACGTACGAACCGTGGCAGAGCGTGCTCGCACCCGGGTTCAACGTCGTCGCGCCACACGTCACCACAGCGACGTGGTCGTCCGCGACAGTCAGGTTGTGCACCACCGCCGTACCAATGTTGGTCACCGTGTACGTGTAGTTGACGGTCTCACCCACATGGAACGGACCAGCCGAATCAGCCACCTTCTCAATGACCAACTCGGCCTCGCCCACCACCGGAACAGTCGCCTCGGCAGGCGGGCTCACCACCGGCTCGTTCTCCGGGTCGAGGCCGCTCGCGACCGCCGTGTTGGTCACGTGCCCGGCCTGCACGTCCGCCGCCGTGATGACGTAACTACCGTGGCAGAGGGTGCTGTCACCGGCGGGCAGCGTGTTCCTGTCGCACGTCACCGGCGAGATGCGATCGTCACTCACGTCCAGGTCGTGCACGGGAGCGGTGCCCGCGTTGGTGACGGTGTACGTGTATTTGACCGTGTCACCGACGTGGAACGGGCCGGCGCTGTCCGCCACCTTCTGGATCGTCAGCACCGCGTCACCCGCGATGTTGATCGTGGCCTCACCGGGAGGACTCTGCACCGGCTGGCCCTCGGGGTCCGTGCCGTGCGCGACAGCCGTGTTGGTCACATGCCCGGCCAGAACATCCGCCGCCGTGATCACGTACGAACCGTGGCAGAACGTGCTCTCACCGGGGTTCAGCGTCGTCGTGTCACAGTCCACGTCCGCGATGTGGTCGTCCGTCACAGTCAGGTTGTGCACCGTCGCCGTACCGGTGTTGGTCACCGTGTACGTGTACTCGACGGTGTCGCCCACGTGGAACGGGCCGGCACTGTCCGCAGCCTTCTGAATCGTCAGCAGCGCCTCACCCAGAACGGGGACAGTCACCTCGGCGGGCGGGCTCAGCACCGTCCCGCCCTCAGGGTCCGTACCCTCGGCGTGAGCCGTGTTCGTCACATGCCCGGCCGACACATCCGCCGCCGTCACGACATACGAACCGTGGCACAGCGTGCTCTGACCGGGGTTCAGCGTCGTCGTGCCACAGGTCACCACAGCGACGTGGTCGTCCGTAACGGTCAGGTTGTGCACCGTCGCCGTACCGGTGTTGGTCACCGTGTACGTGTAGGAAACCGTCTCACCCACATGGAACGGGCCAGCAGAGTCCGCCACCTTCTCAATGGCCAGCTCCGCGATACCCACCACCGGAACAGTCGCCTCACCAGGAGGACTCACCACCGGCTGACCCTCAGGATCCCTACCCTCGGCGTGAGCCGTGTTCGTCACATGACCGACCGACACATCCGCCGCCGTCACGACATACGAACCGTGGCAGAGCGTGCTCTCACCGGGACTCAGCACCGTCGTGTTACAGGTCACCGAGGCGACGTGGTCGTCCGTGACAGCCAGGTTGTGCACCGTCGCAGTGCCCAGGTTGGTGATGGTGTACGTGTAGGTGACGGTGTCGCCCACGTGGAACGGGCCGGCGGAGTCCGCCGTCTTCTGGATGGCCAGTTCCGCGGTGCCCACCACCGGAACGGTCACATCGACCGGCGGGCTGTGCACGTCCACGCCATTCGCATCCGTGCCGTTCGCCTGAGCGGTGTTCGTCACGTGCCCGGCCTGCACGTCCGCCGCCGTGACGACGTACGAACCGTGGCAGAGCGTGCTCTGGCCCGGGTTCAGTGTCGTCAGGTCACAGATCACCGGCGCGATCAGGTTGTCCGTCACCGTGATGTCGTGGACGAGCGCCGTACCCGTGTTCGTCACGGTGTACGTGTAGGGGATCTTGTCATCCAGGCGGAACGGGCCCGAAGCGTCGGGCGTCTTCTGGATCTCCAGCGCCCCGACACCCGCCACATCGGCGGTCGCCTCCGAGGGCGGTGTGATGAACGTGCTGCCGTCGGGGCCGGTGAAGCTGGCGGTGACGGTGTTGGTGGTGGGTTGGGTGATGCCGGGGAGGTTGCAGAAGATCTGATGGCTGGTGCCGACGGGTAGGTCGAAGGTGCCGGCGTTCGCGGCACAGGAGGGGGTCACGGGGTCATCGAGGGTGATGCCGGTGATGTCGGTGGGGCCCACGTTGGTGGCGGTGATGCGCCAGTAGGCGGTGCCTCCGGGGGGAAGGGTGGTGGTACTGGCCCATGGGCCTGGGCCGCCCGGGCCGCAGTCGGTGGCGTTGTTGGCGGTGCAGACCTCCTTGAGGACGGTCAGGTCCGCGGTGCACTCGGGACCGGCGGGCACCTGGAGGGTGACGGTGTTGGAGAAGGTGGGCGGCTGGCCGTTGGTGACGGCGCTGGCCTGGTTGGAGACGGAGGTGACGGTGCAGTCCTTCGCCACGGTGGTCTCGAAGCAGATCTGGGGCGCGTCGCCGACGAAGGTGACCTCCATCCGCACGTTGGCGGGGAAGGTCTCGCCGCCGTTCAGGGTGAGGTTGGCGATAACCTGGATCGGTGAGTCGGCGACCGGGACGGAGGAAATGTCCGCTGTTTCGGTCGCGGGGTTGAACGGGAAGGTGCCGACGGTGCTGCCGTCCGCCGCCAGTACGGTCACCGAGGACTGGGTGAAGTCGATGACGCTCGGATCGATGCCGAAGAGCTTGACCGTCCCGTAGGACTGGACATGCCCGGAGGCCCCGTCGCAGTAGAAGTCGGCGGGGTTGATGGTGCTCTGCGCCCTGGTCTTCTGGCAGGGCGAGGCGCCGGTGACGGGGTCGAGCGAGAACAGGTAGCCGGTGTCACCGAGTCCGTACTTGCACTGGCCGTCGTAGGCGTAGCCGTACGGGCTGGTGTTGCCGCCGTTGACGTTGGGCGGGCCGTCGAGGACGCCGTCGGCACCGTACTGGGCGCAGGGGCCCTGGATGTTCCAGTCGTAGCAGTACGAGGTGCTGTTGAGGGTCGGCGTGATGCCCCGGTAGATCCAGAACGGGAACTCGGTCTCCAGGTGCCCGTTGGGGGCGGTGATGGTGAGCGGCACCTGGAAGTTGGCCTCGCCCAGTGCGAGGTTGGTACTGACCAGGGCGCTGAGGCCGGGGGGCGCGGCGATGGGGTTGCCGGTCAGGTCGAAGCACTCGACGGTGCCGACGGGCGGGTTGACTGCCTGGTAGAAGCCGCCGACGATCGTGCAGACGCCGGTGACGGTGCCCGCCGCGTCGTACATCTCGAAGACGTTGTCGGCCCGGGCGGGTTCGTCGGTGGTCGGGGTGGCCACGACCTTGGGGGTGGGCCAGCCGGCGCACGCGGCGTTCGTGGACGGGTCGAAGCAGGACATCACCGTTGGCAGCGGGGCCAGTTGGTTGTCGGTGACGTAGATCTTTCCTTCGATGGTCCGCATGATGCCGGCGTAGTCGCCGCTGAAGGAGACCTGGCCCTCGTTGGGAGGCAGGCCGATGTCGAAGGTTCCGCAGGGGGCGTTGGCGGTGGCGTCGTAGCAGAGGATCTCGCCGGTGCCGGAGACCGCGTAGAGGTGCTGGTTCGGTGCCTGGACGACACCGCCGATCACCAGCCCTTCGCCGGTCTGCAGCGGCGTGAAGCGGCAACTGGCCTGCGCCTGGAGGTCGATGCAGCCGACGCCGATCAGTGCGGACGTTTCCCGGCTGATCGCTGCGTAGTAAAGCTTGGAGCCGATCTGCACGTAGGTCGGGGTGCGGGTGCTGCCGAGGTCACCGGTGGTCGCTCCGGGCTGCGAGGAATTCAGTGCCTGGGGCCAGCTGGCGGGGGATCCGTCCGGGGCCGGACAGGGGCCGTTGGTGAGCAGGTCGGTACAGACCACGCTTTCCGGATTGGCGAAGCCGTGGTGGTAGATGTTCCAGATCTCGGGTGTGGAGACACCGTTGATCGTGGCGGTGTACAGGATGGGCGTGAAGCCGTCGCCGCCGGTGGCCGTGTTGACCGGGGTGAACGGCGGCGGGATCTGCACCACCACGCCGGTCGCGGGCGACGCGAGATCGGGGTTGTGGGCCTGGACGACGTTGGTCGCGGTGCCCTGGTCGGTGGCGGCGAAGCTCGCGCCGCCGTCGGTGGACCACTGCCTGCTGTAGCCGGGCGGCACCTGGAGCGAGCCGGGTACGTAGGTCTGCTGCTGCGGGACGGTGCCCGGTCCGCCCTGGATCACGTCGGTGATCGTGGCGTCGACCGGGACGCCGGCCGGATTGGTCTTGGAGACCACCCAGCGGACGGTGCCGCCGTGCTCGGTCTGGGTCGTGCTCCCGGTGGCGACGTCGGTTCCGGTCTTGCTCAGCGTCACCGGCACCGGGGCCTCGACCGCCCGGTCGTCACCGGCGACGGTGTGCACGGCCACCGGCGAGTGCGCCGCGGCGGGCCAGGCGAAGGATGCCGGCGCCATGGCGAGCGCGACGACGAGGGGCAGCAAGGCCCTCACGGCGCGGCCGCGGATCGCCGCCGGCCCATAGCGTCCGGGCGGGCGTTCGCAGGGAGGTCGACGGCGTCTCATGACGAATCCTTCCGATCGGGCGGTCCGGTGTCACACGGGGTAACGGTGAGGGTGGCGACCTGGGCGGCAAGCCCGCGATTCACGCACGCAACACACACGAGTGGCTACTCACCGCGACCATACAATCGGGCATCTCGTCTGAAAATCTGTCAAATACCTTTACTGACCCACTAGCCGGACGCGTTCACCCTGCCGGCCGCGAAACCCCACCCGAGAGAGCCCCGCCCACCCCCACCACACCCCATGACCCGACGTCAGACCCGAACCCGTCAACGCCGACGAACCACCCCGGCCTGGAGCAAAACAGAAGGCGCCCGCCGGCCGGGTCGCGCCACGGGCAGGTGAGCTGCACGTGGAAGCGACCCGGTGGACGGGCGCCTGAGGGGGCCGGGGCTGCCGTTACGGCAGGTTGCGGGCCATGACGATGCGCTGGACCTGGTTGGTGCCCTCGTAGATCTGGGTGATCTTCGCGTCGCGCATCATCCGCTCCACCGGGTAGTCCCGCGTGTACCCGTACCCGCCCAGCAGCTGCACCGCGTCCGTCGTGACCTCCATCGCCACGTCCGAAGCGAAGCACTTCGCCGACGCCCCGAAGAACGTCAGATCGCCGTCACCGCGCTGCGACTTCGCCGCCGCCGCGTACGTCAGCTGCCGCGCCGCCTCCAGCTTCATCGCCATGTCCGCCAGCATGAACTGGACGCCCTGGAACTCCGCGATCGCCTTCCCGAACTGCTTGCGCTCCTTCACGTAGCCCTTCGCGTAGTCCAGCGCGCCCTGCGCGATGCCCAGCGCCTGCGCGGCGATCGTCACCCGGGTGTGGTCCAGCGTCCGCATCGCCGTCGCGAAACCCGTGCCCTCCGCGCCGATCATCCGGTCCGCCGGGATCCGCACGTTGTCGAAGTACACCTCACGCGTCGGCGAACCCTTGATGCCAAGCTTCTTCTCCGGCGCGCCGAACGACACACCCTCGTCGCCCTTCTCCACCACGAACGCCGAGATGCCCTTCGACCGCAGCGAGGGGTCGGTCACGGCCATCACCGTGTAGAACTCCGACACACCCGCGTTGGTGATCCACCGCTTCACACCGTTGAGCACCCAGAAGTCACCGTCCCGCACCGCCCGGGTCTTCATGCCGGCCGCGTCCGAACCCGCCTCCGGCTCCGACAGGCAGTACGAGAACATGCCCTCACCGCGGGCCAGCGCCCCCAGGTACTTCGCCTTCAGCTCCTCCGAACCGGACAGCTGCACCGGCAGCGAACCCAGCTTGTTCACCGCCGGAATCAGCGACGAAGAGGCACACACCCGCGCCACCTCCTCGATCACGATCACCGTCGCCAGCGCGTCCGCACCCGCGCCGCCGTACTCCTCCGGCACGTGCACCGCGTGCAGATCGTTCGCCTGCAGCGCCTCGAGGGCCTCCGAAGGGAACCGCCCCTCCTCGTCCACCGCCGCCGCGAACGGGGCGATCTTCGCCTCCGCCAGCGAACGCACCGCCTCGCGGAGCATGTCGTGCTCCTCGCTCAGCCGGTAGAGGTCGAAGTCCTGGGTCATGGCAGTCTCCTCGGTGATGGCACTCAGTACCCCCGATTATGCACACTGAGTATCGCCTCGCCCAGCCTTCTCCTCCGGGTCGGTGCTACCGTCCGGGGTATGAGCGAGGTGCATGAGCAGGGCGGAACCACGGCGACCCGGCCGACGATGCGGGACGCCCTGGTGGAGGCGGCGTTCGAGCTGTTCTCGGAGCGGGGCTTCGAGCAGACCACGGTCGACGACATCGTCTCGCTCGCGGGGGTCGGCCGGCGGTCGTTCTTCCGGTACTTCCCGTCGAAGGAGGCGGTGGTCTTCCCGGACCACGACGGCTGCCTGGCGGACATGACGGCGTTCCTCGAGCAGGCGGATCCTTCGGGCGACCCGGTGGAGCAGGTCTGCGACGCGGCCCGGCTGGTGCTGCGGATGTACGCGGGGAACCCGGCGTTCTCCGTGGGGCGCTACCAACTGACCAAGAAGGTCCCGAACTTGCGCACCCACGAGCTCTCCGTGGTGTGGCGCTACGAGCGCACCCTGGCGGGCCATCTGCGCACCCGGTACGCGGCCCGCGCGGACGGCGCGCTGCGCGCGGACGTGATCGCGGCGGCGGTGGTGGCGGCGCACAACTATGCGCTGCGGGCCTGGCTGCGTTCGGGCGGCGAGGGCGATGTGGGCGCGGCGGTGGACGAGGCGCTGCAGTTGGTGATCGACACCTGGGGCGACGGCGCGGCCGAGGGGCGGGCGGAGTCGCAGGATGAGGAGGTGGTCGTCATGGTGGCCCGCCGGGGTACCCCGATGTGGCGGGTGGTGCAGGGCGTCGAGGCGGCCCTGGAGCCGTGACCGGGCCCGGCGGCCACTCCCCCGGCCGTCCTCACAGGCCCCATTCGCCACGCGGATGATCCGATTACCCGCCTGGCACTCGGTACCTTTACACGGGGCACTGAGTGCCATACCTTCCTTCTGGCAGACCGCCCCGACCGCACGCCCGCACGCCCGGGTGGCGGTACGGCGGCGCACACCGGCTCAGCAAGGAGACGGCCATGATGACCCTCACTCTCGCCCCGGCCGCGCCGACGACGGCCCCGACCGCGACGACCACCCCCACCCCAGACCTGTTCGACCCGGACTTCGCCCCGTCCGCCTTCCGGCCACAGCCCGAACTCCCGGTCGCCGAGACCGAGTTGCGCTACCGCCGCTGCCGCTGGTGCCACTCGGCCAGTGCGGTGACCTGCCTGCTGTGCCCGGTGTGCGGGTCGGCGGACCTGGAGCCGGCGGTGGCGTCCGGGCAGGGGACGGTGCAGCGCCTGCTGCGTCCGATCCGCCGCGGCCCGCACCTGGGGCGCCCGTACCTGATCGTGCTGGACGAGGGCTTCACCGTGCAGGCCTCGGTGCTCGGCGGGCTGCCGGGCGCGGTGCCGATCGGGGCCCGGGTGCAGCTGGTGACCAGCGAGGAGGGCGGCCGGGTGCTCACCTTCCGCCTGGTCCCCCGCACCTGACGAACCGCCAGCTCCACGCCACTCCTGGCACCGAGTGCCACCAAACCCGGCCGCACGGGGCACCCCCACCCCGACGGTCCGCAGGGCGCACACACTTCCCACACCCCGCGATCCGAGGGTGTGGGCGTGGCCCGATCCCGTGCACGGAGCGCCACCACGCGGGTAGGGTCGGTGACGTTTGCCGTTCCGGGGGAGGTACTACACGTGCTCGATCTGAGCGCCCATCAGCCGGCCACCGTCTGGCGACCGTTGTCCGGCCCACCGCCGGGAAGGGAGTGGCGCGCCGGTCTGGCGGCCAATCCGGCGGCCCCGGCCGAGGTGCTGGTCCGGCTGCTGGACGACATCGCCGACGGCGGCGACTCGACCTGGCCGGCCCGCCGGCCGGAGTTGCCCGACCGCGTGGTGGAGGCGGCGCTGCGGCACCCGCACTGGCGGGTCCGGGCGGCGCTGGCGGAGCGTCCGGGGCTGTCGCCGGTGGTGCTGGCGGCGCTGGCCGGGGACGGCGAGCGCCGGGTGCGCCGGGCCGCGACGTCGGCGGCGCACTCGGTGCCACTGCCGGAGCGGACGCTGGTGGCGCTGGCGGCCGACCGCGATCCGGACACCCGCCGCCGGGTGCCGGGCTGCGCGGGCCTGCCGGAGGAGCTGCTGGTGCGCCTCGCGCAGGACGGTTCGTCACTGGTGCGGGCCGCGGCGGTGGCGGCGGACAGCTGGGCCCAACTGCCGGCCCGGGTACGGACGGCGCTGCGCGCGGACCGCGATCCGGCGGTGCGGGCGGCGGTGCAGCGCGCGCTGCGGGTGGACCGGCCGCTGCCGGTGACGCTGGCGGGGTACATCGCGGAGAGCGACCCGGTGCGCCGGGAGCGGACGGCGGCGGGGGCCGCCCTGGAACGCGCGCTCGGCGAGTGGCTGGTGCTGGACGACAACCCGCGGATCCGCCGGGCGGCGGCGGGCAATCCGCAGCTGCCGACGGACCTGGCGCTGACCCTGGCGGCCGACCCGGACACGGCGGTGCGCCTCACGGTGTCGCTGCGTTCGGACCTGACGGAGCAGCAGCGCTCCGCGGTGGACTACCAGGTGCCGGACGCGGCGCCGCCCGAGCTGCCCTGGGTGGCCGAAAGGGCCGACGATCCGGCGGAGTTGCTGCGGCTGGCCCGCTCGGGGCATCCGCTGGTGCGGCGCGCGGTGGCGGCGCTGGAGCGTCTTCCGGGCGAGGTGGTCGCGCTGCTGGCACAGGACCCGGAGCCGGCGGTGCGGCTCGCGCTGGCGGAGCACTGCGCGGACGCGCCGGGCGAGTTGCTGCGGTCGGTGTACGCGGAGCTGCTGGGCCCGTCCTCGCTGCCGGCCCTGGAGCGGTTCGCGGCGCCGGGGCTCGCGCGGTGGGCGGAGCGGCCGGAGCCGGCGCTGCGGCTGGCGGCGCTGCGCGATCCGGAGCTGGCGCCGGAGGTGCTGGCGCGGCTGGCGGAGGATCCGGACCTGACGGTGGCGCGGGCGGCGGCGGGCGATCCGCGGCTGCCGCTGGACGCGCTGCTGGCGCTGCTGGAGGCGGATGCGCACCCGGCCGCGGCTGCGGCGAATCCGGCGCTGCCGGTGTCGTTCATGCTGGGGCTGCTGGACCTGGCGGAAAACGCCTGAGTCGCTCCTGGAATAGGGGCCGATAGGTGAACGTTCAACCACCCGTCGGGCCACGGAGGCCCGGCAGAGGAACCGGAACGGCAAGGAGCACGGCAATGACCACCGACTTCCGCCAGCAGACCACGGGCCTGTCCACCGGGCAGGCGGCGCTCCACGAGGGGACGGTCGCCGAGCGCTGGGTGCGCGCCCAGCTGTTCTTCGACTCCAAGGCGTACGCGGACGCCGCGCGGATCCTCGCCGAGCTGGTCGAGGAGGCCCCGGAGCAGGTCGGCCCGCGCCTGCTGCTGGCCCGGTCGTACTACCACTCGGCCCAGCTGCGCCGCGCGGAGGAGCAGCTGCGCAAGGTGATCGAGCTGGACCCGGTGGAGCACTACGCGCACCTCGTCCTCGGCCGCGTCCTGGAGCGCCAGGGCCGCCACGCCGAAGCGGTGCCGTACCTGCGCCTGGCCGCCGCGTTCGAGGGCACCTTCCCGCAGGACTGACGAGAGCGCACCGCCCCCGACGGGTTCCCGCCCGCCGGGGGCGGTGTGCTGTCCGCGCTCGGCAGGCGTCCCTGTCCCCTGTCAGTCTGGAGGGGAGCGTCGAGGATGCGGAGGTGCGCGCGATGCGGACGTTGGAGGAGCAGATCGAGGTGACCGCCCCGGTGGGGACGGCGTGGTCGCAGTTGCACCGGGTGGCGGAGTATCCGGAGTTCGTCGGCGGAGTGGTGCACGCCAGCGCGCGGGGGCGGCGGCACGCGGATCTGGAGGTGGAGATCGGCGGCGAGCGGCACCATGTGGACGCGGAGCTGACCGACCACGGCCGGGGCCGGGTGATGAGCTGGGAGACCGTGGACGGCCCGCCGCTGCGCGGCACCTTCGCGCTGCGCCCGCTGGACGCCGCGCACACCCAGGTGCAGGTGCGCCTTGAGTACGACCCGGAGGAGCTGAAGGACGCCGTCGGTGGTCCGCGCGGGTTCGCGCAGAGCAAGGCGGTGGAGGAGGCGGTGCGGACAGATCTGGAGCTGTTCAAGCAGCTGTGCGAGGAGTGAACGACGGCTCCACCCCGCCGAACGTACCGTCCGGTGCCCCGCCGGGCGGCGTGCCGATCGGCAGTTCGGCCCAGATGACCTTGCCGCTGGCGGGGTAGCGGGTGCCCCAGCGCTCGGCGAGCTGGGCGACCAGGAACAGGCCGCGCCCGCCCTCGTCGGTGTCGGTGGCGTGCCGCAGGTGCGGGGAGGTCGCGGAGCCGTCCCAGACCTCGCAGATCAGGGCGCGGTCGCGCAGCAGCCGGACCCGGATCGGCCCGCTGGCGTGCCGGATCGCGTTGGTGATCAGTTCGCTGAGCACGAGTTCGGCGGCGAACGCCTGCTCGGTCAGGCCCCAGTCGTCGAGCCGTCGGGTGACGGCGGCCCGTACCCGGGCGACGGCGGCCGGGTCGGCGGGGACGTCCCAGTCGGCGACGTGGTCGGCGGGGAGCGCCCGGGTGCGGGCCACCAGCAGGGCGATGTCGTCGGCCGGGTTGGCGGGCAGCAGCGCGTCGAGCAGGTCGTCGCAGGTCTCCCGGGGGCCGCGGCCGGGGTGGGCGAGCGCGGCACGGAGCAGTTTCATGCCGTGGTCGAGGTCGTGCGCGCGGGATTCCACCAGGCCGTCGGTGTACAGCACCAGCCGGCTGCCTTCGGGGAGTTCCAACTCGGCGGTCTCGTAGGGCAGTCCGCCGATGCCGAGCGGGGGCCCGCCGGGCAGGTCGGGGATGTCCACGTGCCCGTCGGGGAGCACCACCGCGGGCGGCAGGTGTCCGGCGCGGGCGAAGGTGCAGCGTCGGGTGACGGGGTCGTAGACGGCGTACAGGCAGGTCGCGCCGGTGATCGGGCGTTCGCCGCCGTCGGGGCGGGGGTTCTCCTGGTCGAGGCGGTTGACCAGGGCGTCGAGGTGGCCGAGCAGTTCCTCGGGGGCCAGGTCGAGCGAGGAGAAGGTGTGCACGGCGGTGCGCAGCCGTCCCATGGTGGCGGCGGCGTGCACGCCGTGGCCGACCACGTCGCCGACCACCAGGGCGACCCGGGCTCCGGACAGCGGGATCACGTCGAACCAGTCGCCGCCGACGCCGGCCTGTGCGGGCAGGTAGCGGGAGGCGACTTCCAGGGCCTGCTGTTCGGGCAGTTCGGCGGGGAGCAGGCTGTGCTGGAGTGCGACGGCCATGGTGTGTTCGCGGGTGTAGCGGCGGGCGTTGTCGACCAGGACGGCGGCGCGGGCGGTGAGCTCCTCGGCGAGGGTGCCGTCCTCCTCGTCGAAGGCGGGGCGGGGGCGGGCGCGCCAGAAGGTGGCGACGCCGAGCATGGTGTCGCCGACGTTGAGCGGCGCCGCGATCAGGGTGTGCACCTGCTCGTCGCGCATGGCGTCGACGGCGCCGGGGCGGACTTCGTCCCAGACGTCGAGCGCCGCGGACAGGTCGGGTTCGACCACCGAGCGGGCGGTGGCGACGGCGCGGGCGCGCGGGGTGTCGGGGACGACGGGCACGGACGAGCCCGGGGGGAGCAGCGGGGGCCGGGCGGTGATTCCGGTGAGTGCGACCCGGTGCATCGCCCCGCGCCGGCCGGGGCGGGGTTCGCCGCCGTCGAGGACGCCTTCGCAGAGGTCGACGCAGGCGTAGTCGGCGAAGGCGGGGACGAGTGCGGCGGCGAGTTCCTGGCAGGTGCGGGTGATGTCGAGTGTGGTGCCGATGGAGCCGCCGGCCCGGTAGAGCAGTTCGAGGCGGCGGCGGGCGGTGTCGGGGTCGGCGACGGTGGTGTCGCGCAGGGTGGCGAGCAGGCAGGCCGGGCCGCCGGCCCGATCGGTGTGGCGCAGGTCGAGGGCGAGGGTGCGGCCGTGCGCGGTGATCGGCGTGTCGGTGAGGTCGGCTCCGCCGTCCAGCAGGGCGATCAGTTCGTCCTGCAGGCCGAGGGTGCGCAGGGGGCGGCTCTCGCAGTCGGTGGGCAGGTCGAGCAGCCGGCGGGCCTCGTCGTTGGCGTACAGCAGGCGCCGGTCGGCGTCGATCAGCAGCAGGCCTTCGCGGACGACGGCCGGTCCGGGGTCCGCGTGCCGGGGCGTGTCGTCGGTCATCCGTGCCGTCCGGTCTGCGCGATGGTCACCGGGGCCGGCGGGCCGGAGCGGGGGCTCGTGGACGTCCGGCGCGCGGAGGTCCGGCCCGCCGCGCGCTGTCCGCCGGGTGCTGCCCGAAACCGGGTCATACGCCCATTCCTACACTCCCCGCTCCGACCGGGCCAATGGCAGCACCCGGATTTCGCGCGCTGATGTGCTGCGCCTTTGACTGGCCCTTGTCGCGGCCGTAGGACTACTTGCCTTCCAGTTCGGCGCGCACTCGGCGGGAGGGCTGGAAGGCGTACAGGTCGAGGATGTCCGGCGGTTCGGCCAGGCCGGGGCCTCCGGCGGCGACCCAGGCGGTGATGTCGGCGGCGGCGTCGCGGTCGTTGACCTGGCCGAGCCAGACCGGGCGTCCGCCCGCCCGGCGGCCCTCGGCGGAGGGCTGGACGACGATGACGTTGGCCCGCTCGCAGGCGTCGAGGCAGTCGGTGCGCCGGATCATGGCGATGCCGGCCAGCGAGGTGCGCAGGTCGACGAGCTGGGCCTCGTGGTCCAGGCGGGGGACTTTCGCGGTGGTGCCGCAGCAGCAGCCGCGGCAGACCGTGACGGTGCAGCGGGACTCGGTCTCGGTGCGGCGGCTCATGCGGTGCTCCCCGCCCGTCGGGCCTCGGTCCAGGCGGATTCGCGCAGCAGGCGCAGGCCGTTGAGGCCGACCAGGACGGTGGAGCCTTCGTGGCCGAGGACGCCGAGCGGCAGCGGGAGGGTGGCGACCAGGTCCCACACCACCAGGACGGTGATGAACGTCGCCGCGATGGCGAGGTTCTGCACCACCAGCGCGCGGGCCCGGCGGGAGAGCGCCACCACGGCCGGGACGGTGGCGAGTTCGTCGCGGACGATCACCGCGTCGGCGGTCTCCAGGGCGAGGTCGGATCCGGCCCGGCCCATCGCGATGCCGGTGTGCGCGGCGGCCAGCGCGGGCGCGTCGTTCACGCCGTCGCCGACCACGAGCACCTTCCGCCCGGCCGTCTCCCACTCCTTGACGGCGGCGGCCTTGTCCTGCGGCAGCAGGCGGGCCCGGACTTCGCCGAGGCCGGCCTCCGCGGCCAACTGCCGGGCGGCGCGCGGGTTGTCGCCGGTGAGCAGCGCGGGGGTGGTGCCGGTCAGCGCCGTCAGGGCGCGGACGGTGGCGGCGGCGTCGGGGCGCAGCCGGTCGGCGATGCCGAGGACGCCGACGGGGGTGCCGTCGGTGGCGACCACGACGGCGGTGCGCCCGGCGTCCTCGAGTTCGGCGACGGCTGCGCCGGTGGCCGGGCAGTCGTGGTCGGGGGCGTGGACGGTGACGGTGTGTCCGTCGACGGTGGCGGTGACGCCGACGCCGGGCGTGGAGCTGAAGTCCGCGGCGGTGGCCGGGGTGAGCCGGCGGCTGCGGGCGGCGTCGACGACGGCGCGGGCGAGCGGGTGTTCGCTGGGGTGTTCGGCGGCGGCGGCGAGGGCGAGCAGTTGGTTCTCGGTCAGGCCGGAGTCGGCCTGCGGGCGGATGTCGGTGACGCGGGGGGTGCCTTCGGTGAGGGTGCCGGTCTTGTCGAGGGCGACGGTGTCGATCTGGCCGAGGCGTTCCATCACGACGGCGGACTTGACCAGGACGCCGTGGCGACCGGAGTTGGCGATCGCGGACAGCAGGGGCGGCATGGTGGCGAGGACCACCGCGCACGGCGAGGCGACGATCATGAAGGTCATGGCGCGCAGCAGTGCGTCGGTGAACGCGGAGCCGAGGGCGAGCGGGACGGCGAACACGGCCAGGGTGGCGGCCACCATGCCGAGCGAGTACCGCTGTTCGACCTTCTCGATGAACAGTTGGGTGGGGGCCTTGGTCTCGGAGGCTTCCTCGACCATGGCGACGATCCGGGCGATCACGGTGTCGGCGGCGTCGCGTTCGACGCGTACCCGCACTGCGCCGGTGCCGTTCAGGGTGCCGGCGAACACCTCGTCGCCGCTGCGCTTGGCGACCGGCAGTGGCTCGCCGGTGATGGTGGCCTGGTCGACCTCGCTGGTGCCGTCCAGGACCCGGCCGTCCGCGCCGATCCGTTCGCCGGGCCGGATCAACACGGTGTCGCCGACGGCCAGTTGCTCGACCCGGACGGTCTCCTCGCCGGCGCCGGTGAGGCGGGTGGCGGTGGCGGGGGCCAGGTCGAGCAGGCCGCGCACCGAGTCGGCGGTGCGGGCGGTGGCGATCGCCTCGAGCGCGCCGGAGGTGGCGAAGATGACGATCAGCAGCGCGCCGTCCAGCACCTGTCCGACCGCTGCCGCGCCGAGCGCCGCGACGATCATCAGCAGGTCGACGTCGAGTGTCTTCTCCTTCAGCGCCTGAAGCCCTGCCCAGCCGGGCTCCCAGCCGCCGGTGGCGTACGCGAGGGCGTACAGCGGGCCCCACGTCCAGGCGGGGGCGCCGGCCAGGTCCAGCGGGAGAGCGACCAGGAACAGCAGCAGTGCGGCGAGCGCCCACCGGGCCTCGGGCAGCGCGAGGACGCGGGTGCGCCGTTTCGGCGGGGCCGGGCGGGGTTCGGCGGTGGGCGGCGCGGGCCGCCGGTCCAGGACGGAAGACATGGCGGGGCAACCCTTCGCGGGGCGGGGAGGACTCCTCCACCATACCGGAACACCTGAACAGGTCTTCAGGTGTCACCGGTATGATGACGTCATGGGCCACGGAATCGACACCGCCAGCAGCGCCACCACCCGCGAACGCCTGGACGCCGTCGGAACGGCCGATGTCGCGGCCACCCTCCAGGCCCTGGCCACCCCCTCCCGCCTGCACATCCTGGCCCGCCTCCAGGAAGGCCCCTGCTCGGTGGGCGACCTCGCCGAAGCGGTCGGCCTGGAGGCCTCCGCCTGCTCGCACCAACTGCGACTGCTGCGCAACCTCGGGCTGGTCACCGGCGAGCGCCACGGCCGCTCGATCGTCTACGCGCTGTACGACAACCACGTCGCCGAACTGCTCGACCAGGCGCTCTACCACGTGGAACACCTGCGCCTCGGCGTCCGCGACACGCCTCCCGCCGCCGACTGATCTTTTTCGACGCCGCCTGTCCAGCATGTGGGACCCGGACGCGGGACCCGAGCGGGGCGGGGCTTAGATGGCAGATGTAGAAGCCAAGCATCAGCATCTGCGCGAAGAAGGTCCGCCAATGCCCCACATCACCGTCGACTACTCACCACAGCTGGCCGACTCCTTCGACCGCCCCGGATTCGTCCGCGAGCTGCACCCCCTGGTCCGCGACCGGGTGTCCTCCCGGGGCGTGTGCAAGACCTTCTTCCGTCAGGCCGCCGAGACCTGGGTGGGCGACGCGGACGGCCAGTTGACCGCCTTCGTGCACATCGCCATCGGACTGCTGCCGGGACGGCCGGAGGGGCTGAAGGCGCGGCTGTCCGAGGAGGTGCTGCGCCTGCTCGACAAGCACCTGCGGCCCGTCCTCGGCCGCGAGGTGGTCCGCTCCGCCGAGGTCCGCGACCTCACCCCGTCCTACCGCCTGCGCACCGGCTGGTGACCCTCACCGCCGCAGAAAACGCGTCAGCTCGGCGTTCACCCGCTCCGCCCGGGTGTACGGCAGGGCGTGGTGGGAGACACCGTCGAGGGTGCGGATCTCGGCCTGCGGGAGCAGCCGTCCGGCCCGGGCGGTGAGGGTGCGCGGGTCGTGGCAGCGGCTGTTCGCGGCGACCAGCAGCAGGCAGCGGGCGCGGAGGGTCCTGAGCGTTTCCGGGGTGGGGCGGCGGCCGGTGACGGGGCGGGCGGCGGGGAAGGTCGCGGCGAGGCCGTAGAGGCGGGCCCAGTCCGGGTCGAGCGGGACGCCGCCGGTCTCCCAGGCCAGAAACGTCCGGGCGCGGGCTTCGCCGGGCCGGGCCAGCATGGGCGCCGCGTGCAGGAGATAGCGGAGCGAGTAGCCGGTGGGGTCGAGCAGCGCGAGGCGGTCGACCCGTTCGGGACGGCGCAGCGCGTGGCTCAGCGCGATCCACCCGCCGTAGGAGTGCCCGCACAGGTCGACGTGGTCCAGCCCGAGCCCGTCCAGCACCGCGTCCAGCCAGCCGTGCAGGTCCTCGACGCGGCGCACCGGCTGCCGCCCGCTGCTCGCGGAGCGGCCCGCGTCGCCGATCCGGTCCACCGCGAACACCATTGCCGTGCGGGCGAGTTCGCCGACGTTGGCCCACCAGCTCGCCGCCGTGGCACCACCCCCGTGGAGCAGCACCAGCGGCGGACCGCCGGCCGGTCCGGCGGCGTTGACCCGGGTGATGCCGTACGGCGTCTCGACGTCGATCGTCTCGACCGGGACGGGCCAGCGGCCCAGCAGGGTGTCGTACGCGGACAGGAAGGCGGAACGGTCGAACGCCATGGCGGCAGCCTCCACGGGCAGAGTTGTCTCGCTGAGCAAGTGTCTCGCTCGGCGAGATACTATGCACCCGCATCTCCACCCAGGAACCCACCCCCGCCGAAAGGCCGCACCCCATGACCGACCAGCACGGACTCCGGACGGTGCATCAACTCCGCGCCCTCACCGTCGAACTGGACCTGCTAGCCGCCGCCTTCGCCCAGCGCAACAACCTCCACCCCACCGACCTGCGCGCCCTGATCGCCCTCCTCGACGCCGCCCGCGCCGGCACCCCCGCGACGCCCGGCCTGCTCGGCCGCGAACTCCGCCTCAACTCGGCCGGCACCACCGCCGTCCTCGACCGCCTCGAACGCCACGGCCACCTCCGCCGCACCCGTGACCCCCACGACCGCCGCCGCGTCCTCCTCGAAGTCACCGAGCAGGCCGTCACCCTCGGCGAGACCTTCTTCGGCCCGTTGATCGCCGACACCGTCGCCCTGGTCGACGGCCTCTCCCCCGCCGAACTCGCCGCCGTGGAAGGCTTCCTGACCTCCATGCGATCCCTGGTCGCCCGCCACGCCCACTGACGGCCGGCCGAGCGCCCCACGAACCAGCCCGCGGTGGCACCCACCCAACTCCCCCCACACAGCCGCGCGCAGCGCAACCACCTCCCCCCTACCACCCCCGACGCACATACCGACCAGGAGTGGTCCCGAGGATGCGGCGGAAGTGGCGGGTGAGGTGGAGCTGGTCGTGGAAGCCGAGGGTGGTGGCCACGGTGGTCGGGGGTGGCCGTCGACGCTCGTTGCCGGTGGCGGTGTTCACGGCGGAGCTGTTCGGCACCGGCAACGACCGGGACAACCGGGCGGCGGTGCGAGCGGTGCCGACGGGGGCGCTCGATCTGGTGGGGCTGGCGCTGCACGGGCCGCGCAACGCCGTGGACAAGGTGCTCAAGGGCGCGCGCATGCACCCGTGAGCAGCGGCGGTCGGGGCGGACCTCTGGCGCCACCCGACCCCGGTATCCGTCCGATAGCTCACGAAGGCGCGTCCTCGCAATAGCGGCACCCACAAGCGCCGCACCGATCCTCCGTGGCACGCTCGCACGGGCGGCGGGCAGCGGCCCCGATACGCTCCCCGGAAACGGAGGCGTACGACCTCGGCAGTCTCGCGCTGCACGGGCCCGTCGTGCACCTGGCGCAGCAGCTGACCGTGGCCGTCCCGGACCAGGAGATCGGCCACCCCACCGGAACGGACCCCCGAGTGACCCTCCAGCAGATCACCCCGAAGCAGCGCGGCTATCTGATCGTCAACTCCCACCCGGCGGGTTGCGCCGAGGTCGTGAAGCGCACCTGGGAGTCGATCCCGGCGCGCACTCCCGAGGGCCGCGCCCCGGTGGTGCTGCTGCTCGGCTCGAGCGCCGGGTACGGCATGTCGATTCTGCTGGCGGGCCTGCGGCGTCACGGCATCCGCGGTGTCGGCGTCGCCTTCGAGGGCGCGCCGACCGAGCGCCGTACGGCGACGGCCGGTTGGTACCGCACGGCGGCCACCGCGGAGTTGGGCGCCGACGCGGATTTCGTCTTCGTCAACGCCGACGCGTTCTCCGCGGCCGCCAAGGAGCGGGCGCTCGATCTGATCGCGGAGCGGTTCGGCCCGGTCGACCATCTGGTCTACAGCCTTGCCGCACCGCGTCGCACCGATCCGGTGACGGGCGAGGTGCACCACTCCGTCATCAAGCCGATCGGCGAAGCGTACGAGGCCGCGTCCCTGGTGTTCCCGGACGAGGTGGCGACGGTCGGCAGCGTGCAGCTCACCGCGGCGAGTGAGGAGGAGCAGCGTGCCACGGTGCAGGTGATGGGCGGCGAGGACTGGCGGCTGTGGGTCGAGGCGCTGGCCGAACGTCGGCTGCTCGGCAGCGGGTTCACCACGGTGGCGCTGTCCTACGTCGGCTCCGACATCACTGCCCCCGTCTATCGGCGGGGCACCATCGGCGCCGCCAAGGAGCACCTGGAGGCGACCGCGCGCACCCTGGCCGACGGTGTTCTCGCCGATGGCGCGGGCCGGGCGTTCACCGTGGTCGCCGGTGCCGCCGTCACGCAGGCGTCCACGGCGATTCCGTCCATCGCCCTGTACACCTCGCTGCTGCGCAACGTTCTCGGTGCGGACGGTTGGCGCAGCACCGCCGACCAGGCCGTCGACCTGTGGTCGCAGCTGACCGGCGAGAAGCCGCTGGTGCTGGACGAGCGGGGCCGGATCCGGCTGGACGGCTGGGAGTTGGACGAGAAGGTGCAGGAGCGGGTGCGCGAGCTGTGGGCCGATCCGGCCGCCGCGCTGGCCGGGGAGCCGGGCGGCGCGGCGTGGTTCTACGGCCAGTTCCGCGCGCTGTACGGCTGGGACGTCCCCGGTGTGGACTACGGCGTCGATGTCGAAACGGCGGTGGCCTGGCCCGACTTCGAGGCCAGGTAGCCTGCGTCGGCGGCCGGGTGCGGCGTCGGGCTGCCTACACCCGGCCGCCTCGCGCCATGTCCCGGCGGGGTCGGGTCAGTTGGAGCGGCCTCAGGCCTGGAGCGAGGCGAGTGTGACCACCGTGATGTCGGACGGTGCGCCGACCCGGACCGGCGGGCCCCAGGCGCCCGCGCCGCGGGTGACGTAGAGCTGGGTGTCGCCGTACCGTTCCAGGCCGGCCACGGTCGGATTGGCCAGTTCGGCAAGGTAGTTGCCGGGCCAGAGCTGGCCGCCGTGGGTGTGGCCGGAGAGCTGGAGGTCGACGCCGTGGCGGACGCTGTCGTGGACGGTCACCGGCTGGTGGGCCATCAGGACGGCCGCCCGGCCGCGGTCGCGGTCGCCCAACGCCCGTGCGTAGTCCGGGCCTTGGCCCTGTGAGGTGCCGGCGATGTCGTTGACCCCGGCGAGGTCGAACCAGGGCAGCTCGACGCGGGCGTTCTCCAGCGGGTGGACGCCGAGTTCGCGGACGAAGTCGACCCAGGGCGCGGCGCCCGAGAAGTACTCGTGGTTGCCGGTGACGAAGTACGCGCCGCCCTTGGCCCGCAGGTCGGCCAACGGGCGGGCGGCGGGGCCGAGTTCGGGGACGGTGCCGTCGACCAGGTCGCCGACCACGGTGATCAGGTCGGGCTGGGTGGCGTTGATGGTGTCGACGATCCGCCGGGTGTGTGCGCGGCCGAGGATCGGGCCGAGGTGGATGTCGCTGACCACGGCGATCCGGTAGCCGTGCGCGGCGCGCGGCAGTTTCGCCAGCGGCACCGTCACGCGCTTCACCTGCGGCCCGCGCAGCACCCCGTACGCGCCGTTGCCCACCACGCCGACGGCGACTCCGGCGGCCGCCCCGGCCACCACCCGGGACACGAACAGCCGCCGCGAGGGCTCCACCGCCTTCCCCGCCCCAGCAGGCCCCGCCGCGGACTCTTCGGGCTCCGCCGGCCCAGCAGCAGGCCCTGCGGGCCCCGCCGCCTCCGCAGAAACCGTCACCGCCGCGGCAGAGACCGCCACGGGCTCGACAGCCACCGCCGGCTCACTCTCGCGGCGACGCGGAAGCCGGAGCAGCAGGGGGCGCAGCAGTTCGCCGGCCCCCAGGGCGAGCAGGAGGTAGAGGAGAACGGCCATCCAGAGGTAGCCGGGCCAGGCGAACCAGCGTTCCACGGCAAGCGGGAAGGCCCGGCCGCCGACCAGGGCCAGCAGGGAGAGCACGGGCAGCAGGACGGCGAGCACGGTGCCTGCGCGCCGGTAGCGGCTGCCGGGGCGGGAGACGTCGCGAACCAGTCGTCGCCACACGTACCAGTGCGCCGCCCCGAACAGGCCGAGCACTGCCACCAGCCCCACCACCGCGATCACCATGCGGGCAAGTATCGGGGCTCGGTGATCGCGGGCTGTGACCGGGGTGCCGTTCCGTTCGACCGGGCGTGTTCGTCCGGGTGCGGGGCGTGCCGGTGCGCGTTCGGTTCCTGTGAGCCCTCCCACATCGTGGCGGGCTTCTACGACTCTCAATAGTCGGTGCGCGAACCAGCCTCGCGGACGGCCACATCGCCTTCCCGTCCACCCGCCGAAGCTTACCGCAATTTCGCAGGTCAGAGGCATTCCGGTGGCCACCGGCCGATGGTGCGGACCAAGCCCGACCCGGAGCCGCCGAAGCCCGCCCGACCACCTCCCCTCCGACCGATCCGCTACTACGAGGCATAGTTGCCGGGGCTTTTGAGCCACTCTGCGTGATCTGCCAAGAATGTCCCCCGTCCGCCGGGCAGCCCGGCCGCTCCGGCCACCATCCCGCTGCCACGTTCGTCCGATTGCCGCGCCGCGCCGTGTTCCACGGTGCGGGGCCGGTGCCGTGCGTGCCGGTCGGCGGGCCGCCGTGTCCCACCGGCCGTCCGGCCCGTACAAGAAGAGATCGCCATGCCGCACCGCCGCCCGCACCGCCGCCCGTCCCGCCTTTCGCGGACGCTCCGTCGCAACCGCCACTCGATGGTGGCGGGTGTGGCGACCATCGCGGTCGCGGGTGCCGCCGCCCTGGCGATCGCCCTGCCGCAGCACTCGGCCCCGGCCGACGCGGCGGCCCGGCCGGCGAGCGTCGAGCAGCTCGCGACGGACGCCCTCCCCTCGCCGGACGCCGCGTCCACGCAGGCGCGGGCCGAGGCGGAGGCGAGCGCGAGCGCCAGTGCGTCCGCGCAGGCCGAGGCGGACGCGAAGGCCAAGGCGGAAGCGGAGGCCAGTGCGAGTGCCAGTGCGAGCGCCGAGGCGAAGGCCAGGGCGGACGCCGAGGCGGCGTCCCGGTCACAGCAGCGCCAGGCGCTGGCGAGCAGCAAGCCGTCCGCCACCCCGTCGGCGTCGGCATCGGCGTCCGCGTCCGCGTCCGCGCCGGTGTCCGCGTCGGCCGTCGCCAAGGCGCTGAGCGGGACGCCGCAGCAGATCGCGGCGCAACTCGTGCCGGCGGGGCAGTTGCAGTGCTTCAACAACATCGTGGAGCGCGAGAGCGGCTGGAACGTGCACGCGACCAACCCGTCCTCGGGTGCGTACGGGCTGATGCAGGCGCTGCCGGGTTCGAAGATGGCGTCGGCGGGCGCGGACTGGCGGGACAACCCGGCGACCCAGATCAAGTGGGGCCTGCAGTACATGAACCAGACCTATGGCAGCCCGTGTGCGGCGTGGGCGTTCTGGCAGGCTCACAACTGGTACTGAGGGCCGTTGGTCCTTGCCCCGGAGGGACATTCGGCACGGTGTGTGCGCAGCTCCACCACCATGCGTACATCTGACGATACGTCAGCAAGTCACGGCGTTCCGCCCTCTATCCGGACATTTCATCGCACGCTCGTGTTCGTTTGGTGAAGATTCAGCGAACTTCCCATGACTGCTGTCCGGAATAGCCGCTTTAGAGCGGCTTCCGACCTTTGCCTGAGGCTGTCCCCGCCCCTAGCCTCCCGCCCATGGCCCCACCACTGATCACCGTCGTGCTCCCCGCTTACGACGAGCAGGAACAACTGAAGGAGTGCCTCGACTCCCTGCTCGCACAGTCCTTCCGCGAGTTCGAGATCATCGTGGTCCAGACGCCCTCCCCGCACTGCCCGGAGGAGCGGCTGCTGGAGGCGTACGAGCTGCGCGACGCCCGGGTTCGGGTGCTGCGGCTGGACACGGAGCCCGGCATCGGACGGGCCCGGATGGCGGGCGCGGCACACGCGCGCGGCGACTACCTGCTGTTCCTGGACGCCGACCACCTGCTGCCGGCGGACGCGTTCGAGGCGATGGACGCCCGGCTCACCGAGACCGGTGAGGTCGATCTGCTGCTGTTCGGCCACAACCGCGAGTACCGGGGCAAGGTGTGGCCGGGCAACGCGGCCGAACTGCTGGACGCCGCCGGCCCCGACGTGTTCACCCCCGCCGAGCACCCCGAATTCTTCGGCGCCCCACCGCTGATCTGGGACCGGCTGGTGCGCACCGCCACCGCCCCGACCTTCCCCGACGGGTTCTACGAGGAGGTCCCGGCGGTGCACCGCACGCTGCTGGCCGCCTCCCGGATCGCGGTGCTCAACCGCGAGTGCGTCACCATCCGCCGCCGCCACACCCTGCACCCGGCGGGCGGCGAAGGAGCAAGCCACTTCGACCTGTTCGACCGCTACGAGGGCACCTTCGAGCTGCTGGACGCGCAGCCCGAGGAGGCCCCGCCGGTCAACCCCGAGGTGCGCACCCACCTGTTCACCCGGATGATCCGCCACTACCTGTTCGTCTTCGACCTGCCGGGGGCCCTGACCCGCACCGAGCGCCCGCAGTTCTTCCAGCGCGCCGCCGAGCACTACAAGCGCTTCCTCCCGGACGGCTACAAGCGCCCGGACGGCCGCGAGGGCATCAAGTTCTCGCTGCTGGCGTCGAATTCGTACGCCACCTTCGAGGTCGCCAAGTTCTCCCGCCTGGCGGGCGTGCGTCGCTGAGCGCGCCCTCGCAGGCCCGAGGCACGTGCGCCGCTGAGCGCGCCCCCGCAGGCCCCAGGGGCGTGCGCCGCTGAGCGCGCCCTCGCGCGAACACGCGCCGGGAGTGGGGACGGCGTACGTCGGCTCGCGGCAGGGATTTCGGAAATCTTCCGCCCGGGCCGCGTGCCCTGACGATCCGTCGGGCAACCTCCTGACGAGCACGCGGTTGGCCTGGACCAAGCGGTCCTGACGAACCGTCGGCCCCGGGCGGACGGTAGAGTCCCTCCCCGCGCCAACCTCTGCCGCGCCACCTCCGTGCACCCCGTGCACCCCGTGCACCTCCGTGCATCACCGGACCGGAAGGCGAACTCTCGATGACCTCCCCTGTCTCCCCGTCGGCCGATCCCACCGCGGACCCGTTCTCCGCCGCCGACGGCGGCCCCACTCCGGGGCCGGTCGGCCAACTCCCGCCCCAGCAGCAGATGGCCGGCTGGGCCGTGCTGCTGCTCGGCGTACTGCTGCTGGCCGAGGCATTCGTCTGCGTGGCCGCCCTGATCAGCGTCTGGACGCCGCTCACCACCCTGACCGCCGAACGCGCCCCGTCCGAGGTCCCCGCGACCTGGGCGGTGCTCGGCCTCGGCCCCTGGCACCTGACGTCCAACACCGCGATGCTGATCGCCGTCCTGGCCGCCAGCGGGCTCGGCAGCTTCGTGCACGCCGCGACGTCCTTCGCCACCTACGCGGGCAACCGCCAACTCCTGCCCAGCTGGCTGCCCTGGTACCTGCTGCGCACCGCGATCGGCGGCGCACTCGCCCTGCTGGTCTACTTCCTGCTGCGCGGCGGCCTGTTCGCCAACGGCACCGACGGCACCGCCACCAACCCGTACGGCTTCGCCGGCATCGCCGGCCTGTGCGGCCTGTTCTCCAAGCAGGCCACCGACAAGCTCCGCGAGATCTTCGACACCGTCCTCACCACCCGCGACGGCGCCGGCGACGACGAACGCGACGACAAGATCCAGCCCACCGCCCCGACTTCGCCTACGGCCTCGACTCCACCGACCACACCCGCCGCATCCGGGCCGCAGCCCACCGAACCGGTCGTGGCCACCATCCCCAAGCAGGCAAGCCCGGTCTCCGAATCGGCGCAAACCACCGGTAGTTGACCGTTCACCGGCTCAAGCGAGAGGGCGGCCGGGTCCGGTTCGCGACTCGTGATGATCCGATCTTCATGCTCGCGTGGCGTGGTGCGTACGCGCGTCCCGCAGCGGGGGGTGGTCGATCAGCTCGACGTACATGATCCGGTCGTCCACCACGTCCAGGACGGCCATGCCCTCCTCGGCGGGCAGTTCGAGGCAGCGGTGGCCCGGGCCGTACGGCTGTCCGGCCGGGTGCAGGGCGGTGCGGAAGCTCTGGCAGGAGGTGTCCTCGCACTCGCACAGTGCGACCAGGCGCAGTTCCCGTGCGCCGGCGGCCAGTTCGGGTTCGCCGTCCTGCTCCAGCAGCGCCGCGAGTTCGTCCACGAGTTCGGGGAAGACGTCACGGACCAGGGGATGTTCGGTTTCCATGCCCGCCAAGGTAGCCGTCGGCCGGACACAGCACGGAACCGCGACTGCCCGTCGAGCTCCGACCCGCCGGTCGCGGGCCCGCGACCGGGGCCGGACGCCCCCGGCTGGGATGATCGGCGGATGGTCTCCGATCTCGCCCGTGCTCTCGCTGCCGCCGTCCGTGGTGAGGTCCGCTTCGACGCTGCGGAGCGGGCCGTGTACGGGCAGGACGCGTCCAACTACCGGCAGGTGCCGCGTGGGGTGGTGAAGCCGGCCGATGCGGACGATGTGCGGGCGGCGCTCGCGGTGTGCCGGGAGTTCGGGGTGCCGGTGGTGGCGCGCGGGTCGGGGACGAGTATCGGGGGGCAGGCGATCGGGCCCGGCGCGGTGGTGCTGGACTTTCGGCGGCATCTCGGCAAGGTTTTGGCGGTCGATCCGGAGGCCCGCACCGCGCGGGTCGAACCGGGCACGGTACTGGACGAACTCCAGCGCGCAGCAAGGCCGTTCGGGCTGCGGTTCGGGCCGGATCCGTCCACCCACAGCCGGTGCACGCTGGGCGGGATGATCGGCAACGACGCCTGTGGCTCGCACTCGCTGGCCTGGGGCCGCACCTCCGACAACCTGCACAGCCTGGACCTGCTGCTCGCCGACGGCACCGAACTGACCGTCACCGGCCCGCTGCCACCGGCCGCACGGGCCGCCCTGGCCGCCGCGCCGGGCCGACTCGGCCGTCTGCACCGGGAGTTGCAGGCCCTGGCCGCCGACAATCTGGCGCTGCTGCGCCGCGCCATGCCAGTGCTGCCGCGTCGCGGTTCGGGCTATCCGCTGGACGCGCTGCTCCCGGAGCGCGGCTTCGACCTGGTGCGGGCCGTCACCGGCACCGAGGGGACGTGCGCCCTGCTGCTCGGCGCCACCGTCCGGCTGGTGCCCGAACCGCCTTACCGCGCACTGGTGGTGGCGGGTTACCGGGACGAGACGGCCGCCGCCGACGCGGTGCCCGCGCTGCTGCCGCTCGAACCGTTGACCTGCGAGGGCATGGCCGCCGACCTGGTCGCCGCGCTGCTCGCGGCGGGGCCGCGCCCGCCGGTGCTGGACCGGCTGCCCGACGGTGCGTGCTGGCTGTTCCTGGAGACGGGCGGCGCCACGGCCGCCGAGGCCACCGACCGGGCGCGTCAACTCGCCGACGCCGTACGGCGGGAGCGCACCGCGACGGTCGCGCTGGTCACCGACCCGGCCGAGCAGCGTGCACTGTGGTCGATCCGGGAGGCCGGCGCCGGCATCGTCACCCGGCTGCCTCCGGGGCCGGACGGCCGACCGGGTGGGGCGGCGTGGCCTGGCTGGGAGGATTCGGCCGTCCCGGTCGAGCAACTCGGCTCCTACCTGCGACAGTTGCGGGCCCTGCTGAAGCGTCACGGGCTGCGCGGGGTGCCGTACGGGCATTTCGGCGAGGGCTGCGTGCACCTGCGCCTGGACTTCCCGGTGCGTGAACGGCCGCAGGTGATGCGGGAGTTCCTCACCGAGGCGGCGGATCTGGTGGTGGCGCACGGTGGTTCACTCTCCGGCGAGCACGGCGACGGGCAGGCCCGGGCCGAGCTGCTGCCTCGGATGTTCCCGCCGCAGGTGATCGACCTGTTCGCCCGGTTCAAGCAGATCTGGGACCCGGACGGCCTGCTCAACCCCGGCCTGCTGGTCGACCCGCGCCCGCTGGACGCCGATCTGCGCTTCCCCGGAAGGGAGTTGCCACTCACCCTGGCCTACCCGCAGGACGCCGGCAGTCTGCTGAACGCCGTCCACCGCTGCGTCGGCGTCGGAAAGTGCGTGGACACCAACAGCGGGGTGATGTGCCCGAGTTACATGGTGACGGGAGAGGAACGGCACTCCACCCGGGGCCGGGCCCGGCTGCTCGGCGAGATGCTGCGCGGCGAACTGGTCACCGACGGCTGGCGCTCGCCGGAGGTCCGGGAGGCGCTCGATCTCTGCCTGGGCTGCAAGGGCTGCGCGAGCGACTGCCCGGTGCAGGTGGACATGGCCACCTACCGGTCCGAATTCCTGTACCACCACTACCGGTTCAGGCCCCGTCCGGCCGCCCACTACTCGTTCGGCCTGCTGCCGCTGTGGCTCCGCCTGGCCCATCTCGCGCCGCGCGCCGCGAACGCCGCCCTGCGCGGCCGGTTCAGCGGCGCCCTGCTCAAGCGCCTCGGCGGCATCGACCCCCGGCGCTCGCTCCCCGCCCTCCCGGAGCGCCGTTTCTCCTCCTGGTTCCGCAGCTACCGCGCCGCCCACCCGGCCGACCCGGCCGCACCTGCGGTGCTGCTGTGGCCCGACTCGATGTCCGAACTCCTGGCCCCCGCACCGGCGATGGCCGCCGTGCAGGTGCTGGAGCGGCTCGGCTTCCGGGTGCAGCTGCCGGCCGGGCCGGTGTGCTGCGGGCTCACGCTGATCGCCAGCGGCCAACTCCGCGCGGCGCGCCGGGTGATCCGCCACTCCCAGCGCCAACTGCCGCCCGGCCTCCCGGTGGTGGGCCTGGAGCCGTCCTGCACCGCCACCCTGCGCGGCGACTGGCCGAAACTCCTCGATGGCCCCGAACTCCCCTCCCGGGTCCGCACCTTGGCCGAATTCCTGGACGAGAACGAGGTCGCCCTGCCGCGGCTGGGCGGCACGGCGATGACCCAGGTGCACTGCCACCAGCACGCCGTCCTGGGCACCGACGCCGACCAGCGCCTCACCGCCATGCTCGGTCTCACAAACCGTCAACTCGACGCCGGCTGCTGCGGATTGGCCGGGGCTTTCGGTTTCGAGCGCGGCCACTACGAGGTGTCGGTGGCCGCCGCCGAACGCGCCCTGCTGCCCGCCGTCCGCGCCGCCGAGCCGGGCACGCTGCTGCTCGCGGACGGCCTCAGCTGCCGCACCCAGCTCACCCAACTGGAGCCGTCCGCCCGGCCGTTGCACCTCGCCGAAGTCCTGCTCCGCGCGCTCGAGCAGACCCGGCAGAACGAGTAGCCCCCGTCAGCCCTCCCGCCCGACCGCCACCATCGCCGCGTCGTCCATCAGCCGTCCCCCGACGTAGGCCAGCAGGTCACGGCGGAGGCGGTCGAGGAAGTCCGTGGGTGTGATGGGTTCCGGGGCGAGGTGGGCGGCGCGGGCGGGCAGGGGGTAGAAGACGGCCTCGTGGTTGCGGGCCTCGGTGACGCCGTCGGTGTAGAGCAGCAGGGTGCTGCCGGGCGGGAAGGCGAACTCCTCGGTGCGGCGGTCGGCGGGGGCGAGGTCGCCCATGCCCAGCGGGGGGCCGCTCCGGTGCAGCGGGAGCAGGTGGGCGTGGCCGGGGGTGAGCAGCAGGGGCGGCGGGTGTCCGCAGTCGGCGAGCCGGATCACGGGGCGGTCGTCGGGCAGGTCGAGCACGAGCGCGGTGGCGAAGTTCTCCCGGACGTCGTGGCCGGCGTCGGCGACCTCGGCGAGGTGGCGCTGGTAGGAGGTCTCCAGCGCGTCGGCCAGCTGTGCCGGGTCCTGGTGCAGGTGAGCGAGCTCGCGGAAGGCGCCGAGCAGTGCGGCGGCGTCGCCGACGGCGTCGAGTCCCTTGCCGCGGACGTCGCCGATCAGCAGGCGGGTGGCGTGCGGGGTGCGGACGGCCGCGTACAGGTCGCCGCCGACGTTCGCTTCGTCGTCGGCGGCGAGGTACCGGGTGGCGATCCGCAGCGGTCCGGCCTGTTCGGGCAGCGGGCGCATCAGGACGCGCTGGACGGCGTCGGAGACGGTACGGACCCGGGTGAGTTCGCGTCCGTGGCGTTCGCGGGCCCGGCGGAAGGCGACGACGACGACGGTGACCAGGGCGAGCGCGCCGATCTGGGCCTGGTGGTTGGCGGTGAACAGGCCGCCGTGCAAGGCGGCGATGAGGATCAGGGCGATCAGTGCGAGCGCGCCGATCAGGGCGGTCATCCGGGTGCCGGCGAACGAGGCGGTGATGGCGGGGGCGACCACCAGCAGCGGGCCGAGGTGGATGTTCGGGGAGATCGAGATGTCGATGACGGAGATCAGCACGATCAGGCTGATCGGCAGCAGCACCAGCAGGTGTTCGGCGCGCCACTCGCTCCGCAGTTCCGCCAGACTCCGCCGCACTCCCACCCCACCACCATGCCTCGCCGCGGGGTTGCCCACGACCGGTGGACACTCCGCGTCCGGGGTATGGCGCCGCGTCACCGGCAGCTCCTACGATCACGCCATGACGACCCCGCCGAAGGCTGCCGAAGCCGGTAAGAACCCCTTGGAGCCCGCCGAGGGCGACCTGATCCTCGCCGAGCGATTCGCACCGTGGGTGCGGGCCCTGGGGCTCTCCGTGGTGGAGACGGGGACGCGGCACGCGGTGCTGCGGCTGCCGTGGTCCGACCAGTTGGCCCGGGACGGCGGCGGGCTGTCGGGGCAGGCGATGATGGCGGCGGCCGACACGGCGACGGTCGTCGCCGTGTCCTCGGCGCTGGGCGGGTTCGCTCCGATGACCACCGTCCAGCAGTCGATCACCTTCCAGCGTGCGGCGCGTGACACCGATCTGCTGGTCACGGCGCGGCTGACCAAGCTGGGCCGCCGGATCGCGTTCGCCGAGATCACCCTCACCACGCCGGACGCCCCGGACGACCCGGTCGCGCACGCCACCACGGTCTACGCGTTCCCGGGCTGAACCCCCTTGCCCCGGAAGATCACGTACGTGCACACCCCTGTTCCTGGGGGTGTACCGAGCAGTAGCCTCCTCGGATCCGTCTGATCGCGATCATTCGCCCTGGAGGCTCCATGCGCCCAATCCCCCGCCGCCGCGCGCTCGTTGCGGCCGCGCTCGCCGCTCTGACCCTCACCGGCGCGGCGGCCGTTCCCGCTTCGGCGGCGCCGGGCGGGCAGCACGCCACGGCGTACTACCTGGCGATCGGCGACTCGCTGGCGGCCGGCTACCAGTCCACGCCGACCGGCGGCCACATCGTGGGCCGCGGCTACGCCCAGGACCTGGCGCGGACGCTGGGCGAGCGGGCGGCGGACGACCACCGCCCGTTCGAGTTCACCGACCTGGGCTGCCCGGGCGAGACCACCGGCACCATGGCGAACGGCGGCTGCCCGTACCCGCACTCCTTCGGCGGCTCCCAACTGGAGGCGACGGTCGCCTACTTGAAGGCGCACTGGAAGGACGAGGTGCTGGTGACGATCGACATCGGCGCCAACGACGTGCAGCGCTGCGCGGCCGGTGGCTCGCTCGACCTGCCCTGCGCGATGAACGGCATCGAGCAGGTCCGAACCGGCCTGGACCGGATCCTCGGCGAGCTCCAGCAGGCGGCCGGCCCGCACACCCGGATCGTCGGCATGAACCTGTACGACCCGTTCCTGGCTGCCTGGATGACGGGCGACAAGGGCAAGGAGATGGCCACCGCCTCGGTGCCGCTCGCCAACGCGCTCAACTCGGTGATCGAGACGGTGGACGCGCGCCACCGCGTCCCGACCGCCGACGTGGCGGGGGCGTTCTCCACCACCTCGTTCGCGCCGCTGGTGCCGCTGGGCAACCAGCAGGTGCCCGCTGAACGTGGCCCAGGTCATGCAGTGGACCAACATGGCGCGCGGCGACATCCACGCCAACGACGCGGGCTACCAGGTGATCGCGGACGCCTTCGTCGCCAAGTTGCCGAAGCAGTACATGCACTGACACGCCGCCACCCCGCCGCACCACCCGGTGTGGCGGGGTGACGCCCTACCGGTTCTCAGTGGGCGGTGACGGCCGGTTTCTCAGTGGGAGGTGACGGCGGTGACGGCCGTGACGAACTCCGCCACGCGCTCCTGCGGCAGGTGCCGGGCGATGTCGGCTTCGCTGATCATGCCGACGAGTTTGTGGTCGGGGTGGTTGATCACCGGCAGCCGGCGCACCCGGTGGTCCTCCATCACCGACAGCACCAACTCCGCGTCCTCGTCCTCCTCGATCACCATCGGGCGGCCGAGGGCGAGTTCGAGGCACTTGACGGTGCCCGGGTCGCGTCCGTCGGCGACGCACCTGAGCACGATGTCGCGGTCGGTGACGATGCCCAGCAGTTTCTGGTTCTCGTCGCAGATCGGCAGCGCGCCGACGCCGCGTTCGCGCATCATCCGGGCGGCGTCGCCGAGGGTCTGCTCACCGGTGACGCACGCCGCTCCCGGGTGCATGATCTCTTTCGCGGTGGTCATGGCCGGACCTCCCGAGCTGGTTGTGTCCACTGGCCGTCTTCCATGCTGGCCCCGCCACCGGACCGCCCGCCACCGCTGAGGCCCCGGCCGTCCGTCCGGCGGGTCACGCCGCGTGCCGCGGGGCGACGTCCAACGGGCGCTCCGGACGGCCCACTTCGGCGGCCGCCGCGACCTGCGGCAGCTCCAGCTGCTCGACGTCCGGATCCGGCTCCAGCTTCCCCTCGGCCTCGTTCTCGGCGAGTTGCGCCGCGACCTCGGTGGCCTCGACGGCCTGCGCGGTGTTGCGTTCGGTGGAGCTCTCCAGGAAGCGCAGCAGCTCCACCGGGAACGGCAGCACCAGCGTGGAGTTCTTCTCCGCGGCGACCTCCACCACGGTCTGCAGCAGCCGCAGTTGCAGCGCGGCCGGGGTCGCGGACATCACCTTCGCGGCCTCCGACAGGCGCGCGGACGCCTGGTACTCGCCGTCGGCGGTGATGATCCGGGCCCGCCGCTCCCGGTCCGCCTCGGCCTGCCGGGCCATCGAGCGCTTCATCGACTCGGGCAGGGCGACGTCCTTGATCTCCACCCGGTCGATCTGGATGCCCCAGCCCAGCGCCGGGCTGTCCAGCATCAGCTCCAGGCCCTGGTTGATCGGCTCGCGGTTGGCCAGCAGGTCGTCGAGCTCGCTCTTGCCGATGATCGACCGCAGCGAGGTCTGTGCGACCTGCGACATCGCGAAGTTGTAGTCCTGCACGTTGACGATCGCCTTCACCGGGTCGACCACCTTGAAATACACCACCGCGTCCACCCGGACGGTCACGTTGTCCCGGGTGATGCCCTCCTGCGCCGGGATAGGCATGGTGATGATCTGCACGTTCACCCGGCGCAGCCGGTCCGCGATCGGCATGATCCGCACCAGCCCCGGCGTCCTGATCTCGTCCCGCACCCGCCCGAACCGGAACACCACGCCGAGCTGGTACTGCTGCACCATGCGCACACTCAACCCGGCCACCACCGCCAACAGCACCAGCACCGCAATCAACGCGTCAACCACGATCATCGCCGTCACCTCGACCCGTACGGCACGCAGACTCGTATCTCTACGCTACTCCGCCGCCGCCCCCACCGGCCGGGCCGCGCGAGACCCAACGGGAAAACGCTTTCCCGTTGACTCGCCGTCCCGCCTGTCACGGTCTGCGCGCCCCTAGGATCGGCGCCATGGAACTGCCCTCCGAACCGTCCTCCGCCCTGCCCTCCGAACTGGTCGGACGCGTCCACGGGCTGGCCGAACTGGACGAGTTGGTGGTCGGCTGCCGGGCCTGCCCGCGCCTGGTCGAGTGGCGGGAGGAGGCGGCCCGGGTGAAGCGCCGCGCGTTCCAGGACCAGGACTACTGGGCGCGACCGATCCCGGGCTTCGGACCGACCGACGCCCGCCTGGTCCTGGTCGGCCTCGCCCCCGCCGCGCACGGCGGCAACCGAACGGGCCGGATCTTCACCGGCGACCCTTCGGGCGACCTGCTGTACGCCTCCCTGCACCGACTCGGCCTGGCCTCCCAGCCGCACTCCACCTGGCGGGACGACGGCCTCGAACTGTTCGGCGTCCGCATCACCGACCCGGTCCGCTGCGCCCCGCCCGAGAACAGGCCCACCAACACCGAACGCGACACCTGCCGCCCCTGGATCGTCCGCGAGTTCGAGTACCTCCGCCCCACCGTCCGCGCCGTGGTCGCCCTCGGCGGCTTCGCCTGGCAGGCCGTCCTCCCCGCCCTCGCCGCCGCCGGCTGGCAAGTCCCCCGCCCCCGACCGCAGTTCACCCACGGCGCCCACGCGATCCTCCCCGCCACCGACGACGGCCCGCCCCTCCACCTCTACGGCTGCTTCCACGTCAGCCCCCGCAACACCTACACCGGCCGCCTCACCCCCACCATGGTCGACGACCTCCTCCGCACCGCCGCGACCACCGCGGGCCTGAACCCGACCGCGCCGTAGGCCCGTTGTGCGATCCGGTCAGAGGGGCGGAATCCGCTCGGGGACGAGTCCGGCCTGGCGGAGGAGTCCGTAGAGGTCGGTCTCGCCCCAGAACTCCACGATCCGCCCGTCGCGGAGCCGGTAGGACTTGACGCCCGTCATGGTGAGGTCCCGGCCGCTGCGGTCGTGGGTGTAGGTGAGTGTGAAGGCCACGGTGACTCGGTCGCCGGCCGCGAAGAGGTCGTCCACCTGGACGCGGCAGTTGGACAGGCCCGGGGTCAGCACCGCCCCCTCGGGGTAGTGCCGCCCCTGACCGTGCAACCCCGCGCCGTGAACGAGCACGTCCTCGGCGACGAGCTCCTCGAACTCGGAGACCTGCTTCGTCTCGAAGACCCGGAGGTAGCGGCGGACGACCTCGACGTTGCGCTTGCTGACAGCTTCGGACATGGCACCGACCGTACCCAGCAGCCGATCCGGCCCGCCAGTGCCCCCAACTCGCCGCCCTGTGCGGCCGATCCGCGCACCACCCGCCTACGTACGCGCTGGCGAAGCCGGCCGATCGCCGTACGACACCCGTCGGGCCGGGTCGCGAATACCACGCTCGGCCACCGAGTTCAGCCACCGACCGTCTCCACCCGGGTGGTGACGGTCCGCGGGCCGGCCGCGTACCGCACCTCCAGATCGACGGTCGTGCGGTACACCTGGTGGCGGTTCACCCGCCCCAGCGCCGTCGGTTCGGAGCGCACCGCGACGATCGGCAGCCTCCGCCCCGCCCCGCCCGCCTGCGCGATCCGCCGCACCTGCCGCCCGTCGGCCTCGTCCGGCCCGTTCGCCTGGGCGAGCGCGGCAACGGAGGCGAGCACCAGGCCGACGCCGAGCAGCCCTGCCAGCACCCGCGACGGCGGAGACTTGCTCGGGTCGGCCCGCCGCCGGTCGAGCACGGCGGCCACTAGCCAGGCCAGCGCGCACGGCCGCGACCAGGGTGGGCAGCACCCGCTCCGCCGTCGGCGAACCCGCGACCTTCAGCAGCGCGTCCTTCAGCTCGGCGCCGTTCGCCGCTCCGCCGTCCCGGCCCGCTGCCCGGACGGCAACAGCGCCACCGCCACCCCGTGCCCGGCCGCGAACACGCTGCCCAGCACCGCCGCCCACCCGGCCACCCGAGTCCGTCCGCGCGCCATCGCCCCTCCCGCGCCCACGCGTTGCGTGCGCTGAACCACGGCCGGACACCGTGATCGAGCGACCGCGATCGCCCGCCGCATATCGCTTGATCGGGGGGAGACCGGCGCCCAGAATGCAACGGACGGATCGCCTGAGGAGGCAGAGTGCGGCTGGGTACGGTGGCGTTGACCGGCGCGGCGGGGAACATCGGAACCGTTGCGCGCAAGGCACTTCGGGACGAGGCCGAGCGACTGATCCTGCTCGACCGGGTGCCGCTACGGCCGGAGGCCGCCAACGAGGAGGCGCGCACCGTCGATCTGCGCGACGCGGCCGCCGTGGAGGCGGCACTCGCCGGCGCCGATCAGGTGGTTCACCTGGGCGGCGTGCCGGACGAAGCGCCGCTGCCGGAACTGCTCGACGTGAACGTGCTCGGCACCCACAACGTCCTGGAGGCGGCGCGCCGTACCGGCATCGACCGGGTGGTACTGGCCAGCAGCAACCGCGTCACCGGCTTCCACCCGGTCGGCCACCACACCGACCCGGAGGATCCCGTCCGGCCCGACGGCCTGTACGGCGTGAGCAAGGCGGCCATCGAGGCCCTCGGGCGGCTCTACGCCGACAAGTTCGGCCTGTCGGTGATCTGCCTGCGCATCGGCAGCTTCGAACCGGCCCCCACCGAGCCCCGCCACCTGGCGACCTGGCTCAGCCCCCGCGACGCGATCGGTTTTGTGCGGGCCGCGCTGACCGCCCCGCCCACCGTCCGCTTCGCCACCGCGTACGCCGTCTCCGCCAACACCCGCCGCTTCTGGCAGGTCCCCGACCCGGCGGTACTCGACTACGCCCCCGTCGACGACGCCGAACTCCACGCCCCCGCCATCCCCGGCGCCGACCACCCCGCCGACCCCACCGCTCCCCAGGCCGGCCCGTACGCCCTCCCCGAGTTCACCCTCCGCCACCTCGCGCCCTGACCGCCAAACACCCCCGTCACCGCATCCGCTTCGGCCGCCGCCCCGCCTTCCCCCACACCCCCGGCAACAACTCCCGCGCGAACACCGCCTCCCCCACCTGCCGCCCGAACAACACCCCATACCCAAAACCCCCGTCCGACAGCCCCCGCACCGCCCCACGGGCAACGAATCGCCGTCCCCCCACCCCCCTCCACCTCACCAAACACCCCCATCACCGCATCCGCTTCGGCCGCCGCCCCGCCCTCCCCCACACCCCCGGCAACAACTCCCGCGCGAACACCGCCTCCCCCACCTGCCGCCCGAACAACACCCCATACCCAAAACCCCCATCCGACAGCCCCCGCACCGCCCCACGAGCGACGATCGCGTCCTGGTGGCGGCCCAGCACGTCCTGCAGGGCCTTCATCCGGCGGGTGAAGCTGCGGGCCGGGCGGCCGGCGGTCTCGCCGGCGTAGCGGGCGCGCTTCGCGGCCTTGCGTGCGTCGTGCAGGGCGTGTTCGCGGGCCGGGCCGTCGGGGGTGTGTTCGGCGGTGGCGAGGCGTTCGGCGGTGCGGCGGTGTTCGCGGCGCAGGATGCGGGTGAGTTCCGGCCCGGCGGGCCGTGTCGCGCGGGCGTTGAGCGGGGGGTCGTCGGCGAGTGCGATGAGGGCGTCGAGCAGTTCGCGGAAGGCTTGGCTGTCGAGTGCGGCAAGGACGGCGGCGCGGCCTTCGCGGGCCTCCCGGCTGCTCCAGGTGGTGAGTTCGGCGAGGACGCGTTCGCGGTCGCCGCCGTCGGGGAGTTCGCGGGCCTGGGCGAGGAGGCGTTCGCCGAGCACTTCGGCATCGCGGGCCCGGCCGAGGTTCCGACCGAGCTCGCGCAGTTCGCTCTCCAGGCCGGTGTGGTCGCCGGCCAGGTGGCGGCGGTGGGTGCGCAGGGCGCTGCGCAGGCGGCGGGAGGCGACGCGCATCTGGTGGACGGCGTCGGTCCGGTCGGCGCGGACGTCGGGCTCGAGGGCGACCAGTTTCGCGGTCTGCTCGCGCAGGCGTGCGGTGAGAACGTCCCCCGCGCTGCCCTCGATCCGGTGTGCCACGTTCGCCACGTCCTTCCGTGCCGCCAAGGCACGTCCTTCCGTGCCTGCCAAGGGTAGGCCGGTGGTGGCGGGTTCGCGCGGGCACCGCGCCGCGACGGTGCCGCGGGCCGGGGCGGCGGGCTCAGCGCCTCAAGGCCGTGCACCGGCCAGTGAGTCGAGGTGGCTGCGGAGAACGGCGCAGAGCTCGTCCGGGCCGACCAGGAGGGGGTGCTGGACGGCTTGGAGGGTGAGGCCGTCGAGGAGGGCGGAGAGGCGGCGGGTCTCCACGGCGAGGTCGAGGCCGGGGGCGAGGGCGCCGGTGCGGCGGGTCTCGAGCAGGACGCGGTGGATGAGTTCGTCCAGGCCGGACTGCATCGTGGCGAGGCGGCCGCGCA
Source organism: Kitasatospora sp. NPDC048407 (assembly GCF_043200475.1). Classification (NCBI taxonomy): domain Bacteria; kingdom Bacillati; phylum Actinomycetota; class Actinomycetes; order Kitasatosporales; family Streptomycetaceae; genus Kitasatospora; species Kitasatospora sp. NPDC048407. Next base: position 412,990 of record NZ_JBICXW010000002.1, on the reverse strand, counting down.
GTTCGGGGCGGGTGCGGGCGGCGGTGACGAAGGACAGCCAGACGGCGGACTCTTCGCGGCGCACGGTGTCCAACGGGAGTGTCTCGGCGAGGAGTTGCAGTGTCAGCTCGCGCCGGTCGCCGGTCGCGGCGGGGTCGAGCAGGGCGGCCGCGCGGGTGCGGATGCGGGCTTCGATGCGACGGGCCAACTCCCCCATCGCGAAGATCATCAGCTCCGAGCTGCCGGCGAAGTAGTGCCGGACCGAGCCGATCGCGAGTCCGGCCTCGTCGGCGACGTTGCGCAGCGAGGCGTGTTCAAGGCCTTCCCGGGCGGCGACGCGCAGTACGGCATCGGCGACGGCCTGGCGGCGCTCCTCGGGGTCCACGATCTTCGGCATGTTGCCGTTATAGCACGGGCGAGCTAAATTGCGTTTTGGCACAGCCGAGCTAAAAAGATTTCGGGGGAGCGGAACGATGCACGGATGGGTGAGCGCGGTCCTGATCGCGGCGGTGGTCGTCGCGGTGGTGGTCCGGCGGCTGCGCGGCGAACCGCTCAACGCGCGGGACCTGTTCGGGCCGCCGGTGGTCCTCACGGCGCTCGGCGCGTGGTCGCTCTGGCAGCACCACGACCTGCGCCACGGCCTCGGCGCGGTCGACTGGGCCTGGATCGCGGCGGGCCTCGTGCTCGGCCTCGCGACGGGCGCGCTGCGCGGCGCGACCGTCCGGGTCGAGGCGCGCCAGGGCGTGCTCCGGCAGCGCTGGACCGGCTGGACGTTCCTGGTCGCCGCGGGCTCGCTGGCGGTGATGGCCGGGTTCTCGTTCCTCGCCGAGCACGCCGGGCTACCCGCCGACGCCCGCCCGACCCAACTGTCCATCGGCATCGGCTTCCTGGGCGAGGCCCTGACCGTCGGCCTGCGCGGCCTCACCTCCGGCATCCCGTTCGCACCGGAACGCCGCGGCCCGTCCGCACTGCTCGGCCTCGACCGCACCCGCCAACAGCGCCCCTGACGCCCCGTCAACCTGACGCACAACACCCCACCCCACGAACTCACGTTCGTCACGCCCCGCCACGCCCGCCGCCCGCCCGGCCCGGCAGGCGACGGGCCGTCGGGCGCGGTCCGCCGCCGACCGGGGCTGCCTACCGTGGAGGGATGCCGCACTCGCCGCAGCGCTCATCGCAGCACCCGTCGCAGCCCCCGACCTACTCCGCCGCCGTCGCGCCGGGCGCCCTGCCGCTGCTCGGCCACGGGCACCGGCTGCTGCGCGGGTCGGCGGGGTACCTGTCCTCGCTGCACCAGCACGGCGACCTGGTGGCGATGCGGCTGGGGCCGACGACCGTTCAAGTCCCGTGCCACCCTGAGCTGTTGAACCAGGTGCTGGCCGACCACCGGCTGTTCGACAAGGGCGGTGCGTTCTACGACCGGGCTCGCGACGTGGCGGGCAACGGCCTGGTCACCTGCCCGTACCGCGACCACCAGCACCAGCGCCGACTGGTCCAGTCCGCCTTCCGGCGCCCGCAGTTGGCCAGGTACGCGCAGGTCATGCAGGCCGAGATCGAGTTCGCCACCGGCGGGTGGCAGCCGGGCAAGGTGATCGACGCCTTCCCCACCTTCCACGGGATCGCGCTGCGCACCCTGGGCCGCACGCTCTGCGCGACGGCGATCGACGCGGAGCTGGCGCGCAGCGTGGAGCGCGCGTTCGACACCGTGCTGAACGGGGTGTTCCGGCAGATGCTGCTGCCCACGCCGGTGCGCGAGCTGCCACTGCCCGGCAACCTGCGCTACCGCCGTGCGCTGACCCAACTGCACGACGCCACCCGGCAGTTGATCGCCACCTACCGCGCGCCCCTCCCCCAGCCCGACCTCACCGCGCCCGACCCCACCGGCACCGGCACCGGCACCGGCACCGAGCCCGACCTGCTGGCCTCGCTGCTCGCCGCCCGCGGCGAGGACGGGGCGCGGCTCTCCGACGCCGAGGTGCACGACCAGGTGATCACCCTGCTCGCGGCCGGCACCGAGACCGTCGCGGCCACCCTCACCTGGGCGCTGTGGCGGCTGTCCCAGCACCCGGCGGCGGCCGAGCAGGTCCGGGCGGAGCTGGCGGAGGTGCTGCCGGACGGCCGCGCCCCGGGGTGGGCGGACCTGCCGCGGCTGGGCGCCGTCGACCGGGTGGTGTCGGAGACGCTGCGCCTGCACCCGCCGGGCTGGCTGTTCACCCGGGTGACCACCGCGCCCACCGAGTTGGCGGGCCGCACGCTCCGGGCGGGGACCACGCTGGTGTTCTCCCCGGCGGCGGTGGCCCGGCACCCGGCCGCGTACCGCGCGCCGGCCCAGTTCGACCCGGACCGCTGGCGGCCCGAACGGGTCACCCCCGCCGCCCGGCGGGCGTTCCTGCCGTTCGGGACGGGCGCCCGCAAGTGCGTGGGCGACCTGTTCGCCCGCACCGAGTGCGTCCTCGTGCTGGCCACCCTGCTCTCCCGCCGGCGCCTCGTCCCGGAGCCGGACGCCGACCTGCGTCCCGTCCCGCTGGCCACCGTGCTGCGCCCGCGCCGCCTGCACCTGCGGGTCGCCGCGCACTGACGAGTAGGACCCGTCAACTCCCGCTGCCCGACGGCCGGATCCGGGCCGTGCCCGCCGCCAGGTCGATCCCGGTGCGCGGGGGCGCGCCGTCGTGCTCGTCGTCGCGCAGCACCAGTTCGATCCGCCGCTGCTCCAACTGCACCCGCTTGCCCGCGTACAGCAGCGCGTGCAGCTCCTCCCCCGCCTGCGCCCCGACCCCGCGACCGCTCTCCGCCGGACCGGTCCACCGCACGGCCGCGCGTCGCGTCGCCGAGGCCGCGAACCCCAGCAGCACCAGCGCCGCTGGGAACACCAGGCTGCCCATCACCGCCACCAGTGCCACCATGCCGGGCTCAACGCCCCACCGCGCCAACAAAGTTCCGACCGCACCTGCGGCGCGCGGCAGCGGAGACCCCGCCGCCGCACGCCGAAAGCGGTCTCAGTGCAGCAGGTCCAGCCTGTTGTCGGCGTCGTTGACGAACCAGACGGCGTCGCAGTCGATGTCCAGGGTGAGGCCGAAGAGCGCGCCCGCGCCCGCCGGGTTGCCCTCGTTGTTGATCTGCTTCACCGCCACCTGTTCCCCGCGGGGGGTGGTCTCGACGATGTTGCCGTCCTGGCTGTTGACGGTCAGCAGGTCACCCTTGGGGGTGAGGGTCATGCCCAGCGGGCCGTTGAGGTTCCCGTCGGAGGTGATGACCCGGCCGATGCCGGCGCTGTCGTCGCGGGTGAGCGCGCGCGGGATGGCGGTGATCCGGTTCGGCACCGTGTCGGCGACGTACAGCGTGCCGTCGCGTCCGAGGCTGACGCCGGTCGGGCCGATCACCAGCGCGGCGGGGTCGGTCCGTTGGGGGAAGCCGGAGCCGATCACGGTGGTGTCGCCGCGCTGCGGCGGCTGGTCGTCGTTCGTGGTCAGGGAGATCCGCAGCACGGTGCCCGCGTCGACCTCCGCGCCGCCCCCGGCGACGGTGCCGTTGAGCACGTTGGTGACGAACAGGTCGCTGTGCCTGCCGTGGCTGACGGCCGTCATGTCCCAGGGGCCGTTGATGCCGCCGCCGACGAACGTCTCACGAACGGTGCCGTGGCGGTCGAGCACCAGCAGGCAGCCGGCCTGCGCGGTGGCGGCCGTGCCGTCGGCGGTGGGCAGGCTGCCGACCACGACCCAGCCGCCGGGCAGCACGGTGAGCGCGGTGGTGAGGCCGACGCCGCCGGGGCAGGGGCCGGGCAGATGGGCGGGGTCGATGGTGGCGAACGTCGTCACGGCCCCGTCCGGGGCGACCTGCACCAGGGTGGTGCCGGTGCCCTGCAGGTTGGCCGCGTTGTTGAAGTTGCTGACCAGGACGCTGCCCCGGTGCAGGTCCCCGACGTTCTCCTTGATCGTGAACGTGCCGTACGGGTTCTGGTCACCGTTCCCCGGCACGGTGGACGGGCCGGGGGTGACGGTGTTCAGCCGGTCCAGGAACGGCCGTGGGCCCACCACGTGGCCCGCGGGCGCGGCGGCGGTCAGGCCGACGGTCAGCGCGGCGATCGCCAGCGCGCTCGAACATGCCCGAAGTCTCATGTACTGCCTCCTGAGGAGCGGGCCGGACCTGCGCAATCGGCGGTCCCGACCCGTGAACGTGCTCTGAACTGCCCCCCGGCAGGCCACGCTAGGCACACCGCCCGGCGCGCCGCTTGCCGGTTCCGCCAATTGACCCCGGCCGGACCCTAAGGTCGGCCGGCCAGCTCCAGGGCACGGTGGGCGAGCCACAGGTCGTGGACGGCGGTCGGTGGGCGCAGCAATGCGCAGTTGAGCAGCGTCTCGATCCGGCCGAGGCGTTTGCGGACGGCCGAGGGCGAGAGCGCCAACTCCTGGGCGGTGGGGCCGATTCGGGCGTCGTGGCGCAGCCAGCGCGCGAGGGTGTCGGCCAGCGCGGGCGGGGCGTCGGGGGCGTGCAGCGGGTGGAGCCGGCTCGAAGCCCAGTCGATCACCTGCGGCTGGGCCAGAAGTTCGTCAAGTCCAGCTCCAGCGACGCATATTGACTGTCCGTCAGTCCGCATTCGCAGGGCCAGGGAGAGCGCGGCCCGGTCGGCGAGGCGGTGCGGGTCGGTACCGAGGCGGTGGTGGAGGTGGGTGAGGCGGGCGGCCAGGGTGTTGCGGTGGATGCCGAGGCGGGCGGCGGCGTCGGTGGGGTGGTGCAGCCACGCGGTGGCGGTGGCGAGCAGCGCGGGGCCGTCGGGGTCCTGGGGGCGGGCGGGCCGGTGGGTGTGCAGGGGGGCGAGGGTGGCGGCGGCCCAGGCGGCGCCGGCGGGGCCGAGCGCGGGTGCGAGGTCGCCGAGTTGGGCGTGGGCGGCGCGGCGTTCGGGGTGCCGGCGGGCGGCGGTGAGGGCCCGGAGGGCCTGGTGGTGGGCGAGGGCGGTGTCGCGCAGCGGGACGGCGTCGCTGATGCCGACGTGGCAGGTGTCGGCGACGGCCGGGTGGTGCAGCCAGGCGGCGAGCGGTCGGGTTGGGGTGGCGGGTTCGAGAACGAGGGTGCGGCGGGCTCCGCCGGGTTCGCGGCCGACCCAGGCGGCGGTGGTGGCGGCCCAGTCGGCGGCGTCCCGGCGGGCGGCGGCGGGTCCTTCGACGGCGTACATCCGTACGGTGTCGGGCAGTGCGCTGCGCAGGGTTCGGGCGAGTCGGCGGGCAACGGCGATCTGGCCGGCCATCAGCAGCTGGAGGACGGCTTCGCGGGTGCCGGTGTCGGCGAGTTGCGCCTGGTGGGCCTGTTGGCGGCCGCGTTCGGCGTCCCAGGTGAGGCTGAGGACGGTGGCGGCGTCGGCGAGCAGGACGGGCAGGTCGGGCGGGGCGGGGCGGGGTGCGACGGCGGCGAGGACGGGCAGTCGGGTGCCGGGGCGGCCGGGCAGGGTGACGACCAGGCAGGTCAGGGTGGTCTGTCCGACGGCGGCGGAGCCGGTGCCGCGGGTGACGGCTTCGCGGACGGCGCTGCGGGCCAGGGCGCGTTCGGCGGCGTTGACGGGTGCGGGTGGCGGGCAGGCGTCGGTGCCGGAGGGGTGCAGCAGCAGGACGCCGGCCCGGGTGCGGGCGGCGAGCAGGCGCAGGACGGCGGGGGTTCCGCCGCGGCGTCCGGCGGCCTGGAGGTCGAGGACGTCGTCGGCCCGGCGCAGGCGCTGGACGGTCCGACCCCCCGGCGGGGGCGTCTCGCGCATGTCGCTTCCCCCGAGTGACATCCGAAGTCGATTCGTCCCCAGGCTATCCGCGCCACGAGCGGAAGATCAACGCGCTCGGTGTGCGGTTCGACACCGTCCGGCGGGGCTCACCGGGCACGGTCGCACCCGGCCGGCCGGGGCGTCGCCCTAGGTTTGCGGGGCACCGCACCAGCAGCACCGATCTGGAGGATCCATGACCCGCAGGACCGGCCTCGGCCGTCTGCTCACCACCGCCGGCGCCGTCACCGCGCTGACCGTGACGCTCTCGCTGACCTCGGCGGGCTCCGCGTCGGCGGCCAGCGACTTCCAGGGGAACCTGAAGAGCAACGCCACCAACAAGTGCCTGGCGCTGGACGGCGGCGGCGACGGCAACGGCCTCCCGGCGTTCCAGTGGGACTGCAACGGCAACAACGACCAGCAGTGGACGTTCGAGAACACGGGCGGCGGCGCCTACGAGATCGTGAACCGCTGGGGCCTGTGCCTGGAGGCGCCGGGCTGGACCACCCAGCCGGGTGCCCAGCTCGGACAGTGGGAGTGCCACGGCGGGGCGAACCAGACCTTCTACATCGACAACTACATGATCGACAGCTCGAACATGCGCTTCAAGAACAAGAACTCGGGCCTGTGCGTCAGCGTGCAGGGCGGCAGCTCCGCGCTCCGCACGCCGATCATCCAGTGGTACTGCAACGACGCGGCCGACCAGCGCTGGCACGTCTGACCGCGACGGCGGTGAGCAGGCCGAGGGCGGCGGTGAAGATCCACGGCTGGTCCAGCGGCGAGAGGCTGTAGGCGACCAGCACGACGACCGGCGGCAGCGCGCGGTGCGCGGCCCGGTGGACCAGCAGCGGGCCGATGAGCAGGGCGGCACCGGCCAGGCCCGTCCACCAGCCGTGCACCGCGGTCTCGAAGACCGCGAAGGCGGCCGAGAACAGCGCCAGGACCGCCCACCCCAGCCGACTCGCCGGGCCGGGTTCGTCCGGCCGTCGATCCGTCAACTTCCCCATGGAGAGCGTCCCTTCTGCCGTCACGCCACCAAAAGCTAAGGCTAATAGCGTTAGCCGTCAACCCGCCGGACCCTTGGCGCGAATATTCGTTGTACACCGTAGAAGGATTCCTCTACGGTGTACAACACGTGCCCGGCCATCACCGGGCGCCTTCGTCCGCGTCCGTTCCGGGGGAGCCCTCTTGTCACCAACGTCCGTCCCGGCCACCGCCCCGCACCCGCGCCGCTGGGTGATCCTGGCGGTGGTGTGTCTCGCCACCCTGGTGGTCCTGCTCGACAACACCGTGCTGAACGTCGCGATCCCGTCGCTGACCGAGGAGTTGGGCGCGGGCACGGCCGACATCCAGTGGATGATCAACGCCTATTCGCTGGTGCAGTCCGGCCTGCTGCTGACGGCCGGCAGCCTCGCCGACCGGTACGGCCGCAAGCGCGCCCTGCTGGCCGGGCTGGCACTGTTCGGCATCGGCTCCGCCACCGCCGCCTTCGCCCAGTCCACCGGCCAACTGATCGCCGCCCGGGCCGGCATGGGCATCGGCGGCGCCCTGCTGCTGACCACCACGCTCGCCGTGGTGATGCAGGTCTTCCAGGGCGACGAGGTGCCCAAGGCGATCGGCATCTGGGGCGCCGTCAGCTCGCTCGGCTTCGCGGGCGGCCCGCTGCTCGGCGGCGTGCTGCTGGCGCACTTCTGGTGGGGCTCGATCTTCCTGATCAACCTTCCGGTGGCGCTGATCGGCCTGTTCGCGGTGGCCCGCCTGCTGCCGGAGAGCCGCGACCCGGCCGGCCGCCGGCCCGACATCCCGGGCGCGGTGCTGTCCACCGTCGGCATGGTCGGCGTGGTGTTCGCGATCATCTCCGGCCCGCTGCACGGCTGGGGCTCGGGCCGGGTGCTGCTGTCCGCGGCGATCGGCGCGGCCGCCCTGTCCGCCTTCGTGGCCTGGGAGTTGCGCACCCCGACGCCGATGCTCGACATGGCCTTCTTCCGCAACCGCCGCTTCAACGGCGCGGCCGCGGGCGGCGTCCTGGTCGCCTTCGGCATGGCGGGCTCGCTGTTCCTGCTCACCCAGTACCTGCAACTGGTGCTCGGCTACCGCCCGTTGGAGGCCGGCCTGCGGATGACCCCGCTGGCGCTGGCGATCGTGGTGCTCAACCTGACGGGCGTCGGCGCCCGGCTGCTGCCGAAGCTCGGCTTCCCGGGGGCGGTCGCGCTCGGCATGGCGCTGCTGTCCGGCGGCCTCGCGGTGATCGCCTTGACGGGCTCGGCGCACGGGTACACCGGCCTGCTCGCGGGCCTGCTGCTGATGGGCGCCGGCATCGCGGTGGCCCAGCCGGCGATGGCCACGGCCCTGATGGGCGCGATCCCGCCGGAGCGGGCCGGAGCGGGCGCGGGCGTGCAGGGCACGGCCACCGAGTTCGGCGGCGGCCTCGGCGTGGCCGTCCTCGGCGCGGTGCTCGGCTCGCGCTTCGCGGCGGGCCTGCCCGCCCAGGTGCCCGACTCGGCCGCGAAGTCGCTGCCGGACGCGCTGGCCGCCGCACCCGACGACAGCCTCCGCGAGGTGGTGCGGACGGCGTTCTCCGACGGACTGACCTCCAGCCAGCTGATCGGCGCGGCCGCGATCCTGCTCGGCGGCCTGGTCTCGGCGGCCCTGCTGCGGGGCACCGAGCAGCCGACCGCTCCCGCTGCCGTACCGGAGCCCTCACCTGCGGCTTAGCAGCACCGAGCACCCCGGGCCCGCGCACCGCGCGCGGGCCCGAACGCGTACGGTGGGGGCCGTCAGCCCGGTCCCCCACCACCGAACGCGAAGGAGCAGCGTGGCCGCCAAGCGCGCCTCACAGGTCAAGAAGAGCGTCTGGCTCACCCCGCAGCCCGCCCGGGGCCGCCGCGGCGGCCGCGCGGCGGGTGCCGCCGCGGGCGGCGCGGGCGGGCTCGATCGCGAGGTGATCGTGGCGGCGGCGGTGCGGCTGCTGGACGAGCAGGGCGAGGCGAAGTTCTCGATGCGCGCGCTGGCGGCCCGGCTCGACGTCACGCCGATGTCGCTGTACTGGTACGTCGCCGACAAGGACGACCTGCTGGAGCTGGCGCTGGACGTGGTGGCGGGCGAGATGGAGCTGCCCCGGCCCGACGACGGCCTGAGCTGGCAGGACGGCCTGCGGGCGCTGGCCGCGACCTGGCGGGCGACGATGCTGGCGCACCCGTGGGCGGTGCGGATCTACAACGACTACCTGAACGTCGGGCCGAACTCGGTCCGCTACTCCGCTCGCGCCGTGGAGGTGGCGCGCAGCTCGCCGCTGCCGGAGCCCGACGCGATGGCCGCCCTGTCGGCGGTCTTCCAGTACACGTACGGCTTCACCGCCAACGAGGTCAACTGGCAGGAGAAGGCGGCCGCGGCCGGCGCCACCGTCGACGGGCTGATCGAGGAGATCACCGAGGCGGTGCGGGAGGTTCCGGAGATCGCCGAGTCGGGCGCACTGGTGGAGCGGCCGGATGAACCCGAAAAGCTGCTGCGCGAACAGCACTTCCACCGCGCCCTGGACTGGATGCTGGCCGGCATGGCGGCCGGGCTCGCGAACCCCGCTACGTGAACTCCTGCTGACAGCGCTCCAACCAGTCCAGCTCGGCCTTCAGTTGCAGCACCGCGCCCTCGATCAGCAGCCGGGACATGCCGAGTTCGCGGGACTGGCCGGCACTGGCGTCCAGTCCGCGCAGGGTGGCCAGGCAGTGCGAGCGCTGAACGTCGATCAGGGTGCGGCGGTCGGCGAGCCGGGTCTGCGGGGCGAGCACGAGTTTCAGGAAGAACTCCTCGCGGACCTTGGCGCCCTCGGACGGCCGGGCGAACCAGTCGGCGAGCTCGCGCCGCCCCGGGTCGGTCAGCGCGAAGACCCGCTTGGCGGGGCGGCCGTCCTGGGCGACGTCCTGTCCCTCAATCAGGCCGGACTTCTCCAGCCGGCCCAGGGTGATGTACACCTGCCCGTCGTTGGTGCGCGGCCAGGCCGGGCCGAAGGTGTTCTCCAGGGCCCGGCGGAGCTGGTAGCCGTGCGCGGGGCCCATGGCGAGCAGTGCGAGCAGGGGTAGCCGCACGCGGGTGCCTCCTTGAACTTCAGGGGGTGCGCCGGGCGGTCGGACCGTGTTCGGCCGCGCGCCGGGCGGCGCTCCTGGGCGTGCCCTACCCCCGAGCGCGCCCGGTTATTCGTCCAGAACCCGATCCGAAACGGCCCAAGTGGTGGCACCCTGTGGCGCAGAAGGTGACAGACGTCCCCCCAGTCTCCTGGACACACTCTTTGGCGTATACCTAACATGCAGGTATCCCCGAGGAACTGACGGCCTGTCAGCCGGTTCCCACGCCTGCCAGCGCGACCTCCCTCGCGCGCTCCCGTGAAGGTGACGCATGATCACGCCCGTCGTCCCCGGCGATCCGCCGCGCCCCGCCCAGCTCCCCGGCCAGTCCGCCGAAGCCCCCGCGGAACGCCGACTCCCGGCCGAACAGACGGCCCCGGGCGCGCCCGACGAGCTCTGGTGGCGGTCCGCGGTGATCTACCAGGTGTACGTCCGCAGCTTCCAGGACTCCAACGGCGACGGCATCGGCGACCTGCCGGGCGTGCGGGCCCAGCTGCCCTACCTGAAGCGCCTGGGCGTGGACGGCGTCTGGCTGAACCCGTTCTACCCGTCGCCGCAGCACGACCACGGCTACGACGTCGCCGACTACAAGGGCGTCGACCCGATGTTCGGCACCCTGGAGGACTTCGACCTGCTGGTCGAGGACTGCCGCAAGCTCGGCCTGCGCCTCGTCCTCGACACCGTGCCCAACCACTGCTCCACCGAACACCCGTGGTTCCAGGACGCGTTGCTCGCCGCCCCCGACAGCCCCGAGCGGGCGCGCTTCCACTTCGCGGACGGCCGCGGCACGGACGGCGAACTGCCGCCCAACAACTGGCGGGCCATGTTCGGCGGCCCCGCGTGGAGCCGGATCACCGAACCGGACGGCACCGCCGGCCAGTGGTACCTGCACATGTTCACCCCCGAACAGCCGGACCTGAACTGGCGCAACCCCGAGGTGCCGGCCGAGTTCGAGAAGGTCCTGCGCTTCTGGCTGGACCGCGGCGTGGACGGCTTCCGCATCGACGTCGCCGCCGGCCTCTTCAAGCACCCCGAACTCCCCGACTCCCCCGACCCGGAGGCCGACGAGCGCACCCGCGACTCCGTCAATCCGCTGGCCTGGAACCAGCCCGAGGTGCACGACATCTGGCGTGCCTGGCGGGCGATCTGCGAGGAGTACACCGCGCTCGACGGACGGCAGCGGCTGCTGGTCGGCGAGGCCTCCGTGCCGACCCCCGCCGAACAGGCCATGTACGTCCGGGCGGACGAGCTCCACCAGGCGTTCTTCTTCCACCTGCTGCACGCGCCGTGGGACAGCGAGCACTTCCACCAGGTCATCGACGCCGCCGTGCGTGACATCACCGCCACCGGATCCACCGTCACCTGGGTGCTCAACAACCACGACCAGGTCCGCACCACCACCCGCTTCGGCAGCCCCGAACGGGCGCGCGCCGCCGCCCTGTTGATGCTGGCACTGCCCGGCGCGGCCTACCTGTACCAGGGCGAGGAACTCGGCCTGCCCGAGGTCGACGACCTGCCGGACGATGTGATCACCGACCCGATCTTCCACCGCACCGGCAGCCGCAAGGGCATCCGCGACGGCTGCCGCGTCCCGCTCCCCTGGGCCGGCACCGAGGCCCCGTTCGGCTTCAGCCCCGACGGCTCCGCCCCCACCTGGCTGCCGCAGCCCCCGTCCTTCGCCGCCCACACCGCCGAGCGCGCCCTCACCGACCACACCTCCCCCTACCACCTCTACCGCGAGGCCCTCCACCTGCGCCGCCTGCTCCCGCAACTCGGCGAAGGCACCCTCCGCTGGCTGGAGACCCCGCCCAACGTCCTCGCCTTCACCCGCGGCGACGGCATCCTGGTCGCCACCAACTTCGGCACCACCCCCGCCCCCGCCCCCGTCACCGGCACCCCCCTCCTCTCCTCCGCCCCCTGCCCCCCGGGCATCCTCCCCCCGGCCACCACCGCCTGGTGGCTCCAGCCCCGCATGTGACGGGCCCCGCCAGGTACCCTGCCCCGAACACGACGAAGGGGGCAGGGACTTGGCGGGTCACAGCATCGGCGGGGAACTGATCGGCGACGAGCACGACGACTCCTGGGGACACGTCCAGGAGTTCGCCGGCCTGTTCGCGGGGTACGACTACTCAACCCCGGAGGAGGACCAGTACCTCTGGGACGTGCAGTTGCTGGGCTGCACACCCGCGGGTTCGCTGCTCGCCGCCCTCGACCGCATCGGTACCCGCAGGGCCGCGCTCGAAGGCTGGGCCGACCTGTATCTGCACGACGCGAAGGACCGCCGCATGGGCCGGCTGTCGGTCTACGGGGTCACCGTGCTGGCCGCGCAGCCGTCCGAGCGCGGCGCGGGGCTGTGGGACATCACCGTCGAACTGTGCGGAGACAGTCTCTCCCCGGCCTGCGAACTGCCCTGGCGCCTGCGCCAATCGGGAACCCTCGACCGCCCCGGCCTCTGGCACGGCCTGGACCGGGCGGGCCGGATGGCCTGGGCGGGGGCCGCACTGTTCTCCCACCGGCCGCCCGCGCCCGAGAAGCAGTGGCCGCCGCACGGCCATTACCGGCTCGACGGGCGGCACATCGTGGACGAGTACGCGTTCTACTGCGCACTGGGCGAGGCCGTGAACGGCCCCGGCGGCTACTTCGGCTGGAACCTCGCCGCCCTGAACGACTGCCTCTGCCTGCCCAGTTGGGGCGGCGCGGCCTCCGTCACGCTGGAGTGGGAGCACTCCGGCCCGAGCCGGGCGGCGCTCGACGCGGAGCTGCTGGATCCGGCCGAGCCCGGGCGCGGATCCGTGCTCCGCATCATCGACGAGATCTTCGAGCGCAACGGCGTCGCAGTCCTCCTGCGCTGATCACCGAACCGTCACCGGATCCGCACGATTCTTTGAGTTTGGGCATTGAGGGGGGCCGAGCGGCCGAATTCACCCGATCGGGTGTTCACATGCTGGACACGCTGTCGATGAATACAGGTCAGCACTGTGACAATGGTGTGGACCATAGGTCCCACCCCGTCGCGCGGCGCGTGTCAGGCATGCCGGCGGCGATCCTCAACGGCGAGGAGGACCAAGGGCGGCCCCCTCGCGGGGCGCCCTCGTGCACCATCCGATTCACGGAAGGTTGTGCCTTGATGCCGGCCACCCACAGCTCTGCCGCGTCCACCGACGCCGGCGCCCGCCTGATCGAGCCGCTGTACCAGGAAGTCCTGCGGCGGAACCAGGGCGAGAACGAGTTCCACCAGGCGGTCCGTGAGGTCCTCGAAACGCTCGGCCCGGTCCTGCTGCAGCGCCCCGAACTCGTCGACGCGCGGATCATCGAGCGGGTCTGCGAGCCCGAGCGGCAGCTGATCTTCCGCGTGCCGTGGTCCGACGACAAGGGCGGTATCCACGTCAACCGGGGCTTCCGGGTGGAGTTCTCCAGCGCACTTGGCCCGTACAAGGGCGGACTGCGCTTCCACCCCTCCGTCAACCTCGGAATCGTCAAGTTCCTCGGCTTCGAGCAGATCTTCAAGAACGCCCTGACCGGCATGCCGATCGGCGGCGGCAAGGGCGGCTCCGACTTCGACCCCAAGGGCCGTTCGGACGCCGAGATCATGCGGTTCTGCCAGTCGTTCATGACCGAACTCCACCGCCACCTGGGCGAGTACACCGACGTCCCGGCCGGTGACATCGGCGTCGGCGGCCGCGAGATCGGCTACCTGTTCGGCCAGTACAAGCGCATCACCAACCGCTACGAGTCGGGCGTCCTGACCGGGAAGGGCCTGGGCTGGGGCGGCGCGCAGGCGCGCACCGAGGCCACCGGCTACGGCTGCGTGATGTTCACCGAGGAGATGCTGCGGGTCCGCGGCGAGAGCCTGGCCGGGCAGCGCGTGGTGGTCTCCGGCTCCGGCAACGTGGCGATCTACGCGATCGAGAAGGCCCAGCAGCTGGGCGCGACCGTGCTGACCTGCTCCGACTCGACCGGCTACGTGGTCGACGAGAAGGGCATCGACCTGGCGCTGCTCAAGGAGGTCAAGGAGACCCGTCGCGGCCGTGTCTCCGACTACGCCGAGGCTCGCGGCGAGCACGTCAAGTACGTGCCGGGCACCGGCGTCTGGAACGTCCCCTGCGACGTGGCGCTGCCCTGCGCCACCCAGAACGAGCTGCACGAGGCGGACGCGCTCGCGCTGGTCCGCGGCGGCGTGAAGGCCGTCGCCGAGGGCGCCAACATGCCGACCACCCCGGAGGCGGTGCGGGTGTTCCAGGAGGCGGGCGTGGCGTTCGCGCCCGGCAAGGCCGCCAACGCGGGCGGTGTCGCCACCTCCGCGCTGGAGATGCAGCAGAACGCCTCCCGCGACTCGTGGACCTTCGAGCACACCGAGCACCGGCTCGGCGAGATCATGAAGCACATCCACGACTCCTGCTTCACCACGGCGGAGAAGTACGGCAGCCCGGGCAACTACGTGGTCGGCGCGAACATCGCCGGCTTCGAGCTGGTCGCCGACGCGATGCTCGCCCAGGGCCTGATCTGACGCCCTGCCACTGAGGAGGCCCGGACCGCGGCGGCGGTCCGGGCCTTCCTCATCCGCGCAGCAGCGTGCGCAGCGCCCGCCGGAACACCACCCGGCCGCACCACGCCGTCGGCCGGTCGAACAGGCCGGGCAGCACCCCGATCCGCAGCTCCTCCCGCCACCGGACGGCGCTGCCGCCCCGGTACGGCCGCACCTCGATCTCGGCCCACCCCGTCACCACCGGCCCACGCTTGACCAGCCGGCACCGCCCGACCCCGAAACTCCCCTGCGGCGGCTCCCACCGTTCGACGTCCATCACGTCCGCGAACCCGAACCGCCCGATCCCGGTGCGCCCCACCACCGTCCGGCCGTCACCGGTGACCACGGTGAACGGCACCGCCTCCCCGTGCCGGGGCCAGTCGGTGACGCGCCGCCAGGTCTCCTCGGGCGACAGCGCCACTGCTTCCACGATGCGGAACTCGGTCATTCGGTGATCCTATCCGCGACCCGCTCGCGGGAGTAACTTGTGCGCCCCACGGCCTCGTACGACAAGGAACAGGTGAGGGCCCGTCATGGCCACCAAGAAGCACCACAAGAAGCGCGACCGGACGAAGCACGGGCTCACCCCGAAACGCCGCGACCTGTCGCCGGCCCCCAAGCGGACGCCGACGCCTGCGTGGCTGCTGCAACTGATCGGGGCGGTGATCGGACCCCTGTTTCTGTTCGGCGGCGCGCTGCAGACGCTGGCCCTCGCCGACGTGCACAGCAGGCCGGAGCTGCGGATGACTGTCGGAGCGTGCGAGACCCACCACAGGAGCAAGGACTCCGTCACCAGCTGCTACGGCACCGGCGACCCTGGCGCACCCGTCACCGGCGCAGGCTTGCTGTTGCGCCAAGCGCCGGAGGAGTACCCGGCCGGCACCGTGGTGAAGGTCCGCTGCGCCCAGGACGGCATCTGTGACGTCATCACCGCGGGCAGGCTCTTCATCACGCTCCTCACCACCGTCGCCGGACTCCTGATCATGGGCGCCACCCTGGTCGCCCTCACCCTCCGCGCCGTCGACCGGTTCGCCCCGCACCGCTCCGAACTCCTGCGCACCCGCCGAGTCCACCGCGGCCTCGCCCGGACAGGCATCGGCACCGTCCTGCTCGCCGTCACCGGATCCCTGTTGTTCATATTCCTCTGACAACCACACCACAACGGTGCTGCGGCGCGAGTAACTTGTGGGCCGCACGGTCACGTGCACCAGGGGGCAGGGGAAACCGTCATGTCAAGACGCAGACAGGAAGCGCACGCCTACCGGGCTGCCGCACGGCGCGAGCAGGAGAAGAAGCGGCCGCGGATGTGGAACGGCTCGGACCGGTTCGATCCCGACAGACCGGGCCTCGGCATCGCGATCAGCCTGATCGGGCTGGGCCTCGGCACCGTCGCGCTCGTCCTCGGAACGGGCAACCTCCGGGCCATGAACGACGCCGACTCCCTCCCCCAGCTGCGAATGACCGTCAGCTCCTGCGAGAGCGTCACGCCTCCCCCGAGCTCACGCAATCGCCAGCCGGAGATCACCTGCTTCGGCCGGGGCACCGACGGACCGTCCGGCGTCACCACCGAGCAGTGGCACCTCGACGAGGCTCCGGACGTCCTGCGGAGCGGCCAAGTGGTGAACGTCCGCTGCACTCCGGGCGGCTCGTGCCGGACCGACCTCGACGATTGGGGCCTCCCCGGCGTCTTCCAGATCACCCTGGGCGTGCTGCTCCTCTCCGCCGGCCTCTACACCGGCAGTCGCGTCCTGACCCACCGCTACGCGCCCTGGCACGACGACTTCTTCCGCCGCCGATCCACCGTGGTGGCGACGCTCGTGTTCTTCGCAACGGTCCTCGTACTCGGCATCGTCGCGGACGTCCTCGTCTGAACCGGCCTGCGCGGTTTCCTGGACCGACCCGGTACCGCGGCCATCGCCGCCGTACTGCTCAGCCTCGTCGGGTCCCTGGTCTACGTGTTCACCTGACGCCCCGTCGGCAGAAAGGCCCGGACCGCGTCGGCGGTCCGGGCCCGTTCTGTGCAGTGGAGCTTCACGCGGCCTTGACCAGGTTCTCCGGGGTGTGCCGGGCGGTTGCCACCGTCGTACTGGTGGTCTCCGGCCCGTCGTGGCGCGGCCACAGGACGAGGGCGCCGGTGGCTCCCGCCGCGGCGAGGCCCGCCAGGACGGTCCAGGTCACCGGATAGCCGGCGGTCGTGCCGAGCCAGCCCGCGATCGGGTAGGTGATCAGCCAGGCCAGGTGCGAGAGCGAGAACTGGGCGGCGAACACCTCGGGGATCGCGCTGCGTCCGACGGAGGCGCGCAGGACCTTGCCGGTCGGGGTGATGATCAGCGCCATGCCGATCCCGGTCGCGATCCAGATGACGGCCGTACCGGCCCAGGTGGCGAGCCCGGCCGCGATGACGGTCGCCGCGACGGCGGTCGCGGCCACCAGGACGGCGGCGCCGGCCATCATCACGGTGCGGGCGGCGATCCGGTCGAGGACCCGGGGCAGCGCGAGCGCGGCCAGCAGCGTTCCGGTGCCGGAGGCGGCGAGCATCCAGGCGACCTCCGACTGCGAGCCGCCGAGCTCGTCACGCACGTAGTTGACGGTGTTCACCACGACGATCGAACCGGCCGCGGCGACCGTCAGGTTCAGCGCCATGATGCCGCGCAGCCGCGGTGTGGTGAGGAAGGTCCTGATCCCTGCCGCCGCCTTGTCCCAGGCCTTGCTGTGGGCGCTCGGGCGGGCGTTCGGGATGCGGGTCGACAGAACGAGGAGCGCGGAGAGCAGGAACCCGACGGAGGTGCCGAGGAACAGCCGGTCGAAACTCAGGAACGTCAGGGCCAGGCCGGCCAGCACGGGACTGAGCAGGCTCTCCATGGTGGAGGCCACCTGGGAGGCGGACAGCGCACGGGTGTAGGCGGCGTCGTCGGTGACGATGTCGGGGATGACGGCCTGGAACGTCGGCGTGAACGCCGCGGAACCGGCCTGGAGCAGCCCGATCAGGACGTAGACGTGCCAGATCTCGCTGACGAACGGCAGCAGCAGGACGACCGAGCCGCGGATCACGTCGAGCGCGACGAGCACGGCTCGTCTGGGGAGCCGGTCGATGTACGCGGCGGCCGGCGGCGCGATGACCACGTACATCACCATCTTGATGGTCAGTGCGGTGCCCAGCACCGTGCCGGCGCGGGGCCCGGCGAGGTCGTAGGCGAGGAGGCCGAGGGCCACGGTGGTCAGTCCAGTGCCGAAGAGGGCGATGACCTGGGCGGCGAAGAGGTGGCGGTAGTCACGGATCGCGAACAGTCGCATGACGGGTTCCTTCCGGGTCCATGCGGCCGGGCACGGCCCCCGGGGTGGCGGCCGTGCCCCGCACGTACAGGCAGGGGTGTTCTCGCTACTCATCGGTGTCGCCCTCGTTTCCCGGCGTGAGGCCGGCCAGGAGGTTGAAGGCACCGGTGAGGATGTTCAGCGCGACGACGCCGACCACATCCGCGATCGCGCGGTCGCTGTAGCCGTGCGCGCGCAGCGCGGTGACCTGTTCGTCGGTGATCGACGTCGGTTCGCGGTAGACCTGGAGGGCAAGGGCGATGATCGCCGCGATCGCGGGATCGGCCGAGGTGCCCTTGCGGGCCCGCTCGATCTCGTCCTCGTCCACTCCGAGCGCGCGGGCGGCGCCGACGTGGGCGTCGAGACAGCGGCCGCACCCCTGTTGCACCTGGACGGCGACGGAGATCCGTTCGCTGATCCTGCGGTCGAGCTTGGCGCGGCCCATGGCCCGGCTGAGCTGGAGGTATCCGCCCAGGACGGCCGGTGAGTGGGCCATGGTGGAGACCATGTCTCCGATGCTGCCGTGCCGGGAGACCAGGTCGGCGAGGAGGTCGCGCGAGGCGCCCACTGCCGTGTCGGGCGTGAGGGCGGTGAGGCGGGGCATGTGCGTACTCCTTTCTTCGGCGCGGACGGGGGTCGCGCTTTCAGTGGTGACCGTGGTGCCCGTGGTGGGCGTGGTGCCCGTGCTCCGGCGCGGCGGTGGCGGTCTTCGTGGCGGTGCGCACCGTGAACTCGGCGGTCCGCACGGTGCCCT
Source organism: Kitasatospora sp. NPDC048407 (assembly GCF_043200475.1). NCBI lineage: Bacteria > Bacillati > Actinomycetota > Actinomycetes > Kitasatosporales > Streptomycetaceae > Kitasatospora > Kitasatospora sp. NPDC048407. Next base: position 394,562 of record NZ_JBICXW010000002.1, on the reverse strand, counting down.
CGTGCTGGAAGTCCAGGAACAGGCGGTAGGTGCCGGCCGAGGGCGCGACGGCCATGAAGGAGATCTCCGGGCCGGGCGCGGTGACGCCGTCGCCGGGGGCGCCCTCCGGGTGGACGTGGAGGTAACCGAGGTCGCCGACGCGCAGCGCCACCAGGTGTCCGTAGGCGGCCAGGTAGGGCTCGAGGTCGGTCACGGGGTGTCCGTCGCGGCTGACGGTGAGGGTCAGCTCGCTCGCCTCGCCGGCCAGCAGCTCGCCGTCGAGCGTGACCGCGTAGTCGCCGATCCGGGCGATCCCGGTGGTCTCCGGGAGCGGGCGCGGGTCGTAGGCACCGGCGACGGCGACGTCGGCGCCGAGCGTCAGGGTTCCGGTGTGGGCGGCCGGGTGGATGTCGGTGAAGAACTTCCAGTCGCCCGGCGTCAGGGTCAGCTCGGTGGTCCAGACGCCCTTGCCGTCCCGCACCGGGTGCACGTGCTGGAAGCCGGTGGTGTCGCGCCGCACGGCGATGAAGTGCAGCTCCTTCTCGTGCTCGGGCACGTACTCGGTCACCGGTCGCCCGTCGGGGCCGGTCACCCGGAAGGTGATCGTCTGCGGACCGGCGCCGAGGATCGTCGCATCGAGCTCCAGGGTGTAGCCGCTCTCCGACACCGAAAGTCCCCCGGCCTGGGCGCCGCCGTGGCCCGCGTGGCTGTGTGCGGCGTGCTCGTGTCCGGCGTGGCTGTTCATGGCATCTCCTCGAGTGAGTACTGCGTTTCCGGGGGGCTCGTCGCCCTCTCGATGAGATGGAACTTATACCCCCCGGGGGTATATGGGAAGCCCTCACGGCCTCAGGCTTGCCTCCGGAATCCGGATTCGCACGGAGTCGCCCGACACCGCGGCTCGCACCCCGCGCACCCGCACGAAGAGAAGGTGATGGCCCGTCATGGCCCAGGAACGGAACCCGAATACCGGCGGGCGCCTCTCGGTCCGGGCGAACGCGGTCGGCCTGCTGATGACGCTGCTGCTCACCGCCGTCGGCGTCGGCATCCTGGTGACCGGCGCGGCCCGGCTCACGGAGCTGTCGGACGCCCGCCGCCGGCCCGAGGTGCCGATGACCGTCTCCTCCTGCAGCACCGTCCGCACCCTCCGCCTCGCCACCACCACCTGCCACGGCACCGTCCCCGCCGGTCCCGCGCAACTGACCGACGCGTCAAGGAGGTTCGCGGAGGGCGCCGTGGTGAACGTGCACTGCGCGGACGACGGCACCTGCACCACCGCCGCCTTCCGCGACTGGGCGGGGCGCGCCGCGCTGGTCGGCCTCGGCCTGCTGGCCTGCGGCGCCAGCCTCACCGGCCTGCTGCGTCGCGGCATCCGCCTGTTCGCGCCCACCCACGACGCGTTCCTCCGCGACCCCCGGCTGACCCGCTTCGCCCAGGCGTACTGCCTCGTCACCGGGCTGATCGCCGCCGGTGGCTACCTCGGCCATCTGCTGACCTGACGGCGGGTCACCTCACGCCGCCGCCGGGCCGCCGCCGATAGTGGGCGGATGAGCACACCTGGTCTCCCCCGCCGGGCCGCCCTGCTGGCCGGACTCGGCTGCGCCGCGCTGACGGCCTGTTCCGCCTCCCACCCGATCGCCCGGTCCTTCGGCTCACCGTCCCCGTCCCCGGCCGGGTCCGCGTTCCCCTCCCCCGCCGCCTGGCAGCCCGGGCCGGGCGAACTCCAACCGGACGTCAAACTCCGGGCGGTGCAGGTGGTGGAGGCGATCGGCAGCTGGCCGCCGGGCGGGCAGGGCGCGGCGGCGGCCGGGCAGCGGGTGGCGGCGCTCGGGCTGCCGGCCGGGCTCGCCCAACAGGGCGGAGCGCTGCTGGCGGACGCCCCGCAGGCCGCGGTGGAGGTGATCGACGCCCAGTACGGCGGGCTGCTGAGCGACTCGGCGAGCGTCCTGGTGGTGTGCCGCCAGTGGCTGGCCGGGCCGAACGGCGCCCCGCAGTCCGCGGGCACCACGGTCGACGTGCGGCTGTCCCGGGCCGACCCCCGGTGGGACGTCACCGCCCTGCACCCCGCCGACCCCGGCCCGCCGGCGGCCACCCTCTCCGACCCGGCGACCCGGGTGCTCGCCCAGCCCCGGATCGTGCTGCCGCCCGCCGCCGCGGCCGACGTGCGCAGCGGGCAGGTCCACGACTCGGTGCTGAGCGCGATGCTGACGCTGGCCGGTCCGTACAGTTTCCAGGTCAGCGTGGTGCGTTCCGGCCATCCGCTGCTGGTGTTCGGCACCGACCGGCCGAGCGACCACCCGCTGGGGAAGGCCTTCGACACCTGGCAGATCGACGGCCACCCGGTGGTGGACCCGGCCACCCCCACCGAGCTGGTCGACTCCTTCATGCGCGCCGCCGCGGCCGCCGGCTCGTACAACGTGGGCGGCCCGCGCCTGCTGTCCGGCGGACAGGCGGCGAACCAGTTCTTCAGCGACCCGACCCACCACGACCACGTCCACGCCGGTTTCACCTCCTGAGAACTTTCTCGGTCCACCGGCCGAAATCCCTTGCGCTCCACCCCTGACCTGCGACAACGTATCGGTCGCTGATCAAGTCGAGGGTTGCGGTGGGGGTTGGGTCCGTGGTGACGCACAGGGGCGGCGTGTTGGTCACGGTGGCCGCGGGGGTGCTGACGGCCGCGCTGACGGGGTGTTCGGGGGGCGTGTCCGCGCCGAGGCCGCTGCCCGCGCCGTCCGGCGCACGGGCCGTGCCCGCGTCGGCCGGCGCGGCGTGGCCGGTCAGCCCCGACCAGGAGTTGGCCGAGCTCCGGGCGGCTCTCGCGCTGCCCGCGCAGCCGTTCTCCGCGGTGCTCAACGTCGAAGTCACGGACGGCACGCGCACCGTGCGGCGGCAGGGCGTGGTCAACGTGTCGGACGACCAGCAGACCGGGGCACTCAGCGTGACATCGGCTTCTGCGGAGCAACCGGCCCGAAGCCAGGCATATCTGACGATCACCCGGGAAGCCGCGTACACCCGCTCCGACGACGCCGCGTGGGTGCGGTCGCCGCGCCCGCCGGAGCCGCTGCTCACCGACCACCGCGCGCTGGCCCGGGAACTGCTGCGGAACGACCCGGGGTCCTTCCGCGGGCGGGCGAGGATCCGGACACTCCGCGGCGGCATGGGCTTCCACCTGGTCGGGCGACTCCCGCTCGCGACGGTCGCCGGGGCGTTCGACGCCGCCTCCCGTTCGCAGCTGGCCCAGCATCAGGTTCCGGACTGCGTCGCCGACCTGCTGGTCGACGGCGACGGCCGGCTGTCCGTACTGACGCTGACCTGCGAGGCCGATGGCTACCGTCTCCGGTCCACCACCGGCCTCGCCGAGTACGGCCCGGTCGCCGAGACCTCGCCGCCCGCCGACCTCTGACGCCGGATCAGCAGTTGATGCTGCCCTTGCGCAGCGCGTGGCCGCCGGTGTTGCTGTCGTCGGACCAGTAGACGGGCTTGCTGCCGCCCACGCACTCGTCGGCGCCGGCCAGGGTGAAGCCCTCGTTGTTGATGTTCGGCATACCGGCGGGGCGGTTGTGGACGGCGGTGACGGCGAAGGACCCGGCGGTGTTCACCTGGAAGGTCCGGTGCTGGCCGGAGCAGGTGTCGTCGCAGACCACCCAGAGCCGGTTGGCCTGCGGCTCCCACTGGAGTTCCATCACGCCGGCCATGCCGCTGCTGAGGGTGGCGACCTTGGTGAACCCGCCGGCCTCCAGCAGCACGTAGCCGTAGACGGTGCCGGAGCCCTCGACGCCCACGAAGAACACGCCGCCGGTGTGTGCGGCGTAGCGGCTCGGGTCGTAGGCGGCGCCGGTGGCGGCGTCCTTGAAGCCCGCGCCGGTCAGGTAGCTGTCGGGCACCCAGGTGATGCCCTCCAGGCCGAGGTTGGCGCCGGTGGCGGGCAGGTCGGGGGTGAGGTTCCACTCCCGGGTAGCAGTCAGCGTGCTGCCGGTGCCGGACACGTCGTAGCGCAGCACGGACAGCCGGCTGGTGGACGAGGCGTCGGCGTTGCGCTCGCTGGAGACGTACACGCCGCCGGCCGAGCCCGCGCCGGTCAGGGTGACGCCCTCGTCGTCGGGGGTGCCGGTGCCGCCGGGGAAGCGCAGCGCCTTGCCGGAGCCCCAGCCGTTGGCGGTGTCGGGCGTCCAGCCGCCGGAGCCGTTCGGGACCAGCCGCCACAGCTTGCCGGAGTTCTGCGCGCCCCACATCACGCCGCCCTCCTGGTAGAGGCCGGACAGGTCGGTGCCGAACACGTTGGCGGCGTCGGCGGTGGCGACCGTCGAACCGCCGGGCCAGGCCACCGGGGTCGTGGAACCGCCGCCGCCGGAGCCGCAGTTGTTGGCGGCGCCGAGGGTCAGGGTGGCGGCCTGGGTCCAGTCGCCGGTGCCGTCGGCGCAGCGCGACCAGGAGGGGTTGGAGTGCGAGCTCCAGCTGAACGAGTCGACCAGGGTGGTGCCGTCGGCCAGGTACAGCCGGGCGCTGTCGGCGGAGCCGAGGCCGAAGCTGCCGTGCACGTCGAAGGCCTTGAAGCCGCCCGGGGCCAGGCTGGTGCCGGAGGCGATCTTGTACTTGTTGCTGTCGTTGTCGTCCTTGAGGATCCACCCCGACAGGTCGATCGTCGCGGTGCCCTTGTTGTACAGCTCGATCGAGTCGTTCACCGACCCGGTCGTCACCACCTCGTTCAGGCGGATGTCGGTCGGCGCGGCGGCGGCGGGCGAGGCGGTCAGCACTCCCACGCCGACGGCCGGCAACGCGACGGCGGCCAGCAGCAGCGAGAGGCGACGACGCCACTTCGGGGCGCGCGGTTCGATCACGGTTTCCGTCCCTCGGTTCGGTGTGAACACGGCGCCGACCAACCTCCCGACCCCGCCCCAACGAAGCCCCACCGCGACCTGTTCCCCGCATGAACGCCCGGCGAACCCCGCCCCAGCCCCGGTGCTTGCGGGAACCGTGCCCGGACCGATCGCGTTGTCGGGCGGGGAGGCGATGACATGAAGACCCGACGGAAGGACGGTCCCGACCTGCCGGGGCCGCCCGAGGAGCCGTGGAACGAGGTCGCACCCGGCCTGTGGATGGGCGGCCACTACTGGCACGACCCCACCGGTGAGCTCCAATTCGTCTGCGTCGGCTCCGAGTTCGACCTGGTGGTCAGCCTGTTCACGGCACCCGGCCACGGGCCCGACCCGGGCGTCGAGCACCTGGTCGCCGAGGTGCCGGACGACCCGCTGGACGCCGGGCAGCTGGCCACCGTCCAGGCCGCGGCCGAGTACACGGCGGCGGCGGTCGCGGCCGGACGCCGGGTGCTGGTGCGCTGCCACTCCGGCTACAACCGGTCCGGGCTGGTGGTGGCCCAGGCGCTGGTCGAACTGGGTGCGGACACCGCCGGGGCGATCCGCCGGGTACGGGCACGGCGCTCGCCCTGGGCGTTGAACAACGAACTCTTCGTCGCCTACCTGGAGACCGGTCTCGACACGGCGCGCCTGCTCAGCTCGCTGACCGCGCCCGGGAGCTGACGAGGCATCGGGCGGGCGCGCGCGGGGCCGCCGGGCGGGGCCTTGGGTGGGCCGCCGGGCGGGGCTTCGGCGGACCTTTGGCGGGTTGGCTGCGGGTTATCGGTGGCTTATGGCCTTCTTATCCGCCGGAGCCGTCGCACACCGCGCACGGAGGGTGGAGGTGGCCGCGCGGGCGGGTGGACGTAGCCCGGCGGGTACGGCGGCGGTAGGTTCCGGGCCTGGTCGGAGGCCGATTCCGCTGGTGCTTTTCGCCGAGCGCGCGGTCGGCGGATTCTGACGCGACGCCAGGTCGGCGGCTCGCCAGCGGTGTTGCGGGTGGCCGGATGCCGCCATCGGGGCACCGGCCGAATGTGGCAGACACTTGTCAATTGGTATAGGCCAATCGTAGCCTTCGGTCCGTTCGCGGTGTGCCGGGTCCACACCGCGCCGCCCACGGGTCGCTCCCTGGGCGTCGGGCGGACGTACGTCCACCCCTTCCCCCACCATCGACCCGGCACTTTTCCGAGGAGAACCATGTCCTGGTCCCGTCGTCTGCTCACCGCGTCCGCGGTGGGCGCGGGCGCCCTGGTCGCCACCACCTTCGCCGCCGGCACCGCCGGCGCCCACGGCGCGATGTTCGGCCCCGCCAGCCGCGTCGCCGCCTGCTACGCGGAGGGCCCCGAGGCCCCCAAGTCCCAGGCCTGCAAGGACCTCGTCGCGGACAGCGGCACCCAGCCGCTGTACGACTGGAACGAGGTCAACATCGCCAGCGCCAACGGGCAGGCCCAGCAGATCATCCCCGACGGCCACCTGTGCTCCGCCAACCGCGACAAGTACCGCGCCCTGGACTGGGCCCGCACCGACTGGCCGGCCACCTCGGTGGCGGCCGGCGCGAAGACCTTCAACTTCCGCGTCACCGCGCCCCACCAGGGCGTCATGACGCTGTACATCACCAACAGCAGCTACAACCCGACCCAGCCGCTGAAGTGGTCCAACCTGGACCTGGCGAACCCGATCGCCACCTTCGCCAGCCCGCGCACCTCGGACAACGGCTACTACAACGTCAACGTCAACCTGCCGCAGCGCACCGGTCGTCAGATCGTCTACATGGTGTGGCAGCGCACCGACAGCCCGGAGGCGTTCTTCGGCTGCTCGGACGTCGACTTCGGCTCGGGCACCGCGGCCGCGGCCGGCGCGCTCGCCGCCCAGACGCCGTCCGCGCCCACCGAGGCGCAGATCGCCGCGGGCGCCGACCACTCCTCCGTCTCCCACACCGGCCACGGCGGCGACGCCCTGACCGCCCAGGAGGCCGCCGCTGGCACCGCCGCGACCAGCACCGCCGCGTCGACCCACACCAACAGCAGCAACGCCCTGCTCGGCCTGGCCGGCGCCGGCCTGCTGTCGGCCACCGCCTCGGGCGTGTACCTGGCCCGCCGGATGCGCAACGCCGCCGTCACCGCCTGACGGCCCATGAACGCCTGACGCGAGTCAGGCGGGTGGCGCGGCCCCATCCCCCACAGCTCCGGGGCCGCGCCCTCCGTCACCATGGCCTGCCGGAGCCATCGCTCTCCCTCTGCCGCACCCTCCCCACACCATGGCCAGCCGGAGCGCCCCAGAACCGGCCCGGAGCCGACCCGCCGCGGAGCCCGGCGCTGCCCGACGCCGGCTCGACGCCGCCTCCGACGCAGCCTGCCCATCCCGTCCCGCCCGCGCCTCGACGAACCGTCAACTCTCTGCAAAACCGCAGGCTTTCACCTTGACGGCCTCAATTGGTCTGGACCATCTTGAGTCCGCCCCCAGCACCGCGCCGCCCCGCAGCCGGTGCACCCCATGCACCCGTTGCACCACCCCACTCCCCCACACCGTCGAGGAGAACCCGCCCATGAGGCGCGTCACCCTGTCTCTCGCCGCCACCGCGGCCCTGCTCGTCGCGCCGCTGGCCGCCACCTCGGCCGGCACGGCCAACGCCGCCGGGGTCTCCGGACTGGTCGCCGACTACGCCGTGACCCAGAGCTGGTCGAACGGCTTCCAGGCCAGCTACACCGTCACCAACCACACCAACACGACCGTCAACACCTGGTCGCTCTCCTTCGACCTGCCGACCGGCGAGACCGTCTCCAGCCTGTGGAACGGCACCCTCACCTCCACCAGCACCTCCACCGGCACCCACTACACGGTGACCTCGCCGACCTGGGCCTCGCCGCTCGCCCCCGGCGCCAGCGCCCCCGCCGTCGGCTTCGGCGTGACCAGCGGTGCCACCCAGACCGCGCCCGCCAACTGCACCATCAACAACCTGCCGTGCGCCGGTGCGCCCGCCGACAGCACCCCGCCGACCGTCCCCGGCAACCTGCGCAGCACCGGCACCGGGCCCGGCAGCATCACCCTCGGTTGGAACGCCGCCACCGACAACGTCGGCGTGGCCGGCTACCACCTGCGCGAGGGCAGCGCCGTCGTCGCCACCGCGACCGGCACCAGCGCGACCGTCCGCGGACTGCTCCAGGGCAGCAGCCACACCTTCACCGTCAGCGCCTTCGACGCCGCCGGCAACGAGTCCGCCGCCTTCGCCGCCGTGACCGCCACCGCCGGCACCGGCACCACACCCGGCACCGCCGCGCCCTACGTGGACCTCGGCGCCTACCCGACGCCCAGCCTGCCCGCGCTCTCCGCCGCCAGCGGACTCAAGGAGTTCTCGCTGGCCTTCATCATCAACGGCAGCCAGCCCTGCACCGCCAGCTGGTTCGGCGCGTACGACCCCGCCACCGGCTGGGACAAGGACGACATGGACGTCATCCGGGCCGCCGGCGGCGACGTCCGCCCGTCGTTCGGCGGCGCGAACGGTACCGAACTGGCGCAGTCCTGCACCACCGTGGCCTCGCTCGCCGCCCAGTACCAGAAGGTGGTGGACGTCTACACGCTGGACCGGGTCGACTTCGACATCGAGGGCACCGCCGTCACCGACCACGCCTCCGTCGACCGCCGCTCCGCCGCCCTCGCCCAGGTGCAGGCCGCGCAGCGCGCCAAGGGCCGCGACCTGAAGGTCAGCCTGACCCTGCCGGTGCTGCCCAGCGGACTCACCGCCGACGGCGTCTACATCCTGCAGTCCGCCAAGAACGCCAGCCTGGCCGTCGACCTGGTCAACGTCATGGCGATGGACTTCGGCGACTGGGCCGCCCCGAGCCCCGCCGGCAAGATGGGCGCCTACGCGATCCAGTCCGCCCAGTCCACCCAGGCACAGATCCGCTCCGTGTGGACCAACCTGACGGACGCTCAGGCGTACGCCATGGTCGGCGTCACCCCGATGCTCGGCCAGAACGACACCAGCTCCGAGGTGTTCGGTATCTCCGACGCCCAGCAGCTGCTCACGTTCGCCCAGCAGAACCACCTCGGGGAGCTGGCCTTCTGGGAGATGACCCGGGACGCCAACGCCTGCACCGGCTCGCTGCCCAAGTGCACCAACATTCCGCAGACCCCCTACCAGTTCTCGAAGATGTTCGCCGCGTACAACGGCTGAACGTTGACGGCCGAGGGCCGGTGATCGACGGCCGCCGGCGGACGGCGGATCCGATCCGAGTGACCGGCCGGTCGGTCGCCCCTGGCGCTCGATGCCCGGGGCGGCCGATCGGCCGGACCGTCATTGACGAGACGTCACACCGCCTGGTGCTCCCCTTCCTTGCGGGGTTCGGCCGGTGCGTCCGCACCCTCGGTGCTCTCCCCCTGCGCGCCCTCGGCACCCTCGGGGCGGGCGTGCTTGGGGAGCAGGAAGATGGCGGCGAACACCACGGCCATCATGCCGATCTCGAACCAGAGGGTGAGCTGCTCGGCGTTGGCGAAGTCGGCGGTCTTCAGCCGCTCGAAGAACACCGTACCGAGGATGGCGCTGCCGAGCGCGCCGCCCAGCTGCTGAACGGCCGTCAACGTGCCCGAGGCCGAGCCGGTCTCGTGCGTGTCCACCGAGGCGAGCACCATGCCGAAGAACGGTGCCATCACCAGGCCCATGCCGAGGCCCGTCACCAGCAGCGCCGGCACGGTCTGCCACGGGGTGACGCCCGCGCCCTGGCTGTGCAGCGTGTACATCAGGCCGAGCACGCCGGCCAGCATCACCAGCAGGCCCGCGTGCATCACCTTGCGGCCGAAGCGCTGCAGCGCCTGCGAGGTGACGAACGCGATCACCATGCCGATCGAGGCGGGCACCCCTGCCAGGCCGGACTTCAGTGGGCTGTAGTGCAGACCCAGCTGGGTGTAGAGGCTGAACGTCAGCCAGAAGCCCGTCATGGCGGTGAAGAAGATCAGGCCGAGCACCATGCCGCCGCTGAAGCCGCGCTTGGCGAACAGGCTGGGCTCGACCAGCGGGTCCGCCCCGGTGGCCTTGCGCCGCGCCTCGTACCAGCCGAACACTCCGAACACCGCCACGCCGACCGCCAGCAGCGCGAACGCCCACAGCGGCCAGTCGTGCTCACGGCCCTGCACCAGCGGGTAGATGACGGTGGCCGCGCCGAGCGCCGCGAGCAGCGCGCCGACCAGGTCGAGCCGGACCGTGCGCCCCTCCGCCTGGGCGGGAAGGAACACCCGGCCGCCTATGAGGGCGAACAGGCCGAGCGGAATGTTGATCAGGAAGATCATCCGCCAGCCGGTGCCGGCGAAGTCGGCGTCGATCAGCCAGCCGGCCAGGATCGGGCCGCCGACCGTGGACAGGCCCATCACCGGACCGAACAGGCCGAAGGCCGTGCCCTGCTCGCTCGGCGAGAAGATCTCCTTCATGATGCCGAGGCCCTGCGGGAGCATCACGGCACCGAGCAGACCCTGGGCGATCCGGGCGGCGATCAGCTGCCACGGCTCCTGGGCCACGCCGCAGGCGAGCGAGCCGAGCGTGAACCCGGCCGCGCCGAGCATGAACATCCGCCGACGACCGAAGATGTCGCCGAGCCGGCCGCCGGTGATCAGGCCGATCGCCATCGCCAGCGTGTAGGCCGCGCCGAGCCACTGGATGGTGGACTCGCCGCCGCCGATGTCCTGCCGTATCGCGGGCGCGGCGATGTTCGTCACCAGCGAGTCGAGCAGGTCCATCACCTCGGCGGCGAGGATGACGAACAGCGCGACCCAGCGCCAACGGTAGGGCTCGGCCGCGCCGGGCGGCTTCGCCAAGGTGGTAAGTCCGACCGCATCGGTCATTGCTAACTCCTGCTGAATGCCAGGGCGCGGTGGACGGTGGGCCGCGCAGTGAACGGTGTTTCTTCTAACGAACACTGTTCTACGAGTCGAGCAGCGTTCCCGTCAAACGATTTAACCCCGACTTCTCCCGGAGGGCGCCCCGGACCCACCCCTGACCCGCCCCCGACCTGCCCCAGACCCGCTCCCGACCTGCCCCAGACCCGCCCCGAGGCTCCCACGATCGGCTCTCGAGCCGGGTGCTTCGCCCACCGGTCGAACGGCGTTCGTCCCGAGTACGATGATCGACATTGGACGTTCAGCGAAAGCAGGTGGCCCGATGTCCGCGCAGATGCCCTCGATCCCGTGGCACAAGCCACGCAAGGCCGACCCGCGCCAGCCGCTCAGCCGCTCGCTGATCGTCGAGACCGCCGTCCGGGTGCTGGACGCCGAGGGCCTGGCCGGGGTGACGATGCGCCGGATCGCCCAGGAGCTCGGCACCGGCCCGGCCTCGCTGTACGCGCACGTGGCCAACAAGGAGGAGCTGTTCGACCTGATGCTGGAGCGGGTGGTGTCGGAGATCCGGCTGCCGCTCCGGCCGGAGCCCGAGCGCTGGAAGGAGCAGATCACCGAGATCTGCTTCGAGGCGCAGCGGGTGCTGACGGCCCATCGGGACGTGTCGCTGGTGTCGCTGGGCAGCATCCCGGTCGGTGAGAGCCAGTTGCGGATCACCGAGTTCCTGCTCGACCTGCTGCTCCAGGTCGGTCTGCCGCCGCAGGTGGCGGCCTGGGCGCTGGACGCGCTCGGCCAGATCATCGACACCGACGCGTACGAGGCCTCGGTGTACACCGACCGGATGGCCCGGGGAACCGACCTCGGCGCCTACTTCGACCAGCTGCGCGGCTACCTGGACGATCTGCCGACCGACCGTTTCCCGACCATTCAGCGCCTGGCGGGCACCATGATGACGGGCGACGGCGACCAGCGGTACGCGTTCAAGATCGAGGTGTTCCTGCGCGGCGTGGAGTCCTACCTCCCGGCGAACGCACCGGCCCCCGCCGTCGCCACAGAGCCCGGCCCCGACCCGGCGTCCGACGGGCCCGCCTGGCACGGCCCGTCGGGCGGGGCGGACGGCACAGGAAGCTGACGGGGCACCGAAACCCTCCGGGCGCCCGGCATTCGACGTCGCGCGCGCCGGGCACCGGGCGCCGGGCGTCAGGCGTCAGGCGTCAGGCGTCAGGCGTCAGGCGTCAGCAAGGGTTGACGACCATCCGGCGCAGGTCTATACCAGTGGGCAGTCACGTCAACCTCGGCTCGGTACCCGACCGTTGACCCGGCCGCGCGCCCCCACTTCGCGCCCCCGGGCCGCCGTCCTCGCCGCCTCCTGGAGAGGTCTTCGATGGAACGCGCACTCCCCCCACACCCCCCTGCCGTCGCCCCGGCGCGCCACCGCCCGCGCCGCGCCCTCGCGGTCGCGCTGTCCGTGTTCGCCCTGCTGGCCGGCGGGGTGGCCGCCGTCACCGCGTCCGGGTCGGCGAACGCCGCCACCACAGACGGGCTCGGTTCCAACTGGTACGCCTCCGCGCCGTATCTGATGCCGGAGGACAACAGCCCGCCGAACGCCGCCGCGGTGATGGACGCCACCGGCCAGAAGGCCTTCCAGTTGGCGTTCATCCTGGCCCAGGGCAGCAGTTGCAGCCCGTCCTGGGGCGGAACCTCCTCGATCGACTCGGACACCACCATGCCTGCGGTGATCCAGACCATCCGCGCCAAGGGCGGCGACGTCTCGATCTCGGTGGGCGGTTACGGCGGCACCAAGCTCGGCCAGACCTGCGGCACTCCGGAGGCGACCGCCGCCGCCTACCAGAAGGTGGTCACCAAGTACAACCTCAAGGCGATCGACTTCGACCTGGAGGAGCCGGAGTACGAGAACACCGCCGCGATCCACAACGAGATCGGCGCGGCCCGGATCCTCCAGCAGAACAACCCGGGCATCTACATCTCCGTCACCACCGCCGGCACCAACGCCGGCACCGGCTGGTTCGGCACCCAGATGCTGCTGGAGGCCAAGTCGCAGGGCTTCACGCCGAACAACTACTCGATCATGCCGTTCGACGGCGGCTTCAACGGGGCCGCGGCGCAGACCGACGCGCTGGTGAAGTTCAATCAGATCCTGCAGAGCACCTCCGGCTGGAACGAGGCCACCGCGTACGCCCACGAGGGCGTGTCGATGATGAACGGCCGCACCGACGCCGCCGAGTACTTCAGGCAGGCCGACTTCCAGACCGTGCTGGACTTCGCGACCGCGCACCGGCTGGCCCGCTATACCTACTGGTCGGTCAACCGGGACCGGCAGTGCCCCGGCACGGTGGACCCCGGCCTGTCCGGGTCGTGCTCCAGCGTGGCGCAGAACGACTGGGACTTCACCAAGTTCACCGTGCGGTTCGCCGGTGCGACCCCGCCCACCGGCTCGTCCTCGCCTTCGCCCAGCGGCAGTTCCAGCTCCTCGCCGGGCACCACCACGTGCAGCCCGGTCTGGCAGCCGACCACCACCTACGTGGGCGGCGACAAGGCCAGCTACAACGGCCACAACTACCACGCCAAGTGGTGGACCCTGAACGAGAACCCGGCCGCCGGCGGCCAGTGGGGCGTGTGGGCCGACGACGGCCCGTGCACCTGAGCCCCTGCGCCCCTCGGAACGCCGAACGGGCCGCCCACTCCCAGGACTTCTGGGGGCGGACGGCCCGTCGGTGTCTGTCGGCAGTCGGTGTGACGGCGCGTCAGACGGTGGCGCGGTTGCGGTACTCCTCCACGACGGCGCGGGTCGAGGGCAGGTCGGCCAGCGGTTCGCCGACCACCCGGGAGGCCAGCTCGGTCGCCACCTTGATGACGTCCTCGCGCAGCTCGGCCTCGGCCAGCACCTTGTCGGCAGCAAGCTGCACGTGCGCCTCGGCCACCAACTGCTCGCGCTGCTGGAGGCCCTCGGCGCGCAGGGCGGCGACCAGGGCCGCGCCCTCCTCGGCGGCGGTCTGACGGATCGCGGCGGCCTCGTGCCGGGCGGCGGACAGCTCCGCCTGGAACTCGTCACGTATGCGTTCGGCCTCGGCGCGGGCGGCCTCGGCGCGGGCCAGACCACCGTCGGTCTTGTCGTGGCGTTCGGCGAGCGTCCGTTCGATGCGCGGCAGCACCACCTTGCCGAGCACCGCGGACAGGAAGAAGAAGAGAATCAGGCCGAGGATCAGCTCGGGCACATTCGGTTCGAGAGGTCCCATACTCAGTATGTTATCCGGTCACCTGACGCGCCGTTCGATCGGGCCCGCCTCATCCCCCTTGCTCCGAACGGCACTTCGGCATCTCTCAGGCGCCGACCACCCCGTCGAGGTGCTCACGCAGCAGGTCCGCGTGACCGTTGTGACGGGCGTACCCGGTCGTGAAGTGCAGGAACGTTATCCCCAGCGACTGCTCCTCCAGCAACTGCCGGTACTCCTGCTCGGCACGGGCCGGGTCCAGCAGGTCGAAGTCGGCGTCCTTGTGGCCCTCAACGGTCAAGGTCATGCGCACGATCGTGCCGAACGCCCGCACGGGCGCACGGGCGCACGGGCGCACGGGCGCACGGGCGCACGGGCGCACCAGGGAGTTTCCGCCGCCGGGCGGGGATGTGCCCTGGCCGGGGCTGGTCCGGACCGGGCGTGGGTGGTTGGTAGAGTCGCGGTGAGCCGTGACTGGCGCGCTGGGATGGATTTCACCATCGGGGAGCGGCTCCGCACGGAACCCGCGGGTTCCGACGTGCTGTAGCCGAGCGCCTGGGCCGTCCGAATCGTCGCCATTCCGAACGAGGAGACCGCCTTGGCCGAGTCCCTGACCCCGCACACCTTCGGCAGCCCCGCCGCCGACACCGCCTTCCGCAGCGCACTGGACGTGGTGCGCGCCGTCGAGCCGCGGATCGCGGCGGCGATCGGCGGAGAGATCGAGGACCAGCGCGCCTCGCTGAAGCTGATCGCCAGCGAAAACTACGCCTCGCCCGCCGTGCTGCTGGCGATGGGCAACTGGCTGAGCGACAAGTACGCGGAGGGCACCCCGGGCCGCCGGTTCTACGCGGGCTGCCGGAACGTCGACACCGTGGAGTCGCTGGCCGCCGAGCACGCCCGGGAACTGTTCGGCGCGGAACACGCGTACGTGCAGCCGCACTCCGGTATCGACGCCAACCTGGTGGCGTTCTGGGCGGTGCTCTCGCAGCGGGTGGAGAGCCCGGCGCTCCGGCGGGCCGGGGTGCGCAACGTCAACGACCTGAGCGAGCAGGACTGGGCAGAGCTCCGCCGCGAACTGGGCAACCAGCGGATGCTCGGCATGTCGCTGGACACGGGCGGCCACCTGACGCACGGCTTCCGACCGAACATCTCCGGCAAGATGTTCGACCAGCGCAGCTACGGGACGGACCCCGTGACCGGGCTGGTCGACTACGACGAGGTCCGGCGGATCGCCCTCGACTTCCAGCCGCTGATCCTGGTCGCCGGGTACTCGGCCTACCCGCGGCTGGTGAACTTCCGGAAGATGCGGGAGATCGCGGACGAGGTCGGCGCGACCCTGATGGTCGACATGGCGCACTTCGCGGGCCTGGTCGCGGGCAAGGTGCTGACCGGCGACTTCGACCCGATCGCACACGCGCAGATCGTCACCACCACCACCCACAAGTCGCTGCGCGGCCCGCGCGGCGGCATGGTGCTGTGCACCTCCGAGCTGGCCGAGCACGTCGACCGGGGCTGCCCGCTGGTGCTCGGCGGCCCGCTGTCGCACGTGATGGCCGCGAAGGCCGTCGCGTTCGCGGAGGCCCGGCGTCCCGAGTTCCAGGTGTACGCCCGCCAGGTGGTGGACAACGCGCACGCACTGGCCGAGGGCCTGCTGAAGCGCGGCGCCCGGCGGTGACCGGCGGCACCGACAACCACCTGGTGCTGGCGGACGTCTCCTCCTACGGCCTGACCGGCCGCCAGGCCGAGGCGGCGCTGCTGGACTCGGGCATCGTCACCAACCGCAACTCCGTTCCGCAGGACCCGAACGGCGCCTGGTACACCTCCGGCATCCGCCTCGGCACCCCCGCCCTCACCACCCGCGGCCTCGGCACCGCGGAGCTGGACGAGGTGGCGGACCTGATCCACACCGTCCTGGCCGCGACCTCCGCCGCCGGCTCCTCCAAGGCCCAGTACGTCCTCGACCCCGCCATCCGCGACGCGGTCGCCAAGCGCGCCGTCGACCTGCTGGCCGAGCACCCCCTCTACCCCGGCATCACCCTCAGCTGACCGACCGTCCCTCCCCCTGCGTCCCTGCATGTCCCCGATGCCCGCAAGCCGGCCCCGCGGCCAATTCCGTTGCCCGATAAGGCCGACGGCGACGCGGCGGCTCTGCTAGCGTCGCGCGGACCGCGTGCGTGGGCATGCAGGGGGCGGGGGGCGAAGGTGTCGGAGACCGGGGAACGCGCAGTGCGATGGGCGATCGGCCTCACACTGCTGACCGTCTTTACCCTGATGAGTCTGTGGGTGGTACGCCTGTTCACCGCCGAAGGGCTGCCGGCCGGCGACCGGCGCGCCTGCAAGGGCACCGTGCTGTCGCTGGACCAGGCGCTGGCCGCCTACGAACTCGACCTGCCCGCCGGGGCGACGGACCTGCACTACCTCGCCCGGGTCGATCCGGAGAGCGGCCGACTGCACGTCGCGGTGGCGCTTCGCAGCACCCGCGCCGCAATGACCGACTACTTGCAGCAACATGGCCTGACGGCCGATCAGCTGGCGCACCTGGACGACAGCGCCTACCCGCACGGCGACGTCATGGACTACGCCGGCCTGTGCGGCAACACCGCGAAGGTTCCCGCGGTCTCGGTCCCGCTGAAGCCCGTCACCAGCACCGAATCGGCCCGGGTGGCGGTCGAGCTGGACGGCCCGGCCATCCGCGAGAACACCGCGGTGGTCCTGGCCGTCGTCCCCACCTAGGAGTGCCGTGGGCCGGCGCCCCCGGGGCCGCCTAGGATGGCCGGCGTGATCGCGGACGAACCGATGGCAGCGGAAGCGGACGGGACCGCCCTTCCCGGGGTGCGCAACTTCCGGGACGCGGGCGGGCTCGGGGCACTGCCCCACGGCATCCTTTACCGCTCCGGTGCGCTGGACCAGTTGACGCCCGACGGCGCCCGGACGCTGCTCGGCCTCGGTGTGCGCACCGTCCTCGACCTGCGCAGCACGCCGGAGGTCACCGCCCGCCCGGATGCGCTCGGCGACAGCGGCATCCGGCACCTGCACGTCCCCGTCTTCGCCGAGCAGCGCTGGCCCGAGGAGCAGGCCGAGCTGTACCCGCTGATGGCCGAGCTCGCCGGACGCCCGGCCGCCGCGCTCGTCCGGACCTTGCTGGCCGCCGAGCGCCGGGCCGTCCTGGTGCACTGCGCGTCCGGCAAGGACCGCACCGGCGTGGTGGTCGCGCTGGTGCAGTCGCTGCTGGGCGCCGGGGAGCCGGAGATCCTCTCCGACTTCCTGCGTTCCAACGCGGCACTGGGACTCACCGCCCACGACCCCGACGTCCCCGGCCACGCCGGCCGCCCGGTCGCGGCCGTCCACCTGCGCCGCGCCCTGATCTCCGTCCGCTCCCACCACGGCACGCTCGAGGAGCACCTGCGCGCCCACGGCGCTCGAACCTCCGAACTCGCCTCCCTGCGCACGGAGTTCCACCCCACGGCCTGCCCGTAGGGCCTTCCCGGCACCGTCGCACCGGCCTGCCGCGACGCACCCGCCGCAGCATCCTGTTCCGCCTGAACCTCCTCCGTTCCCCACGCTGCCCGACACCCGCACGGCATCGCATCGCTCGTCCTCTGACTGCGACCCCGGTGCCATGACCCCGGGATTGCCGCCCCTCGCCACCGCCGGCGACAACCGCCGGCGGCTGATCAGTTGCGCGGGTGCGTCTCGTACATCCGCACCGCCACGGTGACGCCGGCCACTGCGGTCAGCGCGGCGACCGCCCAGATCGCGGTGGTCACGCCGTAGGCGTCGGCGAGGATGCCCGCCACCAGCGCTCCGACCGCGAAGCCGCCGTCACGCCACAGCCGGTAGACGCCGACGGCGCGCGCCCGCCATGCGGGGTGGGCGACGTCGCCGATGACGGCCAGCAGCGTCGGGTAGACCAGGGCGGTGCCCGCACCCAGCAGTGCCTGGGCGGCGGCCCACACGGGGAAGGTCGTCCCGACCGCGACCAGGCCGAGGGCGGCGGCCTGCAGCAGCATGCCCGCGGTGATCAGGTGCTTGCGGCCGATCCGGTCGGACCACCAGCCGGTGAGCATCTGCCCCGCGCCCCAGACGGCCGGGTAGAGCGCGGCCAGGATGCCGATCCGGCCGATCTCCAGACCGTGCGCGGCGTACAGCAGCGGAAAGATGCCCCAGGCGAGGGCGTCGTTGAGGTTGTTGACCATACCGGCCCAGCTGGCGCTGGACAGCGCCCGGTCTCCGAGGCTGGTGGTGCGCGCTATTCGGGCGGTGCTGAGCGCCGCCTGGTCGTCGCCACCGGCGTTCGCGCGGGCAGTGGCCGCATCCTCCGGCATGGCAGCGACCGTACCCTCCGGCGAGGCCCCGCCGGCCGCTCCCTCCAGTGCCGTGCTTGTGGTGACCGCATGGGCGGCGGCCTCCGCCCGGGCGTGCTCGCGCGTCTCCCGGACGGCGGCGACCGTCAGGCCCAAGCCGAGCGCGACGTAGGCCGCGCCGAGCAGGAACGGCTGTGGGCGCAGACCCCAGTGGGCGGCAATGGCGCCGGTGCCGGTCGCGGTGACGGCCACCGCGAGGTAGCCCGCCGCCTCGTTCAGGCCCATCGCGAGGCCGCGCCGGGCCGGGCCGACCAGGTCGATCTTCATGATCACCGTGGTGGACCAGGTGAGGCCCTGGTTGATGCCCAGCAGCACGTTCGCCGCGACGATCCAGCCCCAGGTCGGGCCCCAGGCCAGCATCGCCGGTATCGGCAGGGCCACCAGCCAGCCCGCGATCAGCACCGGCCTGCGCCCGTACCGGTCGGAGAGGGTGCCGGCGAAGAAGTTGGTGACCGCCTTGGTCGCGCCGAACGCCAGGATGTACGTCAGCGCACCCGTGTAGGCGGACAGGTGGAAGACCTTGTCGGCGAGCAGCGGCAGAACCGTCCGCTCCTGCCCGAGCATGCCCCCGACCAGGGCGTTGACCGCCACCAGCAGGCCGAACTGCGCGAGGTTGGCGCGCAGCCCGAGCCGGATCGGGCGGCCACCGGGCCCGCCGGCCGGGATGGCGGGCGGAGCAGTGGTCGGCGCGGCTGCCCGGGGTGGCAGCGGGCGCTGGGCCTCGACGGACATGGACGGCTCCCGGGTGGTGCGTGATGCGTGGAACGTGGTGCGTGGAACGTGGTGCGTGGTGCGGTGCTCCGCCGGCGTTGACCGCGCGGCGTGCACGACGAGCCTATTCCACTCTTTCATGGATTACTGGATAGGTGCGTCCACCTGTGGTCGTGCGGGCAGCTTCCGGACGGCCGGCAGCGCGAGCAGGAGGAGGGCGGCGGGCACTCCCAGCGCGGTCATGCCGAACAGCGTTCGGTGCACGCCGATCCCGTCCGCGAGCGGGCCTGCGAGCACCAGGCCGAGTGGCATCAGCGCCACCGAGATCAGGTGGTCGTAGGAGCTGACCCGCGACAGCACCTGCTCGGGTATGTGCACCTGGAGTGAGGTCTCCCACAGCACGAAGCAGAGCGAGACGCCGACTCCGGTGCAGGCCTCCAGCAGGGCGATCACCGCGACCGGAGCACCGGATCCGATGATCAGCGCCTGGCAGGAGGCAATCGCCATCCCGACGGCCGCCACCGCCATCGGCCGGGCCGGTTTCAGGCGGTAGGCGCAGACGTCTCCGACGATCGAGCCGAGGCCGAAGGCGGTGACCACCACGGCCCAGGCGCCGGCCCCGCCCCACTCGCGGTCCGCCAGGACCGGGCCGAGCACGAACACCGAGGGCAACACCACCACGTGGTACACCGCGATCGCGAGCATGCCCGACCACACCCAGGCCCGTTCTCGCACCTGCCGCCAGCCGACCCGGAGTTCGGCCAGGAACCCGAGTCGCTCGGCCTGCTCCGCACTGGCCCGCCCGCCCACCGCACCGAGTCTCGCCAGCACGGCGGCGCTGGCCGCGAAGCTCGCGGCATCCACCATCAGGGCACCGCCGGGCCCGGCAAGGGCGACCAGCGCGCCGGCCAGCACCGGGCCGATCACCAACCCCACCGAGTGGACGAGCCCGCGCAAGGCATTGGCCTCGCCCAGCCGTTCACCGGACACCAGCAGCGGGATCAGCCCGGTGGAGGCGGGCAGGAAGAACGCGTCCGCCACCCCGAACACCACCATCAGCAGTGCCAGCACCCCGACCCGGGCCGTCCCGGTGAGCAGCAACACCGCGACGGCCGCCTGGACCACGCACCGCACCAGATCGGAGGCCAGCATGATCCGCTGTCTTGGCATCCGGTCCGCCCACACGCCGCCGATCAGCATGAACACCAGCACCGGCAGCAGGCCCGCCGAAGCCACCAGGCCGACATCGGCGGCCGACCCGCCGATCGACAGCACGGCGAACGGCAGCGCGACGAACGACACCCTGTCGCCCAGGACGGACAGCGACTGGCCGACGAACAGACGGGCGAACTGGCGCTCCACCCGGAGTACTTCGGGAATCAGCACAGCCACGGGCACCTCCACAGCGGGTCGGGGAACAGCGATCACCGCGATGGTAGGAAGCTCCCGAAGCAGCTGTCGCGCGATTTATCCGCAACGCCTGCAATGCCCGGATATCGCTCAACTCGCTTTAATTCCACGGCATTTGATGACAATTCAGCTTCCAAGGCCCAAGCGGGACCGTCCGCCTTCCCTCCCCCCGCTCCCCCAATCCCACCGATCGGCCAGACTTTCGCACCCGACCATCGGACCGCCGGATCACCCGACCGCCCGACCGCCCGGGCAGCGCAACTCGGCCGTAATACGGCCGCGATGAGCTTGTGATTGCTCCGTTCGAGTGATTAGGCTCGGTCCGGCCCGCACCGCCGGGCCCCGCACGCGGCAACGCCGAACCCTGTCCGCCGCGTTGCCGGGTCGACCACCACAACCCTTGGACAGGGACGGGGGAACCAGGTACGTCGCCGCCCCCACGGCTAGGGGTGAAGCCTCCGCACCGGCTCCCGCCGGCACACGGCGGCCGGGCCTCCCTCCGGTCCGAACCCGACAGCTCACCTCGCAGGCGTGCGGAGAGGATCTGGCATGCTCTTCACGGGTTCCGGGCGCCACCGTCGGCAGAGCCAGGCGGAGAAAGCCGCCGAGCGGGCGATCGCCGCAGCCGGCGTCGCCGGCGTCGGCCTCGCCCTGCCCCTGCTCGCCGTGACGGGTGCGCAGGCCGCCCCCAGCACGGTCTGGGACCGGGTCGCCGACTGCGAGAGCGGCGGCAACTGGAGTTCCGACTCGGGCAACGGCCTGTACGGCGGCCTCCAGATCACCGCCCAGCGCTGGATCGACTACGGCGGTACCCGGTACGCCGAGCTGCCCAGCGGAGCCACCCGCAGCCAGCAGATCGCGGTCGCCGAACGGATCCTGGCCACCGAGGGCCCGCAGCCATGGGTGTCCTGCGCCGACACGGCGGGCCTGCGCACGGTCAGCGCCCCCGGCGTGGTGGACAACAACGACTCGGCGGACGAATCGGGTGCGCTGCGCGGCGCCCGCGGCATCGCCGCCGTCAACACCGCCTCGGACGGCACCGTCGCCCCGCAGAACGCCACTCCGGTGTTCTCCGGCCTGCCCGGCTACGACCCGGTGTACCACGTGTACTGGTACGAGAAGAACGGCGGTTGGTTCTGGACCAGCCACCAGAGCCTGTACGAGCGCTACATACAGCTGACGCACCCCCAGCCGCCTGCGGCCACGCCGTCCCCGGCCCCCACCCCGGAGAGCCCGGCCACCCCGACCGCTCCGACCGCTCCGACTACGCCGACTGCGCCGTCGACCGACCCGAGCCCGACCCCGACCACACCGTCCGACAACCAGAACGGCAACGGAAACGGGAACGGCGCCGAGAACGGCAACGGCACAGGCCACGGCAACGACCAGGGCCAGGGTCAGGACAGCCACGGCAACGGCGGCACCCAGCAGCCCACCACCCCCGACCCGGCCACCACCACGCCGCCCCCGAGCGCCTCCACGCCCGGCAGCGCGCCCGCGCCCGCCGAATCCCCGTCCGCCGCGACCCCGTCCCCGCAGCCGTACACCGTCGGCCCGGGCGACACGCTGGCGAAGATCGCCCGCAGCCACGAGCTGAACGGCGGCTGGAGCGGTCTCTACCAGAGCAACCAGCAGGTGGTGGGCGAGAACCCGGACCTGATCCACCCGGGCCAGGTGCTGAACCTGGGCTGACGGCCGCCCGGTCGAGCCGCCGTCACTTCGGGACGGCGGCCAGTCCGGTGCAGCCGCGCAGGCCGTCGCGGCGCTGCTGGGCGGCCTTCGCCGCGCTGCCGGTCTGCGGGACGGGCACGCCGCGGCCGTCGATGTGGGCGGGGGTGAAGGTTTCTCCGGTGACGCGTCCGTCGGTGCTGATGGTGAGTGTGGTGACGCCGGTCTCGTCGGAAGCGGTGTAGTTCGAGGTGCCGTACCAGAGGAAGTTGCCGAAGCCGTACGCCACGTAGGTGTTCCCGAGCATGCCCGCGCCGAGCATGGTGTGGGCGTGGGTGCCGACCACGGCGGTGGCGCCGGCCGTGGCGAGCTTCTTGGCGAGTGCGGTCTGCGCGGCGGTCGGGCAGGCCACGCCTTCCTCGCCCCAGTGCAGGTAGACCAGCACCACGGGCGCCTGCGCCTTGGCCTCGGTGACGGCGCGCAGCAGGGCCTTCTCGTCGAACGCGGAGGCGATGCCGGCCTTGTGCTCGCCGGCCCGCCACTTCTGGTTGGTGATTTCGTCGACCTGGCTCGCCGCCAGGACGGCGACCTTTGTTCCGCGCACGTCGGCGATGTGGGGCGCGAAGGCTTCGGCCGTGTCCTTACCGATGCCGATCAGCGGAATCGGGGAGTTGGCCTTGGCGGCGAGGGTGTCGGCGAGGCCGTCGGCGCCGAAGTCGACGGCGTGGTTGTTGGCCTGGGAGAGCACGTCTATCCCGGCGTCCTTGAGCGCGGTGAGCGCCTTGGGGCTGGTGCGGAACGTGTAGGTCTTGGGCTCGGGCTTGCCGCGGCCGGTGATCGCGGTCTCCAGGTTGAGCACCGCCAGGTCGGCGGCGGACAGGGTCTTGGCGATCGGCCCGAGCGCGGTCTCGCCGGCGGGGGCGGTCAGCCGGGAGCCGGTCCGGCCCTCGAAGTGGACGTCGCCCGCGAAGGCCACGGTGATGCTGCCGGCGGCGCCGCTCGGCGCGTTGTCGCCCGAACCCGTGCTCGGAGCACCCGTCGTTCCCGGGCTGCCGGACGTTGCACCTCCGGCGGAGTCCCCGGCGGGGG
Organism: Kitasatospora sp. NPDC048407; assembly: GCF_043200475.1. NCBI lineage: Bacteria > Bacillati > Actinomycetota > Actinomycetes > Kitasatosporales > Streptomycetaceae > Kitasatospora > Kitasatospora sp. NPDC048407. Next base: position 371,435 of record NZ_JBICXW010000002.1, on the reverse strand, counting down.
CGGCGGCCGTCGTCCCGCCGCCCCCGGATGGCGTCGATCCGCCGCATCCGGCGACGGCGGTGAGCAGCAGGACGGCGGCAGCGGTGGTGAGTGGTGCGCGGCGCATGGTGATTCCCCCGGATCGTTCGCTGCGTCGCACTGTATCCGCGCCACTCGATCACCGGAAGCCCATCTCGCCACCAAATGATCACAACTGTGCGACCTGATCCGCCGTCGAACCGCTCAGGCGATCACTCCGGCCGCGCGCAGCAGCCAGCGGTTGGCGCGGCCGACCAGTCCGGCCCGGTCCAGCACGCCGATCACCTTCTGCGCCATTTCTGTCTTGGTGGTGCGCCAGTGCGGGTTGGCCCGGGCGACGGCCTTGCCGATCTTCGGGTCGATGCCGACGGCGGCGTAGAGCCGGGGGTGGATCAGCGCGGTGGTGGCGTAGTAGATGACCACGCCGAGGAACAGCTGTTCCCACCGCCGTTGCAGCGGCCCGAGCCGCTTGCGGACGAGTTCCTCGCGGGCGTAGGTGATGTGCCGGGACTCTTCGATGACGTGGATCCGGGAGACCTGCCGGGTGAGCGGCTGGACGGTGTCGTCGTTCATCATTTCGCGCTGGAAGGCGTCCAGGATCTCTTCGACGTACATGGTGCCGCCGAAGGTCTGGCTGTGGGTGGAGATCGCCTTGAACAGCCGGCCGAGGTTGTGGGCGACGAATCCGGCACCGTACGCGGGGACACCCATTTTGGCGATCATTCGGGCGAACATGATCGAGTGCCGGCATTCGTCCGCGATCTCGGTGAGCGCGTACTGGACGTGGTTGCTGGTGGGGTCCCGGTCGAAGGCGTGGCGCAGCAGCATCTGCATGAGGATCTCCTCGAACCAGATGCCGACGCTGGCTATCGAGGCGACCTCGTGCTTGGAGAGTTCGACGCGCTCGCCCTCGGTCAGCCGCTCCCACAGGTCGGTGCCGTAGAGGGAGAGGTGGCGGGGCGGGCAGTAGTAGGCGCCGGGGACGGGGTCGGCGTCCCAGTCGACGTCGTTGAGCGGGTTGAACGAGAGCTTCGCGGAGGAGGCGAGCAGGCGTTCGGCGGTGCGTTCCCGGTCGGGGGCGGTGCGCTCGCGGTCGGGGGCGCCGGGGGTGGCGGCGGGGTGGGGCGGCATGCCGGCTCCTTCGCGGTGGGGCGGAGTCGAGGGTGGTCGGGGCGGAACGGTGCCACTGCCGCGAAGGTAGAAGTTATTAGACTGTCCGTCAATACACCGCGCACAAGGAGGCGTTCGCCGTCGGCCCGAGGGTCCGTCAGCCGTGCCAGTCGGCCGGATCGGCCCACGCCGCCAGCATCCGTCCGCTGACGAAGCGCCGCGGGGTCCCGTCCACGGGGTCGGTGAACTCCAGCGACCGTGCCAGCAGTTGGAGCGGACGCCGGTAGTCCTCGGGGTCCTGTTCGGGCAGCAGTTCAGGGTAGATCGGGTCGCCGAGGATCGGCAGGCCGAGGCCGTTCATGTGCACCCGCAGCTGGTGGGTGCGGCCGGTGCGCGGGGCGAGCCGGTAGCGGCCCAGACCGTCGCGGGTCTCCAGCAGCTCGACCCGGCTCTCCGCGTTGGGCTCCCCCGGCACCTGGTAGGCGTCCAGCCGGCCGTGGTCCTTGACCAGCCGGTTGCGCACGGTGGTCGGCAGGGCCACCGCGGAGTCGTGCCGGGCGATCGCCTCGTACGTCTTGACGGCCTCCCGCCGTTCGAACAGTCCCTGGTAGGCGCCCCGGCGGGCGGGGTCGGCAACGAACAGCACCACGCCCGCGGTGAGGCGGTCCAGGCGGTGCGCGGGGCTGAGCCGGGGCAGGCCGAGGTCGCGGCGCAGCCGGGCGAGCGCGGTCTCGGTGGCGTGGCTGCCGCGCGGCGTGGTGGCGAGGAAGTGCGGCTTGTCGGCGACCACGATCCGCTCGTCGCGGTACAGCACCTCGACGGGGAACGGCACCACGGGTTCGGGCGGCCCGGGTTCGCGGTGGAACCACACGTGGCCGCCGGGCCGGTAGGAGGTGTCGGGGGCGATCGGCCCGTCGGTGCCGACGAATTCGCCGGCGTCGAGCATCGCCACTATCCGTCCGGTGCCGGCGGCGGCGCCGTAGCGCTCCTCCAGGTAGGCGCGGACGGTCGGCCAGGGGCCTTCGAGGGGCAGCCGCACGTGGACCGCGTCGATGCCGTCGCGCTGCGGCAGCGGGCTCACGGGAGCGGGGGGCCTACGCGCCACCGGGCGCCACCTGGGGATCTGTCCGACGGGTGTCCATCCGGCCCACGATAGCGGTCGCTCACCCGTCTGGGCGCGGGCGGCCCGGCGTGCGACGATGGCAGGGCGGTACCCGCCCCCGGAACGGCAGGTGGCCAGATGGACACCGACAAGCAGGGTAGTCACCGGATCCGCGCCACCTCTCCGCTGGCGGAGGGCGGTGCGCAGCTGCCCGACGGCCTGCTGGCCATTCCGGTGGCGACGGCGCTGGTCGCGTCCGACGGCCGGATCCTGCACTGGAGCCCGGACGCGGAGGCCCTGCTCGGTTTTCCCGCCGCGGCGGCGGTGGGCGCCCGCGCCGCGGACCTGCTGGTGGGGGCGGACCGGCGTCCGGAGGTGCTGGAGCTGTTCTCCCGGATCCTCGAGGGCCGCCCGTTCTCGGGGGTCTTCCCGGTTCGGCACCGGGACGGGCATCTGGTGCGGCTGGAGTTCCGCACTTTCCCGATCCTCGGCCCGGACGGCACCCCGATGGTGCTGGCGGTGGCCTCCGACGTCAGCGCGGTGCGCCGGCTGGCCTCCGACCTGGCGGTGCTGGACGGTTTCTTCACCCAGTCCCCGGTCGGCATGGCGGTGTTCGACACCGAGCTGCGCTTCGTCCGCCTGAACGAGGCGCTGGCCCGGATCAACGGGGTGCCCCGGCAGGAGAGCGTGCGGCGGCGCCTGACCGAGGTGCTGCCCGCCATCGACGGCCAGCAGGTCGAGGCGATGATGATGAAGGTGCTGGCCGACGGCCGGTCGGTGCTGGACGCCCGCACCCACGGCTGGACGCCGGCCGACCCGGAGCGCGAACACGCCTGGTCGGTGGCGTGTTTCCGGCTGGACGAGCCGGACGGCACGGTGCTCGGGGTGTGCGTGACGGTCGTGGACATCACCGACCGCTTCGAGGCGGAGATCGCCGTCGACGCCGCCCAGCAGCGGCTGGCGCTGCTGAACGACGCGTCCGCACGGATCGGCACCACGCTGGACCTGGCCACCACCGCCCGGGAGCTGGCCGAGACGGCGACGCCGCGGCTGGCCGACGCCGTGGTGGTCGAGGTGCTGGAGTCCATGGTGCGCGGCGAGGCCGTGGTGCTGCCGGACCGCTCCGACCGGTCCGCGGTGCTGCGCCGGCTGGCGTTCCACACCGTCCCCGACAGCGGAATGTGGCCGATCGCCCCGGTCGGCACGGTGCGGCGTTTCCATCCGAGCACCCCGGAGGCGTGGGCGCTGGCGCACAGCCGGCCGGTGCTGGTGCCGCAGACCGACGCCCCCGCGATGAAGTGGTTCACCGACGATCCGGTGCGCGGCGCCGCGATCCGGGAGCAGGGGGTGCGGTCGTTCATGGTGGTGCCGCTGATCGCCCGCGGCTCGGCGCTCGGCACCGCGACGTTCCTGCGCGCGCGCACCGCGGCCCCGTACGACGAGGCGGACGTGGCGCTGGCGGCGGAGCTGTCGGGCAGGGCGGCGGTGTCGATCGACAACGCGCTGCTGTACACCCGGGAGCGGGACGCCGCCGAGCAGCGCCAGCGCGCGCTGGAGGCCGCCGAGACCGCCCAGCAGCGGCTGGCCCTGCTGAACGAGGCGTCCACCCGGATCGGCACCACGCTGGATCTGCACCTGACCGCGCAGGAGCTGGTGGACGTGGTGATCCCCCGCTTCGCGGACTTCGTCACCGTCGACATCCGTGAGGCGGTGATGGCGGACGAGGACCCGGAGCCGGTGCCCGAGTCGGGTTCGGTGCTGCTGCGCGCGGTCGCGGTCGGTGAGCGGGCCGACGACGGCGAGGGTGCCCGCGCCAAGCTCGTGAACGCGGCCGACGAGGTCGGTGGGGCGTCGCGTTCCGCGCACCTGTACGCGCAGGCGATGCGTACCGGCCGGTCGGTGCTGGTGCCGCACGTGGACGAGTTCGCGCTGCGCCGGATCGTCACCTACCCGGAGCGGGTCCAGCCCAGTCTGGACGCGGGCCTGCACTCGTATTTGATGGTGCCGCTGCTGGCGCGCGGGCAGGTGCTGGGCGGGGTGGAGTTCGCGCGGATGGCCAATCCGGAGGCGTTCACGGCGGCCGACCTGGCGCTCGGCGAGGAGTTGGCGGCGCGGGCGGCGGTGTGCATCGACAACGCCCGGCTGTACCGGCGCGAGCGGGACACCGCGCTCACCCTGCAGCGCAGCCTGCTGCCGCAGGACGTGCACCTCACACCGGGGTTGGAGATCGCGCACCGCTATCTGCCCTCGACGGTGGGCGACGAGATCGGCGGCGACTGGTTCGACGTGGTGCCGCTGACCGGCGGCCGGGTGGCGCTGATCGTCGGCGACGTGATGGGCCACGGCATCCGGGCGGCCGCCACCATGGGCCAACTGCGCACGGTGGCGCGCACGCTGGTGACGCTGGACCTGGATCCGGCGCGGGTGCTGCGCCGGCTGGACGATGCGACGGCGCAGCTCGGCGAGGGCCAGTTCGCGACCTGTGTGTGCGCGGTGTTCGACCCGGTGGACGAGGAGTGCATCCTCGCCTCGGCCGGGCATCTGCCGCCGGTGGTGTCCGAGCGCGACGGGCAGGCGCGGCTGGTGCAGCCGCCGCCGGGGGCGCCGTTGGGCGTGGGCGGGGTGCCGTTCGAGTCGATCCGGTTCCCGCTGCGCAAGGACGGGCTGCTGGTGCTGTACACGGACGGTCTGGTGGAGCGGCGCGGCCAGGACCTGGACGAGGGCCTGGAGTTGCTGCGCTCGACCGTTACTCACCGTCAGGGCACCTTGGAGCGGGGCTGCGACGTGGTGCTGGACGCGCTCGGCGCGACGCTGGGGCAGGACGACGTGGCGGTCATCATGGCGCACGCGGGTCCGGTCGGCGAGGACCGGCTGGCGACGCTGCCGCTGTCCGGCGACCCGGCGCTGCTGCGGCACGCCCGGGAGTTCACCCGGCGGACGCTGACGGGCTGGGGCCTGACCTCGCTGGTGGAGCCGGTGGTGCTGCTGACCGGCGAGTTGTTGACGAACGCCCTGGTTCATGCCGGTTCGCCGCTGCAACTGCGGGTGTTCCGTGGTGCGTTGCTGACGGTGGAGGTGTCGGACGCGGACAGCCGGGAGCCGCGGCTGCGGCCGTCGGGTCCGCACGAGGAGGGCGGCCGGGGCATGCAGCTGATCAACGAGTTGGCGCTCCGCTGGGGCAGCCGGGCGACCCGGGACGGCAAGGTGGTCTGGTTCGAGATGGAGCTCCCGGCCCGCTGATCCGATCGTCATACCGCCTGGTACTTCAACTGCCTTGTCCGACAAGCGAATCGACGGGCCGGCAACCCGGTACGGCATCCGGCGGTACCTCACTCACCCGTCACGGCAGTGGCGTTGCCCCGGACGGGTGACGACACGGCCGGAGGCCCACGCCACGGGTCGGCCCTCCTCCAGGATCGGTCGCGATCGGTCGCGATCGGCGCCAACCATGGAGGACTTGATGCGTTCCAGCATTGCCAAGCTCACCACCGCCACCATCCTCACCGGGCTCGCCCTTTTCGGTGCCGCGGGCACCGCGTCCGCGCACGAGCACCACCCGCACGGACACCACCACCACCCGCACGGAGCGATCGCCTTCGGCGGCGACGCGCTGGCGATCGACGGCGACGCGGTGGCGGTCGAAGGCGACGCCTGGGCCGTCCGCGGCAACGCGCTGGCCATCGACGGCGACGCCGCCGCACTGGGCGGCAACGCCGCCGCGCTCGGGGGCGACGCCTTCGCCGCGGGCGGCGACGCGCTGGGCGTCGAGGGCGATGCGGCCTCCCTGGGCGGCAGCGCCGCCGCGATCGGCGGGGACGCCTTCTCCGCGGAGTGAACAGTGCCGGTGCCGCCCTGCCGGGCCGGAACGGCTCGCGGCAGAACGACTCAGGCTTGAACCAGGGTCGAACGGCTCAGCGTTGAACGGCCGGGCGGTGTCCTCGCGACCCGCCCGGCCGTCCCGTTGAGCCCGCGCCGGCTAGAGCGGGGTGACGTAGGCACCGGAGATGCCGCCGTCCACCAGGAAGGTGTTCGCGGTCATGAAGGAGGAGTCGTCGCTGGCCAGGAAGGCGACGGCGGCGGCGATCTCCTCGGGCTCGGCGAACCGGCCGAGCGGGATGTGCACCAGGCGGCGGGCGGCCCGCTCCGGGTCCTTGGCGAACAACTCCTGCAGCAGCGGGGTGTTGACCGGCCCCGGGCACAGCGCGTTGACCCGGATCCCCTCGCGTGCGAACTCGACGCCCAGCTCGCGGCTCATCGACAGCACCCCGCCCTTGGAGGCGCTGTAGGAGATCTGCGAGGTGGCGGCGCCCATGACCGCCACGAAGGACGCGGTGTTGATGATCGAGCCCTTGCCCTGGCGCCGCATGTGCCCGATCGCGTACTTGCAGCACAGGTAGACGGAGGTCAGGTTGACGTCCTGGACGCGCTTCCACGCCTCCAGCCCGGTGACCAGGATCGAGTCGTCGTCGGGCGGCGAGATTCCGGCGTTGTTGAACGCCACGTCCAGGCTGCCGTAGTGCTCGACGGCGGTGTCGAACAGCACCCGGACCTGCTCCTCGTCGCTCACGTCGGTGCGCACGAACAGGCCGTCGACCTCGTTGGCGGCCTTGGCGCCGGTTTCCTCGTCGATGTCGGCGCACACCACCTTCGCCCCTTCGGCGGCGAACCTGCGCACGGTGGCCAGGCCGATGCCGCTGCCCGCGCCGGTGACGACGGCCACCCGGCCGTCGAGTCGCTTGGTCATGGGGTTCATTCCTCCGTCGCGATGAAGACGTTCTTGGTCTCGGTGAAGGCGTGCAGGGCGTCGGGGCCGAGCTCGCGGCCCAGGCCGGACTGTTTGAAACCGCCGAACGGCGTCCAGTACCGCACCGAGGAGTGCGAGTTGACGGACAGGTTGCCCGCCTCGACGGCGCGGGCGACGCGCAGTGCCCGGCCCACGTCGCGGGTCCAGATCGAGCCGGACAGGCCGTACTCGGTGGTGTTGGCGATCCGTACCGCGTCGCTCTCGCCGCGGAACGGCACCACCGCGACCACCGGCCCGAACACCTCCTCGGTGAACGCCCGGTGGTCGGGCGCGATGGGGGCGAGCACCGTCGGCGGGTACCAGAATCCGGGGCCCTCCGGGGCGCTGCCGCGGAACGCCACCTCGGTGTCGCCGTCCACGTACGAGGCGACCCGCTGCCGGTGCGCGGCCGAGATCAGCGGGCCCATCTCGGTCTTCTCGTCGCCCGGGTCACCGACCCGCACCGCCCGCACCGCGGTCTCCAGCCGGGCCATGAACGCCTCGTACACGCTCGCCTCGACCAGGATCCGGGAGCGGGCGCAGCAGTCCTGCCCCGCGTTGTCGAACACCGCGTACGGGGCGGTGGCGGCGGCCTTGTCCAGATCGGCGTCGGCGAACACGATGTTGGCGCTCTTGCCGCCGAGCTCCAGCGTCACGGGTTTGACCTGCGCGGCGCAGCCGGCCATCACGGACCTGCCGACGGCCGCGGAGCCGGTGAACACTACCTTGCGGACATCCGGGTGAGTGACGAACCGCTGCCCGACCACCGGCCCGCGGCCGGGCAGGATCTGCAGCACGCCCTCCGGCAGCCCCGCGCGCAGGGCGAGTTCGCCGAGGCGCAGCGCGGTCAGCGGGGTCGCCTCGGCGGGTTTGACGATCACCGTGTTGCCGGCGGCGAGGGCGGGCGCGAGTGCCCAAGCGGCGATCGGCATCGGGAAGTTCCACGGGACGATCACGCCGACCACGCCGAGCGGCTCGTGGAAGGTGACGTCGAGGCCGCCCGCGACCGGGATCTGCCGACCGAACAGCCGCTCCGGCGCGCCCGCGTAGTACTCGATGACGTCGCGGGCGTTGCCGGCCTCCCACCGGGCATTGCCGATGGTGTGCCCCGCGTTGGCGACCTCCAGCGCGGCCAGGTGCTCACGGTCGGCGTCCACTTCGGCGGCGAAGCGGCGCAGCAGCCGGGCCCGGTCGCCCGGGGCGACTGCCCGCCAGCTCTCGAAGGCGATCTTGGCGCGGGCGATCGCGGCGTCGGTGGCCTCGATGCCGGCCAGCTCGACGGTGGCGATCACCTCCTCGGTGGCGGGGTTGACCACCTGGTACGGATCGGGCTGGTCGATCACGGCGCTCTCCTGTGGTGTGGTGTCCGGGTGGCCGGGCCCACGCGGTGGTGTCCGGTGGTGGCGGCCACGAGTCCGCGTCCTACAGCCGCTCGAAGCCGCGGCGGCGTTCCCAGTCGGTCACCGCGGCGTCGTAGGCGGCGAGTTCGACCCGGCCCGCGTGGGCGTAGTGCCGGACCATGTCCTTGCCGAACGCCACGGTGGCGGCCTCGCTGCGGTCGAACAGCTCGATCGCCTCCCGGAGCGTGGCCGGGACGCGTGGGGCGTCGGAGGCGTAGGCGTTGCCGGTGAATTCCGGCTCCAGCGGCAGTTGGTGCTCCACCCCGTGCAGTCCGGCGGCGATCAGTGCGGCCACCGCCAGGTACGGGTTGACGTCCCCGCCGGGCACCCGGTTCTCGAACCGCAGGGAGCTGCCGTGCCCGACCACCCGCAGCGCGCACGTCCGGTTGTCGCGGCCCCAGGCGATCGCGGTCGGGGCGAAGCTGCCTGCCACGTAGCGCTTGTAGGAGTTGACGGTCGGCGCGAGCAGCAGCGCGAACTCGCCGAGGCAGGCGAGCTGCCCCGCCAGGAAGTGCTCCATCGTCCGGGAGAACCCTCCCAGTTGCCCGTGCCCGCCCTCGATCCCCGTCTCCGTGTCCGTCTCCTGCGTGCCGTTCCCGGGGAATACTGGGCGGCCCTGCTGGTCGCGCAGGCTCAGGTGGATGTGGCAGGAATTGCCCTCCCGCTGGTCGTACTTGGCCATGAAGGTGAGGCTGACGCCCTCCTGTGCGGCGATCTCCTTCGCTCCGGTCTTGTACACGGCGTGGTCGTCGCAGCAGCGCAGCGCGTCGGTGTAGCGGAAGGCGATCTCGTGCTGCCCGAGGTTGCACTCGCCCTTCGCCGACTCCACCACCAGCCCGGCGCCCGCCATCCCCGTGCGCAGTCTGCGCAGTAGCGGCTCGATCCGTCCGGTGCCGAGGATCGAGTAGTCCACGTTGTACTGGTTGACGGGCGTTAGGTCCTGGTAGTGCTTCTCCCAGGCCCGCTCGTAGCTGTCGCGGAAGACCATGAACTCCAGCTCGGTGCCCACGTACGCCCGCCATCCGTACCCGGCGAGCCGCTCCAGCTGACGGCGCAGCACTTGGCGGGGCGACACCGCGACCGGGCTGCCGTCCTGGTGGGCGAGGTCGCACTGCACCATCGCGGTGGCCGGGTGCCACGGCACCATCCGCAGGGTCGTCAGGTCGGGCCGGAACACCAGGTCGCCATAGCCGTTCTCCCAGGAGGACACCGCGTAGCCGTCCACGGTGTTCATCTCCACGTCCACCGCCAGCAGGTAGCCGCAGCCCTCGGCGCCTCCGGTCAGCACCTCGTTCAGGAAGTACTCCGCCGCCAATCGCTTGCCCTGCAACCGCCCCTGCATGTCGGTGACGGCCAGCACCACGGTCTCCACGGCGCCTTCGGCCACCAGAGTGCGCAGGCGCTCCACCGTGAGTCGCGCGTCGGTCATCCGCCCTCCACCTTCGCCGCCCCGGGTGCGTCCCGGCAGCCCTGTCCGGCTGCCGCGACGCCGACCACCACAGCGACGATGATCCCGCCCTGGACCTGCCCGCACCAGTGGCCGCGCGCGTGTCGATCCGAACTGATTCATCGTCAGCTCATCACGTTTCCAAGCAATATGACGCCGCATCAGTCGCCAACTCCTTTCATTCGACCCTCCTTTGCTCCCCGCGATATCCCCCGTACCAACCGCCGCAGGCCACAGCCCCGCGCCCGGTTCGACAACCGGCAGCGGACCGGAAATCGCTTGCACCGGACGGATTCACCTGATTCGGTGCCGCATGCACGCTCATTGCTCGCCCGCCCTCCCTCTGGAGTCCACCACTCGTGACGTTCCGTCTGACCGCCCTCACCGATTCCGTCCCACCGCCGCTCACCCGCCGTCTCACCTGGCTGGCGTCCGCCCCTGACGGCACCCCGCTCGGAACCGCCGTTCTGGGACTGTTCGCCTCCCCCGCCCAGGCCCACCTGTGCTCTCTGACACTGAACGTCCACCCCGCCGAACGCCGGCGGGGCGTCGGCTCCGCGCTGCTGTCCGCTGCCGCCGCGGCGGCCCGCGAGGACGGCCGCCGGGCGATGCTCGTCCAGGCGGTTGAGGGATCCCCGGGCGATGCCTTCCTCACCGCACGGGGCTTCGGACGGGCGCTGGCCCTCGACTACGCCCGGCTCGACCTGACCTCACCCACCTCTGCGCCGGCCGCCACCGAGGTGCCGCTCCACCCCGGATACCGGCTGATCTCGTGGCTCGGCAGCTGCCCGGACGAGTGGCTGGCCACCTTCACCGTTTCGCGCACCGCCATGGACGACACGCCGATGGGTGACACCGATTTCGGCGTGGTCGTCTGGGACGAGGCCCGGGTCCTCGCGGCCGAGAAGGCCGTTGAGGACCGGGGTGAACTCCTGCACACCGTCGCCGTGGTCGAGGAGGCCACCGGCAGCATCGTCGGTTTCACCGAACTCGTCCTCCCCGCCAACCGCTCCGGCAACGCCCAGCACTACGGCACCGGTGTGATGCCCGCCCATCGCCGACGGGGTCTCGCCCGGGCCATGAAGGCCGAGGCCATCCGCTGGGCGCGCACCGAGCAGCCGGAGATCACCGGCCTCCTTACCGACACCGCCGACCACAACGCCGGCATGATCGCCGTGAACCAGGCCCTCGGTTACCGCACCACGCACCGCTCCATCGAGTTCCGCCTCCCGCTCGAGTCCTGACGTCGATCAACTCCCGGCCCGCGCAGCCATATCCGTCGCCTCCGCCGCTGCCCGCCGGGTGGCGGCAGCGCCGACCAGTACCGCCCCGGCGCCGAAGGCCAGCGCTGTCGGCCAGTCCGGCGACCCGCCCCAGGCAAGGCCCTGCACGGCCCAGTGCGCCAGCGCCCAGACGGTGGCGGCCAGGCCGACGGTCAGCAGGAGCGTCCGCCACGCCCCGGTGATCGCGGCCTGTGGCCGGGCCCGCCGGGCCAGGCGTATCAGCAGGCCGTCCACCGGCCGCAGGGCCAGCAGCAGCAGGCAGAACAGTGCGGCCAGCACCAGGATCCAGCCCGGCCGCCAGGCCCACCAGGCTCCCGAGCCCACCTCCGGCTCGGGGGCCAGGTCGGTCAGGTAGAACGCGGCGCCGGCACCGAGGACCGGCACCATGTGCCACAGGTAGAGCGTCATGCTGACCCGGCCGAGCGGTTCGACGAACCGCCTGCGACGCGCCGACCGCAACGCCCGCTCCGCGCGCGGAGCCAGCAGCAGACAGAGCCCGCACTGGGCGACCAGCCACGCCAGCATGGCGAGTGAGGGCGGGTTGGTGTTGGACACCTCCTCCCCGGTGACCAGCACCAGGCTGACCGGGAACGGTCCGAACTCCACCAGCGCCGCGTAGCCTGCCGCGCCGCCCACGGCCAGAACGGCACCGAACCACGGCCGAGTTGTCACCCCGCCGTCCTTCCAGTCGAATCCGAGTTGGTACGAGACCGTCCACACCAGCAGGTAGTTCAGCAGACCGACGCGCCCCGCCCACTCCATGTCCACCCCGAGAACCACCAGATCGACGCCGACAGCCGCGACGGCCGTCACCGCGACGGCGCTCAGACCCCACCGCCAGTGCAGCGCGTACAACCACGGTGTCAGGGCGCTGATCATCAAGTAGACCGGCAGGAACCAGAACTGCATGGCCAGCGCCCAGCCGATCATCCTCAGCAGCACCGGATCGGCTCTGAACGCTGCCGCGATCAACAGCCCGCCCAGCGCCAGGACCAGGTACGCACCGGTCGGCATCAGCAACCTCAAGGCCCGCCCGCGGATCCACCCGGCCGCAGTACCGCCCTCGGCGCGGCAGGCGCTCCAGGAACCGGCCGCCGCGTAGCCACCGGCCAGGAAGAACACCGGCATGATCTGGAAGACCAGCGTCAGCCACTGGGTCCATGGCACGACGGCCATCAACTCGGGTGCCGCCAACGATCCGTCGGGCGCCCGTTCCAGTGCGGTGATCAGCCAATGCCCGACCACCACCAGGACGATCGCCACTGCCCGCAATAGGTCGACGTACCCGTTGCGCACCGACGTTTCCTTCACGTCGATCCCCCTCTCCCCCATGTCGGTCATCATCTCCGGTCAACATTGACGCCTGTCCCACGCGGCGCATTGCGGTTCAGCCACAACCCCCGCCCACCCCGCCACCTCCACCGCCTCCGTGCGCGCCCCGAGTTCTCCCTTCGGCCGGTCGGCCCGTGTCCGTCATTTCCCCAGGTCCGACCACGTTGGGGTCAAACCCTGGTCAAGCATGGGGTTGCGGGGGTGACGGTGGCCCTATCCTGGTCGCACAGGACAGACACCTCGTTCGGTGAGGCGTCTTCACGGACACAGGCCACTGATCCCACCCGTCGAGAGACGCTCCGGATCAGGACAGGTCTCCCCGGCCCAAGGGGTGATCCCAAGTGGCTTCCCCTGACCTGGGGACACGCCGTGGAGTGCCAAAGCTCTGACGAGTTGGGGTGCGCCGGGCCGTCGTGGCCTGGTCGCCTGCCGCGCGGCCGCGAGTGGGACTCGCTGGTCAGAATCGGGAGGAGGCGAGATGGACTGCAGTAGTCCGGGGCACAGTCAGCCCCTTCCCGATTCGTCCTCGCCGTTTTTCTGCGGTTCGAGACAGTTCCTCCTTCACTGATTCCGTGACCCTGCTCGGTCGAGCGCCGCCGGTACCCGGCCGCGGTCCGTCGTCCTCCGGCATGCCCGGTCCGTGGCTGCGCCTGGCTGCGGTCCGGCCCGGTCGGGTCCGGCCTCGCCATGGGCTCCGCCACGGCTTCGTACCGCCTGCTGTGGGGCGCTCGGCGGTCCGCTGCCGTCGGCCCGCTCCGTGGACCGCCCGCGACCGGGCCACCCCGGAGCCCACCGCACCCGGCCGAGCCGTTGCCGCCGGGCCGAACCGGGGCCTGGTCGCGGAAGTTGACCGGCACTCATGAGGAGCAGTCCCGAATCGCCCGTCGGCCCCGCCTAGCCGGGGCAGAGGGGTGTTCGCCATGGCCACCAACACACTTTTCAATTCGACTTCTTCCAGGCTCCGCGATCGCCGGACCGGTCTGGGCCACCGCGCCACCGCCGGCCGTGCGGTGCGTTCCTCCCTTGTCTCTTTGGCCGGGCTGATCGGAGCGTCCGTCACCAATCAGGCGGGCGCGGAGGTCGGACGGCTCACCGATGTGGTCGCCCGGCTGTACGGCCCGGAGCCGTATCCACCGATGACCGGTCTGATCCTGCGGATCGGACGTCGCCGGGCCTTCCTCCCGGCGGATGCGATCGGACGTCTCACGGCCGGACAGGTCCGGTTGCGCGCCTCCCGGGTCGACCTGCGGGACTTCCAGCGCCGTCCCGGTGAGGTGCTGCTGGCCCGCGACGTGCTGGACCACCAACTCGTCGATGTGGACGGCGTCCAGGTGACCAGGGCCGCCGATCTGTACCTGGCCCCGCTGGTGGGCCGGGTGGTCCTGGTCGGGGTGGATGTCTCGCTGCCGACGCTGCTGCGCCGACTCGGCCCGCGCCGTTGGCAGGTCCGACCGACGCCGGAGCGCGTCCTGGACTGGCAGTCTGTCGCTCCGTTCGGCGAGCAGGCCACCGACGGCCCCACGGAAGTCCGGTTGCGTGCCTCACGCTCCGCCTTGCACCGGCTCCGCCCCGCCGATCTGGCCGACATCCTGGAGGACCTCGGCCGCAGCGAACGCCAGGAACTCCTGGGCTGGTTGGAGCCGGAGCAGGCCGCGGACGCCCTGGAGGAAATGGTGCCTGCCGAGCTCGAGAACCTGCTCCGCGAGGCCCAGCCTGAGCATGCCGCACGGCTGGTCGATGCGATGGAGCCCGACGAAGCCGCCGACGCGCTGCGCGATCTGGCGCCCCGTGAACGGGAGAGTCTGCTGGAGCGGATGCCCAGCGAGGAGGCCGCCGAGCTCCGAGACCTCCTCTCCCACCGCGAGGGCACCGCCGGTGGCGCCATGACGACCCGGCTGGTCACGGTCCGGCTGGAACAGACCGTTTCGGATGTCCGGGCCGACCTTGCCGCCCAGGCAGAGCACCGCGCCGAGATCGACGCCGTGGTGGTGCTCGACGCCGCCGGACGGCTGGTAGCCGACGTGCCGCTGTTCGAGCTGGCGGTGGCCGAGGACTCCACCCGGATCTTCGAGCTGGCGGACTGGCTGGCCCAGTTCGGTGCGCCGGTGACGCTCACCCCGGACACCCGGCTCGCCCAGGCCGCCGACCAGCTGATGGCCGCTCGCAAGTCCTCCCTCCTGGTGGTCGGCGAGGACGGACGCCCTCTGGGCCGCATCCTCGCCGACGACATCCTCGACGCCCTGCTGCCCGAACGCGGGCGCCTGCACTTCCGGAGGTTCCGCCAGTGAACGCCCACCTCGACCCCATCGCTACCGATTCCACTGCGCCGCAGGCCGCTTCGGCCCCGGTCGGCGTTGCAGCGACCGAACTCGGCGTCACCGCAACCCTCTCCGGGCCGGCCGCCGCCCCTGCACCGCCACGCGGCCGCAGGCGCGGGTTGCGCCGGATCGCCGCCGTGGCGGTGATCGCCGGGCCCGGACTGGTCGCCGCCAACGCGGGCAACGACGCCGCGGGCATCGCCACCTATGCCTCGGCCGGATCCCAGTTCACCTACAACACGCTGTTCTTCATGGTGCTGGTCACCGTCGCCCTGGTGATGGTCCAGGAGATGGCCGTCCGTCTCGGGGCGTACACCGGAAAGGGTCTCGGCGCCCTGATCCGCGAGCAGTTCAGTCTCCGGCTGACTGCCCTGGCAGTCGGCTGCCTGCTGCTGGCCAACACTGGCCTGGTGGTCAGTGAATTTGCCGGAATCGGCGCGGCGTTCGAGCTGCTCGGCGTACCGAAGTGGGCGGTCGTTCCGCCGGCCGCCGTGCTGCTGTGGGCGCTGGTGCTGTTCGGCTCGTACCGGTGGGCCGAGCGAATCTTCCTGGTGATGTCGCTGGCGTTCTTCGCCTACCCGATCGCCATGATCCTCGGCCATCCGCACTGGGGCGACGTCGGCAAGCACCTGGTGATTCCGCACCTCGAGCCGTCCAGCGACTTCATTCTCCTCGCGGTGGCTCTGATCGGAACAACCGTCAGCCCGTACATGCAGTTCTACGCCGCGGCCGGGGTGGTGGACCGCGGAGCGAAGCCGGAGGATTACAAGCTGATCAGGGCGGACGCCGTACTCGGAGCGGTGTTCGCATGCGTCATCAGCCTGACCATCATTGTGGCCACCGCGTCCGCGATCGGCGGGACCGGTCCCTTGCAGTCCGCGGCCGAGGCGGCCCGGGCTCTGGAGCCGGTGGCCGGCCCGGGTGCGGAACTGCTGTTCGCTTTCGGACTGTTGGGTGCCTCCGCCCTGGCCGGCGCCGTGGTCCCGCTGTCCGCCGGCTACGCGATCGGCGAGGCCGTCGGGGTGGAGCGCTCGGTCTCCAGGCGGTTCCGCGACGCACCGTTGTTCCTCGGTGTGTTCACTGCACAGCTCGCCCTGGGCGCGATCGTGGCGTTGACGCCCGTGGACGTCATTCAGTTGTTGATCGGTACTCAGGTGCTCCAGGGGCTGATCAGCCCGATCGTGCTGGTGTACCTGCTGGTACTCACCAACCGCCGTTCGCTGCTCGGCAATGCCGCGAACGGCCGCCGGTACCGGATCGCCGCGACCACGGTGGTGGTCGGGGTGGCCCTGATGTCCACCATCCTGCTGGTGCAGACCGTCCTCAGCTGGTTCGGCCTGGCCTGAGCTGATGCCCCGTCGGCACCGCAGCAGCAATACCAGTACAGCAGCCCACCGTACGTTCGTCATACGCATGCATGTTCTCCTCTGTCGGTGACGCCGGCCCTCGGGCCGGCGTCCCGCGTCGAAATCCGGTTGTCCGCCCGGCAGCCGTCCTGCAAGGCTTCATGTCATGTCCGCCAACGCAACGCCGACCGCCCTTGCCGCTTTCTTCAGCGAGGGCCGTCTGACGTCGATCCCTCGCAAGCCGGCCCGTCGCGCCGCCCTGCTCTCCCACCTCGCACAGTCCCTGTTCGAACCCGACCGCTCGTACAGCGAGCGCGAGGTCAATGACGTGCTACTCACCGTCCATTCCGACACCTCCATGCTTCGTCGCTATCTGATCGAGGCCCAACTGCTGACCCGCACCCGGGACGGATCCAGCTACCGCCGCTCCGACGCCGCCGCCTCGCCGGATACTCAGCCGCCCGCCGCGTAGCGCCAGAACTCCCGCATCAGCGGTGGCGGGGTGGGGCCAGTCATCTCCTGCTGGGTGAGCAGGATTGTCACCAGCCCGGTCGTCGGGACGAGGTGTGCCGCCGTCCCGGTGCCGCCCACCCAGCCGTACCGGCCTCGTGCGTTCCACGGCTCGCGACGTGTCACGTCCACCGATCCGCCGAAGCCCCATCCCTGACCCTCCAGGAACAGCTCGCTGTCCGCACGCTGTTGTTCCGTCAGGTAGTTGGTGGTCATCTGCCAGACCGCCCGCTCGGACATGACGTGCCGTCCGTCTTCGGCCCGGCCGCCGGACAGCAACATCCGCTGGAACGTGAGTACGTCGTCCAGGCTCGACACCAGACCGCCGGCCCCCGAGGGAAATGCCGGGGGAATGCTCCACTGCCCGCCCGGCGGGTCCACCACGGTCGGTGCCCCGTCCGGGTTCGGCCGGTACAGCGGGCTGAGTCGGTCGGCCTCGCCAGATGGTGCGGAGAAGCCGGTGTCGGCCATCCCCAACGGCTCGAACAACCGCTCTGCCAGCGCCTCGTCGAGCGACTGCCCGCTTGCGCGGGACACCAATACGCCCTGGATGTCCGAGCAGATGTTGTACAGCCATGCCTCCCCCGGCTGATGGAGCATCGGGATGCGGGCCAGCGCCGCCAGCCACTCGTCCGGTGGCATCACCTTCTGTGGCTGGGGTGGCCCCTGCAGCAGTTCGCCGACCAATGGCGCCAGGGCCGGCAGCGAGAAATCCGCCGGAAATCCGTACCCCGCCCGGGATTCGAGAAGGTCCCGCACCGTGATCGGCCGGTCGGCAGCCACGGTGTCCGTGACCGGCGACTGCGGTGTTCGCACCACCCGGCGTTCGGCGAGCTCCGGCAGCCAGTGCTCCACCGGATCGTCCAGGCCGAAGGCGCCGTCGTCGACCAGTTGAAGTACTGCGGCGGCCATCATCGGCTTCCCAATCGACGCGATCCGCACCAGGGACTCCCCGGTCAGATCGCCTGCCGTCGCGACTTCCACCGCCCCTCCTCGGGCCACCAGTGCCACCGCACCCGGCACCGTGCCGTCCGCGACCCGGCTGTCCAGCATGCTCTGCAGTTCACGCATGTTGATCCCCTTTCAACTGGGGTGCCACCTTCGCACCTTCTGTTCCGTGTTGTCTGGAGTGTGCCCGGCCGCCGCGACGCCTTCTCAAGCCGATCGGATATCCCTTCCCTGTCGATCAGTTGATGGACCATCAACCGATCAGTTGACCCCGGTGTCCACCGAAGGGAGATTTCGCGATCGTGGGCCCCGATGGCCGTTATGACGGCCAATCGCCCGGGTACGTTGCCGAACACCACATTGATTGCCATATGCACCAGGAGGCACTGATGTCCCAGCTTGTCCTGATGATGTCGGTGTCACTCGACGGCTACTTCGAGGGTCCCGAAGGCGATCTCGGCTGGCAGTTGATCGACGACCAGTTGCACAAGCACTTCAACCGACGGCTTGCAGCGATGAGCGGCTTCCTCGATGGCCGTGTCACCTACCAGCTGATGGCGGGCTACTGGCCGACCGCCGACCAGGACCCGGCCGCCACCCCGCCCATGGTGGAGTTCTCCCGCATCTGGCGCGACATGCCGAAGACCGTCTTCTCCCGCACCCTCACCCACGCCAACTGGAACACCACGATCGCCCGAGCCGTCGACCCGCAGGCGATTGCCTCTCTCAAGGCCGCCTCCGCGTCCGACCTCGCGGTCGGCGGCGCCGTCCTCGCCACCGAATTCCGACGGCTCGACCTGATCGACGAGTACAGCCTGTATGTCCACCCTGTGGTGCTCGGCCGTGGCCGACCACTGTTTCCACCCTCCGACACGCGAACCGACCTGGTCCTCGCCGAGACACACACCTTCGAAAGCGGTGTCACCATGCTCCGATACCTGCGCCACTGACACCTGGCGCTGCGCCACGGCATACCCGGACCCGCCGCCGTCCCACCGGCCGGAGCGCCACCGATCGATCAATTCCCAGCTGTACCCGTATTCGCCTATCCCGATGTCCCGGCACCGGCGTACGGCGAAGTAGGTTCAGAACCCGGCCCAACCCCTGAAGAATTGTTCCCCGATGATCCCGAAGCTCCTGACGACGGCATCCCCGACTGCCCGCCAGGGGACGAAGGACCGGACGGCGAGGCACTGCCGGGCTGGCTTGTGTACGGTCCTGAGCCTGATTCGCCGGGTGTGGCCGAACTGTCCGAATTGCCAGTCCCGCCGACCGGCCGGTCGAACTGGCTGCCCGTGGCCTGGTTGACCGACACCATCTGCGTCACCGGTGCCGCCGCTGGCTGGACCGTCACCACATCGTTCGCCTGAAAGGAGGCCCAAGCCATGCCGGTATAGGTATCACCCGTGCCGTTCGGCGGGAGCAGCGGATTTGCCGCACTCGCACCGCACCCGGGGCACACCCTGGTTGTCAAACCAGAACGGCGGCTTCGGCACGTCACAGCTGGCGACCTCCCGCGTACCTCCGCACAGACCGGGTTCGTCACCTTTCACGGTGCCGCGGGTGGCGGCCGGGGTGGCCGTCCCTGCCCCACCGGTCGGGTACCCGCTTGATCCGCCGGCACCAGTCCCGGCGGCGTAGGCAACGGGGTCGGTGAACGGCTCCTGGCCGACCGCCGCGGCGGGCTGGAGGGCCACGTTCTGGGCGGACCCGCCACCGGAGGAGCCGCCGCTGAGCACCACGCCCCGCGCATCACCGAGACCGACGACGAGCACCGCGGCGGCCAGCGCCGGCCCCTACCGCCACCACGACCACCTTCCACCCCCCATCACCGTCCCCACCGTCCCCGACCAGCACTCGCCCACCACCACTCGACGGTGGCGTCCCGTCACCCGAGGCCATCAACCGGCCGCACCCCCTCCGACTGGCCCGCGCCACCTGCCGACAACGGACCGGACGGCGGCCCGGCAGATCCCGCTCCGTCCGAGGACGACGGCGGCCCGGCCTCAGCCCGGGAGCCGCCACCGGCACCAGAACCTGACCTCAACCCGCCCGGTCCGTTACTCGTCGGCCAGTCGCTCTCCGCACGCAGCCCGCCCCCCCCTGCGCATCCACCCGCCCAGGCGCCGACCCACCGTTCACCCATGAAGGAGGCTCGACTGTCCCACCCACCGACTCGGTCGGAGGCTCCCCACCCGACGCGCCATCACTCCGCGGGCCCCGCCCGGACCGCGCGGATCCCGCAGAGCCCTCAGCGCCCCACTGATCCGACGCCGTCGCCCACCGACCCGCCCCTTCGCCACCAGCTACCAGCTTCCAGCTACCGCTGCAGGAGGCCCCGATGTTCCGTCCACCAGCTCCATCGGCGGGCCTGCGCCCGAGGCACCGTCACCCACGACGTCCGGCGCACCTGGTACGCGCCCGGTGCGTCCTTCCGAGGCCGCTGCGCATCCCCGACCAGGCGCCGGACCTCCAACTGCCTCGGTCGGGGCCCCGGATGTGTCTGCCACCCCTTCCGTCGGCGGGTCGGTCGACTCGCCCACCACCTCGGTGGGGCGGTGAGGCGGCGGCGGTGCGTTGTTGTTCTCGTTGTCCGATTCTTCGGGTTGTCGGGGTGTCGGCTGATCAGCCACGGAACTGCCTCTCAGTCGGACTCCCCCGAAGCCACGCTGCGCATCCACCATTGTCCGCCAGCACCGGCGAACTCGCTGCCTCGCGCCAGGGTCGAGCCGTAACTCGCCCTGCCTTGCGGGGTGTCCGAAGCTGGAAAGGTCGGCCGGTCCCGGTCGGCTGCCCGCGGGGGGCTCAGTTCGAAGGGCCGGTGAGACGCGTGCCCCCTGTTCCTGCTCCCCCGCAGCCGGGCCTCGGGCCCCGCTCGGCGCTGCCCGGCTGGGTCGCCGTGCTGGTCTCCGCCCTGGTGGCCACCGTGGGCTCGCTGGTGGCGATGGCGGCCGTGGCCGCACTCGGGCTGTGGCTGGCGCGCGCCGACGAACTGCCGGGTGACGGTTTCGGTGCGGTGCTGGCTGCAACGGTATTGATGTCGATGGGGGTGCCGGTCCAACTCGAGGGCAGCGCCGCCTTCGTGGCGACCGCGCAGGGCGGGATCACCGCCATCCCGCTGTCGGTCACGCTGGCGGGGGCGCTCGCTGCGGCGTTCCTGTTTCTGCGCCCGCTGCGCCGACACCCGGTGGTGGGCGGACGGGCTCTGCTCGCGCGAGTTCTCGCGCTGGCAGGATGCTGGACGGTCGTGGTGCTGCTGCTCTCCTGGGCGGCGCGGCACAGTTTCACGGTGTCAACGGGCAATCCACTGATCGACCAGCTCGGCGGCGCGCTGGGCGCGACCCCGGTCGTGGGGTTCCGGGCCGACCCCGGCCCGGCGGTCGGTTTCGGGTTGCTGTGGCTGGCGGTGGTCGTCCTGCTGGCGCTGGCCGCCTCTCGCCGCGCGCCGTTGCCGACCCGCTGGGTGCGCTGGCACGGCACGCTGCGTCCGACGGTGCACGCGGTGCTGTCGTTGCTGCTGCTGTGCGTCGGGCTGGGCCTCATCAGCGGGCTGGTCGCGACGGCAACGGGCAGTGAGCCACGGGAGACGCTCGCGGTGCTGTGCCTGGGCCTTCCGAACCTGGCCTGGATGGCGCTGGGCATCGGAATGGGCGGGTCCTGGCACGGGCATGTGGACGACAGCCTGGGCCTGCCGTTCCCACAGCCGCTGGCGGCGGTGCTGCACTCCGGAAAGAACGTGACGCTGGACCTCGGGTCGCTGGCGGAGCAGAACGGCTGGGCGTGGCTCCTGCTGCCGCTGGCATCAGTGCTGATCCTGGCGACCGGCGTGGCGGTGGCGGCCCGTTCGCGTCCGGCACTCCCGGCGTGGCGGTCAGCCGTACAACTCGCTGTGGTGCTGGCCCTGGCACTGCTCACGATCGGCCTGCTGACCCGGGTGTCGGCCGTGTACGGGCTGTCGCTGCTTGGTCTGGGAGGAACGGGCTCGACGGTGCTGGACCCAAATCTGCTCACGCTGGTCCCGCTGGCCGCAGGCTGGGGCGCCCTTGCGGGCTTCGTCGGCGGAATCCTCGCGCCACGCCTTGCCGGGCGGAGTCCCGGCACGCAGGCCCACAGTCACCCGGCGTCACCCGAAGAAGGGGCACCGCACTGACCGAGAACCGATGCAGAAACAGAAGGAGAAGCGATGAGACGGGCACGGACCACTTCGACGGGGCGGGCCGGCCCGGCCCGCCCGGCGGAGGTCCGGGACGGGCGGGCGGGGCCGATGGCGGGTGCTCAGCCTTCTATGCGGTGCTGGGTCCAGAACGAGGTCAGGTCCACGGTCGTCGCGGCCTGCGCGGCGGCCTTGAACTCGGCTGTGGTGGAAACCCCGTACCAGTGCGCTGCCGCGTAGTCGTGCAGCAGCTTGGTCATCGCGGTGTCACCGATGGTGCGGCGCAGGTCGTGCAGGGCGCACTTGCCGTAGTTGTAGATGACCGTCGAGTAGCGGGAGGAGTTGGCGTCCCAGTAGGCCATCGAGTTGGTGATCTTCTCGGCGGAGGATGCCCAGGAGACGCTGCTCCAGCAGTTGGTTCCGGTGCCGCCGAGGGCGAGGTCGGTGGCGTAGTCGGTGAAGGCCTCGTCCAGCCAGGGGCTGTTGTACTCGTCGTCGCCGACGATGCCGTACCACCACTGGTGGCCGATCTCGTGGGTGAGGGCGGTGGTGGAGACCAGGTCGAGCACGAAGCCGGGGTATTCCATGCCGCCGAACCAGAAGTTGTTGTCGATCACCGCGTCGAGCTCGCCGTAGGGGTAGGCACCGAAGCGCGCGGCGTGGGAGTCGACGGCGGACTTGGCGGTGGTCAGCATGGACTGCGCGCTGGACGAGCTGATGCTGCTGACGGAGTACACGTTGACGGCGACTCCGCCCGGCGAGGTGCCGGATATCTTGCTGAACGGCCCGGCCGCCCAGGCGAATTCGCGGACGCTCTTGGCGGTGGCGGTGGTGACGGTCCGTCCGCTGCTGCCGGGGGTGTCCACCGAGGTGCCGGTCGCGGGGACGAGCAGGCTGCTCGGGTGGTCGAGGGTGACCGTGTAGTCGGATGCCAGCGTGTAGAAGGACTCGCCGTTGTTGGTGTACGGGTCGAGGTGCCAGCCGGCCGCGTCGCGGACGGCGAGCACGGGCAGGGCGTTGCCGATGAAGTTGAACGCGCCGTCGCGTCCGAACCGGTCCGCGCCGGAGGGAACGGCGATGGAAAGGTCGAAGCCGACGCTGCCGCTCGCGCCCTGGGCGAGCGGTGCGGGCAGGGTGACCTTGAGTGCGGTGCAGCCGACGGTGAGCGGCGCGGTGGTGCCGCCGGTCAGGTTGCTGACGGTGATCGGCGTCGTGGGGCAGCTGCCGTGGTAGTTGTCCCACAGCCGCAGGTACACCTCGGTCAGCGGGGTTGCCGAGGGGTTGGTGAAGCCGATGCTCTGGTGGCCGGACCAGTTGGCGCCGCTGGTGTCACTCGTCAGGTTGACGGTGTATCCGGTGGGTGCGGGGGTGCGGGTGCCGTCGGTGGTCGGCGGCGGGGTGGTGCCGCCCGCGGAGACGTCGAGCGCCACGTCGTCCAGCACGAAGCTGGTCTGCTGTCCGGAGTCCTCGACGCCGCTGAACGAGACGCTGACGGTCTGTCCGGCGCAGGCGGATACGTCAAAGGTCTTCTTCACGTAGCCGGCCGCCGCGTCCAGGTTGGAGTAGGTGGCGAGGGTGGTGGTGCCGATCTTGGCGGTGAGTTTGTCGTATGCCGTGGTCGTGGTGGTCTCGGCCGTGTCCACGTGCAGCCAGAAGCTGAGGCTGGCGCTGGTGCAGCCTGCGGGAAGGGTGACGGTCTGCGCCAGCGTGTCGGTGTGGGCCGAGCCGTAGCCGTTCAGCCAGGCGAAGGACGTTCCGCCATGGGCGCTCTGGCCTCCCCCGCTGGTGATCACGCCGCTGGACGAGGTCCACGGCGAGGTGCCGGACTCGAATCCGCCGTTCGCCACCACCTGGGTCGCTGTGCAACTCGCGGCCGCGGTGCCACTGTTGCCCTGGACGGCCTGGGCGGTGGGGGCGGCCAGGGCCGCGGTGCCGGCGGCTACCAGCACGGTGGTGCTCAGCAGCGCTGCGGCGCGGGTGGCGAGGACGCGGAGTCTGTCGCTCATCGGTGCTCCTCTCGGTTGCCAGGGTCTGTGGGGGCCCTGGCCGAGGGGCAGATTGCCAGCAAACTCTCAGGATTGATAGGTGCATGCCATCAATCGTTACGACACCCACCCTCACCGGCACGCCGCGCGCACCCGTCAGCGCGTCCCGTCCGGGTCGAACACCGGCCGCGCCCACGCCGGGGGCAACGACGGTGCCTGGCGCGGCCGTTCGGGCCGGGCGTCGGACGCGGCCCGCAGCGCCGCGACGAACTCCAGACAGCCGGCGCACTACCGGCTCTCCGACCGTTTCGCCATCGCCCGCCGCAGGACGGCGCCCACCTCACCGGGAAGGTCCGCCCGCTGCTGCAGCGGTTCCGGTGGCCGGTCGTTGAGGTGCGCCCACAGCAGCGCCAGGTCGTCGTCACGCGGAACGGCGGACTGCCGGTGAGCATTTCGTGCACCACGCAGCCCAGGCTGCACACGTCGCAGCGCCCGTCCACCGGCTTGCCGGAGATCTGCTCGGGGGCCACGTAGTCCAGCGTGCCGACGAACTGTCCGACGCTGGAAAGGCCGGTGAGCGACAGCGACTTCTTGGTCAGCCCGAAATCAGTGAGGTAGGCATGTTCCGGGTGGTCGGGGTCGGTGCCCTCGGCGATCAGCACGCTACCGGGCTTGACGTCGCGGTGGACGAGGTCATGGGCGTGCGCCGCGTCCAGGGCGCTGGCCACCTGCACGGCGATCCGTACGGTCTGGCGCACCGTCAACGGGCCCTGCCGGTCGAGCAGGCTGCGCAGGTCCCGGCCTCGGACGTACCGCATGGCGATGTACAGCACGCCCTCGATCTCCCCGGCCTCGTACACCGGGACGATGTTCGGATGATCGAGGGACGCCGCCACCCTGGACTCCCGGACGAAGCGCTGCCGGAAGGTCTCGTTGCGGGCCAGTTCGGGTGCCAGCAGCTTCAGCGCCACGGTGCGGCCCAACCGGAGGCCCTCGGCCCGGTAGACCACTGTCATCCCGCCCCGCCCGATCACGTGCTCCAGCCGGTATCCGGCGAGCGTCCGGCCGCCGAGTTCGTCCTGCCCGGCGGCGGCAAGTGGCTCCTCCCCTGTCATCGTCAACTTCCTCCGCGCTCGGCGCTGTCCCGCACTGCGGCGCCCCGTTCAGCCACGGCTGCCACCCCCACCGTCATCGCGCTCGCCCTGGCTGCCGGTGTCGCCGCCTGCGCGAGCGCCGCCGGCCGCCGCGTAGCCCTGTACCTGCGCGGCGGCGCAGTAGAGCCAGCGGTCCTGTTCGAGATCGAGCGGCCAGGCGGAGGCTCCGTCGAGCACGGCGCCCAGCCGCAGGTCGCGGGTGCCGTCGCGGAAGGTCTCCAGGTCGGTCCGACCGGCCGCGTAGTCGTCGAGCAGCCGCCGGTAGTCGGAGAGGCTGCGCTCCAGAGCGGCGAGCAGCGGGCGCGGGTCGTCGCCGGCGGTGAGCGGGAGGCCAGTGGCCGGGGCCGTTGCGGGAGGGCCACCAGCAGTCGGCCGTCGACCCAAGCCGTCCAGCCGTTTGGAGCAGACGCCCCGGGCCCAGTTCCCGCGGGCCGCGGCAAGGACGACCGGCAGCAGCGGGTCCAGTGGCACCCTGACGGCGGCCGGGCCGGGGCCGGTTCAGGTCGGCAGGCCGCCGCCGGGAACGACGTGGGTGGGGCCGGAATCTGCCAGGGGTCCCCATCGGCTACCGCCGCATCACGGCCGGTCGTGCCGGCGCAGCAACCGGCGACGATCAGGCCGTACAGCACGGCGAGGACGATCAGCATGCCCACGTCGAGCAACCGGCCCGGTGGGCGAGCAGGGGATCGTCGGTGAGGCTGCCGGGGACGATGGCGTGCAGGTCGATCGTGGCGGCCATCGCGCCGAGCGCCCAGCGGGAGGGGACCAGCCAGGGGAGCTGGTTGAGCACCGGAATGTGGTCGAGCTGCAGCAATGCCCCGCGGGGCGAGGGCGAGGAAGGTCCGGTCGGCGGCGAGGGCACTGGCGTAGCGGCGGCCGAGCGTGCCGACCTGTCGGCGCCAGCGCTGCGGCCTCGGCCCGGCAGCGGGGCGGTCTGCGGTGGGAATGCCGACGGCGGGCGTCCCTGCGCCCGGCTGTTGACAGTCACCCGGCGCCTGCCCGTCACCGAGCACCCCGGTCGATGTCGCCGGTGTCGACGAATTCCTGGAGTTCGTCGCCGACCAGGCAGAACATCGAGTGGCCGATGCCGACCAGGTCGCCGGGCCCGGCGAGGGCCCGCAGCACGGGCCGGCCGTTGAGGTAGGTGCCGTTGTGGCTGGCCAGGTCGGCGATCTCGTAGCGGCCGTCGGGGCGGGCCCGCAGTTCGGCGTGGTGCCGGGAGACGGACAGGTCGCCGAGCACCAGGTCGTTGTCCGAGGCTCGCCCGATCCGGACCACTCTGGTCGGCAGCGGCCGGACCCTGGACGGCGGCCGGAGCGAGCCGGTGATGGCGGTCAGTGCGGACGGCCGGGCTTCGAGCGACGGTCCGCTGCCGGGTACCCGGTGGACGGCGGTCGGCCGCGGCAGAGCGCTGAAGGTGCAGTGCGGCCCGTCGGCGGGGCTGCCGAGGCAGAGCACGGTGCCGGGTTCGATCTCCTGGTGGACGATGCGCCGCCCGTCGGCCCAGGTGCCGTTGGTGGAGCCGATGTCGTCCACGATCCAGTGACCGTCACCGACATCGACATGCAGTCGCGCGTGGTGCCAGGAGACCCGGGGGTCGGTGAGGACGATGTCGGCAGCGGGGTCACGGCCTGAGGAGCAGGTGCGGCTCGGAGTGATGACGGTCGAGTCGCCGCCAGTTTCGAGGACCACTTTCGGCGCGGGGACGCCGTCTCTCGCTCTCCCATACGTCGATGCTGTTCCCGGCGCCGGGCACCCGCCCGGGGGGCGGTTTTCGGCCTTCCGAGTGACAGTGGAAGACGGTCGCCACGGGTTGGGTACCTGTGGGGTCGGGACCGAGCGGCCCATAGGGCGGCGGATGGGAGCGGGTTTGTGAACACCTGGGCAACCTGGACCACGCAGGGCATTCTGTCCGGCCACGGTGGCGTGAAGACCGTGGAGATTGGCGTCATCACCGGGGATCTGACGGTGCACACCATGTGGATCGAGGGCGAGGCGCGGCTGACGGTGCAGTACAGCGGGGCGCTCGACTGGTTCACCGTGGAGGGCAGCCCGGTCGCCGCGGCGGACGAGGCGGCGGCGCGCGAGGTGCACCAGCACATGGTGGAGGCGGTGAAGACGGGCGGCGGCGCGGCCGCCCCGCAGGCCTGACTCTCCCCCGAACCCGGGCCGCGGCGGCACAGTCAGGTGCGCGACGGCCCGGGTTTCGGCCTGCCCGGGCACCGAAGCCCTGCACCCATGCACCTGTACCCAGGCAGACCGAAGCCCCGCAGACCGCCCGCCATGGCCGAGTGCCGAACCCTCGACACCCGGCGCCCCGCCGTTCGGTGACTACGGTGTGTCGCGCCGACGGGCGGATTCGACTGCTTCGGCGGCGGTCGAGCCGCGGTGGATCAGTTGCTGCCCGAGGGCTGCCAGTGCGCGTCCGACGGCGAGTTCGTCGCCGATCGCCGGGTCGGCGGGGTCCTGGGCGCTGCGATGGGCCTCGGCGTCGACCTCGATCAGGTTGACGCCGGTGTCAAGGACGGCGTGTGCCTGGGTGAGGTCGCCGACCTCGACCAGCCGCAGGCGCACGTTCCAATCGGAGGTGTGCGGTTCGGGCACCGCGGCTCGCGCGTTCACCGCTGCTCCTCCTGCTGGGGCGGTTCGGCGATCCGCTCGCCCTCCGCCGGCGGCTCCCCCCAGGCGCTCATGTTCTGGTCGGAGGTGATGCCTTCCAGGGGGTCTACGGCGCGGACATCGTCCTCGTCGCGCTGCGCCTTGTCGTTGAGCCTGTCATTCATCTCGGACATCCTCGGCTCCTCGCTGTCGGCCCCCACTGCTCCTTCCAGCCTGCTCCCGCCGAACGCTTCAGTCGAGTTCGGCCAGCAGCGGGGGGTTGACGGCGGCGAGGACGGTCCGCAGGTCGGCGTCGGCGACGGCGGGCCACAGGACGGCGCGGGCGTCCCGGTAGCGCGCGGCCAGCCGGGCGGACCGGTCGGCGCGGGAGTTGTGGGCGTTGTCAGCGATCTTGACGAGGGTCGCGGCCTGATCGGTGACGATGTCGAGCAGCATCGCCCGGTAGTCCGTCCCCGGCTCCCGGGTGACCCGGCGGACGGTGGCGACCACTCCGGCGGGGATCCCTGCGACAAGCAGATCGTCGGCGCGGGTCGGGGTGTCCTCCAGCACGTCGTGCAGCAGTGCGGCCATCTGCAGGCCGGTGCCGAACGCCGCGACGCCTGCTGCCACGGCCCGGACGTGTTCGATGTAGGGGACGCCGATCCGGTCGTACTGTCCGGCGTGGGCACGGGCGGCGAGGGCATCCACGTCGGCGAGGGTCGGCGAAGGCACGGCGGGATCCCCCTGGGATGAGCGACGATCAGGTATCGGAAAATATAGTCCGGTTGACGGAACGTCCGGTCGACGGAAAGTCCGATCGACGGAGAGGAAGTGATCGTCCGGTGCGGGTGACCCCGATCTCCCCGGAGCGCCTGGTCGCCCTGCTCGCGGAGCGGATCCACCGGCTGCCCGGCCCCGACGATCCGGACCGCCGTCTGCGGGTGGCGATCGACGGCGCGGCCGCCGCCCGCCCGGGCGAGTTGGCGGATGCGTTGGTGGAGCCGCTGCGGCTGCTCGGCCGGCCGGTACAGCGGGTATCGGCGGGCGACTTCCTGCGTCCCGCCTCGGTCCGCTTCGAGTACGGCAAGCAGGATCCGGACGCCTTCCACGACCTGTGGCTGGACGAGGGCGCGCTGCTGCGCGAGGTACTCGACCCGCTGGAGCCGGGCGCGGACGGCCGGATGCTGCCCACCTTCTGGGATCCGGCCACCGACCGTTCCACCCGGGCCCGTTACCTGGAACTGCCGCCGCGCGGAGTGCTGCTACTGGACGGCCCGTTCCTGCTCGGCCGCTGGCTGCCGTTCGAACTCACCGTGCACCTCACCCAGTCCGCTGCCGCGCTCGCCCGCCGCACCCCCGCCGATCAGCACTGGACGCTTCCCGCCCACGAGCGCTACTGCACCGAGACCGACCCGGCCGAGCTCGCCGACCTCACCGTCCGGGTGGACGACCCGCGCCACCCGGCGCTGGTCGAGCCGGACTGATACCCCCGCGTCCCGACGCCGTCCAGCGTCGGCATGCCGCCGTCAGCCGGTCGGTGCCGGGCCGCGCTGGCAGCGCGGGCACCAGTACGCGGTGCGGTCCTGCGCGTGGGTACCGGTGCGGATCGGCGTGCCGCAGCGCACGCAGTTGCGGCGGGCCCGGCCGTACACCCAGTTCTGGCAGCCGGGCCGGGTGTCGCCGGTGGTGATGTGGCCGTGCCGCAGCTTGTTGGCGTCCAGCAGTTGGTGCGCCCGGTGCAGCAGCCGGTCGAGGTCGGGCAGTTCGGCGACCGGCAGCCACGGGGTGACTCCGGCCAGGAAGCTCAGTTCGTTCGCGTAGACGTTGCCGATGCCGGCCAGGTTCCGCTGGTCGAGCAGGGCCGCGCCGACCGGGCGTTGCGGGGCGGCCAGCAGGCGGCGGCGGACTTCGGCGACGTCCCAGTCGGGGCCGAGCAGGTCGGGGCCGAGGTGGCCGACCACCCGGGTCTCCTCGGCGGTGCGCAGCAGTTGCACCACGGGCAGTCGGTAGCCGACGGCGGTGCCCTGCTCGGTGCCGAGGATCGCCCGGATCTGGAACGCCGGTCCGCTGCGCCAGCGCTCGCCGGGCCGGAACACCTGCCAGCGGCCGTCCATCCGCAGGTGGGTGTGGAGCGTCACGCCGCCCTCGAACCTGGTCAGCAGGTGTTTGCCGCGCGGCACCGTCTCCAGCACCCGGCGGCCGGTGAGGTCGGCGGTGGCGTGGGCGGGCACGCGCAGGTCCGCCACCGTCAACACCGCACCGGCGAGCGCGCGGTTGAGCTGAGTGGCGACCAGGTAGATGCTGTCTCCTTCGGGCACGCCCCCATCATGCCGTCCGCCACGGACACCGCCCGGCCCACCCCCACCGTCTCTGCTGACAGGTAATCCCCTGGTCAGGTCACGAGTCGCTGTTCTAGGTTGGCGCGATGACGATCACTCACGAGGCGGCCGGCTCCGGCCCCGCGGTACTCCTGCTGCACTCCTCCGTCTGCGACCGGCGGATGTGGGACGGCCAGTGGGACGCGCTGCGCGAGGCCGGGTACCGAGTCGTGCGGTGCGACTTCCGCGGTTTCGGGGAGACCCCCTGCGCGGACGCGCCGTACAGCAACCTGACCGACCTGGAGGACCTGCTCGACGAACTCGGCATCGACCGGGTCTCGCTCATCGGCGCCTCCTTCGGCGGCAACATGGCCGCCCGGTTCGCGGCGCTGCGCCCGGAGCGGGTGCACTCGCTGACGCTGCTCTGCCCGGGCAGCGCCACCCACGAGCCGAGCGCCGAACTGGTGGAACTGGGCGAGCGCGAGGTCGAACTGGTCGACTCCGGGCGGCTGGACGAGGCGGTCGAGCTGATGGTGGACACCTTCCTTGGGCCCGACGCGGACGAGGCCGCAAAGGCCAAGGTCCGGGTGATGCAGCGCAACGCGTACGAGGTGCAGCTGGCGCCCGAGGAGGAGTTCCACCCGACCGAGCCCGAGGTGGACCTGCGCAACGCCGTCGCCCCCGCGCTGGTGTTCGGCGGCCGGCACGACGTGGACGACTTCCGCCGGATCGCCGTCGACACGGCGGCCGTGCTGCCCGCCGGCGAGCACCGCGAACTCCCCTGGGCCGGCCACCTGCCCGCTCTGGAGCGCCCGGCCGAGGTGGCCGAGCTGCTGATCGCCCACCTCGCCGAGGTGTGGAAGGCCTGACGCCGAACGTCAACGGCGAACCCCTCACATCCCCTCCCCCGAGTGAACATCGGCATCCCGTTCGAGCCCCAGGGCCCCACGCGCCGCCATCCGCGGGAGGTGATTGCACCTCACTTTTGCGCCTCAACAGGGCAATCGCCTCATCGCAGAACCGATTCGTCATTCGACGCCGACGCAGACGCTGCCAGACCGACATGGTCGAACAGGCCGTGCGCAGGGTTCGAAAAAACAGGTGCACGCGTCCGATCGCCCTGCTTTGATTCCGCGTGATCAACCTCCACGAGAGGACGCACCACACCCTTGGACGGCACGATGCGCGACACCCAGCACGACACCGACCTCACCCTTACCCCGGGGGCGGAGGCAGGCGGGCCGTCGACCGTCCTGGCCCGACTCGAGGAGTTCTTCGACGCCGTTCCCCGGTTCTCCGCGACCGCCGAGGAACACGGCCCGTTCACCCTGTTCGTCCGCACGGGGCCGGGCTGGCACTACTACGCACGTCCGCGACTCGGCGGCGACGGACCGTTCACCGCCGCCGACGTGGAGCGGGTCCGGGCCCGCCAGCGTGAGCTGGGCGCACCGGAGAGCTTCGAATGGGTGCACGAGACCTCGCCGGGTCTGCGCGCCCCGATCGAGTCTTCGGGCCTGGAGGTGCACGAGCACCCGCTGCTGGTCCTGGAGCTCGACGGCCCGTCGGCTGCCGCCCCGGCTGCGGAGAACGACCCGAAGGTCCGGGTGCTGACGATCGACGACCCGCTGCTGCCGAGCGCCGTCACCGTCCCGCACCTCGCCTTCGCCGACCCGGGCACCCAGGTCGGCGTGGCCGGCCCGGAGCAGCTCGCCGACGCCACCCGGACGGCGATCGCCGACGGCCAGGTGACGCGGATGATCGGCCGCATGGAGGCCGGCCGCACGGTCGTCGTCGCGATCGCCGGGCCCGACGGCCTGGCCGTCGCCTCCGGCTGCCACCAGCCGGTCGGCGACGTCAGCGAGATCGTCGCGGTGGCGACGCTCCCGTCGCTGCGGCGGCAGGGCCTGGCGCGCCGGGTCACCGCGCAGTTGGTCGAGCACGCCCGGACCACCGGCATACGCACGGTCTTCCTGTCCGCCAGCGACGACGCCGTGGCGCGGATATACGAGAGCGTCGGCTTCCGCCGCATCGCCACCGCCCTGATCGCCGAGCCCGCCGCGGAGGCCGCCACGTCCTGACACCACACCGCCGCCGCACGGCCCGGGCCTCCCCCGGGCGCCGGCCGGCCTGCCGCCGGGATCAGCCGTCGGGCTCCGGCAGTGTCTGGTCGTCGCTGAGCAGGTCGGCCAGCAGGTCGCC
Organism: Kitasatospora sp. NPDC048407; assembly: GCF_043200475.1. NCBI lineage: Bacteria > Bacillati > Actinomycetota > Actinomycetes > Kitasatosporales > Streptomycetaceae > Kitasatospora > Kitasatospora sp. NPDC048407. The sequence continues at coordinate 339,431 of NZ_JBICXW010000002.1, read as the reverse complement.
CTGCTCGGCAAACCGGTCGAGCACCTCCTCCGGGCTGAACATCAGCTCGGCCGCGTCGGTGCACTGCTCCACCTCGCTCCAGCTCACCGGGGCCGACACCCCCGGAACGCTGGTGGCGCGCAGAGTGTAGGGCGCGGCGGTGGTCTTCGCCGTCGCGTTCTGCGACCAGTCGACGAACACCTTTCCCCGGCGCAGCGCCTTGGTCATCCGGGACACGACCAGGGTGGGGTGCTCGCGGGCGAGGCGTTCGGCGAGGGCGTGCGCGTAGTCGCTGACCTGCCGGGCGGGGGCGGGGCGCAGCGCGGCGTACAGGTGCAGTCCCTTGCTGCCGGAGGTCTTGGGTCGGCAGACCAGGCCGTCGGCGGCGAGGGCTTCGCGGATCAGCAGGGCGACGCGGCAGCAGTGGGTGAGGTCGGCACCGGGTCCGGGGTCGAGGTCGACGACCAGGCGGTCGTGGGCGTCGGGTCCACTCTCGGCGGTCCACTGCGGCACGTGCAGTTCGAGGGCGTAGCCGTTGGCGACGGTCATCAGCGTCGCCAGGTCGTCCACGGCGACGCGCTGCTTGGGGCCTTCGTGGCTGGGCGCGGTCACGGTGTGCACCCAGGCGGGCAGGCCGGGTGGCGGGTTCTTGGCGAAGAATCCCTCCTCGCCGATGCCGGAGGGGAAGCGCAGGAAGCTGGCGGCGCGGCCGCGCAGGTGCGGAAGCATCGCGGGGGCGATCTGCGCGTAGTAGTAGAGGGCCTCGCCCTTGGTCCACCCCGTGGCGGGCCAGAGGACCTTGTCGAGGTGGGAGAGGACCAGGCGGCGGCCCTCGACTTCCGTGACCTGTCGCTCGGGCATACCGTGGGAAATCCCCGCGAAAGGGCCATGACATGCCACAGGTCACCTGGAAAGGCGTCATCACGTTCGGGCTGGTCAGCGTACCGGTCCAGCTGTATGCCGCCACGGAGGAGCACAGTGGGCCGGCCCTGCACCAGGTGCATGCGAAGGACGGCTCGCGCATCCGGATGAAGCGGTTCTGCGAGGCGGAGGACAAGGAGGTTCCGTACGGCGAGATCGCCAAGGGGCACGAGTCTGCGGACGGTCGGCAGGTGGTGCTCGACGAGGAGGACCTGGCGGAACTGCCGCTGCCGAGCAAGAAGGTGGTGGACGTGCTGGCGTTCGTCCCCGCCGAGTCGATCGACCCGCTGATGTACTCCAAGGCCTACTACGTGGCCACCGCCGACAAGGCCCCGGCGAAGCCGTACGTGCTACTGCGGGACGCGCTGCGCGCGTCGGGGCAGATCGCGGTGACCAAGGTGACCATGCGGACCAGGGAGTCGCTGGCGGTGCTGCGGGTGCACGAGGACACCCTGGTGCTGCAGACCTGCCTGTGGCCGGACGAGGTCCGCTCGGCCCAGGGGATGGCGCCGGACGAGAAGGTGACGGTCCGTCCGCAGGAGCTGAAGATGGCGCGTTCGCTGATGGACACGCTGTCGGAGGACTTCGACCTGTCGGCGCTGCACGACGAATACCAGCTGGCGCTCCAGGAGTTGATCGACGCCAAGCTGGCCGGGGTGGAGGCACCGCACCTGGAGGAGCAGGCCGGAGGCGGCGAGGCCGAGGTGATCGACCTGATGGCGGTGCTGCGCAACAGCGTGAAGGCCGCCAAGGGCGAACACGGCCGGGGCGCGAAGGGCGGCCGAGCGGCCGGGTCTGCGGCGGATGCCGAGGATGCGGAGGCGGCGCAGGACGCGGCCTCGGGCGGCGGTGCCGCGAAGCGGACGTCGGCGAGGCGGAGCGGGGCGGCGGCGAAGAAGAGCACGAAGGCGCCGGCCAAGAAGGCTGCCGCGAAGAAGGCCGCACCCCGCAAGGCGTCCTGACGCCCCATCACTTGGGCGATTCACGCGTCCGGAGCGGGGCGTGCGGCCCCGGCTGGGACGGAGCCGCACGGCGGTGTGCGAATGGGGGGTCCGGTCAGGAGAAGACGACGGAGCGGAGCTTGAGGCGGTCGGAGGCGCGGCCGCCGGGACGCAGCGAGTAGTACTCGCCGTCGCAGTGGGTGCCGGTGAACACGGTGGCGGTGGAGCCGGTGAAGTTCTGCGGGGCGAAGGCGGGTTCGGTGGTGTCGGGGTCGGCGACCTCGGGGAGGGTGTGGCAGACCCGACTGTCGGGGTCGACGAGCCGGCCCTCGGCACGGTCGCCGAAGTTGTCGAAGTAGGTGTAGCGGAACTCGCCGACGGCCGCGGCGGCGGGGCACGGCGTGGCGAACAGCAGGGCGAGCGAGGCGACGGCGGCGGCAGCCGTGGAACGCAGGTGCATGGGGGTGGTACGGCCTTTCCGATCGAACGCCGGGATCGGCGGGTCCGTCCCGGCGCGAACTACCGTAGGGGCGGGGCCCGGTGGCGAATCGGTTCTGCGCGTACACGTCGCGCGCCGTCGCAACGGCCGTGCGGACGCCGCCCGGAGGCGTGCGCCCGGTGCCGGTGGGGTGGGCGCGGCGCGCGGGTCATTTGGGTCGCGGAGGGACGAAACGCCGGTCGCAGCACGGCGGTTCGGCACCGCGTTCGCATGTTAGAACCGGCGTGCAGCGGGCAGATGTGTTGCTACCTGGGACGTAGGGACGCGCCGGCGGGGAAGGCCGGGCGCGCCTGCCTGGCGGCGCGGAGGTGGTTGATGGACGGACCGGCACTCTCCCCGCGTGAGCTCCTGATCCTTCATCAGATCGAGGCCGAGCTGGGAAGCGATCTGGAGCTGGAGCGCGAGCTGCGCACGATGCGACCAGCACGGATGGCGCGGCTTCGGCGGTCGCTGGTGGCCCGCCCACGATCGGTGGTCGTGGTGATCGCGTGCTGTCTGGTCGTGTCGTTCGGACTTTTGGGACTGGCGGTGGCGCTGCGGGCGCCGATGCTGCTGGTCGCCGTGGTGGCGGCCTGGGGCACGGCGCTGGCGGCCCTGATGGCGCTGGCGCACTTCTGCCGGCGCGCGCGGAATCGATAGCGGGCGCACCCGCCCGCGCAGGGAGCGCGTTCGGCCGGCGCACCGCCAGAAGACGGCGGGCGCCGGCCGATCGACGTCGCCGGGCCGGAACTCCGGGAAACCGGGGCCGCAGCGTGAATCGGAGCAGCAGGGCCGCCGGATCAGACGCCGGGCAGGCCGGTCTCCACGCCGTCCAGGGCGTGCGAGCAGAGGCAGTCGCGGGTGGCGGGCAGCGATTCGAGGGCCTTGAACAGGACGGCGCGCAGGCGGTCGACGTTGCGGGCGAAGACTTTCAGCACCTCGGCGTGGGTGACGCCCTCGCCGGTCTCCACCCCGGCGTCCAGGTCCGTGACGAGTGTCAACGAGGTGTAGCAGAGGCCGAGTTCGCGGGCCAGTGCGGCTTCGGGGTGGCCGGTCATGCCGACCACGGACCAGCCGTTGGCGGTGAACCAGCGGGATTCGGCGCGGGTGGAGAAGCGCGGGCCCTCGATCACCACCAGGGTGCCGCCGTCGACCGGCTCCCAGGCGAGTGACCGGGCGGCGGCCAGCGTGGCGTTCCGGCCGTCGGGGCAGTAGGGGTCGGCCATCGCGACGTGCACCACCTCCGGCATCGAACCGTCGGGAAGGCTGCGGCCGTCGTAGTAGGTCCCCGCCCGGCCGGAGGTCCGATCGACGAACTGGTCGGGCACCAGCAACGTTCCGGGGCCGTACTCGGGACGCAGGCCGCCGACGGCGCACGGGGCGAGGACCTGACGCACCCCGAGCGAGTGCAGCGCCCACAGGTTGGCGCGGTAGTTGATGCGGTGCGGCGGCAGGCGGTGGCCGCGGCCGTGGCGGGGCAGGAAGGCGACCCGCCGGCCGGCCGCCTCGCCGATGAACAGGGCGTCGCTGGGCGGCCCGTAGGGCGTTTCGACGTGCACCTCGGTGACGTCTTCGAGCAGCGCGTAGAGTCCGGATCCGCCGATGACGCCGAGTTCGGCGGTCGGGGTGCCGTCGGTGCGGGGCGGTTGGACGTCGGCCATGGCTCTCCTCGGCTCTGCCGGTGGGACGCAGGCCCGCCACAGCCCGAGGGGCGCGGTGGGGCTGCGACTGGGGGCGCCGCACGGTGGGCGGCGCGGCCTGCCGTGGGCACGCTGACACCCTACGAGCAGTCAGGTCCGGCGTCCCGCATCGGAGCTGTGCGGTTCGGACTCACGTGCTCGAACACCGGGCGATCCGCACGCTCCCGGTCGGCGGTGGCGTCCGCGTACAGTGGCAGCCCAGGTGGGCACGGCGACGGGACGGTGTGATGAACGACGGGCGGCTGGCGGTGCACTCCGGCGAGGACGGGACGATGGCGGCGCACCGGGCACTGTCCTGGCGGGTGCGGCCTTCGGCGCCGGACGCGGCGGTGCTGGTGCTGCACGGCGGGCGGGAGTTCGGCCCGGAACCGGTGCCGGCGCTGAACCTGCCGGGCCTGCGGATGCGCCCGTTCGCGCGGGCCGTGGAACGCGCGGTGCGACGCTCGGCACGGCCCGGCTCGGACGGGGCTGCGGGCCGGTCGCTGGCGGTGGGCACCGTGCACTACCGCTGCCGGGGCTGGAACGGTGAGCGCGCGGATGCGGCCCGCGACGCGGAGGCGGCGATGGCGGAGTTGGCGGAGACGCTCGGGCCGGTGCCGACGGTGCTGATCGGGCACTCGATGGGCGGCCGGGCGGCGCTGCGGGCAGCCGCACACCCGTGCGTGCAGGGAGTGGTGGCGCTGGCGCCGTGGTGCCCGCAGGACGAGCCGACCGAGCACCTGCGGGGCACGTCGGTGCTGATGATGCACGGCGACCGCGACCGGGTGACGCCGCCCGCCGACACCGATCTGTTCGCTCTCCGGGCCCGCGACCACGGCGCGCGAGTGGCCGGCTACCGGGTGTTCGGCAGCGGCCACACTCTGATGCGCCGGGCCGGCGACTGGCACCGCACCACCGCCGGACTGGCGCTGGCCCTGCTGGGGCTGGCGACGCTGCCCGACGAGATCGGCACCGCGCTGGCCCTCGAGGGCGGCGGCCCGGAGGGTCTGGGCATTCCGCTGGCGGGGCGCCGCTGAGCGCGCGCCGCTGGGTCCGTCTCGGCCCAGTCGGTCGGGCGCGGGGAGTTCATCCCTGCGGAGATAATCTCCTCATAGATGATCTCCCTCGGCCGATCAAAACCGATCGCCGCTCGCGGAAAACATCCCCGCAGAGATAATCTCCGCGTAGATCATCTCCCCGGCCCGCCCCTGACCCACCGCGCGCACCCACCCAACGCACAACAAACGGGCGAGCACCCCAACGCCAGACCGGCCCGGGCGACCGCACAGCGACGGACAGTGAAGGCCGATTCCCCCGCTCGACGGGGACGGGCCGGGGGCGCACACTCCGGGGGAGGAGACGTCCGCCAATCGAATGAGGGAGGACCCGGCCATGGGGATCAGACTGACCACTGATCGGCTCGTCGTCCGCGACTGGACGCCCGACGACGCCGAGGACGCGCTGGCCGTGTACGGCTCCACGGACGTCGCCCGCTGGCTGACGCCGGCGATGTCGCAGGTCGCCGATGTCGATGCGATGCGTTTGGTGCTGCAGGCCTGGGCGCAGGAGCAGTCCGGACTGCTGCCTCCGCGCGGGCGGTGGGCGGTGGAGCGGCGGGAGGACAAGAAGGTGGTCGGCGGGCTGAGCATCCGTCCGCTGCCGCCGTACGACGAGGACCTGGAGATCACTTGGCAGCTCGCCCCGCACGCCTGGGGCCAGGGGTACGCGACGGAGGCGGGTCTGGCGCTGTTGAGGTGGGCGTTCACCCAGGACGTCGAGGAGGTGTTCGCGGTGGCCCGGCCGAAGAACGACCGGGCGCACGCGGTGGCGAAGCGGCTCGGGATGCGCTGGGTCGGCGAGACCACCAAGTACTACAACCTGAATCTCCAGGTCTACCGGATCCGCCCCTCCGACCTGGCCTGATCCTCCCCTTCCCCTCCCCCTCCCCTTCCCCTTCCCCCTCCCCGGCCACTGCGCTGGCGGGAGGTCACACGCGGCAGAGACGCGCGGCGAGTTCGGGGGGCAGTGGGTAGCGGCGCTCGTCCGGGAGCAGCCGGCGGGCCTGTTCGGTGCGGCCGGCGCGGACCAGTTCGGCGGCGCGGCGGATCTGCGGAGTGAGGTCGGCGAGGGACACGATCCACTCCTCGGCGAACTCCCGGACGATCCCCCGCCCCAGGCCGACCTGGATGCTGTAGTGGTTGAGCGCCGCCCCGCGCAGCGACCGCTCCGGGTCCCACTGGACGTGCACCTGGGCCGCCGCCAGCCGCTGCTGGTCGCCGATGGTCAACTCGGCTGCTGCCAGCGCGCGTTCCCAGCCCTGCCGGGTGATCCGGACGGCCAGGATGCGTTCCTGTCCGGACTTGGTGCCCCAGTTGCTGCGGTGCAGCAGCCAGGGCAGCGAGGGCTTGATCCAAGTCATCCGGCGGAACGAGAACGGCGCGACGAACAGTCCGGCCCGCAGCGCGGGTTCGGCGATCGCGGGCGCGTACGCCTGGTAGACGACGATCGTGCTGGCGTCGAAGTCGGCGCGCACGGCGTGCAGTTCGGACGCCCGCCCTGACGTGGCGGACCGACTGGACGACCGATTGGGCGCGTGGCGGGGCGAGCTGTGCTGCTGAGCCATCCTCCGACCCTGCCACTCGCCCGATCCCGCCGGCCACGCATTTTCGGTGGCCGGCCGACCGCCCTCCGACAGCTGGGCGTGCGCTGCCGACGTGACGCCAACTCCCTACCGGCGCCTACGCATTCACAACGGCTTCGGCGGCCACGCGCGCGGGCCGGACCGGGTGCTTGCTCAGAATGGAGACGCGATTGAAGGCGTTGATGGCGATGGCCACCCAGATCACGGCGGAGATCTGCTCGTCGCCGAGCACCGCCCGGGCCTGCGCGTACGCCACGTCCTGGGCGGTGGCGTCGGCAGGGTGGGTGGTGGCCTCGGCGAGCGCCAGTGCGGCCCGCTCGCGCTCGTCGAACAGGGCGGTGTCGCGCCAGGCGTTCAGCACGCCGAGCCGCTGCACGCTCTCGCCGGCCAGCAGGGCGGCCTTGGTGTGCACGTCCAGGCAGTAGGCGCAGCCGTTGATCTGCGAGACGCGCAGGTTGACCAGTTCGACGAGGCGGCGGTCGAGTCCGGCCTCGGCAGCGGCCTCGCGGACCGCCTCGGCGTTGGACCGCAGAGCACGGAAGGCCTGCGGGTGCTGCTTGTCGATGTAGACCCGCCGGCCGGTCGTGGTGGTCGCCACCTCGGTCACCTGGAGCTCCTCCGCCTGCGTACTGGTATTTGTCTGACGATACCCTCCATAATAGTTGAAGCTGGAACGATTTGTTGGAACGGGCCGACCGGGAACTCCGGTAACCGGACGGCACGGGAGGGAACACAACCATGAGCACCACCGAGAACGACCCCCGCGCGGCCACCGTCCGGGTCCTCCCGCCGCGGGACGTCCCGCTCGGCGGCCCGCGCGCGATGACCGTCCGCCGCACCCTCCCCCAGCGCGAGCGCACCCTGATCGGCGCCTGGTGCTTCATCGACCACTACGGCCCCGACGACGTCGCCATCACCGGCGGCATGGACGTCGCCCCGCACCCGCACATCGGCCTGCAGACCGTCAGCTGGCTGTTCAGCGGCGAGATCGAGCACCGCGACAGCCTCGGCGTGCACGCCTTCGTCCGGCCCGGCGAACTCAACCTCATGACGGCCGGCCGCGGCATCGCCCACTCCGAGACCTCGACGGCCGCCACCAGCACCCTGCACGGCGTCCAGCTCTGGGTCGCGCTCCCCGACGAACACCGGCACACCGCACGGGACTTCCACCACCACGTCCCCGGCCCGGTCACGCTCGACGGCGCCGAGGTCCGCGTCTTCCTCGGCACGCTGGCCGGCGAAACCTCCCCCGTCCCCACCTTCAGCCCGCTGCTCGGCGCCGAACTCGTCCTCGACCCTGGCGCCACCCTCACCCTCGACGTCGACCCCGCCTTCGAACACGGCCTCCTCGTCGACCAGGGCGACATCACCTTCGCCGGCACCCCCCTGCACCGCGCCGACCTCGGCTACCTCCCGCCCGGCCCCAGCACCCTCACCATCACCAACCCCTCCCCCACCCCCGCCCGCCTGATCCTGCTCGGCGGCACCCCCTTCGACGAGCAGATCGTCATGTGGTGGAACTTTATCGGCCGATCCAGCGAGGAGATCGTACAAGCACGAATCGACTGGGAGAAGGGGGTTCGGTTCGGCGAGGTCCAGGGCTACCCGGGCGACCGGCTGCCCGCCCCGGAGCTTCCGAACATCGCCCTCAAGGCGCGAGGAAACCGCGCCTGACCTGCTCACATGTCGCACTCGGCGGTCGCGGCGATCAGCCCCATGCGGGGTGGCCCGCGACCGCCTTCGGCGCTGGGCGAGACGCCAACGAGCGTCGCGGGCCGAGCTCTCGGCAGCAGTCCCGGAGACCCTGCCGATTTCCCGCCTGCGGGTGGGTTTTGCACGCTGTGGGTGGATGAATGCTGACCTTTTGCTGACTTTCCTGACGGGTCGTCAGCAGACGGGGGGCCGTTCGCGCACGTGGCGGACATGGGGCCGACGGCCTCGCAGCTGCACCACCCCGCGATCCGGCCCGTTTGCCGGCCTCGTACCTTCCACCCACACCGCACCTCGGTCGGCACTCCCCAGCCGTAGCGGCGCAGCACGTTACGCGCGAAGTCCTTGCCGCCGTCGGTCATCGCGGTGGTCCAGCGTGCCTCATGGACCAGGAGTGCCTGGACGGTTTCAGGGGTGAGGGCGGGGTGGGCAGCGTAGGCGTTGGCGGTGGTGAGCGGTCGCCGCCGACGGCGAGGGGCCGGTAACCGTCGAACACGGCGAGGTCGGTGCGGGCGCCGACGGTCAGGACGTTCCGGATCGCCTCCCGACCCCCGTCCTGCCCGGGGCGGCTCTCACCGCGTGTGGGAACACCCGGTTTCGCAGGCCGGTTGAGGAGCCGTCGCGCCGGCCAGGTCGACCGCGACGTCCGGGTGCCACGGGAGCAGCGCGAGGTCCTGGTCCTGCAGGGCGAGGACCAGGGCCGAGTCGGGCAGCGCCCTGCGCAGCTCGCGCAGCAGTGCCTCGGCGGTCGGCCGGTCGAGGCCTGCGGTGGGTTCGTCGAGCAGCAGGATGCGCGGCCGGCGCAGGATCGCGCGGGCGACGGCGAGGCGGCGGCGCTGTCCTTGGGAGAGCGCGCGGCCGGCGGGGCCGACCGGGGTGTCCAGGGGCAGGGCGCCGAGGCCGACTGTCGCCAGCGCGGCACGCAGGTGCTCCGGGTCGGCGAGTGGTGCGGCCAGACGCAAGTTGGCCGCGACGGTCGTGTCGGCGAGCCAGTCGTCGGCCTCGACCAGGGTGAGCACGTCGGCGACGGCTTCGGCGGGCAGGTCCGCGACAGGAGCGCCGTCCAGCCGTACCCGGCCGGAGGTGGTCGGCAGCCGTCCGGCCAGTTGCCCGAGAAGCGTGGATTTCCCGCTGCCGTTCGGGCCGGTGACGACGATCAGCCGGGGAGCGCGGACGGTGAACGACAGTGGCCGCCCACCGTTGGCAGCGGGCAGGTCCATCACGGTGAGCACCGGGCCGCGCCGCGTCGGCGCGGGCGGCTGCCGGTCGGCGGTGGTCGCACCGAGCGGGCCGAGACGCGCTGCCGCGTCCTGGGCGGCGGCCAGCTCCTGCAGCAGCTGCGGAAGGCGCTCCAGTAGGTCCCACACCGCCGCGAGCAGCAGCACCTCGCCGACGGCGTCGGCCACCGGCTGCGACCAGGCGCCTGCCTGCAGCGCGAGAAGCAGGGCGAGGCCCTGGCCGAGGGCGGCGAGCAGCCTCAGGCCGAGGCGGCCCTTGCGCTGCTCGGCTGCCGCGGCGGCGGCAGCCGCCTCCTCGTGCTCCAGCGCCGTCGCGACGAGGCCTCGGGCTTGCGGGATCGCGTCCAGGCAGCGCAGTTCGTTGAAAGCGGTCCGGGCGGCGATCAGGTTCGTCCCGGCGCCGGCCCGCGCGGCGGCCGCGCCTGCGAGGTGCCGCCGGGCCCGACGGCCGGTGCGGATCGCCCACCAGGTGCCGCCCCCGAACACGACGAGCTCGGCCGCACCGAGCGTCGGGCTCGCCCGCAGCAGCAGCGCCTCCACCAGCACCGCGGTGACCGCGCAGCCGGCGAGTGGCGCGACGACCTGGGCGGGCAGGCCGGCCACTGTCTCGACATCGGCGGTCAGGCGGGCGAGCAGGGTGCCGTCGCGCTGGGCTCGGAGCTCGCGCGCGCTCAGTTCGCCGGCACCCCGAACCAGGCGGCCGCGCAGGGTCACGGTCGTGGCGAGGACGACCCGGTGGCTGACCAGCCGTTCGAGGTAGCGCAGCGACGTGCGCAGCAGGGCGAGGGCGCGGACCGTCCCCGACGGGTACATCCACGACCAGGTCGTGTTGGCCAGCAGGGTCACCAGCGCGCAGGTCGTCAGGAACCAGCCGGACAGGCCCAGCAGCGCCGCTGCGCTCAGTTCCGCCGCCGCGGCCAATGCGATGGCGACGGCCAGGTCGCGGCGGGGCATGGAGTGGCTCAGCAGTTTCCAGGCGTTCATTGCGTCCTTCCCCGGTCCAGGTGGATCGTCCGGTCGGCGAGCGGGAGCAGTGCGGGGCTGTGGGTGGCGAGCAGCACGCTCCGGCCGCGCATCAGCGTGCGCAGGGCCGCCACCACGCGGGCCTCCGCCACCGGGTCGAGGTGGGCGGTGGGCTCGTCCAGGCAGAGCAGCGGGGCGTCCCGCAGCAGTGCCCGGACGAGGGAGAGTTGCTGGGACTGGCCGGAGGAGAGCCCGCTGCCCCGCTCGCCGAGCGGGGTGTCCAGACCGCCCGGCAGGTCGGCGAGCAGGTCGCCGAAGCCGAGCGTGCGGAAGGCGGCGGAGAGTGCTTCGTCGGTGGCATCGGGTCGGGCGAGGAGCAGGTTCTCGCGGACGGTGCCGGGCAGCAGGTGCGCGGGTTGGCCGACCCAGGCGACCGAGGCGGGTGACGGCGGCTGGAAGGTGCCGCCCCACTCGTGGGCGACGGTTCCGGAGGTGGGTTGAGCCAGTCCCGCGGCGACGGCGAGCAGGGTCGACTTGCCCGCGCCGCTGGGCCCGGTGACGGCGACGAGGGCGCCGGGGGCCAGCTGGAGACTCACGTCGTCCAGTGCCGGCTCCGTACGCTCGGGATGACGGACCGTCACATGGTCCAGGTGCACGCCGGCCGCGCCGCCGGTGTGCCGGGCCGGCGCGGGCGGGTCCGGATCGTCGCCGTCATTGCCGGCGCCGGCGAGTATCCCTTCGATCAGCTCCGCTGCGGCGCGGGCCTCGGCGCGGGCGTGGTAGCCCCGGGCCAGGTCGCGGGCGGGCGCGAAGTAGGCGGGGGTGAGCACCAGCACGAAGAGCGCGGTGGCCAGGCTCATCCGGCCTGGCACCAGCGGCAGCTGGAGGTAGTCGAGGAGCGCCAGTCCGCAGTAGGTCGCCACCACGGCGAGCGTGCCGGTGATCAGCAGCTCGATCCAGGCGGTGGAGAGGAAGGCGACCCGTAGCACGGCCTGGGTGCGACGGGCCAGTTCCTCGTCGTCCTCGCGCAGCGCGACGGCGGCGGTCTCCCGGGCGCCCAGTCCGATCAGGGTGGGCAGGCCGCGCAGGTGGTCGAGCAGGCGCGCGCCGTGCCGGCGCACCGCCGTGAGCTGCGCGTGCACGGCGGCCTGTGTACCGAGGCCGATGACCTTGAGGTTGGCGGGCAACAGCGGGGTGGCGATGACCAGGATCAGTGCTACGAACCAGCTGCGAACCGCGATGGCGGCCAAGGTCAGACCGCTGCCCAGCAGCATCGTGGTGCGAGCGGGGACGTACTCGGTGAGCCACTCGGTCAGCCGGGCGACCTCGCCGGTCAGGGACTCGGCGAGGGCGGCGTCACCGATGGCGGGCCGGGCGGGGCCGCGCGCAGGCAGAGCTGCGGCGAGCAGGCGCTCGCGCAGTGCCGCGCGCACCCGGCGGGCGCCGCGCGCGGCCGCCGCGTCGGCGGTGGCCAGCAGCGCCGCCCGGACCGCCACACCGGCCAGCACGAGCCCGGCGCCGGGCAGGATCCGTACCGGGAGCCGTCCGCCGTGCTGGCCGGTGAGCCCGCGCTGCGCCGCCCAGGCCAGACCGGCCGCCCAGAGCACGGTGCCCAGCGGGGCCAGACCGCGCAGCAGGCCCGCCCGCCGCAACTCCGCGCGGCCGGGCTCGGCCCATGCGTGCAACCGGGCCGACACCTCGTCGTCCTGGTCCCGGACGCGCGCGTCGCCGAGTTCGGTCAGCAGGGCGGTCGAGGTGCTCACGTCCCCGTCCGAACGGGGTCCTGATCGTCCGGGTCGAGATCGAAGACCCCGTCCCGCTGGTCCCTCCGGTCGCTGATGATCCAGGCGGCCAGGGCCGCCGCCGACAGGAGCGTGACGCCCAGCGGATCGATCCAGGTCGCAACGCCACCGAAGACGTCCTGGGACACGGCCGCCAACCCGACGCCCAGCACGGTGAGCAGTGCGCGCCGGACCACGACCACGAAGCCGCCCGCCTCGGGCCGGGCTTGGCGGGGTGCCCCCGTGCGCACCCGCAGCGGGTCGAGCGGCGCCTCCGGGGTCCGCGTGAACTTGCCCCGGAAGGCCCACCAGGCGTACGCGTTGTAGGCGAACACCACCGGCATGCACAATCCCACGCCGACGACGAGGAAGGTCTGCGAGCCGGGCGGGCTCGACGCCTGATGGAGCGTCAGCCCGGGCGGGACGACCACCGGCGCGGTCGCGGCCACCAGGGCGAGCAGGCCGCAGACCTGGGCGGTGACCACACCCGCGAACGGCCGCCAGTCGGGCCGCCGTCCGAAGCCGTACCAGGCCACCGCGCCCGCGGCCGCCGCCCCGGCGACGGCAGTCCAGAACAGTGCCGCGCGCACCGGTTCGTCGAACCCGAACTCCTGCGGGTCGGCGGCCTGCAGGCCGAACCCGAGGATCAGCGCGGCCACGGCGGTGGCCGCCAGCAGCGGGCGCCCGGCCCGACCGGCGCGTTCGCGGGCGGCACCTTCGGTCTTGTCCTGCAGCCAGGCGGCCCCGGCCAGCAGGTAGAGCGCCACCAGGCCGAGCGCGCACAGCAGGCTGTAGGGGGTGAGCCAGTCGAAGGCGCCGCCGCTGAACGACCCGTCACGCTGCTCCAGTCCGGAGAGCACGCCGCCGAGCACCAGGCCCTGGCAGAGGGTCGCAGCGAGCGAGGAGGCGCCGAACAGCAGGGCCCACCCGCGCCGGTAGCCGGTGGCGGCGCTCTGGAACTCCAGTCCCATGCCGCGCAGGATGATCGCGAGCAGCATGCCGATCAGCGGCAGGTAGACCCCGGGGAGCACGGTCGCGTAGACGCCGGGCAGCCCGGCCCACAGGGCCACACCGGCCAGTACGAGCCAGCTCTCGTTCGCGTCCCAGGCGGTGGCGATCAGCTCGCCGTACTCGCGCCGGCTCTCCCCCTTGGCGAACAGGCTGAGCATGCCGACGCCCAGGTCGTAGCCGTCCAGGACGACGTACATGCCGAGCGAGAGCAGGACGAGGGCGTAGGTGGCGTACTCAAGCAACGGAGGCCTCCGTTCCGGGGGCGGCCGTCGCGGCTTCACCCGTGGGCAGGTCGGGTCCGGCCTTGACGGTACGGACGATGTAGCGGACCCAGATGGCCAGCAGGGCCGCGTAGAGGAGCACGAAGGCGGTCAGGGTGGTCGCGGCCTGCGCCGTGCTCAAGTGCGACAGCGCGTCCTGGGTGCGCAGCTTGCCGTAGACCACCCAGGGCTGGCGCCCCGCCTCGGCGGTGATCCACCCGCCGGTGATCGCGATGACGCCGGCCGGTGTCATCCAGACCATCCAGCGCAGGAAGCGGCGGGAGTCGAACAGTCGCCTCCGCAGGCGCAGCACCAGCCCCGCGAGGGCGGTGGCGAACATGGCGAGGGCGGTGAAGTACATGGCCCGGAAGCCGTAGAAGGTGCTCCACATGTTGGGCCGCTGGTCGGGCGGGGTCTCCAGCAGGCCGGGCACCGCTGCCTCGCCGGTGAGGTCGTGGCCGATCACCGCGCCCAGGTGCGGGACTGTGATGCGCAGATCGTTCGCACCCCGGTCGGTGTCGGGGACGACGACCAGGTTGTACCCGTTGTTGTCGGTGCGCCAGTTGCCTTCGAACGCCTGGAGTTTCGCGGGCTGGTGCTGTGCCATGAAGATGGCGGTGGCGTCGCCGATGTACAGCTGGACCGGCATCAGGACGGCGAGCACGCCGAGGGCGACGGACAGGCAGCGGCGGGCGAACGGCAGCGCGGCCCGGCGCTGCTTGACGAGGTACCAGGCGGAGATGCCTCCGACGAACCAGCTCGCACTGATCAGCACGGCCAGCAGCATGTGCGGGAAGCGGTAGGTGAAGGCCGGGTTGAGCAGGACCTCGCCCCAGTCGCTCGGGTGGAACTGGCCGGCCGTCTCGGTGTAGCCAGCCGGGTCCTGCATCCAGCTGTTGGCGGACAGGATCCAGGTGGTGGACAGCAGGGTGCCGAAGGCCACCATCCAGGAGGCGAAGGCCATGGTCCGCGGCTTGACCCGGCCCTCGCCGTAGAGCATCACGCCGATGAAGCCGGCCTCCAGGAAGAAGGCCGTGATGACCTCCATGCCGATGGTCACTCCGATGACGGGTCCGACGGCGTGGGCGAAGACGCCCCAGTTGAGGCCGAACTCGAAGGTCATCACGGTGCCCGCGACGACGCCGAGGCCGAAGCCGACCGCGAAGATCTTCTTCCAGAAGCGGAAGATCTGCTGATAGAGCGGGTTTCCCGTGCGTACGTAAGCGGTCTGTACGACGGCGAGCAGCACGGAGAGACCGACCGTGAGGGCCGGGAAGGACATGTGGAAGATCGCCGTGATGGCGAACTGCCATCGGGACAGTTCCAAGGCGGCCGTTGAGGGCATGAGGTCTCCGGAAGGGACGCGGCGCGAATGGGGAGCCGAGCGAAGTGGTGCTGTCTCACTCCCGGTTGAGCAGGACGGTGGCACCGGCCAGCACCGCGCTGGCCACCAGGGCCCAGGCGATCTGGCCGTGCAGCACCAGGACCGCACCCGGCAGGGCGCCCGCCAGCATGGTGGCGACTGCGAGGACCCTGCGGCGCTGGCGGGGGGCGGTGCCGCCGGCCAGGCGGGAGTCGGCGGCGAGGCCGGTGAGGGTGAGGGTGAGGACGGTGGTGGTGAGGTCGGGGACGGCGAGGGCGCGCACGGTGCCGTTGCGGATGCCCATCGCCACCGCCACCAGGGCGATCACGGTGTACTGCGCGGCCCCGTCGACACCCCGGACGAAGGCGACAGCAGCGGCCGCGCCGTGCAGCGAGACCTCCAGGACCAGGGCCGCGCGCAGCCACCGGCCGCGCCGCGTGATGGCGTACCGCGCCGCGAGGCGGCCGGCCAGGACCGCGCCGGCGAGGAAGGCGACGAGGGAGGTCAGCGAGCCTGCGACGGAGAAGCCGGGTGCTCCGGCCAGGGCGAAGGCGATGACGACGACGTTGCCGGTCATGTTCGCCGTGAAGACATGGCCGAGGCCGAGGTAGCTCACCGCGTCGATCAGGCCGCTGACCGCGGTGAGGGCGAACAGGGCCAGCGCCAGCGGATGACGGTCGTGAACCTGTGGTCCGGAAACCTGTGGCGGGGCGGTGCGGGGATCACCTGCGGTGGTCATGACGCCTCCTCTCCGAGTTGTCGCATCGTCAGAAGAAGCACGGGTCCAGCGGCGCCGCGCCCTGCCCCGGGAGGGCGAGACCGCGGGCCGCACGCCAGGCCGACCGCCTGGACCAGTCCGTCCCGGACGGCCACGGCACTGGCCCGGGGGCGGCGCGGGTCGTTGGTCAACACCTTGGCGTTGCGGACGACCAGGTCGGCGGGCTCCTCGGGGGCGCCGGGGCGGATTCCGGCAACGGGCATGGCGGACAACGGGATTCCTCTCTCGGGCAGTCCGGTGGAACGACCCGGCGAACCTAGGCCGCCGGCCGCGTCCGTAGTGCCATCGCAGCGCATCGCCGGTTGCCTCTCAGCGCACGGTTCCCCCTCGACGACCCACCCGGGGCCCGCGTGCAGTGTCGGAACACTCCCGGGGCACGGAGGGAGCAGCCGTTCCGTGCGAAGTGTCCTAGCGTCGTCCAGCGTGCGGCCCCGCCGGTCCGACGGGGCCCAGCGCTTCATCGACTCCCTGACGCTCCGAGAGAAGAGAAGAATCATGGTCGACTTCGACAGGGTCCACGCCGCCCCGAGTCCCGATCTGCTCACCCCGGACAACGCGATGATGCTGTTCGTCGACCACCAGCCGCAGATGTTCTTCGGCACCGGCAGCGGCGACCGCACCGCCATCATCAACTCGACCGTCGGCCTGGCGAAGGCCGCGAAGATATTCGACGTGCCGGTGGTGCTCTCCACCGTGGCGGCGGAGTCCTTCTCCGGGCCGATCCTCCCGCAGCTGCGGGCGGTCTTCCCCGAGCAGAAGTTGATCGACCGGACCAGCATGAACGCCTGGGAGGACGCGGCGCTGGTCGAGGCGGTCAAGGCGACCGGCCGCAGCAAGATCATCCTCTCCGGCCTGTGGACCGAGGTCTGCCTGGTCCTGCCGGCGCTGTCGGCGCTGCATCAGGGCTACGAGGTGTACGTGGTCGCGGACGCCTCCGGCGGTGTGAGCCCGCAGGCGCACGAGCACGCCCTGCAGCGGATGACCGCGGCCGGCGCGGTGCCGGTCACCTGGGTGCAGGTGCTGCTGGAGCTCCAGCGCGACTGGGCCCGGACCGAGACCTATGTCGCGGTGACGGACCTGGTCAAGGAGCACGGCGGCGCCTACGGCATGGGTGTCGTCTACGCCCAGGCCATGGTCAACCCGCACGCCGCCGGCTGACGGGCCGCGACCGAACTCGACCGGAGTCCGTCATGAACACGGGCCTTCTCCTGCTGCGGGTGGTCGCAGGCCTTCTGGTCGCGGGCCACGGCGTCCAGAAGGTCAGCTTCCGCCTGGGCGGCGGCGGGCTGGCGGGTGGCACCGCGGAGTTCCGCG
Organism: Kitasatospora sp. NPDC048407; assembly: GCF_043200475.1. Taxonomy (NCBI): domain Bacteria; kingdom Bacillati; phylum Actinomycetota; class Actinomycetes; order Kitasatosporales; family Streptomycetaceae; genus Kitasatospora; species Kitasatospora sp. NPDC048407. The sequence goes on along the minus strand of NZ_JBICXW010000002.1, from coordinate 322,374 downwards.
GCGACGGCTTCCGCGGCGGGAGGCTCACCGCGCTCGCCGCGGGCGGCACCCAGATCGGGGCCGGGCTGATGCTGGCGCTCGGCCTGCTCACCCCGCTGGCCGGCGCGGGTGTGATGGGCGTGATGACAGTCGCCCTCACCGTCAAGTGGCCGCACGGGCTGTGGGTACAGCACGACGGGTACGAGTACCCCCTCGTGCTGATCGCCATCGGTGCGGTGCTGGCCGCCACCGGCCCAGGCCGGTGGTCGCTCGACGCCGCGCTCGGCCTGGCGCACTGGCCATGGTGGTGGCTGCCGGCGGCGGTGGTCGCCGGCGTCGGCGGCGGCGTGGCCACGCGGCTCGCCCTGCACCGGACCTGACCGCGGGCGACTCCCTGTCGCGTGGGCCCGGGGCCCACGCGACAGGGAGCCTGGGAGGGTCGATGGAGCCGAGTACCATCACGGATTCCGCCGGGTCCGCCTGGACCCCACTGCGGGAGAAGGTCTTCCGCCCGGCTGGCCCAGTTCGTCTCGAACGCGGGCGGCTGAATGCAGACCGTCGGGCCACAGTGCCGTGGTCGGCCACGGGCGGCCGGCCGACCGGGGCGCGGCTACGCGGGTCCGGCGAGATGGGTGCCGAACCGCCCCTGACCCTCGACGTCCAGCAATTCACGGACGTTCGGGACGCGGCTCCCCCGGGGTCGTCCGTGCCCCAGGAGCCCTCCCGGCTCAAAGCGGTGATGGGACGGCGCGCCCCGCCTGGAACGAGGACGGCTGCCTCACCTCAACGTGTGGTCGACCGGCCTGGCCTGGACCGCAGCCCCGACCCGCCGGCCGCGCACCGTCCCGGCCGAGCACCTGCTCGCCGCTTACCGGCAGCTCGCCCGGGACGTCTCCCGCCCGGGCAGCACCGCTCCGCCGATGTACCCCGTCCTCGGCGCCTTCGGCGTGCCGGCGATCTGGCAGCAGGCCCTGGCGGACGGGCGCCCGGACGGCAAACAGTTGCTGACCGGGACCAAGGACGAGATGACGACGTTCTTCACGTTCGCCCCATTCATCCGGTCCGCCACCGACGAGCAGGCGCGCTCGATCGCGGCGGCACTGCTTGAGGGCGGCGCGGGGCGGTTCGCCGCCACGGGCCGGCCCGCCGCGGACCGGTGGCACCCGTAGGAGCCTGCCGAACCGGCCACTATCCGGCACTTCGCCTGTGGCGGGAACACTGGCGGCCCGCCGGGCACGCAGCGGGTCCCGACGCCTTCGGCTTCTCGTCGATGCCGGCCGCCCGGACTTCCAGCGGGACACCGTCGCCGCCATCCGGGTGGTCAGCGCGGCGTACCGGCGGACGCTGTCGCAGTGGAAGGCCTGCCAGGCCGGTGTGTCCGCCTGCTTCTGCCTGGCCGCGCGCACGGAACGTCCGTCACCGTCAGGCCGATCGGACCGCTTGGCGTGCGGCGGGAGCCGTTGCCCCGCCCCGGCGGCCCGGTCCGGTGCCTGATCCCGCGTCAGGGGGTGGCGGCGCTCGACGGGCCGGCCGGCAGCAGTCGTGCCGCTGCCGTGCGCGCGGTGCGGGCAGCGTCGGCGTCGCCGAGACCGACCCGGGCGCATACGGCCCCATCGGCGAGCATGAGCAGCAGGGCGGCGGCCCGCTCCGGGGCGTGGGATCCCGCGGCGGTGGCGAGGTCGGTGAGGTAGTGGAGGATCTCCCGCTTGTGGTCCCGGATGGCGGCCCGTACGGGGTGGTCGGGATCGGGGTACTCGGCGGCGACGTTCACCAGGTCGTTGCCCCGGTAGGCGGGATCGGCGAACTCCTCGCCGAGCAGGTCGAGAATGGCGAGGAGCCGGTCGGCCGGTGCGTCGCGGCTCTCGGCGAGCGCGCGCAGTCGCGCGCACCACGCGTCGTTGCGCCGGCGCAGGACCGCCTCCACCAGCTCGTCCTTCGAGCGGAAGTGCTGGTAGAGCGTCGACTTGGCGACCTCCGCCGCACGCCAGATCTCGTTGATCCCCACCGCGCGGACTCCGCAGCGGGCGAACAGATCGGCGGCGGCTCCGACGATCTTGGCGCGGGTCGCTTCAGGGCTGGTCATCGGCGCCTCCGACGGGCATGGGAATGGGTTCGGCTCGATTGCCGTTCGGATCGGACAGACTAGTCGGTCCGATGAGGAAGGAAGAGGAGGGCCCCATGTTCACGATCGACGTGTTCGGCGATCTGATCTGCCCCTGGTGCTACATCGGCGGACGCCGCTTGAGGCGAGCGGTCGACACCGTCGAAGGACGCACCGGCGCCGAGTTCGGGATCCGTCACCGCGCGTTCGAGCTGAACCCGGCCATGCCCCTGGCGGGGATGGACCGGCGCACCTACCGAAGCGCGAAGTTCGGTAGCTGGGAACGGTCCCGGCAACTCGACCACGGCACGGTCCTGGCCGGCCGAGGCGACGGCATCGCCTTCGACTACGAGAAGATCACCAGGACACCGAACACCCGGGCCGGACATCGCCTGATCGCCCTGGCGCAGCGCGAGACGGGGCTGGGCGCCGCCATGGCGGACCGGTTGTTGGCCGCCTACTTCGCCGAGGGGCAGGACATCGGCGACCCGGCCGTGCTGGCCCGGCTGGGCGAGGACGAAGGCCTCGCCCCCGGCGTGGCGCAGGGGCTGGGCGACCCGGCGCTGGAGAGGGCCGTGCGTGAGGACGAGGAACTCGCCCGGCGGCTGGGGCTGCGCGGTGTGCCGTTGTTCGTCCTGGGCGGGCGTGCGATCAACGGCGCGGTCGACGTCGAGCGGCTCACCGAAGCCCTGGAGGAGCAGACGGGCCGACCGCAGGCCGCAGCCGGGTGCGAGGAAGGGAGGTGCTCACGATGACCGCGACACCCGACGTCACCTCGGTCGGCATCGTCGGCGGGTCGCTCGCCGGCCTGTTCCATGCCGTCGCGCTCACCGGGCTCGGCCTGGACGTGGATGTCTGGGAGCGCTCCACGGGCCGCCCCGACGACCGCGGCGCCGGCATCGTGCTGCAACCGGGCGTCGCCTGGTTCCTGCGCGAGTTCTGCGGCGTCGATCCGGACCGGGTCAGCGTCCCCGTCACCCATCGGCAGTTCTTCACCGGGGACGGGAACGTGCGGATCATGCCCATGCGGCAGCGGATGATCTCCTGGGGAACGATCTACCAGGCCCTCCGGGACGTGCTGCCCGCTGAGCGTTACCACGACGGGCAGCCGGTGACCGCCCTCGTGCCCAGCGCCGCGGGGGCCACCGTCCATGTCGGCGAGGCGGCCCGGGCAGTCGACCTGGCGATCATCGCGGACGGATCCGCCTCCCGGCACCGCGGACTCGTCACACCGGACGGTGCGCCGCGCTACGCCGGCTACGTCGCCTACCGCGGCGTCGTGGACGAAGCCGACCTCCCCAAGGAACTGGTGGCGCGCTTCGACGACCGGTTCAGCTTCTGGGACGGGGACCGCAGCCAGTTCCTCTGCTACTTCATCCCGGGCGACTTCGGCACGACCGCGACGGGCCGCCGCCGGATGAACTGGGTCTGGTACACGCGGGCGGACCGGCCCGAACTCGCCCGCGTCACCACCGACCGCAACGGCACCCGCCACGGGCTGTCACTGCCGCCGGGACTGCTCGCGCCCCAGGTCCGCACCGACCTCCTGGCCCGCGCGCGCTCGACGCTCCCGCCGCCCCTGTGTCACCTGGTGGAACACACCGCGGAGCCCTTCGTGCAGGCGATCCTCGACGCGCGCGCCACCAGGATGCGCAACCACCGGATCCTGCTGACCGGGGACGCCGCCTTCGTGGTCCGGCCCCACACCGCGGCCAGCACGGAGAAGGCCGCCGCCGACGCCATCACCCTGTTCCAGGCCCTGCGGCAGGCGCCGTCCGCGGACACCGCCCTGCAGACCTGGGAGCGGCTCCGCCTCGCGGAGGGCACCGCCATCCACGACCAAGGAGTGGGCCTCGGGCGCAGGTTGGGCCTCGACGGTCCGGACGCGGCCGCCGCTGCCGACGGCCGGACCGGGAAGGAGCCGTGAGCGGACGGCCGTCACCGCGGGCCCCGCGCGTCGTGCGGGCGCGGCGCGTCCTGCTCGCGGGCGGCCCGCAGGATCGCGCGGCGGATGGGTTCGTAGCCGGTGCACCGGCAGAGGTTGGAACCGACCAGGGCGTCGACCCGCTCCGGGGAGTCGGCGAGACCGGGGTCGGCCGCCAGGGCGCCGGCGGCCACCATGAGGAACCCCGGCGTGCAGAAGCCGCACTGCAGGGCGTGTTCGGCGGAGAACGCGCGCTGGAGGGGGTGGGGCTCGCCGCCGGGCCCAGCGAGGCCCTCCACGGTGCGCACCGGGCTCCCGTCGCACTGCACGGCGAACACGAGGCAGGAGCGGACCGCCTCGCCGTCCACCAGCACTGTGCACGCCCCGCAGACGCCGTGCTCGCAGCCCAGGTGGGTGCCGGTCAGCCGGCAGTCCTCCCGCAGCACGTCGGCGAGGATGCGGCGGGGCTCAACGTCGAGTTCGTACGCCTCGCCGTTGACGGTCAGGGTGATCCTCATGCGCGGTCTCCGTCCGGCTCGGCGCGGCGGGATCGCAGGTCCCGCGCCGCCTGGTGCAGCGTCCTGGCAACCAGGACCGCGATGGCGTGCCGCTTGTACTCGACGTCGGCGTACGGCTCCGGCACGGGTGCGGCGTCCTGCTCGGCGGCGATCCGGCCGGCCCGGGTGAACGGGTGTCCCTCGGGCAGCCGGTGCCCGTCGGCGGGTGCCCGGACCTCGGAGCCGATCAGCGCCTGCTCCGCCGCGCGGGCCCGCAGCGGCCGGTCGGCGCAGTTGGCCAGACCGATGCGGGCCTCGGCGACCACTCCGTCCCGCACCGTCAGGGTGGCGGCGACCGCGACCTGGGCGAAGCAGAAGTGCGTACGGCGGTGCTCGGTGAAGCCGACCCCGGTGTCCTCGTCGAGCAGCGGGAAGGTCACCGCGGTGAGCAGCTCGTCCGGTCGGCGCGCGGTCACGTGCGGCCCCCGGAAGTAGTCCCGGGCCGCGACGCTGCGCGTGCCCTGCGGGCCGTGCAGGTCGATGCCGGCGTCCAGGGCGGTGCCCACGGCGCACCACTCGGAGGCGGGATGCGCCCAGGCGAAGCTGCCCGCCATCGTACCGCGGGTGCGGATGGGCGGGTGGGCGATGTGGACCACCGCGCGGGCGAACAGCGCACCGAGCGGGCCCGGGAGGGACTGCGTCGATTCGAACGCGCGGTGCCGCACCAGGGCGCCCACCCGCAGGGTGCGGTCGTCCGCGTCGATCCGGTCGAGCCCGGCGACGCGGTTGATGTCGACCACCAGCCCGGGGCGCACGCGCTGCAGCCGCATGTCGAGGATCAGGCTCTGCCCGCCGGCGAGCACCTGGGCCGTCCCGTCTGCGGAGCCGAGCAGCTCGACGGCCTCGGGCACCGTGCGCGGTGCGGCGTAGTCGAAGGTGGCGGGCTTCATCGGGGCGCCTCCGTGAGCTTCGGGGCACGGGCCGCCCGCCACACCACATCCGGGGTGAGCGGCATCTGCAACAGGTCGGGGTCGGCGATCCGCAGCGCGTCGACCACGGCGTTGACGACCGCGGCCGGAGTGCCGATGCAGCCCGACTCACCCGCCCCCTTGGCGCCCAGTGGAGTACCGGGGCTCGGAGTGCAGGTGTCCCTGAGCTCGATGGGCGGCACTTCGGTGAAGGTCGGCAGCAGGTAGTCCAACAGCCCGGAGGCCAACAGGGGTACGCCGTCGTCCCGGTAGGGGATCCCCTCGTACAGGGCCTGGCCGATGCCCTGTACCGCCGACCCGAGGGCCTGCCCGCGCACGATCTCCGGGTTGAGCTGCACTCCGCAGTCGTCCACGGCCACCACCCGCAGCAGTCGTACGGTACCCAGCTCCGGATCGACCTCGGCCACCACCGCGTGGGCGCCGAAGGGGAAGGCCATGCCCGTCTCGAACCGGTCGTCGACCCGCAGCGGCCCGGTGGCCCGCACCAGCTCGGCCAGTCCGATCGCCTGCGAGCCGCTCGGGCCGAGCTGTGCGGCGCCGTCGGACCAGCCCACGGCCTCGGACGGAACGTCCCACAGCCGCGCGGCCCGCTCCCGCGCCTCGGCGACCAGCAGCCCCGAGGTGTGCCGCAGCATCGCGCCGGCCACCTGGGCGGATCGGCTGGCGAAGGAGCCCAGGCCCTCGGGCTGCTCGCCGGTGTCCCCCTCGATCAGCCGGACCCGGCTCGCGTCCACGCCCAGGGCCTCGGCCACCAGCGCGGGGAAGACCGTCTCGTGCCCCTGGCCGGCGCAGGCCGCGCCGCACCGGACGACGACCGTGCCGTCCGCAGCGGCCTCGACGCCGCCGAACTCGTGCAGCCCACCCGGTTCCCCGCCGGAGCGTTCCACGTAGCAGGACAGGCCGATGCCCAGCGGCAGCGCGTCGGGATCCGTTCGGCGCCGGGCCTGCTCGGCACGCCACCCGGGGTAGTCCAGGGTTTCCAGCGCCAGGTCCAGCGCGGCGGCGTAGTTCCCGCTGTCGTAGCACCGACCGGTGGGCGTCCGGTACGGGAACCGGTGCGGCGGGATGAAGTTGCGCCGCCGCAATTCGGCCGGGTCGATGTCGAGTTCACGAGCCAGCTGGTCCATGGCCCGCTCCAGCGCGATCGCCGCCTCCGGCCGGCCGGCACCGCGGTACGGGTACGTCACCATGGTGTTGGTCAGCACCGAACGGACGGTCGCGTGCACCCGCGGGGTCGCGTACGGGCCGGTGGCCATCCAGGCGGTCTGCATCGGCAGCCCGGCGCCGAGGTGGGGGTAGGCTCCCACGTCCGCGTCGACCTCCAACTCGTAGGCGAGCAGCCGTCCGTCGGCATCGGCGGCGAGCCGCGCCCGCTGGTCCTGCCCCCGGCCCCGGGTGGCGGCCGTCATCGACTCCAGCCGGTCCTCGATCCACCGCACCGGTCGGCCCAGCCGCACCGCCAGGTAGGAAACCACGACGAACTCCGGGAACGCCGCACTCTTCGACCCGAACGCCCCGCCGGTGTCCGGGACCACCACGCGCACCCGGTCGAGCGGCCACCCCAACAGCGCCGCCAGCTCGCGCCGCAGCCGGTGGGGCATCTGGTGCCCCGACCACACCGTCAGCCGGCCGTCCTCCGGCACGGCGAGGATCGTCCGGCACTCCATCGGGGAGGGCAGCAACAGCTGCTGGCGGTAGCGACCCTCCACCACCGCCGCAAGCCTGCCGCCACACCGAAGCATCGATCGGCTTCCCCGCCTCCCCCTGGAAGGCGGTGTTGCTCAGACCGTCGAACAGCCGGACCGAGTCCGTCACCGCGGCGCCCGCGGTGACCACCGCGGGCAGCGGGTCGATCCGGACGGACACCGCCGCCGCCCCGTCCTCGGCCCGGTAGCGGTCCTCGCCCAGCACCACCGCCACCGCCTCGCCCGCGTACCGCACCCGGCCCCTGGCCAGCGCCGGCCACTCCCGCCCGGCCACGGCCTCCTCGGTGGACAGCCCGGCCAGCAACGTGTGCGGCACCGCCGGAAGCCCCTGAGCGCCGGAGGCCGTCAGCCCGGGCGGTGCCGGCTCCGACAGATCCGCGCCCGACCAGGCCCCCACCACCCCCGGCACCTCGCGAGCGGCGGCGCAGTCCACCCCGCGCAGCACGCCGTGGGCCACACCACTGCGCACGAACGCCGCATCCAGGCAGGCCGGTACCTCGATGTCGGCGACGAAGCGGCCCCGGCCGGTGAGCAGCCGTTCGTCCTCGCGTCTGGCCCACTGCTCCACGACTTCACCTCCGTGACTCATCCTGCCCGCAGGAGCAGAGCGCCCAGACGCCTCGCCACCACGGGCGTCAACTCAACCGTCAACCGCGGACGGTGGACCCCTGGGCGACGTGAACGAGATATCGGCACGTCCCACTCAACGACCGGCACCCCACCGAGGTACCGGTCGCGTCGTCAGTTCATCCGAACTCGTCATGTGCGAAGGACCGGGCGAGCCGGTTCGGCCGGCTGTACCGGGACGCAGCCGAACCGAACCGTTTCGTCGAGGTCTTCACGCTGACCTCGTGGGCGGAGCACCGCGCCCAGCACCACGAGCGCGCTACCGGGGTCGACCCCGAATTCGAGCGCACGGCCCGGGAGTTCGTGCGGAGCGAGCCAGTCGTGACGCACGCCGTACCGGCCTGGGAGTGAGCCGGGCCCAGGCGACACGGGGCGCCGGCGTCGGTCAGCGCTGCGGCCGCGGATCGTGGATCTCGGCCACGTAGCCGCCGGGAAACTGCAGCAGGGCCGAGTCACGGTCGGCCGTCGTCTGCGGTCCCCACAGCACCTGGGCTCCGGCTGCCGTGGCGCGGGCCAGCGTCGCGGTCAGGTCGTCGACCTGGTATCCGGTCAGTTCCCGGCCGAAGGGGTAGGGCAGGTGCCCGTCCGTGGCCAGCACGACGGTGTCCCCGAACGGGCTGGTGATCCTGATCCGGTGGTAGGTGGTGCCGGGCATGCCCAGCTCCTGCCCCGGCGCGCGGGAGTCGTCGGAGACCACCCGTCCGCCGGTGAAGCGCAGATAGCTGTGCAGGAAGGCGTGCAGGGAGCCGGCCGGGACGTACACGCGGTTCTCCGGCACCGAGTCCAGCGGCGGGTAGGAGGGCGCCGTGGTGTGCCAGTACAGCTGGGCGTCGATGCCGCCGGGGAACTGGATGACGGCGTCCCGTCCGATCGGATCGGCGAACGGGGCCACCACGACAGCGGCACCGGCGTCCTCGGCCTTGCGGACGCCCTGGTCGAGGTTCTGGACCAGCCAGCCGGTGCGCTCCGCCCCGAACGGGTAGGGCGCGGGCGTCTGGTAGTCGAAGACGGAGAGGGTGCCGACCGGTGAGAGGACCAGCTCGGAGTATGTCCGGCTCGGGGTGGGTGTGACGGTGACCAGCGCCTTCTGGGTGTGGCTGCCGCCGAACGTGGCCTCCCAGCTGGTGACGAAGGCATCGATGGAGCCGGGCGTCACGTACACGTGGGTGGTGTCGTACTGGGCGCCCGCCGCGATGCCGGTTTCGGCGGCGGGTGCCCCTTGTGCGGACGGACCGATCGAGGCCGAGCTGACGACGAGCAGCGCGGCGATCGCCGCGATCCGCAGCCGCACGGCGAAGCGTGAACGCATGGGTTTTCCTCCTGACGGGACTGAGTGACGGCCGGGCGACCTCGACGGTCGCCGGCCGTGCGGGTCAATTCGGGCTCCCGGTCGACGAGTTCGGACTCGGCGCCGAGGGGCACAAGGGGGAAGGTCTGCCGGCGGAGCCGGTTGCGCAGCGGCTCGACGGAACGAACAGGCGCGGCGGGGCCGTCGTCGGACGGGCCCCGCCGGCGGTCACGCCCCGGTCCGGGGGGTGACTACGAGGTGCTCGGCAAGGAACCGGACCTGGGCCTCACCGATGCGGATGACCTGGGAGACCAGGAGGTCCTGGGTACTGTCATCGCCGAGCCGCACGGTGCGGGTGGCCGCGTCGCGGGCCTCGGCGAGGATGGTCTCGTGGGCGTCGAGGAGACGCGAGAGCACGGCCGCTACGTCCTCGACCCCGTCCGGCGGACGGGGTACGCCGGTGATCTCGGCGGCGTGGCGGGGATCGCCCACCGCGACGCCGCCCAGGCTGTGCACTCGTTCGGCGAGCACGTCGACCAGGTCAAGCTGTTCCTGGGCGTGCCTGTCGAGGAGCAGGTGCAGGTGGTAGAAGGTCGGGCCGTGCGCGCCCCAGTGGTGCTTCTTGTACAGCGCGTACAGGAACTGGGTGTCCGCGAGGATGCGATTGAGCCGCTGGCAGGAGTATTGCCGGGCGTCGTGGGACAGGGCGATCGGCAGCTGGGTGACGGTGCCGAAGGCCCGGATCTCGGGGCTGTGCCGGTGGAGGCGCGGTTGGCTGCTCATGGCTCTCCCGGTCGGTCGGTGACGGAGCGGACGGCGGCACGGATCAGGTCGGCGATCTGAGGTGGCGGCGCGGTCACCCCCGGTGAAGCGCCTGGCGCAGCGTCCCGATCGCGAGGGTGATGGCACCCTGCGCGGACTTCGAGGGACGCAGCGCGTTGAGCATCGCGAAGTCGTGGATGGTGCCGAGGAACCGGACGGCGGTGACGGGGACGCCGACCTGACGCAGCTTCACCGCGTATGCCTCGCCCTCGTCGCGCAGCACGTCGGCCTCGCCGGTGATGACCAGCGCCGGCGGCAGCCCAGGTCGAACAGGTACGGCGGGTTCGCGGTCGCCTCGGTGAAAGCCCGGGCCTCGGGCTCCAGGGTCGGCCCGGCGCCCGCGGCGTTCTGCTCGGACATGGTGATCACCTCGCAGCTCGTGGTCCTGACGGTGTGTCATCAGGCTAGGAACGCTCAGGCGGGAATCCTGTCCCCTGGGCGCACGCGCTTCAGTCGGTCCGCGCACGTCGCGCCGGGCCGGCACCCCTGCCGGCGGTCCTGCGTACCGCAGGGCACCGCCGGTGACGCCTCGTCGGCCGCCGAGGGTGCCACCGGGCCCGCGGTCGCGCCAAGACCGCGGCATCCGGACGAGGAGGGGACTTCACCGCGCCTCGCACCCGGAAGCCGCAGCTGGACGGGGCCCCGGGGGGAGACCCGTCCCCGCGCTGGCTCGCCACTCGCTCGGGGAGACTCCGTAGGCGGCCCGGAACGCCCGGCTGAAGTGGCTGGCGCTCACGAACCCCCAGCGGCCCGCGACCGCCGCCACGGTCGCCCGATTCGCCGTCCGGCGGGCCAGGGCCCGACGGCACATGTCCAGACGCTGGTGCTGGATCCAGCGGGCCACCGTCACCCCCTCCAACCGGAAGATCTTGTGCAGGTAGCGCACCGACACGTGGTGGGCGGCCGCGATCCGCTCCAGTGAGAGGTCCGGGTCGCCCAAGTGGCGCAGGATGTGGTCCTTCACTCTGGCCAGCGTGGCGAGGGCCGCCTCGGGCGCGTCCGGGGCCGACCGCCCGCGGCGCTCGTGGGCCAGCACCGCGAGCAGGTCCAGGGCTGTGGTGGCGAGTCGGCAGGCGAGAGCCGGTTCGAGCGAGCCGGCCGACCGGGCCAGGCGCTCCAGATAGGCGGCCACCAGCGCGGCCGTGCCGCCGCCGGTGTCGAAGGCCGTCGCGGTGAGCACCCGCAGATCCTCGTCGGACAGGCTCACCGCCGACCGCGGCCAGTGGAAAGCCGTGAAGGCGAAGCGCTCCGGCAGCTCCTTGGCGAACGGCCGCCGGGCATCGGAGATCGCGAAGCTGCCCGGCTGCAGCAGCACCTGGTGGCCGTCCTGCACGAGCCGGGCGGCGCCCCGGTGCTGGAGCGCCAGCGTGAGGTGGTCCTCCCCGCCCCGGGCGATCAGACCCGCGCTGCGGACGACCCGCTGCGGGCCGGCCTGCACCAGAGAGACCTGCAGGGCGCCCAGACGGTGACTGGTGATGGTCGCGGCGGCGGGCGTGCTTTCGAGCAGGGACACGTCCACCGGGATGAAGGTGCGGGAGACCGCCTCGTGCCAGTACTCGGCTCGTTCGGCGAACGGTAGCGGGGCGGTGTCGAGAACGACGGACATCAGCGCTCCTCGGACGGCGGTAAGGGCGGACCGGACGCAGGCACCGCGCCGCCCTGCCTCGCCAGGAACCCGCGGTGCAGGGCCATGTGCACGGTGTCGACGGCCTGGATCAGTGCGGCCCGGGCGGTGCCGGTTGCCGGTGGGGTGGAGCGCGTCGAGGAGGAGGAAGCCGTGCACGGCACCCTGGTGGCGCGTCGCCACCACCGGGACACCCGCCCCGCGGAGCCTGGCCGCGTATGCCTCGCCCTCGTCGCGCAGCGCGTCGGCTGGAGGTGTCCGGCAGGTCCGTCGCCGCCTTGCCGTACGCACCGAGCCGAGTGCCGGGGCGCCTTCCCGCCCCCGCGCACACGCCGCTCGACCGTACTTCCGGGACGGCTTCCAGCGTGGCCTGTCCGTGCACGGATCGCGGCCACCGGCAAGCGACTCATCACTCGGCCTCCATGGTCCGGAGCGCGCGCCACTCGCTCGGCGAGACTCCGTAGACGGCCCGGAAGGCTCGGCTGAAGTGCGCCGGGTGGACGAAGCCCCACCGCTGGGCGACCGTCGACACCGTCGGCACGGTACGGCCGCGGCGGCGCAACTCCTGGGCGCAGGCGTCCAGCCGGCGCTGCTGGATGAGTCGGCTCACCGTCACCCCCTCGCTCTCGAAGAGCCGGTGCAGATACCGCACGGAGATTTGATGGGCGCGCGCGATCGTCTCGGGTGACAGTTCCGCATCGCTCAGGTGGCGGTCGATGTGCTCCCGCACCCGGCGGACCAGGTGGTCGTTCCGGGGACGGGGCCCGCCGGCCGTCCGTGCGGCGGTCAGCTGGGCGACCAGCGTGCTCAGTAGGTCGGCGACGCTGCCGGCCAGCCGGTCGCCGACCGGGGCGGAGTACGAGTGGGCGGACCCGGCGAGGGTGCTGAGGAAGGGCAGCAGCACGGGCCCGCATCCCTCGGCCGGGGTGACGACCGTCCCCGCCACCCGCCGCAGCTCACGCTCCGGGACGCCCAGCAGCCGGCGCGGCAGGTGGAACAGATGGGTGTGGAAGCGCTCCGGGTAGTCGATGGAGTACGGCCGTGTCGTGTCGTACAGGACGAGCCCGCCGGCCGGCACCTCCGCCCGGCGCCCGTCCTGCTCCAGCACCGCCCGACCCGACACCTGCACCCCGACCCCCACCTGCGGCTCGGTCCGCCGGTCCCGTGCGATCAGCGCCGCCGGCCGGGAGACCCGCGCCGCGTCCGCCTCCAGCGTCGAGATTCGCACGTACCCCAGCCGATGCGACGCCAGATGCCCCTCGATCGGCTGCCCGGCGAGTGGGACCACCTCGACCGGCACCAGCGCCCGCGACAGATCCCTGCTCCAGAACGCCGCTTTCTCGTCGTCCGGGACCGCCGCGGACGTCACCTGCAAGCCCACCTGACCGCCCTTTCGCCGAAACCCTTCGACGTCAGCCTGATCCGCAGGCCGGGAGGCGTGTTAGGTCATCTGACTACCGGGTTTCAGCGGTGCGCCGCAGGACCGACTCGGTGCACGGGAAGCACGGGCCGGCCGCCGCGTCCCGGCGGGTCAGCCGGTACCGAGGGCGCGGGCGAGCGCGGCCCGCGAGGTGATGCCGAGCTTCGGGAAGAGCCTGTAGAGGTGAGCCCCGACGGTACGGGGCGACAACTGGAGCATTCGGCCGATCTCCTTGTTGCTCAGCCCGGTGGCCGCCAGCCGGGCGATCCGCAGCTCCTGGCCGGTCAACCCGGTCGCATCCCGGGCCGCTCCGCCCTGCGACGGTGCGACCCGATCGCCTGCGGCCCGCAGCTCCTCCTCGCATCGCTGTGCCCAGGGGTCCGCCCGGAGGCGACGGAACACCTGGTGCGCCGCGCGCAGCACCTCCCGGGCCCCGGACCGGTGGCGACGGCGGAGCCACGAGCCGTGGGCGAGCCGCAGTCGGGCGAGGTCGAACACCCACTGCTCGGCACCCGGCACGGCGTACGCGGCCCGATAGGCGGCCTCGGCCTCGTCGGCCTCGGTGGCCTCGGTGGCCAGGGCGGTGGCGGCCGCCAGCAGGAAGGCGTGTCGGCCGGACATCCCCCCGGAGCCTGCCGCCCGCCCGGCCGCGACGTGTACCCGCGCCTCCTCGCCCCGGCCGGTGTGCACGGCTGCCGTCACCAGGTCGAAGACCAGCGTGTGGCGCCAGGGCGGGCCGTCCGCCAGCCGCCCGGGCGGGGTGAGCTCGCAGAAGTACGCGTACGCCTCCTCGTAGCGGCCGTGAGCGAGGGCGGCCAGGCCGCGCAGGTGGGCCAGCCGGTCGAGGACGAACCGCATCCGGGCCCGGGTGGCCGCCGGCCTGATCGACCGGTCGACCTCCCGCAGTCCGGCCTCGTCGCCCTGCGCCGCCAGGAAGTGGGCGTAGTACTGGCGGAACATCAGGGCGTTGGTGCGGTAGCCGAGCTCCTCCGCGATCTCGGCCTCGCGCAGGCACTCGGCCGCCCGGTCCCAGTGGCCGAACAGGAAGTCCTGGTGGCACCTGGCCTTCGCCACCGAACCCTGGGTGGCGTAGCCGTGCAGCCCGGTGAAGCGCTGCCACAGGTCGGCTTCGGGGCAGTCGAGCGCCGAGGCCGTCCACAGCAGGAGCCAGGCCGCACCCGCCTCCTGCTCCTCGTTCAGGTCCTCGGTCACCGCCCGCAGCGCGGCGGCCATACCCGGGCCCGGGTGGGTCCACGCGCGCAGGCACAGTCGGCCCGCCTCCGAGACGTGGTCCTGGTGCCGTTCCAGGGCACGCCAGGCCCAGGGGTCGTCCGTGTAGGTGGCGGCCAGGAGCAACTTGAAGTACGCCTGTTCGACCAGCCCACCGAAGGTCTCGGCGCCCGGCGCGGTCAGCGCGTCGAGGGCGGCGGGCAGCAGTACGGCGGAGGACTCGAACGCGACGTGGTGGCTCTGGTCGGCGTAGACCACCGCGTACGCGAAGAGCGGGGCGATGTCCGGCGGGACCGTGCTGGCCTTCAGTTCTTCGACCAGCGCGGCGGTGTGGCGCACCTGCCCGCCGCGGGCCGACATCACCGCGGCCCAGGTGAGTCGGCGGGTGCGGTCGCAGGAGCTGGGGCTGAGGGCGGCTGCGCGTTCGAGCAGGAGCGCGCCCTCTGCGTCGCCGCCGCGCCGGGCAAGGTCGCGGCCGGCCTCCTGCAGTCGGTGCGCGAGGTTCTCGTCGGGCAGCAGCGTGGCGGACGCCTCGTGGACCAGCCGTCGGGGGTCGTCCGGTGCGAGGGCGTCGGACAGGGCCCGGTGCGCTTCGCGGCGCGCGCTGTCGGAGGCTGCGGAGACGACGGCGGTGCGGACCAGCGGGTGCCGGAACACCAGTTGTCCCGCGGGGTCGAGCCGGGCCAGTCCGTCGGCCTCGACCCGTTCCAGGATCTCCCGCGCGTTCTCGCCCGCGGCGGTGCGCAGCCACTCGCCGCTGCTGAAGCCGGGGCCGGTGGCCAGTGCGCCGAGCAGGAGGAGACGGCCGACCTCCGGTGTCGTCGCCCCCAGCCGTTCGGTGAACATCCGCTCCAGCTTCCGCCCGAGCGGCAGCCGCTCCGGCAGGGGAGCGGTTCCCCGCTGCTGTGCGGCCGCCAGTTGGCGCGGCAGCTCCACCAGCGCCAGGGGGTTTCCGGCCGCCTCCGCCAGCACCCGGTCCCTGGCGGGAGCGGCGAGTTCGGGGTAGCGGGTGCCCAGCAGCAGGGCCGCGTCCGTCTGCGGCAGGGCCCGCACGTCGACGGCTTCGGCCGACCAGGCCTGAGCGGCCGGCCCGTCCGGGCGGGTGGCACCGACGATCACCACCGGCAGTTCGGCGCAGCGCCGGTGGAGGAAGGCGAAGACGGTTGCGCTGGAGGAGTCGATCCAGTGCAGGTCGTCCAGGAGCAGCAGCACGGGGGCGGTCCGCACCGTCTCTCCCAGCAGCGCCAGGGTGGCGGCTCCGACGGCGAACCCGCTCGGGGTTCCGGAGCGGCCGTCGAGCGCGCTCTCCAGGGCCTCCCGCTGGTGCGCGGACAAGGCACCGGAACGCTGGATGAGGAGCCAGAACGCCTGGTGGAGGGCCCCGAATGCGAGGTCCGTCTCCGCCTCCGTGCCGACCGCCCGCAGCACGGTGAACCCGCGCTCGCGCGCCGCGCGCTCCACCCAGGCCAGCAGCGTGCTCTTACCGACGCCTGCCTCGCCGCGCAGCAGCACGGTGGACCCGCTCGCACCGTCCACCGCCTGGACCAGGGCCGCGGTCAGCAGTTCCGTCTCCCGCTGCCGCCCGACCAGAACCGGCACCCGCCCGCCGTCCGCCACTCTCGTCCCCCTCGAGTCCGCCGGCCCGCTCCGCGGGCACCCAAGGTTACCGGCCGTCAGAACATCTCGGTTTTACGGCGTGTACGGCTCCCGGTGCGCAGCGTCCTCGGGCTCCGGGGCAGGGCGGGAAGACCGGCGGTGCGCCGAGAGACAACCACGGATGCGCGCACAGTCCATCGCTGTGCCCCGCACCGGACTAGTTTCGGCCTCCTCGCGCAGGCGGGTCGCCCCGCACGCGATCGTCGCCGGGGCACGGAAGCCGGCGGCCACCCACCCAGACGAAGGTCGGCGAAACGATGAGCGAGCTCCGCGCCGGACAACCGCGCAGCACCGCGGACGACTTGTGGTGCCCTTTCCCGTCCCTGACCAACCGACACGCCGACCAGGCGGACCGGCAGAGCCTTACCTGGCTGGCGCGGCACCGGCTGCTGGACGGGCAGCCGCACCGGGCGATGCGGATCGGGCGTCAGCGCAGCGGCCACCTGGCCGCACGGACCAATCCCGAGGTGCCCGCCGACATGCTGCGCCTGCTGTCCGACTGGTACGTGTGGCTCTTCTCCTTCGACGACGGCTACTGCGAGGACCGCGAACGCGGCGCCCGTCCCGCGCCGCTGGCACGGACTACCGCTCTGCTGGCCCGGGTGCTCGACGCGGACTTGGCCGAAGCGGACGTGGCCGAGGCCGGCCTGGACGGACCGGCCCACACCTTCGCCGCAGCCCTGCGGGACATACGGGACCGGGTCGCCGCACAGGCGTCGCCGTCACAGCTGTTCCGCTGGGAGTGCTCAGTCCGCGACTACCTCCACGCCCAGGTATGGGAGGCCGCGAACCGGGAGGCCGGACTGGTGCCGGGACCGGCCGAGTACGTGGCGATGCGTCGGCACGCGGGAGCGACGTACACCTGTCTCACCCTGGTCGACGTCGCGGCGGGCTACGAAGTGCCTTCCGCCGAGGCGGACAGCCCCGCGCTGCGTCGGCTCAGGGACATCACCGCGAACTTGGTGAGCTGGGACAACGACCTTTACTCCCATGCCAAGGAGACGGCCGGCGGCCAGGGCCGCCACAACCTGGTCGAGGTCCTCGCCCTCCACCACCGCTGTTCGTCGGCCGAGGCCCGGAAGTCTGCCATCGCCATGCGCGATGCCGAGATGGCCGCGTTCGTCGAGCTGAGCCGGACCGTCCGCACCACCGGGAGTCCTGCGACAGCGGCGTACGCGCGCGGCCTCGGTCTGTGGCTGCGGGGCCACATCGACTGGTCCCGCAGCAGCTCGCGGTTCGACGCACCACCGCCCGTGGCGAGGCACTGATGTCCGAGGACGACGCCGCGCCCGCCGGGGTGCCGTGCGCTCCGGGCCGACTGCCTCTGCTCGGGCACCT
The DNA here is from genome assembly GCF_043200475.1 of Kitasatospora sp. NPDC048407. Lineage (NCBI taxonomy): Bacteria > Bacillati > Actinomycetota > Actinomycetes > Kitasatosporales > Streptomycetaceae > Kitasatospora > Kitasatospora sp. NPDC048407. The sequence goes on along the minus strand of NZ_JBICXW010000002.1, from coordinate 305,173 downwards.
GGTCCCGCTGCTCACCCGCCCCCTGCCCTTTCTCCAGTCACTGGCCGACCACGGCCCCGTGGTGCGGATCCACCTGTGGCACAGGCCGGTTCACGTCCTCACAGACCCCGAACTGGTCCACCGACTGCTCGTCAAAGACGCCGCGAAGACCGAGAAGGGCTTCGTCTTCGACAAGGCCCGCGGACTGCTGGGCAACGGACTGTTCACCTCCGAGGGCGCGTTCCACCTCCGCCAGCGGCGACTGGTCCAGCCGGCCTTCCACCGCGACAGCATCCGCCGGTACGCCACGCTGGCCGCACGGGCGGCAGCGGCGGCGGTGTCGCGCTGGGAGCCCGGACGGGCCGCGCCGATCGAAACGCGGATGCACGAACTCGCCCGGGACATCGTGGTCGAGGCGCTGTTCGCCACCCATCTGAGCCGCGACCAGAAGAACAGGATCGACCGGGCCGTGCCCGTGGTCCTCACCGGATTCGTCCGACGGGCGCTCTACCCCTCGCCGCTGCTGGAGAAGCTGCCCGTACCCGCCAACCGGCGCTTCGATGCGGCGGTCGAGGGCCTGCGCACCGTCGTGGACGAGATCGTCGCCCAGGCCGCCGGCCGGCAGCAGGGCCCGGACGGCACGCTGCTCTCCCTGCTGCTGGCCACCCGCGACGAGGAGACCGGCCTCGCCATGGCACCGGCCCAGGTCCGGGACGAGGCGGTCTCGCTGCTCCTGGCCGGCACCGAGACGACCGCCACCACGCTCGCCTGGCTGTTCCACGAACTCGCCCGGCACCAGGACCTGCAGGACGAGCTGAGCGAGGAGGTCCGCGCCATCGCCGCCGACGGCGTCGTGTCCATGGACGACCTGCCGCGCCTGGAACGCACGGGGCACGCGATCAGCGAGACCCTCCGGCTCCACACCCCCAACTGGATCCTGATGCGCCGGGCAGTGGCGCCGCTCCACTACGGCGGCGTCCTCCTGCCCCCGGGAGCGGAGGTCCTGTTCAGCCCGACCGCACTGCACCGCTCCCCCAAGCTCCACACCGACCCGTTGCGATTCGATCCCGACCGCTGGTCCCGTCCCGCGGATCGTGCCCCGGCCAGGCTGTTCTTCCCCTTCGGCGCCGGCCACCACAAGTGCGTCGGCGAGTCCTTCGCCTGGACCGAGATGCTCGTCATCACCGCAGCCGTCCTCGCCCGCCTACGGCTCAGGCCGGCCACGGCCACCCCGGTCAGGGAGAACGCCACCGCCGCCACCGTCCGCCCGCGCGGCCCCCTCCTCATCGCCGAACCGCGATGAGCGGGGGATGCCCGAAGCCGTCGCCGCGCCACTCGCCGACCACCCACCGCGCCCGCGCCGAACCACCTCAGGTAGTCGATCCGCGCCGCACGGCCCGACGGCGCCCCGATCTACGTGATCCTCGACAACCTGTCTGCTCACAAAGGCGCCGACATCCGCCGTTGGGCGAAGGAGAACAAGGTCGAGTTGTGCTTCACCCCGACCTACGCCTCGTGGGCCAACCCGATCGAGGCGCACTTCGGGCTGCTGAGGCAGTTCACCATCGCCAACTCCAACCACCCCAACCACACCGTGCAGACCCGGGCCCTGCACGCCTACCTGCGCTGGCGCAGCGCCAACGCCGGCCACCGCGACGTCCTGGCCGCCGAACGCAAAGAACGCGCCCGCATCCGAAGCGAGAAAGGCATCCGCTGGGGCGGACGGCCTCTCAAGAGCGCAGCTTGATCCAACCTGGCGGACCTGTCCGGCCGCATCACTAGAGTTTCGGCCATGAGTGACGACGTTCATATGGCCGCTTCGGCTTCGGATCCGTCCGGGGCGGAAGGGTGGTGGACGGACCTGCCATGGCTGGTGAACGCTGATCCGGAGCGGGTTCTGGGGTTGCTGGCTTCCGATGCGGATTCCGATGCGCGACTGATGGCTGCGGTTTACCGGGCGTCGGTGGACGTACACCGGGACGTGCCACCGTGGGTGCGGCGGCAGCTGCTGGCCCTGGACGCGGCCCGGTACGGGGACCGGGAGTTGTCGGCACGGATTGCCGCCGTGTCAGTGGAGGATGCCGACACCGAGCCATGGCAGGTGCTGTGGTCCACCGGCGCGCAGAGTGACCCGCACTTCCAGATGGACCCGTCCGGTCACACCGGCGGTGTTGACGCGGTGGTGACAACCTTCTCGGACGGCCGCCACGTCGTGGTCACCGGCAGCAAGGACCAGACGGTCCGGGTGCGGGACCTTGAGACCGGCCAACCGGTCGGCGGGCCCATGAGCGACTTCAACGGCAGAGTGTGGGCGGTGGCGACGGAGGTCGTGGACGGTCGGCCGTGCGTCGTCACGGCCGGCGACTGGGCGGTACTCGCGTGGGACCTGGCCACCCGCCGGCAGACGGGCGAGCTGCCGGGGATCAACGGTGAGGTGTGGTGTCTGGGCACGGCTGCCGTCCAGGGGCGACCGTGTGCGCTCGCCAGCGACGACGACGTGTCCGTGCGGGTCTGGGATCTGGCCAGTGGGGAACAGGTCGGCGAACTCACCGGACACGACGACTTCCTGATGGCCATCGACACGCTGGTGATCGATGACAGGCCCCATGCGGTGGGCTGTATGAGCGGTGGCAAGGTCTGGCAGTGGGACCTGACCACCGGACAACCGGTCGGGGAGCCCCTGCCGGGCCACGACGGCGAGGCGTGGGCGGTCGCGACAGCGGTCGTCGGCGGCAGAGCCCACGCGATCACGGCAGGTTACGACGCCACCGTGCGCGTGTGGGACCTGGTCATGGGACGGGAAGTCGGCAGGTTGGTCGGCCACGAGGGCACCGTGTCCGCGGTGGTGACCGCGGTGATCGGTGGAGAACTCCGGGTCGTCACCGGTGGTTCGGATGGAACGGTGTGCCTGTGGGAGCTGGCCGCCGGGCGGCAGATCGGCCGGGAGCTGGTGTTTCCCGCGCCAGTCCATGCGCTGACCGTGACCCCGGAAGGCTCGCTCGTGGTGGGCTTCGGCGGCGACGTCGCGGTCCTGTGCCTGCACGCCGACCCTGACTCTACTGGGCCGTGAGCCGTTGGTGCTGTGACCGGATGGTTGCTGGTTCCGCCCCGGCGAGCGGGCCGAAGTGCGCCTCGATCGGCAGCCGGGACGCCCAGACCTCGCCCAGGCGCTCGACGGTCCGCGGGCAGAACGCCTTCTCCGCCCGGGCCGAGGCGATGATCCGGTCGATCCGGCCCGGCGGCTCGATCCGGTCCGCCCGGCACTGCACCAGCAGCACCTCCCGCAGCTGGTCCTCCACCCGTGCGACCGGGCAGACCTCGCGTGTCCACTGCCGCGAGGGAAGACCCGTCATCTCCGGGTGACTGCCGGAGCCCTGTTCGACCACAGGCACCCGTGCCGGAGTCGGCGCGAATGCGGCCACCCCGTGAATCGTCACCGTCCGCGTGGGCGTACTCGTTGACGCCGAAAAGTGTGAGTGGTTGAATACTCACATGAGCAAGGAGCGAGCCCGCCAGTTGTCCACCGCCGAGGTTCGCCGCGAGACGGTGCTGCGCACCGCCATCGGCGCCTTCGCGGCGCGGGGCTACTGGGGCACCACGACGACCGAGGTCGCCAAGGCGGCCGGCATCTCCCAGGCCTACGTCTACCGCCTGTTCCCCAGCAAGGAGTCGCTGTTCGCGGCCGTGGTCGAGCACTGCTTCGTCCAGGTGCGGGCAAGTCTGGAGGGCGGGGCCGCCGACGCCACAGGCAGCTCGCCGGAGGCGGTACTGGAGGCCATGGGCGATGCCTATGCCCGGCTGATCAGCAACAACGACCTGATGCTGATCCAACTGCACGCCCAGGCCGCCGCCGTCTCGGAGCCGGCAGTGCGCGAGGTGGTCCGCCGGGGCTATGCGCGGCTGGTGGAGTACGTACGCGGCGCCTCCGGCGGGAGCGACGAGCAGATCCAGCAGTTCTTCGCCGTCGGCATGCTGTGTCACCTGATCGTCTCGATGGGCGCGGACGAAGCGGACGGGCCCTGGATGCGGACGCTGGCGGCAGGCGTCACGCACTACTGAGCAGGGCGGTCGGCGGGGTGAGCCCCGCCGTCTCTGCGGCTTCAAGAGTGAGTGGCTAACCACTCATATTTTCGGCTCACGAGAGTGAGTGGCCAACCACTCATGGAGGACGGGATGTTCAGGACTTCTGGAACCACGAGAAGCCCCGCGGCCGCGCTCGCGGCCCTGGCCGGGGCCCAGTTCACCGTCATGCTGGCCACCTCGATCGTGAACGTGGCCCTGCCGCAGATCCGCGCCGGCGTCGGACTGTCGGACAGCGGCACGACCTGGGTGGTCAACGCCTACGGCCTGGCATTCGGGGCGCTGCTCCTGGCGGGTGGTCGCGCCGCGGACCTGCTGGGACGGCGGACGGTCCTGCTGGGCGGCCTCATGCTGTTCGGTGCGGCCTCGGTGGCGGCGGGGCTCGCCTCCTCCCCCGGCATCCTGATCGCGGCCCGCGCCGTCCAGGGCATCGGGGCTGCGGCCATCGCCCCTGCGGCCCTGGCTCTGGTCATGGATCTGTTCCCGCCCGGCCCCGGACGGGGCAGGGCGCTGGGGGTGTGGGGAGCGGTCTCCGGCGCGGGCGGCGCGGCAGGAGTACTGCTCGGCGGGGTGCTGACCCAGGCGCTCGGCTGGCGGTGGATCTTCCACGCCGTCGCGATCGGCGCGTTCCTGGTCCTCGCCGCGGCCGCCGCCTTCGTCGCGAGGACTTCGGTGCAGGAGAGCGGGAGGTTCGACGTCCTCGGCACCGCCGCCGTCACGCTCGCACTGACCGCCCTGGTCTGGGGGCTGACCACGGCCCGCCGCTCCGGCTGGACCGACCCACAGGTCCTCGGCGCCTTCGCGGTCGCCGCAGTGCTGACGGTCGCGCTGGTCCTGATCGAGCGCCGCCACCCGAACCCGCTCCTGCCCCCGCGCCTGTTCGGCGCCGGACGCGTCACGGCCGGGAACGTGCTGATGGCCCTGCTCGGCTCGGTCTGGATCGCCCTGTTCTTCTTCCTGCCGCTCTACCAGCAGCAGGTCCTGGGCTCCGGCCCGCTCCTCACCGGCCTCGGCCAACTCCCGCTCGCCGCAGCCAACATGCTCGGCTCCACGCTGGCCCCGCAGGTCTCCCGCCGCATCGGCGCCACCGCCACCGTCACCGCCGCGCTGTTCACCGAGGCAGCCGGCCTGCTGTGGCTGTCGCAGATCAGCGCCCACGGCAGCTACCTCGCCGACGTCCTCGGTCCGAGCATCCTCATCGGCCTGGGCCTGAGCATCGCCTTCGTCCAACTGACCGCGCTGTCCGTCGAAGGCGTCGACCGGCAGGACTCCGGCCTGGCCGGAGGACTGGTCAACACCACGCGCCAGGTCGGCGGCGCGATCGGCCTGGCCGTCCTGGCCACCCTGGCCGGCACCGCCACGGCCCGCGCCGCGACCCACCAGCCCCACCTGGACGCGCTCACCGCCGGCTACCGCACCGCCTTCGGCATCTCGGCCGCGGTCCTGGCCGCCACCGCCCTGCTCGCCGCAGGTCTGACGCGGCGCGGCGGCGCCCCCGCCGCGGAAGCACCCGCCCCCGCCTCGACCACCGCCCCCACCAACTGACCCACCGCCAGACCCGACCCCCATCACCGGATCACCCGAGAGGAACCACCGCCATGTTCACCATCGACGAGACCGCCCCCGTCATCGTCCGCCTGTCCACCGTGATCGACGCTCCGATCGAGACGGTCTGGGCCCTGCACACCGACATCGACGCCTGGGCCGACTGGAACGCGGACGTCGACCGGGCCGAGCTCGACGGCCCGCTGCGGCCCGGCAGCTCCTTCCGCTGGAAGACCCACGGCCTGGACATCACCTCCACCGTCCGAGAGATCGTCCCCGGCGAGCGGCTGGTGTGGGGCGGCCCCGCCAACGGCATCGACGGCGTCCACGTGTGGACCTTCGAGCAGACCGGCGGCCAGGTCACCGTCCGCACCGAGGAGTCCTGGAGCGGCGCCCCCGTCGACGCCGCCGCCGAGGAGCTCGGCCGAGCGCTGGAGCACTCCCTGACCACCTGGCTGGCGAGTCTCAAGGCCCGTGCCGAGCAGCAGCGCTGACCCCACCCCGACCGCCGATCCGGCTTCCGCAGCTCACCGTTCCAACCGACCAGAGAGGTCCCCGCCATGTCCAGCAAGCCGTACCTGACCGGCCACTACACCCCCGTCGCCGACGAGGTCACCGCCGTCGGCCTGACCGTCGAGGGCAACCTGCCCCTGGAGCTGACCGGCCGGCTGATCCGCAACAGCCACAACCCCAAGCCCGGCGTCACCCCCACTCACTGGTTCAAGGGCAGCGGCATGGTCCACGGCATCCGCCTGCGCGACGGCGAGGCCGAGTGGTACCGCAACCGCTGGGTGCACACCCCGGCCCTGGAGGGCGCCCCCTATCTGACCGACCACGGCCCCGACCTGACCGCCAGCACCGCCGGCACCCATGTCATCGAGCACGCCGGACGCCTGCTCGCCCTGTGCGAGGCCAACTTCCCCTTCGAGCTCACCCCGGAGCTGGAGACGGTCGGCGCCTACGACTTCGACGGCAAGCTGCGCAGCGCCATGACCGCCCACCCGAAGACCGACCCGGTCACCGGCGAGCTGCACTTCTTCGGCTCCTCCCCGTTCCCGCCCTACCTGATGTACTACGTCGCCGACGCCAAGGGCCGGGTCACGCACGGCTTCGAGGTGCCGGGCGCCACCGCCTCCCTCAAGCACGATTTCGCGATCACCCGCAACCACGTCGTCTTCGTCGAGGGCACCGTCACCTTCGCCCCGAACGAGCACTCCGGCATCCCCTACGGCTGGAACGACGACCAGCCCGCCCGGATCGGAGTCATGCCGCGCGGCCCTCAGGGCGCCGGAAAGATCCGCTGGTTCGCCATCGAGCCGGGCAACATGCTGCACGCCGCCAACGCCTACGAGGACGCCCGGGGCCGCATCGTCCTGGAAGGGCCGACCGTGGACCGCGAGGGCTTCCAGCTCTCCTGGAACTGGTGGGTCGGCGCGCCGGGGCGCGGCACCGAGCCCAACACCCGCTCCTACACCCGGCGTTGGGTCGTCGACCTGACCGCCGGCCGCGTCGACGAGCATGTCGTCGACGACCTCGCGGTCGAGTTCCCCACCCTCAACGAGGACTTCCTCGGCACCGAGCACCGCTACCAGTACGCGGTCTCCTTCCCCGACCAGAAGGGCTTCGGCGGCTACGGCATCGTCAAGTACGACCGCACCACCGGCAGCCGCCTGATCCACCAGGCCGGCGACGCCCGGCTGCCCAGCGAGGCCGTCTTCGTCCCCGCCGCGGGCGCCACCCGCGAGGACGACGGCTACCTCCTCACCGTCGTCTCCGACCTCAAGCAGGACGCCTCCCAGCTCCTGGTCCTGGACGCCTCCGGCCTCGACCGGATCGCCACCGTCCACCTCCCGCGCCGCGTCACCGGCGGCATCCACGGCTCCTGGATCCCCGACACCGACCTCGACGCCCCCCGCGGCTGAACCACCGCAACGCCCCGGGGAACGCGGAGCGGGCCGACGTTGTCATGGCGGCCAGAGTGTGGCTCAACCCCATTGCGGACGCCTCCCGGCGAGACGGTGGTCCGGTTCTGCCGGACCACCGCGCTGGTTCGGGCCGAGTTTCTACTTGGTGGCGATGACGTAGACGCCGGCCCAGCTGGCCCACTCGCGCTTGGGGTTGGCGAGTGAGGTGTCGAAGGTCCAGGGCTCCACGGTGGTGAAGCCGGCCTCGGTGAACAGCTGGGCCGGCTTCTCGAGGTTGTAGGCCCAGAGGCGTGGCGTGTAGCCGGGGTCGTCGTCCTGGTCGCGGAAGACGTGGTTGATCAGGCCGAGGTAGGTGTTGATGTAGTCGCGACAGCTGCGCTAGGAGTGCCAGCGCTCGATCATCTCGTCGGCGGCGACCGGGGCGGCCGGATAGCGGCCGAGCACGTGGGCGGCGTCCGGTACTCCCGTGATGACCTGCCCGCCCGAGGCAAGCACCCGGAAGCTCTCGCGGGCGAAGCCCTTGGCGGAGCGCGGGTGGTCGATGTACACCGGGGGAAGAAGCCGGCCAACTGGTGGCTGCCGCCGCCGATCTGCACCTTCGTCGGCTGGGTCTCGAGGCCGTCGGGGAAGGCGCGCTGGGTGGCCCGGTGATAGCGGTTCAGCTCGACTTCCTTGGCGGCGGCGCGCAGAGTGCGGGCCGGGCCGTGGCCAATGGTCGGGCTTTGGGCCGGCGCCGCCGTGATCTGCTCGCCGAGCAGGTCGATGGGCGGAATACCCGGCCGGGTCCGCCCGCCGGACGCCGTCATCGTCATCGTCATCGTCAACGAGTCGACCTCGACCATGGCGGAACAGCTCGAGTGGCTGCCCACCACCCGCCCCGGCTCGTTCTTCGCCACGGCCAGCGGGGACATCGGCTGGGCCGTCCCGGCGGGGGTCGGCGTGGCGCTGGCCGACCGGGAGCGCGGGGTGCGGCGCCCGGTGGTCGGCCTGATCGGCGACGGCTCCTTCCGGTACTCCGTCCAGGCGCTCTACACCGCGGCCCGGCACCGCCTCCCGATCGTCTACGTGGTCATGCGCAACCACGAGTACGCGATCCTCAAGTCCTTCGCCCGGCTGGAGGACACCCCGGGCGCCCCCGGACTGGACCTGCCGCACCTGGACATCGCCTCCCTCGCCCGCGGCTTCGGCTGCCGCGCCGTCGACGTGCGGTCGTCGCAGGCGAGAGCTACCGCGGCGAACACCTCGGCGACCAGGTCGTCGCCTTCATGGGTGCCCTGGCACCCGACATCCACCGCGAACTGCACCGGCTCCACGTCATGGGCGACGTGGTCGCCGTCGAGCTGACGACCGAGGGCACCGTCACCGGCCCCTTCGAGACACCCCCCGGCACCGTCCACGCAGCCGGTGCCCGACTCAGCATCCCCACCGCCGACTTCTGGTACGTGGAAGGCGGGAAGGTCAAGGAGTTCAACTGCTACGTCGGAGTCAGCGTCATGCTCGCCCAACTCGGCGTGCACCCCGACTTCGCCTCCGCCGTCACAGCCCCCTGACCACCCCCTGACGGAACAGGAAGTGCCCGACTGCCGCGCTGCCGAGCACCTCCGGCTCCCGCCGATGACCGCCCTCACACGATCGCCGTCGCGGGCGGCCACCGACACGAATGCCCTCCCGAGGCGTGGGATCACCCGCCATCACGGCCTCGGAGCCACCTCCAAGCCGCCCGCCGGACCGCTCCACTCCAACCTTGCGGAAGGGGCGGCGACGGGGTTTGGGTGGCGCTGTGAGGAGTCCTGAGCTTCATCCACGGCCTGCTCTTCGCGATCCCGTGGGCTCGACGTGACCTGCCGCGTGCGCCGCCGCCCGGGAACAGCCCCCGGCGGAGTTCGGTCGGCCGACGCCTACGCTTCGAGGGACTTCGCGGCGTCACGGATGACGTCGAGGACGAAGTCCGGGTTCGAGAGCATCGGCACGTGGCTGCTGTCGACGTCGTAGGCCTTGGCGCCCATGCGCTCGGCGGAGGCCCGTTCCAGGTCCGGGTGCACCGTCCGGTCGTTGTTCGCGACGATGCACCAGCTCGGCTTGGTGCGCCAAGCGGTGCCGGGCATCTGCTGGTCGAACAGGTCGGGGACCGGCACGGCGCCCACGGCCCGGACGAGCTTCTGCTCGGCCGGCGGCAGATCGCCGCAGAAGTCGCCGGTGCCCGACTCCTTGAGCCAGATCCGGCCGTGGGAGACGTCGATGTGATCGAACACGGGCGTACGGGGGAACTTGTTCTGCTGCTCCTGCGAGGTCTCGTCCTCGTCCGGGCTCAGCGCGGCGATGTAGACCAGCGCGCCCACCCGGTCGTGAACTCCGGCCTTGGTGATCAGAGTCCCGCCGTACGAGTGGCCGACGAGCACGACCGGACCGGGCACGTACTCGATGGAGCGGGTGACGCACGCGACGTCGCTTTCGAGCGAGTCGAGGCCGTGCTGCGAACTGGAAACCGCGTGCCCCTCGGCCTGGAGCGCGGGGATGAGCTTGTTGAAGCACGACCCGTCGGCCCAGAGTCCATGGGCGAAAACGATGCTGGCCCTGCTGGCCATGGCGTCCTCATTTCGTCATCGAGCCGTGATCCGGCTGCACCGAGTGATCACGCTATGACTCATCGCAGTCGACCGCGACCGTCGGCCCTTCCCTCCTCCGTCCACGGGTTCGGACTGCCTTGGTCGTCATGGAACCGGGGCCGGCACCGTCTACCCGTCCGCCGACGACCACGCGACCCACGCCGCTCTCACCCCCACCTTCCCTATCGGTCAGACCCCGCCCGCCGTCGCGTTGCTGCAGTCGCTGACCGCCTATGACGCCGACGGCTTCCTCATCGACAACCCCGCCGGCATCTACTCGATCGGCCAGCACACCACCCCGCCACGGACCTCGACACCGGCGAACACCCTCCTGCTCATCCAGGCCCAGGACCCGGGAGCCCCCGCTCAACCGGACCAACTGGCTGCCCCTCGCCGCCGACGGCGCCTTCACCCTCACCCTGCGCCTGTACGTCCCACGTCCCCGAGTCGAGGAGAACGCGCGGGTGGTGCCGAAACCCCTCCGGATTCACATCCGACCCGCAGCTGTTCGGTAGCCCACCGTGAACACCACGGCCCTTCCTGATGCAGGTCCGCCGGGGTTCCGGTCTGATACGGACATACCGGGTCAGGGCACCCGCGCACGCACGCCCAGAGAGGCTCCAGACGTGACAACCTCGACCGCCGTCGTCCTCGTTCACGGACGCCGACCGCACAGCAGCTTGGCAGACACCGCGTTCAGCGGGCCGACACGACCGACCGTGGAGACCTTGCGGTGACCCCTTCCACACCGTCGCGATGGGCGAGGCCCGGTGACGACGACGGTCTGGCCGGCCAGAGCGTCGTCGTCACCGGGGCCGGGCGCGGCATCGGGCTGGCGATCACCGAGGCGTTCCTCGCAGCGGGATGCCACGTCGTCGCGGGGTCACGAACACGCACCGAGGCCCTCGACGCGCACGTGAAGCAGGGCTCGAACCTCACCGTCGTGGAAGTCGATCTCGCGACACCGGGCGGTCCGGCCGGGCTGATCGCCGAGGCCGCCCGGCTCCGTGGCGGCATCGACGTGCTGGTGAACAACGTCGGAGCGGTGCGCCCGAGGGTCGACGGCTTCCTGAGCGTGACCGACGAGGACTGGGACTGGGCCCTGAGCGTCAACCTCCTGACCGCCGTCCGCACCACCCGGGCCGCCCTGCCGCACCTGCTCGCCTCCGGCGCGGGACGCATCGTCACCGTCTCCTCGGTCAACGCCCGGCTGCCGGACCCCCTGGTCATCGACTACGGCGCCGCCAAGGCCGCACTGACCAACTTCTGCAAGGCCCTGTCCAAGGAGGTGGGACCACACGGGGTACGGGTGAACACGATCGGCCCCGGCCCGGTGGAGACCGCGCTGTGGCAGGGCACTGATGGCGTTGCCGCCACGGTCGGACGGTCCCGTGGTACCGGCCCCGACGACGTGGCCCGCGCTGCCGCGGCCCAGTCCGCGACCGGCCGCTTCACCCGCCCGGCGGAGGTCGCGGACCTCGTCCTGTTCCTCGCCGGTCCCGGTGCCGCGAACATCACGGGCGCCGACTTCGTCATCGACGGCGGGCTCGTGGACTCCCTGTGAGGGGTGTCGGGGTTCCGGTCGGGCAAGCTTGTCACCTGGTGCCTCGCCAGCTCCGGCCGAGGTGACTGCCCCGAGCGACACGGACTGAACTAGGTGTTCTGTCCTGTGAGGTTGGGGACGCGGGCGGGTGGTTTGCCTGCGAGTGCGGTGTGTCCGCGGTGGTGATTGTACGACATGGTGTGGCTCCCGCCCCGGTCGCGGTTCGTCCGTGCGAACGCCTCTCCCTCAAGGCGCCAACCGGCCGCAGCCCTTCCGGGAAGTGTCCAAGCCCGTGCGGCGTCATCGGTGTCGCGGTGGCTCCGGCTCGCCGTATCCGCCGCCGCCCGGGGTCTCGACCTCTAGGACGTCGTCCGGTTCGACGTGCACGGTCTCGAAGCCGGCCAGTGGCTCGACCGTGCCGTCCCGGCGCAGCAGGCGGTTGGCGCCGAGTGCGCCGGGTGCGCCGCCGGCCATGCCGTACGGGGGGACGCGGCGGTGCCCGGACAGGATGCTGACCGTCATCGGCTCGCGGAAGCGGATTCGTCGTACCACGCCGTCACCGCCGCGTCGGCGGCCTGCTCCGCCGCTGCCGGACCGTACGGCGAACTCGTCGAGGAGGACGGGCAGGCGCCACTCCAGGACCTCGGGGTCGGTCAGCCGCGAGTTGGTCATGTGGGTCTGGACGGCGGCGGCGCCGTCGAAGTCGGGGCCCGCGCCGGAGCCGGAGGCGATGGTTTCGTAGTACTGGTGGCGGTCGTTGCCGAGGGTGAGGTTGTTCATCGTGCCGGACCCTTCGGCCTGGAGGCCGAGGGCGGCGTAGAGCGCGCCGGTGACGGCCTGTGAGGTCTCGACGTTGCCGGCGGCGACGGCCGCCGGTGGGTGTGGGGCGAGCATCGAGCCGGGTGGGACGACGATCCGCAGCGGGCGCAGGCAGCCGTCGTTGAGCGGGATGTCGTCGGCCACCAGGGTGCGGAAGACGTACAGCACCGCGGCGTTCACCACGGCGGACGGCGCGTTGAGGTTGCTGTCGAGCTGGGCGGAGGTGCCGGTGAAGTCGACGGTGGCGGTGCGCCGGCGGCGGTCCACCCGGATCTGTACCGCGATCACCGCGCCGCTGTCGGTCTCGTACCGGTAGGAGCCGTCGGCGAGTTCGCCGATCGCCTCGCGTACCGCCCGTTCGGCGTTGTCCTGCACGTGCCGCATGTAGGCCTGGACCACATCGAGCCCGAACTGTTCGATCATCGCGTTGACTTCGTCGACTCCCTTGCGATTGGCGGCGATCTGGGCCCGCAGGTCGGCGAGGTTGGTGGCCGGGTCGCGCGAGGGATGGGGCGCGTCGGTGAGCAGGCGCAGCGTCTCGGCCTCGCGGAGCCTGCCGTCGGCCACCAGCAGCCAGTTGTCGAAGAGCACGCCTTCCTGTTCGATCTCCCGGCTGGTCGCCGGCATCGAGCCGGGGGTGATTCCGCCGATCTCGGCGTGGTGGCCGCGGGAGGCGACGAAGAACAGGATGTCGCGGCCGGCCGGGTCGAAGACCGGGGTGATGACGGTGATGTCGGGCAGGTGGGTGCCGCCGTGGTACGGGTCGTTGACGGCGTAGGAGTCGCCCGGCCGCATCTTCGGTCCGCGGCGGCGGAGCACTTCCTTGACGGTGGTGCCCATCGAGCCCAGGTGTACCGGGATGTGCGGGGCGTTGGCGACCAGGTTGCCTTCCGGGTCGAACAGTGCGCAGGAGAAGTCCAGCCGCTCCTTGATGTTGACGGACTGGGCGGTCGACTCCAGCCGGGCTCCCATCTGCTGCGCGATCGCCATGAAGAGGTTGTTGAACACCTCGAGCAGCACCGGGTCTGCCTCGGCGGTGACCGTGGGCCCGGCCCGGTCGGCGATCCGCTCGATCTTCAGGTGGCCGGCGGGAGTGACGGTGGCGCGCCAGCCGTCGTCCACCACCGTGGTGGCACCGGCCTCGGCGATCACGGCCGGCCCGGTGACGGTGTCGGCCGGGCGCATCCACTCGCGTTGCAGCAGCGGCACCTCGCACCACTGGCCGCCGGTGGCCATCCGGACGGTGGGGAGCACGGCAGGTCCGTTCCGGTGGACCTGCGGCGCGCCCAGGTCCGGCTGCTCGGTGAGGCCGGTGGCCTCCACCGCGAGGGCTTCGACGACGATCGGACGGTCCATCAGGAAGGAATAGGTGGATCGGTGTCGCTTCTCGAACTCCCTTTCCATGTTGTCGAGTTCACCGAGCGCGACGTCCAGTGTCGTGTCCGTGCCGCGGTACCGCAGCCGGGCCCGGTGTGCCAGCCTGATCCGGTCCGGCGCGATCCCCTGCTCCCGCAGCTCGGACGTGGCACCTGCCGCCAGTTCCTCGGACAGTGCGCGCAGGTCCGCCATGACCTCGGGCTCCAACAGGCGTTCGACGGCGTGCTCGCGCAGCACGGTGGTGTCGGCCAGGCCGATGCCGAGCGCGGAGAGCACCCCGGCCATCGGCGGGACCAGCACCGTGCGGATGCCGAGCGCCTCGGCGACCGCACAGGCGTGCTGGCCGCCGGCGCCGCCGAAGGTTGTCAGCGCGTACCTGGTGACGTCGTGGCCCTGCTGCACCGAGATCCGTTTGATCGCGTTGGCGATGTTGCCGACCGCGATCCGCAGGAAGCCTTCCGCGGCCTGCTCCGGCGAGCAGCCCGTCCCCGAGTCCGCGGCGATCCGGCCGGCCAGAACGGTGAATTGACGGCGGACCAGGTCGAGATCGGGCGGTTGGTCGCCGTCCGGCCCGAGGACGCGTGGGAAGTGCTCGGCTTGGATCCGGCCGAGCAGCAGGTTGGCGTCGGTGACGGTGAGCGGCCCGCCCTGCCGGTAACAGGCCGGCCCGGGGTCGGCGCCGGCCGAGTCCGGGCCGACCCGGAGCCGCCCGCCTCCGAAGCGCAGCACCGAGCCGCCGCCGGCCGCCACCGTACGGATCGCCAGCATCGGCGCCCGCAGCCGCACCCCGGCGACCTCGGTGGTCACCACCCGCTCGAACTCGCCCGCGTAGTGCGACACATCGGTGGAGGTGCCGCCCATGTCGAAGCCGATCACCCGCTCGAATCCGGCCAGTCGGGACATCCGCACCATGCCGACAATGCCACCGGCCGGGCCGGACAGGATCGCGTCCTTGCCGCGAAAGTGACCCGCTGCGGCGAGACCGCCGTTGGACTGCATGAACATCACCGGCACACCGCTCAACTCCCCTTCCACCTGCCGGACATAGCGCCGCAGGCCGGGCGAGAGGTAGGCGTCGGCCACGGCCGTGTCGCCGCGCGGCACCAACCTCATCAGCGGACTCGCCTCGCTCGAGAGCGACACCTGACCGAAACCGAGCCGCTCGGCAAGCCGGCCGATCTCCTGCTCGTGCGCGGGGTGCAGGTAGCTGTGCAGGCAGAGCACCGCGAGCGCGCCGATGCCGTCCCTCCGGCACTGGCGCAGCTCGCCTTCGAGCCGGTCCAGGTCGGGCCGGCGCAGGACCGTTCCGTCGGCGGTGATCCGCTCGTCCACCTCGATCACCCGGGTGTACAGCGGCTCGGGCAGAGTGATCTCCCGGGCGAAGATCTGCGGTCGGTTCTGGTAGCCGATCCGCAGCGCATCCGCGAAGCCCCTGGTCACCACCAGGGCGGTCGGTTCGCCCGCCCGCTCCAGCAGGGCGTTGGTGGCCACCGTGGTGCCCATCCGCACGGAGTCGATCCGCCCGTCGCCCGACGGGAGCAGGGCGCGGATGCCGGCGACGGCCGCGTCGCGGTAGCGGGCCGGGTCGTGCGAGAGCAGCTTACGGGTCAGCAGCCGGCCGTCGGGGGCCAGCGCGACCACGTCCGTGAAGGTGCCGCCGCGGTCCACCCAGAACTGCCAGCCCCGGCCGGGCATTTCGGCCCCTTCCGCCGCTTCGGGACGCCGGTTCGGCGGGCCACGCCCGACGACGCCCCTCGTCGAGTATCCGCCCGGAGGAGCCGGGGTCGCAATCAAGGACATACTGGACATACGGCCAGTCCCGGAGGGCGGTGAGACGCACATGGAGACCGGAGCACCCCGAACCGTCCTCGGCGTTTTCCGGGAGACCGTGCCGGGCGAACGGCGGGTGGCCCTGGTGCCCGACGTGGTTACCGCCGTCGGACGGCTCGGGCTGACGGTCCTGGTCGAGCCCGGCGTCGGCGCCCAGGCCTGGCTGCACGACGACGCGTACCTCGCGGCCGGAGCCGAACTCGCCGGACACACCGAGCTGTTGCACCGCGCCGACGCGCTCATCGGAGTGCATCCGCCGGCCCTCGACCGACTGCCCGACCTGCGCCCCGGGCGCCTGCTGATCGCCCTGCTGCGCCCCACCGCGATCCCCCGCCAGGTGGGGCAGTGGGCCGACCGCGGGGTCACCGCGATCGGCCTCGACCTGGCGGACGCCCGGCTGCCCGCGGCCCGTCCGATGGACGCCACGACGTCCCAGGCGCGGATCGCCGGCTACCGGGCGGTCCTGCTGGCGGCCGAACGGCTCGGCCGGTGCCTACCGCCGTGGGGCGCCGGGGGCACGGCGTTCGAACCGGTGCGGACGCTGGTGATCGGCGCCGGGCCCGACGGACTCCAGGCCGTCGACACCGCCCGCCGCCTCGGTGCCCGCGTACAGGTCGCCGAACTGCGCCGCGTCGAGCGGGCGCAGGCCGTCGCGCTCGGCGCCGAGCTGCTGGCCCTGCCCGGACTCGATCCGGTGGCCGATGACCTGGAGCTGGCCGAGACGCTGGCGCACCGCCGCTCCGCGCTGAGCGAGGTCCTCGCGGCGGCCGTGCCCCACTACGACCTCGTGGTGACCGCGCTCGACGTGCCCGGCGGGGATCCACCGATGCTGCTGCGCACCGACGCGGTGGCGACGATGCGGCCCGGCTCGGTCCTGGTCGACCTGACGGCCGGGCCCGCGCACGTACCCGCTCCTGCGGACGGCTGGGCGCAGGGCAACCTCGAGTGCGCCCGGCCGGGCGCCACGACCCTGGTCGGTGACGGGGTGATCGTGATCGGCGCCGGCGAGCTCGCCGCCCAGGTCCCCGTGACGGCCTCGCAGGCGTACGCGCACAACGTGCTGGCGCTGCTGACCCACCTGGCCCGTCGCGACGGGCTCCGTGTCGATCCGGCCGATCCGGTGCAGGACCCCATGGTGGTGACTTACCAAGGAACCGTCCGACACGCCGCAACGCGGCGACTGCTCGCTGCCGCAACGGCCGCGGTCGGCCCGCCTCCGCCCTAGCCTCGACCTGCGTGCCGCAACGAGGGGCCGGTGAACAGCAGGGCGCACCGCCCAATCGCACCGGCGTGCTCCGCGCACTGCCGGCAGTGCGCGGACAGCAGTACCAGGTCGGCGACGGTGCGGACGTCGACCGGTGCGTTCGCCGTGAGCAGCCGTTCGAACAACAGACGCTGCCGCAGGGCCGTCTCGGGTACGTCCGACAGCAGGTCCGCGACGCCCTCCGGTGCGGCCTGCTCCAGGACCTCGGCCGCCCTGCGGACCAGGCCGACCGCCGCCTCGGCGATTCCGCGCAGCGGCGTGCGCAGCCGCTCCGGAAACGGCTCGCGATCCTGCCGCGCCCAGGCCAGCTCCAGCAGTCGCTGGGCGAGCACCCCCAGCCACTCCACCTCGCGCCCCACCTGCACGCCGACCACCACGGCCCGCAACCCCGCGGGCACGGCACCCGCGTCCTCCTCGATCCGCCCGCGCAGTTCGGCCAGTGCCTTCTCCGACCGCACCACCGCGCCCGCCGCGCCGACCTCGGCCGTCAGCGCCGCGGTCGCGCCGTCCAGCGCCTCCGCGGCGAGCCGGACCAGAGCGGCCAATTCGCCGACAAGATCCAGCAGTTCACCATCACCGGTATCCGACATCGATCGGCTCCCGTCTCGCGCGGAACATCGGGCCACCCGCTCGGCCACGTCGCGCAGTCCCTCCCACCAGCTTCCTCTCGGCGGCCCTCGGGCGACAGCCGCCACCGGCGGCCGCCACGCTCTGAGTTCAGTCGACCACTCCACGCGGAAGCATCCCGCCGGTCGGTGACTCGCTTCCGATCCGGCGACGAACATGACGAAGCGCCAGCGGGACGGGGCGGCCGAAAGCCGTGCGGTGGACCCAGCCGCGCCAGGGTGCGTATGGTCGCGGCCGGGTGCCCGGCCGATGAGACTGGTGAACGTGAACGCCGCCCCGGGGACCACCGACCGGCACGGCGCTGCCCGTGTGCCCGTCGCGTACGCCGGTGTCCACGGCTCGACCCGGAGCATCGCCGAACGCCTCGCGGCACGCCTGCGGGAGCAGGGGTGCGAGGTCGACGCGGTCGCCGTCGACGCCGCCGCCGATCCGGCCGGATACGACGCGTACGTGGTGGGCAGCGCCGTTCACGACATGGTGTGGCTCCCGCCCGCGTCGCGGTTCGTCCGCGCGAACGCCGGCCTGCTCGCGGGCCGGGATCTCTGGCTGTTCACCGTGGGAATGCCGGATGCGCTGCGGGGCCCGTGGCGGGCGCTGGCCGCCCGCGAGGAGGAGCACGTGGTGGGCGACCTGATCGCCGAACTCCGTCCTCGCGGGCACCGCCTGTTCTCGGGGGTCGTCGAACCTGAGCACCTGACGCGCGCCGGACGCGTGAAGTTCCGGGCGATGGGGCTGCGGTACGGCGACCACCGGGACTGGTCCGCGGTCGACGCCTGGGGGCGGGAGATCGGCCGGAGCCTGTCAGGACATGGCGAACATACCGGTGACACGTAGGGAAATCACCGAGGCGATCACCCCCGTGCTGCCTCCGGTGACGGCCGACTCGTACTCGCGTCCGGTCCCACTGCTCGATACGGAAGCGGTGTGGGCTCTCCTCGACCAGCCTGACCTCCCCGTCACTCATCTCCAGTCGACCGTCAGCCGTTCGGCCCGTCGGCCCACGTGGGTGCCGAGCTCGGCGGAGGCGGTGGTGAACCGGCCGCGGATCCACTCCCACTCGTCGCCGTGGGCGAGGCGGGTGTGGCAGTTGTCGAGGAACAGGGGCAGTGCGTCCAGCCGGACGGGGGTCAGGCGTGCGGGCTCGGGTCCGTCAAAGGTGACCAGGAACAGCAGCCCCAGGTCGTTGCGCAGCGCCGGGTGGACGGCGTAGTCGTCGACGAAGTCGCCCATGTCGTAGATGATCCGGTCGGCTACACCGTGGAAGACGTGGGCGGAGTGCCCTGCCACCAATGTCGCGCCGGCCGCCAGCAGCTGGGGTGCCGCCGCAAGCACGTGCCGCGGCGGTCGGGAAGTCATGTTGGGGCCCCAGTGCGCGGTGACCAGCACGATGTCGGCCTCCCGCGCGGCCCGGGCCACCAGCGCCCGGAGCCAGTCGGGTACGCCCGCATGGAGGTCGGCCCAGGCCACCCCGGGGCGCTGGTCGTCGGCCGCGTAGTCCTCCGGATGGTCGGTGGCGGCAACCACCGCCAGCCGCACCCCGCCCGTCTCCAGCACCGCGAACTGCCGGGCCGCCCGGACGTCCCGGCCCGCTCCCACCGTACGGACACCGGCGCCCTCCAGCAGGACACGGGTATCGGCAAGGGCGTCGAAGCCGTAGTCCAGGGCATGGTTGTTGGCCAGGGACACGCAGTCCACTCCCAGCTCGGCGAGCACCCTCGCCGCTGAGGGAGGCGCCCGGAAGAAAAACGGCTTGCACGGGTCCGGCCAGCGGTGCCCTCGGTCGGAGACGCAGCACTCCAGGTTGAGCACCACGAGATCGGCCTCCGCGAGTGCTTCCCGCACCTCGGCGGCGAACAGCGTCTGCGGCGTCGGCGAGCGCCGCAGTTCCTCGGCGACGCCACGCCCGAGCATCGTGTCACCGGCCAGTGCCACCTTGAGCGCCATTCTCCTGATCCGTTCCCGCTCGCTGTGTTCGGACGTCGGCGTCACCTGGCTGGTCCAGCCCTCGGCTCGGGTGCCGGTACAGGTCCCGGCAACGGGCCGGGGTGAGGGCCCGGTTCCGGCGCGGGCGCAGGGGCTGGCTGCGGATCGGGCCCGGGCTGCGGAGGAGCCGGTGGTACCGGGTCGGGGCCGCCCGGTGCGGGCACCGGTCCGGGCACGGGCCCGGGCTCGGGCCCACCGGGGCCTGGCGCCGGTGTCGGGTTCGGCGGCACCGGATCGTTCGGAGGTGTACCCATCGACTCGCTCCTTCCGGCCGACCATGTCCGCGGTGGACACCGCAGGGCAGAAATCAGTCCCGCCCGGCCGCCGGCCAGAACCGCCGGTCACCGCCAGCGCCGACGCCCGGGGCCACCTGGGTGCTGTCCATACCTTCACGGTAGATCGGGCGCCCCCTCCGCGGCAGGCCGCGGCCCGCCCAAGGAGTTCACAGCCGGGCGGCATGGCGGCTGTCGCCCGGGAGGGTCCGTGGGTCCGTCGTGCGCCGGGCCTTCGGCGCGGTGCGTGCCGATCACGAGACGCCCGGTCTGCCCGGCCGTGGCTGGATGTTGTGACGCACCGGTCCGGCCGGGTGCTCATGGCAGATGTACGCGATCCTGGATTTGAGGAGCCCGAGCCGCCGAGCCGCGCCCGTGCGGGGAGCCCGGGGGTCGGCCCGCCCGGACGGCCGCGGTCCTGTCGTGCCCGATCACGCTCCGTGAGACGAACACATCAGGCGATCGGCGACCCGAGCGGGGGTCAGGAGGTCATACGGCTGATGAGCGGCATCGAGCACGAGTCGTCAGGAGCGCGGGACACCACCGAGGGCCGCGTCTACACCGTCACCGGCAGCGACTGGGGCGAGGTGGTCGACGCCGTCGCGCAGGCCGACGACGAGCGGATCATCGTCAACATGGGGCCTCAGCACCCGTCCACGCACGGCGTGCTGCGCCTGGTCCTGGAGATCGACGGCGAGACGGTGAAACAGGCCCGCTGCGGTATCGGCTACCTGCACACCGGCATCGAGAAGAACATGGAGTTCCGCAACTGGGTCCAGGGCACGACCTTCGTGACCCGGATGGACTACCTGATGCCACTGTTCAACGAGACCGCCTACTGCCTGGCGGTGGAGAAGCTGCTCGGCATCACCGAACAGATCCCGGAGCGGGCCGACGTCATCCGGGTGCTGATGATGGAACTCAACCGGATCTCCTCGCACCTGGTGGCGCTGGCCGCCGGCGGGATGGAGATCGGGTCCACCACGCTGATGGTCTACGGTTTCCGGGACCGCGAGGTCATTCTCGACATCTTCGAGCTGGTCACGGGCCTGCGCATGAACCATGGCTACGTCCGGCCGGGCGGCGTGGTGCAGGACCTGCCCCCGGGTGCGCCGGACCTGATCCGCGAGGGCGTGAAGCTGCTGCGCTCGCGGATGCACGAGTACGACAAACTGGCGACCAGGAACCCGGCCTTCAAAGCGCGGCTGGTCGACGTCGGCCACCTGAACCTGGCCGGCTGCATGGCGCTCGGTGCCACCGGGCCGATCCTGCGGGCCACCGGGCTGCCGCACGACCTGCGCAAGACCGACCCCTACTGCGGGTACGAGAACTACGAGTTCGAGGTCGCGACGGCGGACACCGCGGACGCCTACGGCCGGTTCCTGATCCGGCTGGAGGAGATGCGCCAGTCGCTGCGGATCGTCGAGCAGTGCCTTGACCGGCTGTCCCCCGGCCCGGTCATGGTGGGTGACAAAAAGATCGCCTGGCCCGCCCAACTGGCGCTCGGAACGGACGGGTTGGGCAACTCGCTCGACCACATCCGGAAGATCATGGGCGAATCCATGGAGGCGCTGATCCACCACTTCAAGCTGGTGACCGAGGGCTTCCCGGTCCCGGTCGGCCAGGCCTACGCGGCGATCGAGTCCGCCAGGGGCGAGCTGGGCGTGCACGTCGTCTCCGACGGCGGCACGCAGCCGTACCGGGTGCACTTCCGCGACCCGAGCTTCACCAACCTCCAGACGATGGCAGCGATGTGCGAGGGCGGCATGCTCGCGGACGTCATCGTCGCGGTGGCGAGCATCGACCCGGTGATGGGTGGCGTCGACCGGTGAGCGCCGCCGCGCCAGGGCGCGGTCAGCTCGGTATGCGGAACGGGCGCACTCGCCCGGCGGCACCGGGTACTGCCCCGCGTCCGACCGGCGAGCGGCGGGCGGCGGGCGGT
Source organism: Kitasatospora sp. NPDC048407 (assembly GCF_043200475.1). NCBI lineage: Bacteria > Bacillati > Actinomycetota > Actinomycetes > Kitasatosporales > Streptomycetaceae > Kitasatospora > Kitasatospora sp. NPDC048407. Next base: position 283,381 of record NZ_JBICXW010000002.1, on the reverse strand, counting down.
GAGCGGCGGGCGGCGGGCAGGCCCGATCGGTGCGTGGGCAGAGATTGGCCGCCGCGAGCACGTAGCCGGACCGGCCCCCACGGTGCCGCGATCCGGCCCGCGGCCGTTGCGGTGGGGATGTGCTCGGTGGGGCCGAAGAACGCCTCGTGGGGCAGCAATGCCTGTTCCAGCCGCAGGTCAGTGGGGTCGGGCACGTCGGCCTGCGCGACGGGGCGCAAGGTGTCGGCGATCGTGGTCAGTTCGGCCAGGGCGGTCAGCAGTCGGCCGACGGTTTCGGGGGTGTCGGCGTGGGTGAGCTGTGCGCTGATGCGGCGGTGCTCGCATATGTGCGGGTCGATTTGGCGATGGGAGCGCAGCCAGTCGCCGGCCGGGTAGCCGGTGAGGTCCAGCCCGGCGACATCGATGATCACCTGAGGTTCGCGGTGACGCCTGTCAGGGAGTCTCCTCGCCCAGGCCGGTGCGCAGGCTCTGGAGGGTGCGCGCGAGCAGGCGTGAAACCTGCATCTGTGAGATGCCGAGGCAGCGGCCGATTTCCGCCTGAGTGAGTTCACCGGTGAAGCGCAGCGCCAGGATCCGGCGTTCACGCTGCGGTAGGAGGGCGATCAGCGGCCGCAGGGCCTCGATGTCCTCGACGGCTGCCAGCCGCGGGTCGCAGCGGCCCAGCCGGGCCTGAAGGCTGCTGTCCGGGTCGCCACCGTCGGTGGGCGCGTCCAGGGAGTCGGCGGTTCGCGCGTCGGCTGCCGCGGCGCCCGCACGAACCTCGTCCTCGCTCACGTCGAGGTGCTCGGCCAGCTCTGCGTCAGTGGGAGCCCGGCCGAGCGCCTGCTCGAGATCGTCTCGGCCGGCCGCCACCGCGAGGCGGAGTTCCTGCGCGCGGCGCGGCACGTGCAGGGCCCAGGTGGTGTCGCGGAACAGCCGCCTCATTTCCCCGGTGATCGTCGGCAGCGCGAAGGTGGTGAACGCCACCCCTCGGGTGGTGTCGAAGCGGTCGATGGCCTTGATCAGACCGATGGTGCCGGTCTGGACGATGTCGTCCATCGGCACGTGGCTGTTCCGGTAGCGGCGGGCGGCGTATTTGACCAGCGACAGGTTCAGCTCGATCACGGTGCCGCGGATGTAGGAGTACTCGGCGGTGCCCTCTTCGCATTCCCGCAGCCGGATGATCAGGGAGTTCGTGAGTTCCCGTGCTTCGGCCGTGCTGGCGGACCGCGGGTTGTCGACGACCGGCAGATCCTCGCAGTACGCCACCCGGCCCGCGTCGGTGCGAGGCCGGTCCCTACCCGGCGAACGCGGCTGCATAGCCATCTGGAATCAACCCCTCGGGTTGGCCTGCTACGTCGTGGATGCCCCGGTTCGGGGTGCGCGACACGGCCGGAGGTCAGCTGGGGGTGATCCGCCCGCGCCAGGCCCCGCTGGCGTCGCCGCAGTGCTCGATGAACTCCTTGAAGCGCCCGAGGTCGCCCTTGACCCTCCGGTCGACCATGCCCAGAGCGTCGCCGGCTCGTTCGGCCATGCCCTCGGGCTCGAACTCCATTGCCAGGCGGACACGGGTGCGACTGTCGTCGAGGCGCGCGAATGTCACCACGCCACGCTGAGTGGATTCGCCTCCCACGGTGCGCCAGGCGACCCGTTCGTCCGGGAGCTGGTCGCTGCTGGACGGCACTCATCACACTTCCTCTTCCTGCGGCGGCTGTCTTCGCGCCTGCCCCCGGACGGTCGGTCCAACCGCAGCTCACCCGACGGCTTTCGATTGGCGCCGGTTGTGTGGATTTCGCGGCCAACGGGCACACGCTGGAACGTCAACGTGGCCCGCCGGCTTCTGGGGGTGACACCGATGGCGCGGCCGGCACTGCACGACTGTCCTGCCGAGCAGCACTGGTGTATCGACCTGTCCGGTGAGCAGCACCCGGTGAGCGTGGCCCGTGCGTTCGCCGAGGTGGTTCTTCGCGGGTGGGGCGTCCGCGCTCTGGCGCGCGAGGACGTCGTGCTGGTGGTCAGTGAGCTCGTCGCCAACGCTCGCCTGCACACGGCAGGCCCTCACGAGGTCGCCCTTGGCCTCGGCACGGATCAGGTGCGGGTCGAGGTCACCGACGGCACCACAGCGATGCCGGAGCGGCGTCCGGCGAGTCCGGACCGACCGGGCGGGCACGGCCTGCTCGTCGTCGAGCGGCTTTCCACCAGATGGGGCACGGACGTGCGGCCGTTCGGCAAGTCGGTCTGGGCGGAGTGCCCGCTGCGGCCGCGGTTCCCGGAACCGGGGCACTGACGTCCTGGCGACTCCGTCCGGCTTCCGGGCCGGTGGGGTTTTGCGTCGGGCCCGGACGGTTAACCGCGTGGCTGGGGCCGGCCAGGTCCTGAGGGCCGCGACCGCGCTGTGGAGGAGCTGGTGATGAAGGTTTCCGACTACGTTCTCGAACGGCTGCGCGACTGGCAGGTGGAGTACGTCTTCGCCTACCCGGGCGACGGCATCAACGGGCTGCTCGCCGCGTGGGGCCGCGCCGAGGACCGGCCCCGATTCGTTCAGGCCCGGCACGAGGAGATGGCCGCCTTCGAGGCCGTCGGGTACGCGAAGTTCTCCGGCCGGACGGGAGTCTGCGCCGCCACCTCCGGACCGGGCGCGATCCACCTGCTGAACGGGCTGTACGACGCGAAGCTCGACCACGTCCCGGTGGTGGCGATCGTCGGGCAGACCGACCGCAGCGCGATGGGCGGCTCCTACCAGCAGGAGGTCGACCTGGCCTCGCTGTACAAGGACGTGGCCTCGGAGTTCTGCGAGGTGGTCACCGTCCCGGCGCAGCTGCCGAACGTGCTGGACCGGGCGATGCGCATCGCCGCGACGCGGCGCACCGTCACCGCGCTGATCATCCCCGCCGACGTGCAGGAACTCGACTACGAGCCGCCGGCGCACGCGTTCAAGCAGGTCCCCTCCAGCCTCGGCGTGCCGCACTACGCACCGATCCCGACCGACGCGGAACTCGCCAAGGCGGCGGAGATCCTCAACGCCGGGGAGAGGGTCGCGATGCTGGTCGGCCAGGGCGCTCGGCACGCCCGGCCCGAGGTCGAGCAGGTCGCGGACCTGCTCGGTGCGGGTGTGGCGAAGGCCCTGCTGGGCAAGGATGCGCTGCCCGACACGCTCCCCTACGTGACCGGGTCGATCGGCCTGCTCGGCACCCGCGCGTCCTACGAGATGATGCGCGACTGCGACACCCTCCTGGTGGTGGGCTCCAGCTTCCCGTACAGCCAGTTCCTGCCCGACTTCGAGCAGGCGCGGGCGGTGCAGATCGACCTCGACCCATCCATGGTCGGGCTGCGCTACCCGTTCGAGGTCAACCTGGTCGGCGACGCCGCCGAGGCGCTGCGCCGGCTCGTCCCCCTGCTGGAGAGCAAGCCGGACGGTGCCTGGCGCAAGACGGTGGAGGACAACGCCGCGCGCTGGTGGGAGGTCATGCAGCGCCGCGCCGAAGTGAGCGCCGACCCGGTCAACCCCGAGTACGTCGTCCACTCGCTCGACGCGCTGCTGCCCGACGACGCGATCGTGGCAGCGGACTCCGGGTCGGCGGCGAACTGGTACGCCCGCCACCTGCGCTTCCGCGACGGCATGCGTGGTTCCCTGTCGGGCACGCTGGCCACCATGGGGCCGGGGGTGCCGTACGTGATCGGCGCGAAGTTCGCCCACCCGAGGAGGCCGGCGATCGCGATCGTCGGCGACGGGGCGATGCAGATGAACGGCCTGGCCGAGCTGATCACCGCCGCCAAGTACTACCGGGAGTGGTCGGACCCGCGTCTGGTGGTGGCGGTGCTGAACAACCGCGACCTGAACCAGGTCACCTGGGAGATGCGCGCGATGCAGGGCGCGCCGCAGTTCGAACCGTCGCAGAGCCTGCCGGACGTGCCGTACGCCGACATCGCCCGGACGTTCGGTCTGGACGGAGTCCGGGTCGAGCGGCCGGAGGACGTGGGGCCGGCCTGGAGCAGGGCCCTGGCGGCGGACCGGCCGTTCGTCATCGATTTCCGCACCGACCCGGCGGTGCCCCCGATCCCGCCCCACGCCACCTGGGACCAGATCAAGGCGGCTGCCCTGTCGGTCCTGAAGGGCGACAGCGACAGCGCGTCGGTGGTGCGCCAGGGCGTCAAATCCAAGGTGCAGGAGTTTCTGCCCGGCAGCGGAGGGAGCTGAACCGTGGCCGCCGACCGGGTGGACATGCGCCTGGCCGGCAACCTGCACGTGCGCCTCGCTGGAACACCCGACGCCGGCACGGACGACGCCGCGCTGCGCACCGGGGTACGGCTGGAACCCGGCGGCCGGCACCACGACCTCGTCCTGGAGGTCTCCGATCGGCGCCTGCCCGCGCCCACACCGGCCGACGTGCTGTGGCGGGCCACCGAACAGACCTGGCGGGCGTCCGCGCCGGACCTGGCGAACACGATCGGACAGCGCGACGCCCGGCACGCCTACGCGGTGCTGTCCGGCCTCACCGGCCCCGCCGGCGGCACGGTCGCAGCGGCCACCACGAGCCTGCCCGAGCGCGCCGAACACTGTCCGCGGCGCCCTGCCCGCCGACGACCCCCGCACCACCGCCACCCTGCACGCCGTGCGCACCGCTCGTCCAGGACCACTACGTCTACCGGTTCCGCCACGACGGCCGGCCTCTCGAGGACACCGAGGGCGCGTTCCTGCTGTGCGGCTTCGCCATGGCACTGGCCACGCACCAGCAGGGCAACGAGGTCGACGCGGTGCGCTGGTTCGAACGCAACCGCGCCGCGTGCGGCCCGCCGGGCCTTCGCGGAGGAGTTCGACGTCGCCCAGCGCCGGCTCCGCGGCAACCTGCCCCAGGCCTTCGTCCACGCGCTTCTGCTCGAAGCCGCCGCGGCCCTCGCCCACCCTCGGGGACTGTCAGCGGGCCGGTGAACCCGATGCGCGGCGGCCGCGCCGCAGAGCCAGCAGGGGCAGGACGAGCCAGCAGACGACGAACCAGAGCATCACCGCACCGGCGACCAACCAGGCGACCGACGACCCGGTGGCGACGTGCAGGAGCAGCACCAGGGCGGCGCCTACGGTGAGACCGAGCAGAACGAGACCCAAGATGATCATCTTGGCGCCGGCGCGTACGAGTTCGGGCATCATCCCGTGTCCGGCGAGGAAGCGGTGGAAGGCGACCGGGGCGATCAGAGTGCCGGTGGCGATGGCTCCGAGGACCACCGTGACGTCGTACAGCGCACGTTCACCCGGGCTGATCTGAGTGAACCGCGGGGTGAAGACCACGCTGATCAGGAAGCCGAAGAGGATCTGTGCGCCCGTCTGGGCAACGCGGACCTCCTGCAGCATCTCGGTCCATTTGCGGTCGGCCTCCTCCTCGGAGTCCTGCTGCCCGTCGCTTTCAGTCACCGTTTCCCTCCCATGGGTACGCCGCCCTCATCATTGGCCATCGTCGGCGCTGCACGGGTCGAGCGCACGGCCGAACGGGCGGCGTCCCCCGGTCGGGCGAGTGGGCGCGGGTAGCACCACTCCAGCGGTACGGGTGGCACGGCTGTCACTGCTTCAACGGCCCGGAGTTCTCCGCGGGGTGTACGACGACCATGGCGGGCTCAGCCGTTGCTCTCGCGGGCGCCGGCCAACGCGCTGCTCACGGTGGTGCGCAGGGTGAAGACCCGATCGGCGCCGGTGATCTCGAACAGCCGCCGGGCCTGGTGGTCGGCTCCGGTGACCACCAGCTCGACACCCGCCTCCTGGGAGGCCAAGCAAGTGCTGAGCAGCACGTTGAGGACAGTGCAATCGCAGAAGCCCACCGCGGCGATGTCCACGACCAGCCGTGGCTGATGCCGGGCGACAGCGCTGTCGAGCACCTCCGCCAGTGCGCGGCGCTGGTCCGGATCGATCTCGCCGGCGAGCCGCACAATCACAGCGACGCCGGGGACTTGCGTGAGCGTGATCCGCAGGGGAACCGAGTTGGTGAAGCAGCCACCATCCTCGTCCGAACCGGTTCTCACGGCCGTGGGCAGCACCTCGCCGGTCGGGCCCGTCTCGTCATAGGCCACCGGTCCCACCTCCTGAGTCCGACCGCGCGCGGCGGCAGCCGCGTTCAGGGCCGCAGCAGGAAGCACGGACAGCGGTACGGGACGCGGGATCACGCGTCATCGCGTTCATGATGATCACCGGAAGGAAGGTTCTCGCGGTGTTCGTGAACACCGGAGCCCTGCGGGAGCCTGGAGAACAGCTCCAGGAAGTCGGCGATCTCGAAGCCGGCCTCGGCGGGGTGACGGAAGTACGCATGGCGGGTGACGCGGTAGTGATTGCGCCGCCCGTAACGGGCGCGGGTCAGGTACCCCGCGCTCTCCAGATCGGTGACGATGGCCTGAATCGCCCGCTCGGTCACCCCGCACGCGCTGGCAAGATCACGCAGTCGCACTGCCGGGTCGCGCGAGACCATCAGCAGGACCCTGGCGTGTTGGGTCAGAAACGTCCAGCTGGTACGAGGCTCGCGCGCATCGCCCATACCACAAGTATGAACCTCGATTCGGGTATGGCCAGTCCGGATTCCGAGGTCCGGTCTGCGGGAAGGCGGGTGGCCCTGCTGACGACGGGCCGCCTGCGCACGTTTTGCGGTCCCTTCGCCCCGCGCGGACCCTGGACCTGACGAGAGGATTGCCATGAGCGACCCCGAGGAAGAAGACACCGCCCGCGATGACGAGCAGGTGCGAGAGCGCTCTGCGAAGGAGCGGCAGATCGTGGCGCCCACGCCGCCTGATGTCCGTACCGATGACGACGACGAGGAGCCGGAGCCCCCGGCGGCCGATACGCAGGCTCCGTGACTTCGTCTGCCCGGAAAGGACAGCATCCGCAGAGGAGCGGGATCCGATGACCGAGTACGGCTATTTCCTCTCGTGCGAGGAGTTCACCCCGGCGGAGCTGATCGACCAGGCCCGGAGGGCACAGCAGGCCGGGTTCACCCGGCTGGCGATCTCCGACCACTTCCATCCGTGGAACGACCGGCAGTGCAACAGCCCGTTCGTCTGGTCGATGATCGGCGCGCTTTCGCAGGCGGTCAGCCTGCCGGTCACCACGCTGGTGACCTGCCCGACCGTCCGGCTGCACCCTGCGGTGACCGCGCAGGCGGCCGCCACTTCGAGCGTCATGCTCGGCGGGCGCTTCGCGCTGGGCGTCGGCACTGGTGAGGCACTGAACGAGCATGTCCTCGGCGACCGGTGGCCTTCCTTCGCAGAGCGCGCCGAGATGCTGGAGGAAGCGGTGGAGGTGATGCGCAAGCTGTTCACCGGCAAGCTGGTCAGCCATCGCGGCCCGCACTACAGCGTCGACAACGCCCGCTTGTACACCGCGCCCGACCGACCGCTGCCGGTGCTCGTGTCCGGGTTCGGTCCGCGGGCGGCCGAGCTGGCGGGGCGGATCGGGGACGGGCTCGTCACCATGAGCCCGGACGCGGACCTGGTAGGTGCCTTCCGTGAGGGCGGCGGTGCCGGCAAGAAGGTCGTGGGCGGCGTGAAGGTGTGCTGGAGCACCGACCGGGACAAGGCCGTTGACGCGGTGCACCGGCTGTGGCCGACCGAGCTTCTGCCCGGCGAACTCGCCCAGGTCCTGCCGACCCCGGCGCACTTCGAGCAGGCCGGCGAACTGGTCACACGCGAGATGATCGCGGACGCGGTGACGTGCGGGGACGAGGTGGAGGAGCACCTGGAGACGGTGCGCAGCTACGTGCGGGCCGGGTTCGACGAGGTGTACGTCGGTCAGATCGGCTCGGACCAGGAGGCCTTCTTCGACGCCTACGGTGGGCTTGTTCTGCCCGCCCTCAACCGCTGAACCGGGCCTTGTTCGGGACCCGTGGTGGGTTTGGGCTCTGCTCCGGGGGCATGCGCACGTGTGCTGCGGGAACCGGCCCGCCGCGATGCGGAAAGAGGTGTGAACGTGATGAGCGGAGAGAACAAGGTCCGAAACGTTGCCGAGAAGGCCGAGGGCAAGGCAAAAGAAGCAGCAGGCAAGGTGACCGGTGACCGGACGCTGGAGGCCGAAGGCAAGGCCAAGCAGGTCAAGAGCGATCTGAAGCAGGCCGAGGAGAAGGTCAAGGACGCGACGAAGCACTGACCTGCCCGCGTTCGCCGGAGAGGACGTTCTGCGCGGTCAGAACGTCCTCTCGTCGCGACCGGGACCGTTTGCGCTCTTCAGAGGTGGCACCGCACCGACGCGCCCTACCGGGATCCGGCCGTGACGCGGTCAGGTTCGGCGAGCGCGCTGGTGTCGAGGTGCCTGAGAAGTGCGGCCACCGAGGTGTGGACCTCGATGGCGCCGGCTGCGCGCAAGGCCGGTTCACCGACGCCGCCGGACAACACCGCGATGCACGGCACCTGGGCCCGGGCGGCGGCCTGCACGTCCCAGGGAGTGTCGCCGACGAACAGTGCCTGGTCGGGTTCGGCCCCGGCTTTGTCGAGGGCGGCGCGGACCAGGTCGGGGGCGGGCTTGCTGGCGTCCACGTCGTCCGCGCCGGTGACGGCGTCGATCACGTCGTCGGCATCCAGGACACGGCGCATCACATGCAGGTCCCTGTCGGAGGCGGAGGAGGCCAGCACGATCGTCCAGCCGCGCCGCTTCAGTTCCCGCAGCAGTTCGGCCGCGCCGTCGAAGGCCCGCAGCCCGGGCCACAGGCGCGCGAACAGGGCTTGATGTGCGGAGCTGACTGCTTCGTCCTCACTGCGGTCGCGGTCCTCGCCGAGGACATGGTCGAGCAGTTGGTCGCCGCCCATGCCGATCGCCTCATGGATGCGTGCCATCGCCGGAGTGTGCCCGAATTGGGCGAGCGCCTCGGTCCAGGCGACCGTGTGCCAGTAGCTGGTGTCCAGCAGGGTTCCGTCCACGTCGAACAGCGCTGCGGCCGGCATCGGGCGCCTCCTTCGGCTACGGGTGGTCTGCCGTTTCTCGACGCTACGGCTGTGCGGCCCGGCTCGCACGCACTGCCGCAGCCCGTTTACGGTCGCCGATCGCGGAAAGCCGCACCTCATGACGGGTCACGAGCATCCCACCCGGAACGTGGTGGTCACCGGGGCCGGCGCCGGCATCGGCCGCGCCTGTGCGGTGGCGTTCGCCGCCCGCGGTGACCGTCTCGCGCTGATCGCCCGGGGCCGGGCCGGCCTCGACGGTGCTGTACGCGAGGCCGTACAGCGGGGCGCCCCGAAGGTGATCGCCATCGAGGCGGATGTCGCCGACCCGGACGCGGTGGAGGGCGCAGCCCAGCGGATCGAGGAAGAACTCGGGCCGTTCGACGTGTGGGTGAACGCCGCCTTCGCCTCCGTCTTCGCGCCCTTCGCCGAGATCACCGCCGAGGAGTTCCGACGCGTCACCGAGGTCTCCTACCTCGGCTACGTGCACGGCACCCAGGCGGCGCTGCGCCGGATGCTGCCGCGCGACCGGGGCGTGATCGTGCAGGTCGGGTCTCGCCATCGCCTACCGCGGCATCCCGCTGCAGAGTGCCTACAGCGGTGCCAAACATGCGATCCAGGGCTTCAACGAGGCGCTGCGCTGCGAACTGCTGGCTTCCGGCACACGGGTGCGCACCACCATGGTGCAGATGCCGGCGGTGAACACCCCCCAGTTCGACTGGGTCCGCTCGCGTCTGCCGAGGCGGGCGCAGCCGGTTCCGCCGATCTACCAGCCCGAAGTCGCAGCCCGGGCCGTGCTGTTCGCGGCCGGGCATCCCGGGCGGAGGGAGTACTGGGTCGGCGGCAGCACGGTGGCGACGCTGCTCGCCAACGCGGTCGTGCCGGGTCTGCTGGACCGGTACCTGGCCCGCACGGGCTTCGAGGCCCAGCAGACCGACCAGCCCCGCCGGCCGGGCGACCCGGACAACCTGTTCGCCCCGGTGGACTCCGCGCAGGACTTCGGTGCCCACGGCCGCTTCGACGACCGGGCCCGTGCAGGATGCCGCCAGCAGCGGGCCGTCCATGCCCTTGGCGCCTTCGCCGGCGCAGCGCGGCGGGTGTCCGGCCGGGTGGGGAAGGGTCTGCCCGAACGCTGCGCGGGGTTCGTTTCACAGCTGCGGGGCGGGTGCGTCCCGCAGTCACATCGACAGGAGTGAGTGGCCATGCCTGCTGGTTCGAGCAAGAAGCGGGAACGGCAGTACGAGCACATCAAGGAGAGTGCGTTGGATCGCGGTGAGAGCGAGAAGCGTGCCAAGGAGATCGCCGCCCGCACCGTGAACAAGGAACGTGCCCAGCACGGCGAGTCGAAGACCGCCAGTCGCAGTTCGGTCAAGGACATCTCCTCCTCCCGGCGCGGAGGCCTGCGTTCCCACAGCGGTTCGCAGGGCCCGACCAAGGAGCAGCTGTACAACGAGGCCAAGCAACGCAACATCCACGGCCGTTCGAAGATGAACAAGCAGGAACTCGAACACGCCCTCGGTCGATAAGTTCTCATGTCGACCGATCCCGACGCGGCGACACCGCTGCGGGTCCGACCGCGACAAGCGCCCGAGCCTGCGGAGGGCTGCGCCACGCGGTGACAGCCGCTCACGTCGGTCCCCGGCCGCATGCTGACGGCCCCTCATGCGGTCGACCATGGGCAGCATGAGCAATCAGGACGGCCTGGTGCGCGCGGGGATCGAGATCACGGCGTGGTCCGTAGTGCTGCTCGGCATCACGGTCGTGTCGATCAGCTCGGTCTCTGCGGTCGAGTTGCTGGTGGCCGGCATCGCCTCGGTGGGTGCGGCGTTCGCGGCACGCCGGGTGAGGCCGGCCGCCGCAGCCGATCTTCACGGCGTGCGCGGCGCAGCACGAGCGACGCTCGCTCTCCCCCTGGCCGCGCTGCGTGGCCTGGCTGTCCTGGTCTCCGAGTACGGCCTGCACGGCAAGGCACGGAAGCAGCGGCTGGTGGGCGTGCTGTTCGTCATCGGCGCGCTGGCGCTGGCCGGGCTCCCCCCGTTCGGCACCGGCCTGGGCAAAGCCCTCGGTGAGGATGCCGCCGGCCACTGGCAGCCCTGGCTCCCCGCGGTGTTCGTCGCCGCCTCCGCTGCCACTGGCGCCGCCGTGCTGCGCGTCGCGCTGCGGATCTTCTGGGCCGTGGGCCCTGCCGTGCGCGGCCGGACCGACGAGGAGGAGACCACCGGCGAGGGCGAGGAACCCGAGATCCGCACCGCGCAGCGCGCCCTGCCGCCCACCATGATCGTTGTCCCCGCGATCCTGCTCGCTCTCGCATTCGCTGCGGGGTGCGTGCCCGCCTTCGCCGACTCGCTCGTCCGTGGAGCGGCACTGTTCACCGATCCCGCTCGCTACTCGGCCGTCGTGACCGCCGGGCCCGACAGCCCGCAGCACCTACCCGTACCAGCCGCTGCCTGGACCTGGACCGGAGTGCTGCTGGGCATGCTGTCCGCCGGTCTGGCTGTCGCGCTCGCCGTGGCCACTGTCCACCGACGCGTGCCCCGGCTCGCTTCTGGACATCCGCTCACCCGGATCGTCCGGTCGCTGCGCCGCCTGCACTCCGGCCGCCTGGGCGACTACACGGCCTGGCTCGCCCCCGGCATCGCGGTCCTGTGTGCCGCCATCACCGCTCAGACCTGAACCCTGATTTCTGCGTCGCAGGCGCTCCTCCGCCTGGATGCGGCCTTCAGGATTTTCAAGTCCGGCCGCGCCGCTCGGACCCCTGCAACGTCCGCCACGGTCACGCATCATTCGCACCCGGCCGGGCACAAGCCGGAACGAGAAAGGTGGTTGTCATGGTGGCGCTGCTGCTCGTTCTGCTCATCATCCTTCTGCTGTTCGGGGCAGGCTTCGCCGTCCACGTCCTGTGGTGGGTCGCGCTGGCCGTGCTGGTGCTGTGGCTGCTCGGGTTCGTCGTCCGCAGCGCTTCCGGATCCGGTCGGGCCCGCTGGTACCGCTGGTGACCGGCTGTACGTGCCGGTAGGGCGATTGCGCCCCCACGCGCGGGCTGCACGAGAGCTCCCACCCGCCCACGCGGGTGGCCCCGGCGGCGGGCGGGAGCAGAACGGCTCAGAGTGCCGCGGGGAAGCGCTCCCAGACCCGGTGCGTGGCGAGCTGCTCGGCCAGCGCCGTGACGGCCCGTCCGGCGTCCGTCTCGACGAACACGCCCGGCGCCTGCGGGTCCACTCCCGCCGCGGCCCACAGGGCACGGCAGTCCGCGAGGCCGGCGAGCGGCTTGGCGTGCCGGTATGCCTCGTTGACCAGCAGGACGACCCGGGAGTCGAGCACCGGCTGCCCGCCCGCGACCGCACCGGACTTGGCGTCCCGTACGCCGCGGTCGTCCGCCCCCGGCTCGGGAGCGTGGGCCACCAGGATCGCGTCGAACTCGATGGACCGGGCGGCGCCGAAGGTCCGCTGCACGGTGAGGTTCTCGGCCGGCGGCGCTCCGGTGGGTGCGACGACCAACGGCAGCAGGCCCGCGGCACGCGCCGCATCCCGTGCGCCGCGGACGACGGCGGGGTCACCGCCGGGGCCGCCGACAACGGCCAGTACCCGGCCGGTCGCGGGCCACCCCGCACCGACCCCCGATCGGCCAAATCGGCCTCGGCGCAGACTGGTTCATCAGCACCACGCCCCGTCCTCCCGGACCAGCACACCGGGAGCCGAAGCGAAATACACAACCGCTGCCTTTGATTGGCCCCTCATACGGTCGTACGACGGGGGATGCGTGAGCGATCTGAGGGTGCTTCGACTCGAGCCGGACGGCCGGGACGTGGAGCTGCGCGGCTCGACGGCGGCTCTGGAAGTTGCACTCCAGCGCCGGGTGGAGGCCGGGATGGAACAGATGCTCGGCATCGGTTCCTGGCCTCGGAGTATCCGACCGGTCGGTGGCACCGGGGGCGGTTGACTCGATCGGCCGGGCAGGTCGGGCAGAACCTGGTTGAGGCGGAGGATGCCCAGGGGTTCTGCAGGACGCGCCCGGTCTGAAGCCCGGCGTCGGCAAGGGGCGGGTAGACGTCGCAGTACTGCCGGAGTCCCAGCGCCTCGGCCTCTGGCAGGGACAGCCTCGTGGCGCCGGCGAACGCCTCGGTGGTGTCCGGGCGAAGCGATACCAGCAGGTGGGCGGCAGCCGGACGGCCCGGCCGCGCGGCTCGGTGGACAGGCCGGTGAGCTGGGCGAGGCGGGCGAGGTGGCTTCCCGACAACGGCCTGGCAATCCCGCCAGGCCGTTCTGCCATGTGCCCCCACCGAGACTCGGAGGTGTCCGACGATGCGAATCGCGGTTGGCACGAGGGCAGTCGGCGCTCTCGCCCGACCGGTCGACACCTCGTCCCACCTCGTCGATGGCGTGGTCCTCATCGCACTCGGACTCCTCGCTGTGGGACTCGGAGTCCTGTGGGCTGCGGACTACCGGGCCATGGAGTCCTCCCGCCACCTCCGCCACGAGCCGAACAGAGCACGGCTCCCGGCGCTCCCCCCACCGGCGAGACCCGCCGTCCAACGCCTGACCGGAGTCCTCCTCGCCCTGACCGGATGCGCCTTCGTCCTCACCGGCGCCTGCACGCTCATCCCGTTGGCACCGCCGCCCCCTTCGGGGGTGAAGCCGTCCAGACTGTCGCGGCCAGTGCCACAAAATGACCACCGGGTTTCATTGCCGACCAGCCTTGACCGGATCAGGCGATCCTGCCGGTCGGATTTCGCTCGGCACAATCAGAAATTGAGTGAACGGCCCTCAACCCGCTGATCCGCAAAAAACGCCGGTAGGTTGATGCCTGTGCCGGTCAGCCGGCACGGCCCCGGGTTCGGTCGCCCCATCGTGCCCGGGGTCCGTACGAATCGGTCGAGGTTTACGAGAACAGGCAATGCTCGAACCATTTCACCGAGGGCGGCGTCTATTCCTGCCGTTTCTCGATTTCGCCAAAGCTACCAGAAATTTCCCGCCGAACCGGGCCCTGCCCTCGTTCGGGGTAATCAGCGTCACCGCGCGTTTGAGCGGCGTGCTGGCGGTTCTTCTCATCAGCTGGGTGGCGCTGGGAAGCGAACCCATCGCCACCTCCCGGGCGGTGCTGCTGCTGTGCCTGCTCCGGTACACCAGGGAGGTGGTTCTCCAGGTCAGGTGGGTGCGGGTGGTCTGAACCTGCGGGGCGGTCCTCCGGTTCGGGGGAGGGCCGTCCCGTGCGTGCGTACGGGAAGAGAACTGACGAGCGGCAGGCGGAGACATGTGGTCGCATTCCTCGACCAGAACTGTGGGGTGCCGGCAGGAGTCCGGCGCTCGCGCGCGATCCCTCCGGCCGCGGTGCGACTTCGAGGCGTTCGTTCAGCTCTACGGGCCGGACTACGGGAGGTACGCCCGGGCGCGGCTCGCTGACGGTGGGCTCGGGTCCGAGGCCGTCGCGTGGACGTTCGGGTACATCGAGGCCAGGTGGGAGGCCCTGCTGGGCTGCCCCCAGCCGATGGCCGAGTGCTGGCCGCTGCTCCGGGGCGCGGTGTCGGCGCGGGCCGCGTCGAGCCGGCGGGGGGAAGGCTGGTTGCACTCGGCCCTTCCGGAGGCCGCCGCCGACGTGGTTCTCCTGCGGTACCGGCTGGGACTCGGCGTTCCGGAGGTCTCCCGGCTGATGGGGATCGGTGAGGGCGCCGTGGAGGTCGAGTGGCGGCTCGCGCTTCGCATGCTTGCCCGCACATAGCACTGCGCGTCGATATGGCATATGCCGTCTGCCGGCCCGCCGAAGGGGCGCCCTGGCGCGCGAGGTGGCGAATCACCTGCGGAAATCCGCCAGGCTCTCGCTGGTTTGCGCCATCGAGTCGTCCCCGCCACTCGGATGGGGGCATGGTGCGGGACCATGCTCCTGCCTACGATTAGACCCCGGCTCTCGGGGAATCCCCCGGGTTGCTCCGGCCACGGAAGGGGCACCGTGGGTAGTGAGAATGGGCAGTCATCTGCCATCGACACATCACGCCCGAGCGCAGCACGAATGTACGACTGGCTATTGGGCGGGGAACTCAACTTCGAAGCGGACCGCGAAGCCTGCGAGAAGCTCCTGGCGATAGCGCCCAGCAGTCGCGATCTCGCTCTGAACAATCGATGGTTCCTGGAACGCGTCGTCCGTTTCCTGGCGCGCGAGTGCGGGATCAGACAGTTCATCGACCACGGCTCGGGGCTGCCGACCAGGCCGAACGTGCACCAAGTCGCGCAGGATGTGCACCGCGACGCGCGGGTCACCTACATAGACATCGATCCTGTCGTGATCGCGCACGGCCGCACCTCGCTCGACGTGAACGACGGGACGAGGTTCATCGAGGCCAACATGACCGACACGGACCGCATCGTCGAGGAGGCCTCCCGGGGAGGGTTCATCGACTTCGGCCGGCCCGTCGCCGCCTTGTACGTCTCGGTGATCCACTGCTTGAAGGACGACGAAGACCCCGCGGCGATGATCCGGCGCATGCGGGAGCACCTCGCCCCCGGCAGCTACCTGGTGATCTGCCAACTGGTCAGCGACGACGAGCGGGTGCGCGACGAGGTCACCGGCCTGATGAACCGCGACACGGGCGGCCGTTGGGGACGGGTCCGCGAGAAGCACGACGTCCGCCGGTACTTCGACGGCCTGTCCGTTCTCGATCCCTACCTGGTGGACGTCACCGACTGGCGCCCCGACTCCGATCTGCGCCGGCCGCAACAGACCCATGAGTGGTTGGAGTTCGGCGGAGTCGCGCGGGTTCGCTGAGCAGGGGCCCGGTCAGCGAGCAAAGCGCTGCCGGGCCTCCTCCAGGATCTTCCGGCTCTTGGGGCGATCGGCGGCGTCCGCCATGAGCTTCAGCAGCGTGGCCGCGTAGCGTTCGTACGACGGCACGTTCCCCCGCGCCCGCTCACCCTTGACGAAGTACTTGCTCTGTTCGTCGGTCTCCAGGTAGATGACGGAGGGCAGCCCCGTGGAGCCCTGGCCGAACTCGAGTTGCGTCAGCGAGCAGACGTTGGTGAGGACTTGATGCTCGCCGTCCAGCGGGACGATGCGGATCTGGACCTGGGGAATCCAGGTGATGTTGATCAGGCGTTCCAGCTGCTCGACCATGGTCTCCCTGCTGCCGATACGGCGCCACAGGATGCTCTCGTCGAAGACGGCGATGCAGTCCGGCACCTCGGAGAACAGGCGATCCTGGCGGTAACGCCGGACCTCGATCCGCTCCTCGATCTCGTCGGGACCGAGCGCGGGCTGGCTCCTGGCCATCACCGCCCTCATGTACGCCTCGGTCTGGAAGAGCCCGGGAACAAGATCGGCCTCGTAGGTCCACAGCCGCTCCGCCGCGGGTTCCAGCCCCACCAGCTGACACATGAAGAACGGCACCGTGATGCCCGACTGCTGCCACTCCGGAGGCTGGCGGGCCAGATCCGTGAGCATCCCGAGCCACGTCCGCTGCCCGGGGCTGACGCCGTAGACACCGGCAAGGAGATCCACGTCCTGCCGTTGGGGCAGCAGGTCTCCACTCTCCAGCTTGCACAGCTTCGAAGCGGACATCCGGGTATCGCGGGCAACGTCGCCCTGCTTCATTCCCCGGCCGATCCGCAGCGAGCGCAGCGTGGCACTGAGCACCACCGCTGCGACCATCGGGTTCTTCTTCGGATCGGCACTCGACCGACCGATCGGAACGATTGCCTCAGAACTGCCAAAATCCGACACGCGGACCCCAACGGTGTGAGCGAGCCGACAAATAGTCGGTCTCATCTTCCCACAATCGGGGTCCGCGCGTTTACAGACCAAGTTCGCCCAGAAATGCTAAATCTCGATCAGGTGGTCGAATTCCCCGCGCTTGGCTCCCTGCACGAAGGCCCCGAACTCGCCGGGCGTGAACAGCAGTGCCGGGCCCTGCGGGTCTCGCGAGTTCCGGACCACGAGGTCGCGGGTCTCCACGACCGCGAGTTCCACACACTGTCCGGTCGGCGCGCTTGCGGTGCTCTTGATCCAGGTGACGTCGATCGTATCGGCCGGCATGCCGTTCCGGTAGTTCGCCATGGCGATCATCCCCTCTTGTGTTCGATTTGCGAGGCCTCTGGAAAATATGACCAGGTGCCGGGCTCCGCAGGTGGAGGCGTTAGGAAATTTCCCCCGGCGAAGCAATGTAAAGCGTAGCCCTCGCTATTCGAACAGCGAGCCCGCCAAATGGGTGACGACAATTGGTCGGCTGATATCACCGATCGTGGGTATTGGTCAGCAGTGAATCTGCCGGCCCGCCGGCAGGCCCGGTCGCGGTCACGACGCGGCCCGGTGGCGCGAACGACCGGTGGCCACAGGGGTACTCCTCCGCCGCACCGGGCAGCTCCGGAACTGCCGGTGCACAGCCGCACCGTTCCGGCGGTTGGGCCTTGTCCCTGTCGGCCGGGCACTGCTAGCTTGATGAACTCCTGTGTACGGAACGGGAGTTCGCGGGGGGCGGTGCAGCGCATGCCGACCGGCGTCGGAGCTGTGGTCGATGTGTCCAACGTGTGCTGGTCGGGGCGGCTGCCGCCGCTCAGCCGGCATTTTCCGTTGCTGGCCCGGCTGGAGCTGGTCCGCGACGCCTGGCACCGGCAGTACGGTGCGCACGCCCCGCTGGTGCTGGTCGCCGACAACTCGCTGCGGCGGGCCCTGTCCGCGGAGGATCGGCAGGCGCTGCGGGGGCTGGAGCGTTCCGGCGAGCTGCGCTTCGCGCCGACCGCCGACCCGGTGCTGCTCGAACTGGCCCGTGACCGGGGCTGGTTCGTGATCAGCGACGACCGGTTCAGGGACCTGCGGCGGCAGCATCCCTGGATCGAGGAGTTCCCCGGGCGCTTCCTCGGCTGGGAGTGGCAGGGCGGCACGGCGCGGCTGGGGCCGAGCGGCATCCGGCCGGAGCCGGACCACGTGGTCTCCCGGGCGCTGGAGTACAAGGAGCTCAAGCACGGGCAGCACATCGACACCCGCGTCCCGGCGCACGACCAGGTGCTGCGCAGCCACTGGCGGTGCACGACGCGGGGCTGCGTCAAGGCGTTCCTGTGGCCGGACCGGCTGCTGGACTGGCCGTCGATCGACCGGGGCGGGCAGGTGGTGTGCACCTGCTGCGGCTGTCCGCTGGAGGAGGCGGGGCCGCGCGGGGCCGGGCGGCTGTTCGTGCTCTCGGACGCCGCCGGCGGTGCGGAGTTCCTGCGGTTCCCGATCAGTGTGGGCAGCGCGGTGCAGTTGGGCCGCGGCGATCTGAGCCACGGCATCAATCTGACGGCTTCCGAGCTGCGGCCGCCGCGCGAGGTGCGGCGGGTGAGCCGGCGGCATCTGATGCTCTCGCTGGAGGAGACGCCGAACGGCCCGCGCGCGTTCGCGGTGGACCTCGGGTCGGGGAACGGGACGGTGCTGCACCGGAGTTCCGGGCGCAGGCTGGAGCCCGGCGAGCGGGTCCCGTTCGCCGAGTCGGACCGGCTGGTGCTGGGTGCCGCCGTCGCGGTGCGGCTGTCGGGCCGCCTGCACCTCAGCGCCGAGGAGCAGGCCCCGCCCGGTCTGGACGGCGCGGGCGGCAGCCGGACCTTTCTCGACTGAACTGCCGCCGCTGCGAGGGGATCTGATTCTGCGTCAACTGGTCACAGCGGCAGCCCGATTGGATAACCTGAAGACATGCTGGTGAGCCTGACCCGGGTGGGGCCCGCACGGCAGTCCCTCACCAAGGGGGTAGCCGTGACCGGCCCGGACACCGCAACGCTGCTGCGTTCCGTGCGGCTGCCCGGACCTCCGCCCTCGCTGCCCGCCGCCGAACTCCGCACCGACGAACGCGCCGACGGACGCGCCGACGGCCTGTTCGGCGTCGCCCTGCCGGGGGTCTGGCTGGGGACGCCCGGCGCCCGCGAGGTGGCGTACGGGTACCTCGGGGCCGTCCTGTCCGCGCTGGCCGACACCGCGCGCGCCCTCGGCGGAGCCCTGCACGCCCCCGGCGTGCGCCTCGCCCCGGCGGGCCCGCTGCCGGCCCTCGGCGGCGACCTCCACGGCCTGGCGGTGCTGGACGACGCCGAGCAGGAGGTGCTCTGCAACCTGCTGCGCCGGCACAGCCCGACGCTGATCGCGCTGACCGGACGGGCCCGGATCGGCGGCCCGGCCGATCCGGTCGGCTCGCGGCGGCTCGCCGACTCCCGCGAACACCTCGCCGCCCGCTACCTGGCCTCCGCCGACCCGCGCCACCTGCACCACGTCCGCGCCGAACTCCGCCGCCGCCACGGCATCGCGGACCTGCTGCGGATGGATGTCGCCCCGCTGCCCGCGGCGTCCGGCGCACCGGCCGAGGCGCTGGTCCGCTGTGTGGACGCCCAGGTGTCGCTGGCCGATCTGCGCGCCCAGGCGCTGCTGTTCGCGGCGCTGGCGCTCAAGGCCCGGCGGACGGTCCGGGCCGGCGAGCGCGAACGGAACATCCCGCAGAGCGTGATCGAGGCCAACCGGGCCCGGGCGGTCGTGCACGGGCTGCGCGCCCGGTTCGCCCCCGAGTCGACGGACTTCGGCCGGGCGCAGCGGACCAGGCCCGCCCGCGACGTGGCCCGGCGGCTGCTGACCGATCTGGTGCCGGAGTTCGGCCTGCTCGACGCGACCGCCGAGGAGCTGCTGCCGCTGCTCGCCCCCGTCGAGCTGCCGTCGTTCGGGCTGCCCGGCCTGCGCACCGGGGACCTGCTGCTGCGCACCGCCCGGGAGGGCCGCGGCAGCGGGCCGCTGGCCCAGCACGCCGAACAGCTGCTCCGCGATCCGCGCCCCGGAGGCGAGTTGGCGGCCCGGCTGGCCCAGGACTCCCCCGGCGTATTGGAGTTGCTGCTGAGCGACTGGCGCCGCACTCTCGCCGAGGGCGTCGCGCCGGCACCCCGCGCCAGGGAGCAGTCCGGCCGTCCCAGGTCTCCCTCCCAGCCGGGCGGCCGTCGGCCACAGGGCCAGCGGCGGCAGGGCCAGGGCCAGGTCCGGCGCCCGCAGAACCCGAACCCCCGGCGGAAGGACGGCTCATGACCGACCGTCCCACCGGTCAGGTCGAGGCGGTGCTCGACCTGCGCGACTGGTCCACGCCGATCGGCGGACAGGACGAACTGGCCGCCCTGTGGGCGCAGTTGGAGCCCACCCTGTACGGCCGTCCGGTACGCGGCGGCGCCGTGCACTCGTGGGACGCCGAGCAGGGCACCATCCGGCTGGAGATCCTCCGGGTCGTCCCCGGCGTCCCCGTCCTCGCGCCGGACACCCGGGTCGATCTGGTGGCGGTGCGCGAACCGGCCAGGCTGGTGCACCGCTGTGCCGCCTGCGACCGGGCGGGCCGGGCCGGTTACGGCGTGTTCCGCTGCCGGGGCTGCTCGGACGCCGGGCTGCCGGACCTGGTGTGCGTCGACCACGCGGTGCTGCTGAGCGGCGCGCTCACCCCGAGCTGTCCGGAGCACCGTCCGCGTTGTCAGGAGTGCGCCGCCGACGCGGTCTTCTGGTGCGCGGGCGCCGACTGCCGTACCCGCCGGGCCTGGTGTGCCCGGCACCGGACCAGCCATCCGCAGGATCCGGACACCGACTACTGCCCGGGCTGCTACCGGCGGGCCTTCCCGGTGTGCGAGGAGCGCGGCTGCGCGTCGGTCGGCACGGTCTCCTGCGACTGGCTCGACCAGGCCGGCCGGCCGTGCGACCGGCAGGCCTGCACCCGGCACGCCCGCCGCTGGCAGGTGTTCGGCGCCGAACGGGTCGGGCTGGGGCTGTGCCGGGCCCACAGCACTGTGGCGGGCCTGCCCGCCGACCGGCTGCTGTACCAGATCTGCGCGGGGGCGGTCCGCAAGCCGGGCGTGCGGGTGCCCTCGCTCCAGGCGTTCGCTCACAACCTGCGCAACTGCGGCCACCGCGAGCTCGCCGCCGACTACCGGGCGATCCGCGCCGCGCTGGACCGGGTCCGGGGCGGTGTCGGGCCGGCCTTCGACCGGGCGGCGGCCGACTGGGACCGCGAACTGGGCACGCTGGCCGGTCGCGCCGTCGAGGGCGAGCAACTCCTGCGCGCGCTGCAGCAGTTGCTGAGGCAGCAGGATCCGCGCTGGGGTGCGGAGATCGCCGCCGGGCTGCGGCTGCAGGAGTTCAAGGCGGCCCGCACCGGCGGGCCCGGCGGTGGCCGGCCGGCGCTGCTCTGGGTGTACCTGCCGCAGGAGCTCCAGGGCCGGTTCATCGGCCCGCAGGGCTCCCGGATCAGGTCCTACTCGGAGCAGCTGGGCGTGGACATCCGGCTGGCGGACGGCAAACGGAGGGGGCCTCGATGAGCGAGTCGCTGCCGAGCGCGGCCACTCACCGGCTGTACCCGGTGCCCGAGGGCGGGCCGGTCGCCGGGCAGCGGGCCGGGATCGCCCGCGCCGAACCGCCGGCCGGCGCCCCGGCCGCCGGGCTGCCCGCGCTGCTGGTGCTGGACGGCGCCGGCGGGCCCGTCGAGGCGGAACTGCGGCTGGTCCCGGTGGCGGAGGTCCCCGCGGGGGTGGTCGCGCTCGGCGAGGACCGGGCCGCCGCGCTCGGCGTGGAGGCGTCGTCGGCGGAGCAGCGCTGGCGGATCGACCGGCCGCCGGTGGTGCCGCTGCGCCGCGTCCGGTTGGAGATGCCGACCGAGTCGCCGCTCGACACGGCCGTGCACGACCTGGCCGGCGCCGGACTGCCCGGCCGGCTGCTGTGGCTGCCCGCCGAGCCCGACCGCGAGCTGTGGCTGGACATCGGGGGCCTGCCGTACCGCGTGCAGCTCGCCGACGCGGGCGGCCGGCGCGGGGTGCTGGGCGAGATCACCGCGCAGACCGAGGTCGAGCTGTTCGCGTCCGGGGCCCGCAACGGCGTGGACATCGTGGTGCTGGCCGACTGCAGCGGCTCGATGAGCGTCGACGACATCCCCGGCGTCCTGGACGAGGGCGGCGGTTTCCTCTCGGCGCTGCGCCGCCCGGGCAGTCCGCGGCGGCGGCAGCGGATGGAGGCGCTGCGCGAAGCCCTCCAGTACCTGCTGGCGATGCGGTTGCAGCTGAGCGGACGGGTCTCCCGGCTGGCCCTGGTGCAGTTCACCCACACCACGCAGCAGGTGTTCCCGCGCGGCGGCGGCATGGCCGAGCTGGACGCCGGGTCCGCCGGGGAGACCGTCGAGGAGTTCCGGCAGGCGGTGACGCTGCTGCGCCCGCTCAACGCCGGGACGAACATCGGCAACGCCCTGCACGACGCCGCCAACCTGCTGTACCACCACGGCAAACCGGGCAACGAGAAGCTGGTGGTGCTGGTCAGCGACGGCGCGCACTGGGCGCCCAAGGGCGACCAGGGCCTGGGCGAGGTCGTCCACGCCGCCGAGGAACCCGTCAGCCTGATGGAGCACCTCCACCGCGACATGGGCGTGCGCCTGCACGCCATCGGCATCAGCACGTCCGACATGTACCAGCGGTGGCTGCGGGACGGGAACCGGGGCGGGACGGCGCTGGAACCCAACCACGAACTGCTCGGCCAGCTGGTCCGGGTCGGCGGCGGGGACAGCGCCGCGATCGGCGGCTTCGAGGTGCTCGCGGAGTACTTCTCCGGTCTCGGCTCCGGCACCTCCCGCCGGGTCCCGCTGCGCCCCGGCGGCGGCGCGGGTGGTGCGGGCGGTGCGGGCGGTGCGGGCGGCGGCGGCCGTCCGCTGCACCCGCTGGCGGTGGCCGCGCTGCGGGCGCTCGCCGAGGAGCCGACGCTGCCCGCGGGGCGGGGGCCGGGCACGGCCGGGCAGGCTGAGCGGCTGTCGGCTGCCGCGGCCCGGGTCGTCGCGGAGTCCGAGCGGGTGTTCGGCCGACCGCTGCTGGACGCCCGCAACGTCAAGCGCGCGGTGACGCGTTCGGTGGTCGGCGGCGACTCCGAGGACGGCCGGCGCTCGTTCGTCCGCGACCTCACCGCCGCCTTCCGGCCCGCCCGGCCCGCGGCCGTCCCGCCCGGGCTCGGCGAGCCGCTGGACGCGCTGCACCGTTTCCTGGACGAGGCCGCCGCGCAGGGCGGCCGGGCCGAGGACGCGGCCTGGCGCGCCGCCAGGATCGAGGAGCTGGCCGGCCTGCTGGAGCGGCTGGCGGCCGCCCTGGCCGATGTCCGGGAGATGCCCCCGCCGCCGGCCGCTCCCCCGCGTCCGATCGCACAGCCCGTACCGCCCGTACCGCCCGCACCCGTCGCCGATCCCGACGCCACCGACCTCGGCCCGCCACCCGCCTCGTTCGCCTTCCGCTACCGGGGTGAGGAGTGAGCTTCGAGGCCGGTCTGACGCTCGGCCCGGCGCACCGGCCGGACGAGTACCGCCTGCTGCAAAGGGTCAAGGCCGGCGGCGAGGGCGAGGTCTGGCGGGCCGAGCGCACCGACCGGGACGGCGCTCGCGACCTGTGCGCCGTCAAGATCCTCCGGCCGCACGGGCCGCGCGCGAGCGAGGAAGAGATCGAACGGTGGCGGGCGCGCTGGGAGGACAGCGCGGTCCGGGCCAACCAGCTGTCCGTGCCCGGCCTGGTGGTGCCGCTGTGCTTCGTCGGCGCCGCCCCGCACCCGCCCGGCGCGCCCGGCGGCGGGCAGGTGCCGTACCTGGTGTCGCGCTGGGTCGACGGCCCGCAACTCCAGGTCTGGGCACAGGAATCCGCCGCGGCCCCGGCCGAACGGCTGGACGTGCTGGTGCGGCTCTGCCGGATCGTCGACGAGCTGCACGACCTGGGCTGGGCGCACCGGGACATCTCGCACGCCAACGTGCTGGTGGACGCCGCCGGGCGGCCCCACCTGATCGACCTGACGTTCCTGGCACGGCTGGACCGGCCGCTGCGAACCAGGGTGGGCACGCCGGGCTTCGGGGCGGCCGAGGAGGAGCGCCTGGGTGCTCCACCCAGCACGGCGAAGGACGCGTTCTCGGTGGGTGCGCTGGCCCGCATCCTGCTGGTGCCGGACGCCCGGATCCGCGACACGGCGCGGGTCGCGGCGCTGACCGGCGAGGAACTGGAGGAGGCCGGGTACTCCACCGCGGCCGTCGACTGGCTGCTGCGGGCGCTGGACCCGGACCCGGCGGGCCGCCCGTCCCCACTGACCCCGTGGGCCGAGCGGCTGCGCGAACTGGTCGCCGCCGGCCCAGCGCCGCGGCACGGCTGCCTGTCGCTGACCGCCGACGCCCGGGACCGGCCGGTCGTCGTCACCGGCGGCCCGCAGGGCCTGCGGCGCTGGTCCACCTCCGCCGAACCGTCGCGCCTGACGGGCGGCGGGCCGCAGGGCGTGCGCGCGGTGGCCGTCGTCCGCGACGGCGCCGGGCGGCTGGTCACCGCCGCCCTCGACCGTTACGAGATGCTCTGGCTGGGCACCGAGGCGGACGGCTGGGAGCAGGTCCGGTACGGCGCGCGGGGGCTCGCCACGCTGGTCTCGCCGTTCGGCGAGGCGCTGATCTGGACCGCCCAGGCGACCGGCCTGTGCCTGCTGCGCCTGCGCCCGGACGGCGGCCGCGAGGAGCAGACCGTCCCCGACGTGTGGCCGGCCCGGGTGCTCACCGCGGCCTGGGACGCCGACGGCACCCCGGCGGTCGTGGTCGCGGAGGAGGGCCGGGTCACCCACTGGACGTGGCCGCTCGCCCCCGGCGCCGGTCCCGGTCCCAGTCCAAGTCCCAGTCCCGGTCCCGTTCCGGCTCCGGCTCCGGCTCCGGCTCCGGTTCCGGTTCCGGTTCCGGTTCCGGCGACCATGCTCGCGGCGGGCGCCCGGCAGGCCGCTCTTGCGGTCAACCACTGGGGCGAGCTGACCGCCCGGCTCCTCGACGCGTCCGGACTGGTACACCCGCTCACCCGGCACTTCTCGGGCGTGTGGGAGCCGGACGGCGCGCCCGCGCCGGGCACCGAGTCGCTGCTGGTCACCCTGCGGGGCGGCCGGGGCGGGGCTCAAGCGACGCCGGACGGCCTGGCCGTCGACACCGGCGCGCACGCCGAACTGCTGGGCGGCTCGGCGGCCTCGCTGCCCGCTCTTCACCTGGGCCGCGACGGCCGCTTGCTGGCCGCCGCCGTGATCGACGGCGACCAGGTCTGCTGCTGGCAGGAGGACTGGGACGGCAGTTGGCAGCCCGTCCCCCTGGTCGCGGACCGGCCGTAGGCGTCAGCTGCGCAGGTGCGGGCTGGTCCAGCCGCCGGTGTCGTAGTCGGACATGCAGGTGGCGACCAGGTCGCACAGTTCGTCGTGGAGTCCGCTGCCGAACGCCTGGTGGTAGGCCTCGATGCGGGTGACGTCGGGGGCGGTCGGTCAGGTGGCGGCGGAGCTCAGCCGGCCATCGCGCTGATGCCGCCGTCGATCACGAAGTCCGCGCCGTTGATGTACGCGGCGTCGTCGGAGGCCAGGAACACCGCGAGCTTGGCGACCTCCTCGGGGCGGCCCGGCCGGCCCGCCGGGATGGTCCGCAGCAGGGCGGGGACACCGCTGTCCGGGTCGTCGATGTGCGGTGCGGTGGCCGGGGTGCGGATCAGACCCGGGCTGATCGAGTTGACCCGGATGTTGTGCGCGCCGCCGGCTCCGCACAGGTGCCGCGTCAGCGCGAGCACGCCGCCCTTCGCCGCACCGTGCGCGCCCTGCTGAACGAACAGCGCGCCGCGGGAGCCCGAGATCGAGGCGATGTTGAGGACCACGCCACCATGCTTGGTGAGGTGCGGCCAGGCCGCGGAGGTGCACTGGTACACCAGGTCGAGTTCGTTGCGGATGGTGTAATGCCAGTCCTTGGGGGTGAGCCGGTCGAAGGGCGCGTTGCGCATCGACGAGGCGTTGTTGCACAGCACGTCGAAGCCGCCGTACTCGCACAGCGCGTACTCCACCCACTCCTCGGCCCCGGCCCGGACCGACAGGTCGACGGGCGCGAGCGAGATCATTTCGCCACCCACCTCCTTGACCAGGCGGGCGGTCTCGTCGGCCGCCTCCGGGTCGCGGCCGCAGCCCACCACCCTGGCCCCCTCGCGGGCGAACTCCAGCGCCGCGGCCCGGCCGATGCCGGAGCTGGTGCCGCTGATCAGAACGGTCTTGCGGTCGAGTCGGCCCATCGGACTTCCCTCATGGTGCTGGTACAGGGGCTTGCTGACGCAGAGCTTCGAGGAACGCGTCGGTCCGCTCGGGCGTGGCGATGCTCCGCCACCTGGCGGGCCGCATCGCGCTCAGTTCGGCGGTGTCGTTCGCCGGGGTGCCGGTGCCGGTGCCGTGGCCGTTGACGTAACCGACGGCGTCGGGGGTGAGCACCGCGTCCGCAAGCGCGCCGAGCATCGCGGTGCGCAGCCCGCCCCCGTCGGGTGGCGGGGCGGTGACGTGGTGGGCGTCGCCGGCCAGGCCGTAGCCGAGCACGTACGCGTGGACGGGCGCGCGGCGGACGCGGGCGGACTCCTCCGCGAACGCCCACCGCCTCCCCTGGGTTCAGGCCGCCGCTGCGCCCGTACGGGGCGCACGGCGCGGGGTCGATCGCCTTCCAGGTGAGCACTTCGAGTTGGGCGAGGCTGTCGTAGATCGCGTCCCGAAGTTCGGCGAGCGGCCGGTCGGCGGGCCACTCGTGCAGGGAGGTGCCGAGCACGGCGCCGACCGTCTCGCGCACCAACAACTCAGACAGCGGCGGCGCGGACAGCGCGGGCTCAGGCGTGGCCATGGACACCGGACCTCCTTGCCTGCTCGGGCAGTTCGTCCGTCAGGTGGCCGTCCGTGGTGGTGAGCAGTGCGCCGATCCTGCCGGAGGCGATCAGTGCGGCCAGGTCGGCGAGTTCGGTGTCGAGCCGCCTGTCCCGGTCGAGGAATCCGACGACGGTGCGCACCAGGTCGTACGCCGCTTGGGTGGCCGGTGCGAGGCGGTCGCTGCCGCGCAGGTCGGCGGCCTGGCAGAGGGCGGCCAGGGTGATGGCGGCGATGTGCTGGACGAGTTCGACGGTGTGCCAGGCGTCCCGGGCCGCGACGGTGGCCATGCTGACCTTGTCCTGGTTGTGGGACTCGGTGGAGCGGGAGAACGCCGTGGCCGGCATGGTGTTTTTCAGTGCCTCGGCGGCCAGTGCGGAGGAGGCGCTCTGTGCGGCTTTGAAGCCGTGGTGAAGGCCCGATTCGTAGTCCGCGTCGAGCACCGGCCGAATGAGGTTGGCCGTCAGCCCGTGGTTGCTCTTCTCGTCGACCAGCAGGGCGGTCTGACGGTCCAGCAGGTCGCCGATGCTGGCCAGGGCGAGTTTGAGGGCGTCCATCGCCTGGCCCACATGGCCGCCGTAGAAGTTTCCGCCGTGGTGGACCTCGCCGGTGTCGGGGTCGAACAGTGGGTTGTCGTTAGTGGAGTTGATCTCGGTGTCCAGCCAGTCGGCGGCCCAGCCGAGGGTGTCGTTCAGGACGCCGGTGACGTGGGGTGCGCAGCGGACGGAGTACCTGTCCTGCAGGCCGGAGCGCAGCAGTTGGTAGCCGTCCCCGGCGAGCCTGGGGTTGGCGCCGACCCGGTCCTCGTGCCGGACGGCCAGCCTTGAGCCGTGCAGCAGGCGGCGGACCCGCGCGGCGCTGGTGTACTGCCCGGGGTGTGGCTTGTGCTGGTGGAGGAACGGTTCGAACGGCGCCGTGCTCGCCTCCAGCGTCTCGGCGGCGAGCGCCGTGCAGAGGTCCGTGACGGCGGACAGCTCGTGGGCGGCGCGGATCGTGGCGACGGCGTAACCGGCCATGAAGGACGTGCCGTTGATGAGCGCCAGGCCCTCCTTGGGGGCGAGCCGGAGTGGCGTCAGGCCGGCTTCCCGCAGTGCGTCGGCGGCGGGCCGAAGCTCGCCCCGGTGCAGCGCGGTGCCGTGGCCGGTCAGCAGGTCGGCGAGGTAGGAGAGCGGGACGAGGTCTCCGCCGGCCCCCACGGAGCCGCGCTGTGGGATCACCGGCAGGATGTCCGCGCGCAGGCAGTCGGCCAGCAGCTCCACCACGGCGACTCGCACGCCGGAGTAGCCCCGGGCCAGGCTGTTGGCCCGGATCAGCATGGTGGCCCGGACCACCTCGGCCGGGGCTGGTTCGCCGTTCCCCGCCAAGTGGCCCGCGATGAGGTTGCGTTGCAGGTCTGCGGCTTTGGCCGGGCCGATGTGCCGACCGCAGCTGTCGCCGAAGCCGGTCGTCACCCCGTAGACGGGCCGGCCCGACGCGACCAGCTCGTCCTTGACCCGGGCGGATGCCGCCATCCGGTCCTCGGCGGCTTCGTCCAGCCTGATGTCCCACCCGTCCGGTCGGCGGGCGAAATCCGATACGTCCTCGACGCTCAGCGAATCCGCGCCGAGCAGCAGCACCGCACCCACGGAAATTCCCTCCCGACGTCAGATTTCCAGGCAGACCGATCGTAGGCGAAAGCTCGGCGCGAAGGAAAATTAATTGCGGGAAAGTCGCCCGGACGAATGATTTGTCATCAGAATTGCCCCATCGGCTGGAAGTCGGCGGCCCGTTCCGATAATCCTCCGCAGCCGGAACCTGACATCGCAAACAAGAGGCGGGTGGCCCGGATTTCGCAGTCGCCGAATCCACCCCAGCACGGAATTTCCGAAAAGAGGAATAATGCCCGTATCGAAAATCCGCCCCCGGACCTGGGCCGCCGCGCTCGCCCTGACGGCCACCGGAACGCTGACCGGCTTCGCCCCGGCGGGCGAAGCAGGCACGGCAGGCACGGCAGGCACGGCAGGCACGACAGGCACGGCCACCGAGCCCACGAGCGCCACCTGCACGGGCACCACGACCCTCGTCGTGAGCCTCTCCAGCAGCGCCACCGCAGGATTCGGGGGCACGGGGGTCGACGACTACCGGTGCACCTTGAAGGGCAACGCCGGCAAGCTCATCGGCAGCTCCTCGACGATCCTGCCGCCCGTCCGAAACCGTCCACGGCGATCCGCACGGCCTGGCCCTTGTTCAGGAACACGGCCTCCCCGGTGCGGAACACGGTGCCGCCGTCGGTCCGTGCCGCGCCCGGGCCGTGCCACATCACGCCGAAGCGCCGCGACCGGACCGTCCCCGACTACGGGATCAGGGTCGTCAACTCGCGTTCGGTCAGGCCGAGTTCCCAGACGTCGTTCAGCTCGCGCACGGCGGCCCGGTGGCTGTCGCCGAAGTGCACGGTGCCGCCGCGGACGACGGCGGCGTGGTCGGCGACGTCGAACTCGCAGCCAAGAAAGCGTTCGGCGGCGTCCCCGATGGCGTAGGCGCCGTAGCCGGACCGGCCAGTGATGGTCACCCGGCTGTTGACGGCCGCCAGCCGGCAGTCCTGGCCGACGTCGCTGGAGAGCACGCCCCAGCCCTCCGAGGAGAGTTCGCAGCCGAGGTAGGCGGCCGTCGTGCCCCGGCCCAGCAGGTTGATGGTGCGCACGTCGCCGGGAACACCTCGCCGGTGGACCGGACGGTGAGACCGTCGACGCCGGACCGGCCGACCCGCCCGCCGACCCGCCCGCCGAGCCGGGCGGCGGGCACGGACCTGGCCGCGTCCGGCCCGTCGGCGGTGACGTGCAGGGCCTGCCGGAGCTGAAACTCGAGGCCCTGGAAGGGCACGGCGTTCTGCTCGCACACGCCGACCACCACGCCGCCGCGGTACTCGCCGGGCGCGATCCGGGCCCGGTCGCCGCCCGTGACGGTCAGCTCCGTGCCGGTCTCCACGCCGTCGAGGGTGAGCGTCAGCACCTGCCCGGCCGGGGCGGTGAGGGTGCCGCCGGGCTCGACGAGGAGGCGACGCAGCCGCGTGGTGCGGGTCAGGGTGACGGTGCTGCCGTTCCTGACGGTGAGCGCGGCGGGAGGGGTGCTCCAGGGTGCGGCAGCGAGGGCCGCTCCCAGGGCGAGGACGCGGCGGCGGCCTGATGGCGTGGCGACCTCGGGAAGTGTCGACATGTCAGGTTTTCTCCCCTGCGGTGTTCGTGGACCTACAGGCTTGTGGACCTACAGGCTTGTGGACCGGCCGCCCGGCCACGCGGAACGGATCAGTTCCCGTATGCCCGATACCTTTCCGCGCGCCGGCGCGTGGGTTATTGCGGGCCGGCCACTGGGGCCGGCGCAGATAGGGGGAACGACATGCGACGGTGGACCACCGCGCTGGCTGCCGTGATGCTCGCCGCGGGGGTGGCGGCGACCGCGGTCCCGACGGCCTCGGCCGTCACCGCCACCACCGACTGCCAGGCCGTGTGGGGCAGTCTCGACCGGCAGGACCGGACCGTCCCGTACCAGCCGCAGGCGCTGACGAACATCCGCACCGGTACCCACGAGTGCTTCGACCGCCTGGTGATCGATGTTCCGGGCACCTCACCGCAGAACCCGCTCGCCTACCGGGTGCACTACACGAACGGCAACACCATCTACCAGGCCGGCTCCGGCACACCGATCCCGGTGAACGGCGGCGCCGTCCTGGAGATCGTCGTCGGCGCGAGCTCCTACGACCCCACCACCTGGCAGAAGGTCTACCCGGCCCGGTCGGGCGACCCGCTCCCGGGCGTCGACCTCACCGGCCACCGCACCTTCGTGGACACCCGCTTCGCCGGCAGCATGGAGGGCGAGACCCAGTTCGGCCTCGGCGTCCGGGCACGCCTGCCGTTCGAGGTCTTCCAACTCGACAACCGACTCGTCATCGACGTCGCCCACAGCTGGAGCACCACCGGCTGACCCCGCAGACCCCGCGGCATCCGGTGACCACGTGAGAGCGGCGCTCGACCGCACGGGCACCCGGTGACGGCCCGAAGCTCTGGAAGAACAAGGCGACTTGTTCAACCGGAGCTTCGACGCGCATGACCACGCGGGCGCAGGCCGTAAGCCGGTCGCGCGGCCACAGCCGCCGACCTCCCTGTCCGGCCGGCGCCCGTCGTACCGGAACCGGCGGCCGCTTCCCGGGCGTCCGACTTCCCGGGTTGCCGTCGTCCGCAGCTGGGAGGGTTTCGGATCACGGGGATCGTGACGTGGGCCGTCGTCGGGGTGCTGTTCGCACTGCTGCCGCTCGTCCACTGGCTGCTGCGCGCCCGTCCCACGCCGCTCCGGGCAGCCGTCGCCGCCGCGTTGACGCTCTGGCTGGCGCTGGTACTCGCGGTGGCGTTCGACCTGCTGCACCCGCGCAGCAAGGCCGAGCTCTACCTGCTCCACACGCCGCTCGCCGAACTGGCCGTCCTGATCGGCCTGCGGCTGGACCGGCGGATCGCCGGCCGGCGCACCGGGCGTCCGGCCGGCTGGTCCCGCGCGGTGGGCATCGCCTTCTACGGCCAGTTGGGCCTCATCCTCGCCGCGACCCCGCTGCTGGCGCTCGTGGCCTTCCACGAGGCGGGGATCCCGTCCCGGACGGCCATGCCGGAACCGCCGCCCGGCTACACCGTCCTCGACACCGGCAAGGGCTGCGGCAACGGCCACGCCGCCACCTGCTGGCGCACGCTCTACCTGGCGGGCCCACCCGGCGTACCGACCGCGGCAGCCGCCGACCGGCTCCGGCCCCGGCAACGGTGCGAGGCGAACGGCTGGTTGCTCGACCGTCGCGCCCTCTGCACCGAGGTGAGCACCGACGGCGCCAGGATCGTCTACCGCGTCCTCCTCGGCGGCAACGACTCCTAGAACGCGGCATGTTGGAGCCAGTGCGGGGCTCTGGTCACAGGGTGCGCAGGAGGTCTTCGAGTGCCTTGTTGAAGGCCTCCGGGCGTTCCATGTTGGGGTAGTGGGCGGTCCCGTCGATCGTGACGGTGTGCCCGTTGGGGGCGGCGCGGGTGAGGCGTTCGGCCATGGTGATGTGGTCGGGCGAGTCGAGGGCGCCGTTGATGGCCCGTACGGGCACGTCGATGCGGGTGGCGCGGTTCCAGGTGTCGCGGATGGGGATGCGCAGGTCGGGTTCGCCGGCGGTGTGCTTGGACAGGGTGCTGTGGGTCATCTCGCGCAGGCGGCCGACGACGTCGGGGGCGAGTTCGTCGAGGGTGCGGTCCGGTCCGGCGGCGAAGAGCGTGAAGGCGTCGACGGCGGCGTTCAGGTCGCCGGCGGCCATCGCCGTCTGCCAGGTGGTCCAGGTACGGAGGGTCCACGGGTCGGTGAAGTCCGGCTCGCTGGTTCCGGCGCCGCTGACGACCACGGCGCTGACCAGTTCGGGGTGTTCCAGTGCGGTGTCGACCGCGATGCTCCCTCCCATGGAGACGCCCACCAGGATCGCGGGGCCGGTGTCCAGGTGTCGAAGCAGCGCGGCGAGGTCGTCGGTGTGCCGGAACGGTTCGGTGGCGTTGGCGGACCGGCCGTGGCCGCGGGCGTCGGGCGCGATGACGCGGTAGTGCGTGGCGAGGGCGGGGATCTGGTCGTTCCACATGCGGTGGTCCAGGAAGCCGCCGTGCAGCAGGACCAAGGGTTTGCCGGTGCCGGTGTCCAGCCAGAACAGATCATTCATGACAACCAAGGTGTCACTATTGCGGGAGAATGACAACCGGGGTGCCATCATGGCGGTATGGACGAAGCACACACCGGCCCGGTGCCCGAAGAGCTGACGGACCGACTCACCGAGGTGTTCGACCTGGTGGGGCCGTTGTACCGGCGCACCCACCGCACGGTGGAGCAGGACATGTCCGCCGAGGGGCTGTCGGCCGGAATCCGCGCCGTGCTCAACCTGCTCCGCGACCACGGGCCCATGACCGTCCCTCAGATGGGGCGGGCGCAGACGCTCAGCCGGCAGTTCGTCCAGCGCATGGTCAACGACGCGGCCGCGAAAGGCCTGGTCGAGTCCGTTCCCAACCCGGCCCACCAGAGGTCCTCCCTCATCCGGCTGACCGAACCGGGCCGGACCGCCATCACCGCGGTACTCGACCGCGAACGCGCAGTCCTCCGCCACGCCGCCGACGACCTCACCGGCCCCGACATCGACGCCTGCCTCCGAGTCCTGTCCCGGCTCCTCCACGTCATGGGCGACGCCGACGTCGACTGAGCCCGGCCGCCGCTCCGGGCCGCCGAGCACCGCCGCCCCGCAGGACCGGAAGCGGCGCGGTCCGGCGGCCGCTCAGGCGGAGGCCTCCGGTGCGGCGCACCAGACGGGGCTGTCCACGTAGTGGTTGTCGAAACGTTCCGCGGATTCGGTGATCTCCTTCGGATCGGCCTCGCCACGCATGACCCGGCCGAGCAGGCGCAGGTAGTCGAACCGCCCGAGGCCCGGGGGTTCGTCGTGATCACGAGCCCAGAGTTCCGAATGGCCCGCCGCAGAGGTCAATCCTGCCCGGAGATCATGGGTCAATTGCCGCCTGCGGACCGGAAACCCGCCCGGCCGAACCGCCCCGGCGGCAAGACAGTTGCCCCTTACCCGAAGAGGCCGGAGGGCCGGAAGTCGTGAGGATCGGAAGGGAAGAGGTCGGAGAGGATCTCGGAGCGTGTCTCGCCCGTGAGGGAGCGGGCGAGGAAGCGGGTGAGAGTGAGGTCGAAGTGCTCCCACCAGGGGCCGCGGGCTTCGTTGACCATGACGGTCCACTGGTCGGGGTGCTGGCCCGGCTGGGCAAGCCAGTACAGGAACTCGCCGTTGTCGGTGGAGGCCCAGGGGATGATCCGGGCGTCGGCGTGGTCGAGTTGGGCGGGCTTCGGCTCGCTGCTGGACCACAGGTACTCGTTGGCTTCGGCGCGTTCCTCGATGGCCTCGAAGAGGTCGTAGTACTCGTTGGCGCAGCCGGGTTCGAGGATCCACAGGTAGTTGTCGACGTAGCCGCCGCCGTAGGTGTCGATGAAGGCCTTGTAGTCGGCGGGGAGGTCCGCGCCGAGCCGTCGGCATACCGAGTCCCAGTCCTTGGGATGGACGTCGGCGGGACGGGGCAGCAGGCCTGTGAGGGTGTCGAGGCTGCTGACCACGAGGTGCCACTCCTTCTTGTCGCAGACGCTGAGGACGTTGGTACCGGTACCGGATCCCGGATGGGCGGCTCCAGGACACCGCGGGTGCCGTGCGGGGCAGCCGGCAGTCCGCAGGTTCTCCACCGCCGTCAATCCGGCACCGATTCTCAACCTTCCTCCCCAGAGCTGAAGTTGGGGCCTCGATGGGATCGCGGTGGAGAGAATCCGGGACCCGGCTGGGACGCGGCCGGCTACGGCTGGGACAGCAGGCTCAGGACGGCCTGCCGGTAGGCGGCGTACACCTGGGGCAGTGCGGCGAGGTGTGCTCGCTCGTCGGTGCCGTGCAGCCCTTCGTAGGGCACGCCGAAGCCGGCCGTGGCCGGGATCCCTTCTCCGGCGAGCAGGTTGCCGATGTTGGAGGGACCGGCGACGCCTGGGCGCGGCCGGGTTCGTCCTCGCCTCGCTGGCCTGCGGGCTGTCCCCGTGGTCGACCGGGTGGGCCGCCGACCCCTGGAGTGCGCCGGG
Organism: Kitasatospora sp. NPDC048407; assembly: GCF_043200475.1. NCBI lineage: Bacteria > Bacillati > Actinomycetota > Actinomycetes > Kitasatosporales > Streptomycetaceae > Kitasatospora > Kitasatospora sp. NPDC048407. The sequence goes on along the minus strand of NZ_JBICXW010000002.1, from coordinate 249,222 downwards.
GTGAACCTGACCTTCCAGGTGGTGCGTCACGTTGGCCGGCTCACCGGCGGGGGCATCAGTTCCGCGCGCAGGTCCATGGCGCGGCTGGCCAGGGCGGGGAGACTGAACGCCACGGTCTGGCCCGCGTCGGGGCCGGCCTGTGTGGCGAGGTCTCCGTTCGGTGTCCAGATGCCCGAGCCGCCGGAGGTGTGGGCGAAGGTGCCGCTGGGGCCTGCGGCTGTGGCGAGGACGACCCAGGTGGCGTGGGTGGTGGCGCGTTCACGCATGTGGGAGTCGCGGCGGCTGTGGGAGTCCGGGCCGTAGATGGTGCTGGCGACGTACGCGTCGATTCCGAGTGCCGCCGTGTCGGCGGCGTGTTGGGGCACGGCCGCGTCGTAGCAGATGGCCAGTCCGAGCCGCCAGCCGTCGAGGGTGAGCACGGTCGGCTTCTCGCCGGGGGTGAAGCGGTCGAACTCTGCTCCGTGGAGCCACATTTTCCGGTAGGCCACGGTCACGCTCTCGCCGGTCACTGCCAGCGTGGCGATGTACTCGCGGCCGTCCGCGTCCCGCGCCGGAGCGCCGACCAGCGCGACTGCGCCGGCCGCGCGGCAGGCTTCCACGATCGGCCGGAGGCGGCTGTCGTCCGTGGCGAGTGACGGCGCACCGAGGTCGTACCCGGTGAGGGAGAGTTCGGGGAAGACGACCAGTCGGGCCTCGGCCCGCACGATCGCCCGGGCGTGCAGTTCCGCGTTGGCCAGGACATCCGCCCCGGCCCAACTGGGCTGTACCGCAGCGACTGCCAGCGGGGTTCCCACTCTCCGACTCCTGTCGTTCGAACGTAGGCGCACAGGTGACGCCCCATGATCACCTATTGGCCGCAGTGCCCGTCAAGCCCCGCCCCGATGACACACGACACACGTCACTGCTCGACCAGGGCGCGCGGATCCACGTCGCTGTCCCAGCCGTGGGTGGAGAAGCCCCGCCCGCCGCCGGTGAGGTAGGCGGTGAGGGCGGCGTGCAAGGTGGGGAACATCGGGGTGGGCAGCGCCACGGCGTCCACCCAGCGGACGGCGAGGTGCTTGTCGGGCTCGGTGTTCGTCAGCTCGCCCTGCCAGGACGTCGCGGCGAACACCGAGAGCAGGAACGGCCCTTTGCCGTCCCACCCCGCCCCGACCTGAACGGTGTGGACCAGCCGCAGCTCCTCGGGGGCGACGACCAGCCCTGCCTCCTCCCGCAGCTCACGGGCGGCGGCCTGATCGAACCTGGGCGACGGCGATGCGGACCCTCCGCGGCTGAGCAACAGGTCCGCGTTGCGGGCGGCCCGGGCCCGGGGTGTCGTAACAGGTGTACCGGACGCCGTCCCGAGGGAGCCGCCATGTCCGTCCACACCCCGGTCTCGGAGCAGGAGGCCGCCGACCGGCTGGCCATCCGGGAACTGGTCGACGCGTACGCGCGCTGCGCGGATCGCCGGGACGCCGCGGGGCAGCAGGCCCTGTTCACCGAGGACGCCCGCTTCCTGGTGCACATGGACGCCGGCGCGGCCGAGCCGGCCCAGGAGCTGCGCGGCCGGGAGGCCCTCGCGCCGGTCTTCGCGGACCTGAACTCCCACCGGGCGACCCTGCACTTCAACGGTCGGAGCACCGTCACCCTGGACGGCGACCGCGCGACGGGCGAGAGTTACTGCCTGGCGCACCACCTCTCCTACGGGGCGGACGCCGAACGCACGGTCATGATCGCCGCCATCCGCTACCTGGACGTGTTCGTCAAGCAGCACGGCCGCTGGCTCTTCGCCGAACGCCGCCTGCTCGTCGACTGGACCGAGACCCGCCCCTGTTCCCCGTGACTTCCCCGTGACTTCCCCTGACGTCACCGGCCGTCGCCCCATCGGCGGTAGCCGCGCGGGTGGTTCACCCGCCACACCGACACCCAGACCCGTTCCGCAGAGAAGGGACCCGACGGAATGACCACCGTCGCCGCCTACGCCGCCCCCGCCGCCAACGCCCCGCTCGCGCGCACCACCGTCGAGCGCCGGCCGGTCGGCGAGCACGACGTGCTGATCGACATCGCCTTCGTGGGCATCTGCCACTCCGACATCCACCAGGTCCACGACGGCTGGGGCGGCGCCGTCTTCCCGATGGTCCCGGGGCACGAGATCACCGGAGTGGTCGCTCAAGTCGGCGGGAGTGTCACGAAGTTCGCGGTCGGCGACCGGGTCGGCGTCGGCTGCATGGTCGACTCCTGCCGGACGTGCGACAACTGCCGGGCGGGGCTGGAGCAGTACTGCGACGACGGCCCGGTGTGGACGTACAACGCCGTCGACCGGCAGGGCCGGCCGACCTACGGCGGCTACGCGGAGACCATCGTCGTGGATCAGGACTTCGTGCTGCGCTTCCCGGACGCCCTCCCGATGGACGCCGGCGCCCCGCTGCTGTGCGCCGGCATCACCACCTACTCGCCGCTGCGGCACTGGGGCGCGGGCCCGGGGAAGCGGGTCGCGGTCGTCGGTTTCGGCGGCATCGGCCACGTGGCGGTGAAGATCGCGCACGCGCTCGGGGCGGAGGTCACCGTGCTGTCGCAGTCGCTGCGCAAGCGGGACGACGGCCTGCGGCTGGGCGCCGACCGCTACTACGCCACCTCCGACCCGGCGACCTTCGACGCGCTCTCCCGCCGCTTCGACCTGATCCTCAACACCGTCTCCGCCCCGCTCGACTTCCCCGCCCTGTTCGACCTGCTGCGCCGGGACGGCACCATGGTCAACCTCGGCCTGCCCGAGAAGGAGCTGCCGGTGGACCTGCGCACGCTGGGCGGCAACCGGCGCAGCATGAGCAGTTCCAGCATCGGCGGCATCGCGGAGACCCAGGAGATGCTCGACTTCTGCGCGCGGCACGGCGTGGCCGCCGAGATCGAGACGATCCGCGCCGACCAGGTCAACGAGGCGTACAAGCGCGTGCAGGCCGGCGATGTCCGCTACCGCTTCGTCATCGACGCCGCGACCGTCTGACGGCGCGACAGGCCGGGGAAGGAGATCCCGCGTGCAGCCGATTCTGGTGACCGGCGCCGCAGGCAGGGTGGGGGCCGTGGGGCGGTCCGTGGTGGAGGAGTTGCGCGGACGCGGCCTGCCGGTCCGGGCGCTGGTGCGGCGCGACGACGAGCGCGCCAAGGCGCTGCGGGCGACGGGCGCCGAGGTGGTGGTCGCGGACCTGACCCGGATCGGCGAGGTGACGAAGGCGCTGTCGGGCTGCACGCGGGTGTACTTCGGCATGGGCGTGTCGGCCCAGTACCTCCAGGCCGCGGTCACGACGGCGGCCGTGGCGCGGGCGGCGCCGGACCTGGAGGTACTGGTCAACATGTCGCAACTGACCGTCTCCGAGCTGGACTTGGCCGAGGCGGGCGAGTCGCGGCAGCACCGGCAGCAGTGGCTGGTGGAGCAGGTCCTCGGCTGGTCGGGGCTGCCGGTGGTCGAGGTCAGGCCGACCGTGTTCCTGGAGAACCCGCTGTTCCGGGTCGGCCTGTCCTCGATCGCCCGGGACGGCACCATCCGGCTGCCGCTCGGCCGCGCCCGGACCTCGCCGGTCGCGGCGGCCGACGTCGCGGCGGTGGTCGCGCAGGTGCTGGCCGAGCCGCAGCCGCACCTCGGCCGCACCTACGAACTGACCGGCCCGCGCTCGCAGGACGGGGACGCCGTCGCCGCGGAGGTGTCCGCCGCCCTCGGCCGGCCGGTCGGCTACACCGATGTGCCGCTCGACGAGTGGATCGACCGCGACCTCGAGCCGCTCGGGCTGCCGGACCACGTGTTCGAGCACATCGCCACCATGGCCCGGCTGCACGCCGAGAACCGCTACGACCGCCGGGCCGACGGCGTGCAGCTGGTCACCGGGCGTCCGGCCACCGGTGTCGGCGACTACGTCCGCCGGCACGCCGACCGGATCGCGGGGCCGTGAACACCCTTACCGGTCAGGCGGGTTCGACCGGCTGGCGGACGACGGTCTTCAGTTTCTCTGGCGCGGTCCTGCGGGGGTCGCCGAGGTAGATCTCGTGGTGCTTGGCGCCGGGCCGCAGGCCGTTGGCCGGCAGGTACTCGTGGTGCAGCTGGTGCAGGGCGGGCGCTTCGTCGTCGTAGGAGCCGATGTGCAGCAGCTGGGCGCTGGGGCCCTCGTGCAGGGTGAGCCGGCGGACGTCGGCGATGGTGGGGTGCTTCTTCTTGGCGAGTGCGGTCTGCCGGGCCTCGTCGATCATCTGCTCGGTGATCCAGCCGGGCAGGCTGATCATCATGGTCCAGTTCCAGCTGTCCTTGTCCCGGCTGGTGAAGGCCTCGAACTCCTCGGCCCACCACAGCCCTTCCAGCGGGCCGACCACGAAGTCCCGGCCGCCCTCGGCCTGCTTGCCCGCGAACTTCAGGGTGTACGCGACGGCGTAGAGCGCCTCGACGGCGGCGGCGTGGGCGGGTGCGGTGTTCGGGTTGCCGCTGCCGTCGACGGCGAGGAACTGCTGTTCGGGGACGTCCACGACGGCCCACGTGGTGTTCTTGGGCGCGTAGAACTCCTTCAGGTCCTTCTTGATGTCGTACGGTGCCATGCTCGGTCCCCCTCCTTGTGGGTGCGCACCGCCAAGCGATGCCCGGTAACGGTCCAACCAGTCCTGTTCGGCGCGTAGTTGGCCCAGCGAGTAGTCGAAGATCGCGCGCGCGAAATCGGGCACGGGCGGCCCGGCGGCTTCGGCCACTTGCTCGATGCGTTCGGCGAGCGCCCGCGAGCGCCGCTCCAGGGCGTCGAGCAGCTGTTCGTGGCCGATGGCGGGCTGGTTGGCCAGGCCGACCAGGACGCGCGGGTACAGCGGGTGCAGTTCGGCGATCGCCGCCTCGGCCGCCGCCGCGCAGGCCCGTCGGCCCTCGGCGGTCGCGCCGAACACCTTGCGCCGTTTGTCGCCGACGACGGCCGATCCCTCGACCTGTTCGATCAGTCCGCGTTCCCGGAGCTTCGTCAGCAGGTAGTAGATCGAGCTGAATCCGACCTCGGTCCACTCCCGCATCCCGCGCTCCGCGATCACCCCCTCCAGCTCGTATCCGTGCCGGGGTTTCTCCACCAGCAGCCCGAGCAGCGTCAGCTCGGCGGCGGTCAGGCCTGAGTCCATGGAAACTATCCTAGCGCTAGGATAGTGGGCCACGGCTGTCCACCGATCGGACGGCAGGTTCAACCGGCCGGGCGTGCCGGGCGGCGCACCCGGCCGACCAGGATGCCGGCGGAGGCCGCCCGTTCCGGTCTCGCCGTCGATCCGGGCCGCAGCGTGGTCGTCGCCCTCGAACCGGGGCTGCTGACGCGACGTCAGGACGTGAGCAGCGTCCACGGTTCGGGGCGGGCCAGGGCGAGGCGGGGGCGGCGTTCGGCCCAGTGGTGGACGGAGGCGGCCATGGCGGCGGCGGGGTCGGCGACCTTCCAGGTGGGGTCGAAGGGGCGGCGCATGCTGGTGTAGCTCTGGAACATCGCGAGCAGTTTGACGGCCTGGCTCTGGATGGGCGAGAGCCACTGGTCGGCGAGCGGCAGGAAGAAGCGGTTCCAGCTGTCGACGGACACCAGCGGGGGGCGGTCGATGGGGGCGACGCCGTGCGCGGCGCGGAAGCGGTTGAGGGTGACGCAGATGACGTCGAGGAGTTCGTCGAGGTCGAGGCTGTCGGGGCCGGCGGCGATCACCTCGGTGCGGGGCTGCTCGGGCGGCGGAGCGAGGACGGCGGCGACCATGGCCGCCGCGACCTCGTCGACGGAGCTGATCTCGGCGTGGCCGGCCGGGTCGCCGACCACCACGGCGGCGGTGCCGGAGACCAGCGCCTGGAGGATCGAGTAGGGGCCGGAGAAGCGGGCGATCTCGCCGGTGCCGCGGCGGCCGACCACCAGGGGCGGGCGGATCAGGGTGAGCGGGCCGGGGTGGGCCTGGCGGGCGATCGCCTCGCAGGTGGCCTTGGACCACTCGTAGCCGTTGCGGTAGCCCTCGAACTCGGTGCCGCGCAGGTCCTCGGGGTTGCGGACGCCGCCGACGTACGCGGTGGACACCTGGACCAGGTGGGTGTCGCGGTCGGCGAGGGTGAGGACGGCGCGCAGCGGTTCGAGGTTGGCGGCGACGGCCTCGTCGCGGGTCAGCGTCCAGCGGGTGCTGGCCGCCGCGTGCACGATGACGTCCCAGTGCCCGGCCAGTTCGGCGGGTGGCGGTTCGGCGCCCATCCGCCAGCGCACCACCGTCTCGTCCCGCCGCGCCACCGGGACGAGGGTGAGGGGCCGGCCGTGCGCGGCGGTGGCGGCGCGCAGTTGGTGCGCGAACTCGGTGCCGACCACTCCGGTCGCCCCGGTGAGAAGGACTCGCATGTTTGGCTCCGCGAATTGAGCTGACGGGGGTTCAGAGCGGGGGCGCGAGCACCAGGCAGGCGTTCTGGCCGCCGAACCCGAAGGAGTTGGACAGCACGGGGGCGGGCGCGACGGTGCGCGGCGCGCCGCTCACCAGGTCCACCCAGTGCGCCTCGGGGCTGCTGCGCAGGTTGGCGACGGGCGGGACGGTGCCACGGGCCGCGCAGACCAGGGCGAGTGCGGCCTCGAGCGCGCCGGCGGCGCCGATCAGGTGGCCGGTGACGCCCTTGACGGCGGTGACCGGTGGCGACTGGCCGTCGAAGCACTGGTCGATCGCCCGGGCCTCGGCGCGGTCGCCGGGCACCGTCGATGTCCCGTGGGCGCTGATGTGGCCGATGTCGGCGGCGGACAGCCCGGCATCGGCGATGGCCTGCGTCATGCACCGGCCGGCCACTTCGCCGGATTCGTGCGGGGCGGCGATGTGGAAGGCGTCGCAGGTCTCGGCCCAGCCGGCGATCTCGCCGTGGATGCGGGCACCACGGGCGCGGGCCGCCTCCCAGCGTTCGAGCACCAGGACGGCCGCACCCTCCCCCATCACGAAGCCGTCCCGGTCGGCGTCGAACGGGCGGCTGGCCGTCGCCGGGTCGTCGTTGCGGGTGGACAGGGCCCGCATCCGGGCGAACGAGCCCATCACCACGGTGCTCACCGCGGAGTCGACGCCTCCGGCCACCGCCACGTCGAGTTCGCCGTGCCGGATCCGGCGGGCGGCCTCGGCGAGGGCGGTGCTGCCGCTGGCGCAGGCGCTGGAGTAGGTGGTGCAGACGCCCTGGAAGCCGTGGCGCAGCGCGATCCGGCAGGCGGGCGAGTTGTTCATGGTTCTGGGGACGGTGTGCACGGGCAGGTCGCGGGGGCGGTGGGCGAAGCCGGTGGTGGCGTCCTCCATGCTGGTGAGGCCGCCGATGCCGGTGCCGATCTGGACGCCGATACGGTCGGTCCGCTGGTCGGCGGGCAGTCGGGCCTCGGCCAGCGCGTCGGCGGCGGCGCAGAGCAGCAGTTGCGCGGGGCGGTCGATCTGGCGTACCTCGCGGGGGGTGAGGTACGCGGTGACGTCGAACGGCGGGGTCAGGCAGGCGATGTGGACGGGCAGGCCGGAGTCGGCCAGGCGGTCGAGCCGGGTGGTAGCGGAGCGGCCGGCCAGCAGGGCGGCGTAGACCTCCTCGATTCCGTTGCCGGCCGGGGACTTGACGCCGATTCCGGTGACGGCGACGCGGTGTCCGCCCGTGGGGTGGCGGCCGTTCATACGGCGGTGTCCAGCCGGGTGCGCAGCAGGTCGATGGCGTGGCCGACGTCGCGGGCGGCGATCAGGTCGCCCGGGTCGATGCGCAGTTGGAGGGCGCGTTCCAGTCGGGCGCCGATCTCCATGAGTTCCAGGCTGTCGATGCCGTAGTCCTCGAGCAGGCTGGTGCGGTCCTGGAGTTCGGCGGGGTCGGTGCCGAGGACGTCGGAGATGACCGTTCTGACCGTGACGGCCAGTTCCTCTCGTGTGGGCAAAGCTTCCTTCGCTCCTTCCGCCGCGGGTGCGGCCTCGGTGCCGGCCGTGGTCAGCCGGCGTCTGTTCTGCGCAGGGTTCGTCCGGTCGCCGCGAGTGCGGCGTCCAGCAGGGTGGCCGCTTCGGCGATGTCGGCGGCGGTGCTGATGAGCGGTGGCAGCAGCCGGACGGTGGTGGGGCGGCTCAGGCAGGGCGACACCAGGAGTCCGGTGCCGGCCAGTTCGACCAGGGTGGTGCCGGCGGCGTGCGGCGAGACGCAGTCGATGCCGCGCAGCAGGCCGCGGCCGCGGACGGCGCGCACCACGTCGGGGTGGCGGGCCCGGAGCTCGTCGAGGACGCCGTCCAGTTGTGCTGCCAACTGGCGTCCGTGGTCGGCGAGTTCCTCGATCACCTCGAGTGCGGCGGGGAGGGCGGCGCAGCTCAGCGGGTGGCCGCCGAAGGTGGCGGAGTGCAGGAACGGGTCGGCGGCGAGTGGTGCGTACATCCGTTCGGTGCAGAGCAGCGCGGAGAGCGGGACGACGCCGCCGCCGAGCGGTTTGCCGAGCAGGACGGCGTCGACCGGGAGGCCGTCGGCGAGGGCGACGGAGCGTTCGCCGCAGCGGCGCAGGCCGCACTGGATCTCGTCGGCGATCACGAAGGTGCCGTGCCGGGCGGCGTCCTCGCACCACTGGCGCAGGGTCTCGGTGGGCAGTGGCTGTGCGCCGTTCTCGCCCTGGACCGGTTCGAGGACGACGGCGGCCACTTCGCCGCCCGCCACTTCGCGGGCCACGGCGTGCGGGTCGTCGGCGTCGAGGTGGACGACGTCTACGGCGCAGCCGAGCAGGCCGGTGCGGTAGAGCGGGCTGTGGGTGAGGGCGAGTGCGCCGAGCGATTTGCCGTGGAAGCCGCCGCGTACGGCGAGGACGCGGGTGCGGCCGGTGGCCAGTCGGGCGAGTTTGACGGCGACTTCGACGACGTCGGCCCCGTTCAGGCCGAAGTAGACCTTGGGGAGCGCGTCGCCGAGGTAGCCGCTGAGGGCGGCGGCGGCCTGGGCGGCGACGGGGTTGGCGAGGCTGCGGGTGGCGGTCGGCATGGCGTCGAGCTGGGCGTGCACGGCGGCGGTCACGGCGGGGTGGCGGTGGCCGAGCAGGGTGACGGCGTAGGAGCCGAAGTCGAGTGCGGTGCGGCCGTCGGAGAGCGTCACCCGGCAGCCTTCGGCGGCCACTTCGACGGCACCGCGGCCGGCGAAGCCGCCGGACAGGGCGAGTTTCGGGGAGAAGTGGCGGCGCAGCTGATCGAAAGCGGGGGCGGTGGTCACCGGCTCACCGCCTGGAGCAGCAGTCGCTGTTCGAGGGCGGCGAGCATCTGGGCGGCGCTCTCGCGCAGTGCGTCGGCCGCGACGGGGTTGAGCATGTCGGCGAGCAGTGGGATGCCGATGTCGAAGTCGACGTGCAGGGCGACGGTGCTGCCGCCGCCGGGTGCGGCGCTCACCGCCCAGTGGCCGACGAACGCGCCGAGGTCGCCGCTGAGTTGTTCGAAGTCGAAGCGGCGCGCGGTGTGGTCGATGAGTTCGGTCTCGGTCCAGCGCAGGACGGAGCCCTTGAGGCGGACGGACCAGGCGGTGGTGCGGTGGTTCTCGTCGGGTTGTTCGACGATTTCGACGGAGTCGACGCTGTCCATGCAGTCGGGGTAGCCGAGGACGTCCACCACGACCGGCCAGGCGTCCTCGGGCGCCACGGCGATGGGCAGCTCCACTTCAACGCGCGGCATGTGAGGGCCTCTTTTCGCGGTGGGTCGGTTGGGTGTGGTGCGGTCCGAGCGCGTCGGCGCGGGCGGCGGTGAGGGTTGCCGGGAGGAGTCGGCGGAGCACCGCGCGGGGCAGGGCGCGGACGTGGGTCATGGCGTGCCACTGCTCGATCAGCGCGCAGCCCATCTCGACCTTGGGTTCGTAGGCGGTCTGAGCGAAGCGGATGTGTCGGCAGCCGTTGTCCATGGCGAGCCGGACGGCCGCGTAGTGCAGGTTGTGGTAGATCGCGGCGTCGTGGTTGAGGCGGTAGTCGAGGCCGATCCGGGCGCCGATGGCGCCGTCGCCGGTGAACAGGCAGAGCAGGAAGCCGACGGGCTCCGCTCCTTCGAAGCAGACCACCAGGCGGCTGCACGGGTCGTCCTGGCCGGTGAGGGCGGTGAGGAAGGCGTGGTCGAGGACGTCGAGTGTCTGGTCGGCGCGGTCCATCACCTGCCGGTAGAGGGCGAGCAGTTGGGGCAGCAGGTGCGCGTATTCGGCGAGGATCTCGATCCGCAGGTCGGGGTGGGCCTGGAAGCGGCGGATCTTGGCGCGGGCGTTGCGCCGTGGCTTGGCGGGGAGGCCGGCCAGGTACTCCTCGAAGGTGGCGGCGGACAGGGCGAGTTCGGTGTCGGGGAGGCCTGGGGCGAGGAAGAAGCCGGCGGCGGTGAGCGGTTCGCGCAGTGGGGCGAGGTCGGGGGCGGCGAAGTCCTTGAACACCACCGTTCCGAGTCCCTCGCGGCGCGCGAAGTCGAGGACGGCGTCCACCAGCAGGCGCCCGGCCGGGGCGTCGAGCGGGCGGGCGGTCAGCAGGTGGCCCTGGCCGAGCAGGTGGCCGCAGAACAGCATCGGGACCCGCAGCAGGCGGGGCGCGACGCGGCGCAGCGGGGCGAGCAGGCGGCGTTCCTGGGGGCCGACGATCCGGTCGAGCATCAGGTCGCGGAACAGGCACAGTGGCAGGACGGCCACCAGGTCGCTCTCGTGGCGGACCGTCAGGTAGCGGTAGCCGGCCGGCCCGACGCGGCTGCGTTCGAGCGCGGTGAACACGCCCCGGGACCACATCGGGTCGTCGGGCGGGGCGAGCCGTTCCCAGGCGCCGGGTGGCAACTCCTCGACGCTGCGCAGCTCTTCGATCTGGTAGCCCGGTGCCACCGGCTCAGCCGATCCGCAGGGCGCGGCCGTCGAGGAACTCCCGCAGTGGGCGGGCCATCCTGTTGCGGGCCGGTGGGTGGAAGGTCAGGCCGACGGCGGCGGAGGCGAGGTAGGAGCCGTCGGGTGAGCCGATGAACGCCATGCCGCCGAGGGCGGCGAGGCAGGCCCGGGTGGTGCGGGCGATGGCGTCCTGTGCGGCGTAGCGGGCGGTGAGTGCTTGGACCAGCAGGGCCTCGTTCCACTCCTCGTCGGCCATGGCGCGGGCGACGGCCTCGACGGCGAGCATGGCGGCTTCGACGGGGACGAGGTAGGGCGTGGGGTCGTCCTCGCCGCCGCCTTTGCGGTGCAGGGCGCGTTCGACCAGGGCGCTGGCCATGCCGAGGTAGCCGGCGGTGAGCAGGACTTCGAACCAGAGGAAGCCCGCCACGTTGAGTGTGTCGGGCACGGCGTCGGCGGTGACTTCGGTGGCGACCACCATGCTCGGGTCCAGCTCGACGTCGGTGAGCCGGACTTCGTCGCTCTCGGCGCCGGCCAGGATGTGCGTGCCCCAGAACGGGCGGACGGTGACTCCCGGGGTGGCGGCGGGGATCAGTGCGACGGCGAGCCTCGGGATGCCGTCCTCGCCGGTGAGGGCGACGGAGGCGGTCAGCAGGTCCATCGAGCGGGAGAGGCTGCACGGCATTTTGCTGCCGTTGAGGACGATCCGGTCGCCGCGCCGTTCGGCGGTGATGTGCGGGGTGAGGATGTTCTGGCCGGGCCGGCCTTCGGCGAATCCGGACGCGACCAGCATCCGTTCCTTGGCGATCGCCTCGAGCAGCAGCCCTTCCAGGCCGTTGCCGTACTTGGCGGCTTCGACCAGGCCGGCGATGGAGAAGTGGTGCATGGTGGTGGCGACCGCGAGCGAGGGGCAGCGGGCGCCGACGGCGCGCTGCACCCGGACGGCCTGCAGGGCGCTCGCTCCGGCGCCGGAGTGGGCGGCGGGCACCAGCAGGCCGGGGCCGCCGGCGTTCTTGAACTCCTCGATGGCCGGGCTGGGTGCCTGTTCCAGTGCCGTCAGCGGGTGGCGGGCGAGTGCCTGGTCCAACCCGGGCATGAGCGCTTCGAGTTCGGCGCGTTCGCGGTGCAGGTAGTTCACTGGCACGTCCTTCGGGGAGTGGCGGTACGACACGTGCGGCGGGTGGCCGTCAGCCGACGGCCACCAGTGGCAGCGCGTCGAACGAGCGCAGGCAGGCGGACGCGCGCCGCACCGGTGGCCCGGCGAGGGCGAGCCGGGGGAAGCGGTCGAGCAGCCGGCCGAGCAGCGCGGCCCCTTCGAGGCGGGCCAGTGCCGCGCCGAAGCAGTAGTGCGGCCCGGCGCCGAAGCTCAGTACGTGCCGCTCGGGGCGGCGGACCAGGAACGCGTCGGGCTCCGGGTAGCGCCTCGGATCCCGGTTGGCGGCGCCGATGACGGCGGTGACGCTGCCGCCGGCGGGGACGTGCACGCCGCCGATCTCGGCGGGCCGGGTGGCGAGCCGTTCGGTCATCAGCACCGGCCCGTCCCAGCGCAGGGACTCCTCGACCGCGCCGGGCAGCAGGCCCGGGTCGGCGCGCAGCAGGGCCGCCTGGTCGGGGTGGGTGAGCAGGGCGTGCACCGAGAGCCCGAGCAGCCCGGCGGTGGTTTCGAACCCGGCGACGAAGACCAGTACCAGGACGTCCACCAACTCCCGTTCTTCCAGCGGATGCTGGTCGACCGCGGCTTGGGTGAGCAGCCCCGAGGTGAGGTCCTCGGCGGGCCGGGCGCGGCGCTCGCGCAGCAGTTCGGTGAAGTAGCCGCGCAGGGCGGTGACTGCCTCGTCCGCGAGCCGCCAGTCCTCGTCGGAGCGCACCGGTTCCAGCAGGCGCGCGGCGTCGCGTCCGAGCCGGTGGAAGCGCTCCTGCTCGGCGGCGGGCACGCCGATCAGTCGGCCGACCACCGCGACCGGCAGCGGGTAGCCGACCAGTTCCTGGAAGTCGGCCGTGCCGCCGTCGGCGGTGGCGTCGGCGAAGCCGTCGAGCAGTTCGTCGACGGTCTGCTCGATGGCCGCGGACAGCGCGGCCGTCCGCCGGGGCCCGAACGCCTTCACCAGGGGGCCGCGCAGGCGCTCGTGGGCGGCTCCGTTGGTGCCGAGCAGCGAGGCGTAGAACATGTCGGCTGCGGAGTGGGCCTGCCACTCGGGCTGTTCCCGCTCCATCCAGGCCCGGTCGGGCACCGCGAAGGCCGGGCCGGCCAGGGCGGCCTGGCATTCGGCGAACCCCGTCAGAAAGCGGGTGTCCAATTCCTCGTGGTGCAGGACGGGGGTGATCCTGCGCAGCGCCGCGAGCGGGGCGTAGGGATTCTCCCGGGCCTCGGGGGCGAAGACCGACCACAGAATCGCTTCCGCATCCGGCTGGTCACCGATATTCATCAGGTCAACTGCCGAACTGTTCAATGCGCTCACCCACCTTCGCCCGCCACCACGCACGCAGGCCCGTCGAATCGACCCGGGAATTCCGGTCGGCCGGTCAGAGAGTACCCGAAGTCGAATCGCGCACAAACCAAGATTGAATTGAAGTGGCCATCCTGCGATAGGAATTAATATCCGTCGGATAAATGATCGGCCCCGGCGGGGATGCCGCCGGGGCCGAGCAGGAACGCGACGGGCTCTCACTCGCCGCGCAGCACCTCCGCCACGGTCAGCCGGGCCGCCGACCGGGCCGGGACCAGCGCGCCCGCCGCCGCGATCAGCGCACCCGCCAGGCTCAGCGCGGCCAGGTTCGCGGGCGACCAGATGTGCACCATCCAGCCGGGGAGTTCGATCCCGGCCGCACCGAAGGTGACGCTCACCAGCAGGCGGTGGGCGAGCACCCCGAGCGGCAGCCCGACCAGTCCGCCGACCAGTCCGACGGCGGCCATCGAGGTGATCATCATCGCCTTCACCTGGCGGGGCGTCATGCCGATCGCCTTGAACACCCCGAGGTCGCGGCGGCGCTCCCGGGTGTTGAGAACGACGGTGTTGAAGACGCCGAGCGCGGTGACGGCGCCGAGCAGCAGGGTGAGGATGCCGGAGGTGCTGATCACCGTCACCGAACCGGCGTTGACCGTCGTCCCGGCGTTCGGGTAGAGCCCGGGGTCGATCGCCTTGACGGCGCGCTGCAACCCGGCCGGGTCGGCGTCGGACGCGAACTGCACGACGTACTGCGGGACCCGGTCGAGCGACTTGCTGTCCGGCGCGGCCGCCCGGAGGCCCTGCCAGTCGGCGAAGACCAGGTCGGGGGCGGAGACCAGGCAGTCGCCGACGATGGTCATCCGGGTCTGCCGGTCGCCCACCGAGAGTGTCAGTTGGTCGCCGACGGCGAGTCCGCGCTGGTGCAGGAAGCCCGCCGAGGCGACGATCTCGTCGGATCCGCCGAACCAGCGGCCCTTGAGGAGCAGCGGGCCGAGCTGCTGGAAGTCGCCGCGCATCGCGTCGACGATGACCGGCTGCGGGTCGCCGACCAGCTGGGCCAGCGCGTAGGAGTTGACCATCACCTTTGCCGCGCCGGGCAGTTCGCGCAGTTTCGCCTCGATCTCGGTGTTCGGCAGGGTCGGCTCGGTCTGGTTCATCCGGCTCTGGCCGGTGTCGATCTCGACCCGCCGCTGGCCGACGTGCTCCACCGTGTCCCCGTACTTGGTCATGGTGCTGGTCAGCCCGGTGGTCAGGGTGACGGCGGCGGAGCCGAGCACCACGGCGGCCAGCGTCAGCGCGGTACGGCTGGGCCGGGCGAACGGCAGGCCGAGGCCCAGGCTGACGGAGCGCGGCAGCCGGGCGCCGGCCAGCCGGCGCTGGACCCGCAGGGCGCGCCCGGCGCGCGGCGCGCTGCCCGCGCTGATCGCCCGGGCGGCGGACAGCCGGTGGGCGCGCATCGCCGGGAGCAGCGCGGCGAGCACCACCACGGCGGGCAGGCCGAGCAGGGCAAAAGCGTCCACCCAGGGGCTGATCACATAGGTGGTGCCGACGATGCCGCGCAGCGACAGGGTGACCAGCGGCACGGCCGCCAGGTTGCCCGCGACGGTGCCCAGCACGCAGCCGACCACGGCAGGGACGGACAGCATCGTCAGGTAGACGGCGACCACCTGGTTCGGGGTGAAGCCGATCGCCTTGAGCACGCCGATGTGCCGGAAGCCGGAGACCACGGCGCCGCTGATCACATTGCCGACGATCAGCACGGCCACGATCAGGCCGACGACGCCGAAGGTCATCAGCAGCGGGACGAAGAGCTTGGCGCCCCGGCCGACCTGTTCCTTGACCTTCAGCCAGGACAGGCCCGAGACCAGCGAGCCCGGCGGCAGCTGCCCGGTGATCGCGGCCGTGGCGGCGTCCATGTCGCCCGCCGATCCGGCGTGCGGGAAGCGGTAGAGCATCTGGACGGCGGTGGGGTGCAGCTCCGTCAGCTGGGCGGGCGTCACCCAGCCGTCGGCGGTGCCGGTCACGCTGCTGGCCACGCCGACCACGGTGAGACTCCCCCGGCCGGCGATCGTGCGGGTGGAGCCGATCAGGGAGTCCGGCGGGCGGGCGCCGCGGGGCAGGTTGAGCACCAGTTCGCCGGGGGCGGTGGCCCAGTGGCCCTTCCAGACCTCCAACCGGTCCACCGGCCCGCCCGGGTCGGCCCGTCCGACCAGGGTGGCGGGCTGTTCGGGCAGGTCGCCGGTCGGGTCCTCCAGGTCCACGTGGAGCTGGCCGAACGGGCCCGCGGCAGTCACGCCGGGCTGCTTCACGGTCTCGGCGAGCTGGGCCTCGGTGGCCTTGGCCGGGTCGAAGGCTGCGGTCAGATGGGCGCCGCTCGAAGCACCGAAGGCCTTGTCGAACGGGGCACTGGCCGCGTCGATCAGCCCGAGCGCGACCACCAGGGTGGTGGCGGAGAGGAAGACCACCAGGCCGATCACGAAGGTCTGCAGCCGGCGGCGTTTCACGGCGGCGCGGGACGCCTGCCAGACGGCACCCGAGCCGACCCACCCCGCCCGACTCGAGAACGTGCTCATGCCCGCTCCAGAAGGCTCTCGCGGGCCACCTTGCCGTCGGCCAGCTCGATCAGCCGACCGGCGCAGCGGGTGGCCAGGCGCTTGTCGTGGGTGACCATCAGCAGGGTCTGCCCGATCTGGTTGAGGTCGATCAAGAGGTCCATCACCTGCTCGCCGGCCCGGCTGTCCAGTGCGCCGGTCGGCTCGTCGGCGAGCAGCAGCGCCGGACGGTTCATCAGCGCCCGGGCCACCGACACGCGCTGGCGCTCGCCGCCGCTGAGCGCCGCCGGGTAGACCGAGCGCCGGTCGGCGATGCCGAGTTCGTCGAGCAGTTCCAGCGCCCGCCGCCGGGCCTGGCCGGCCGGGCTGCCGGTCAGCTGGGCGGCCAGTGCGACGTTGTCCAGCGCCGGCAGGTCGTCGATCAGGTTGAAGAACTGGAAGATCATGCCGATCCGGCGGCGCCGGTACAGCGCCAGCCCGGTCTCGTTCAGCCGGCCCAGGTCCTCGCCGTTCACCTCGACCCGGCCCGCGCTGGGCCGGTCCAGTCCCGCCACCATGTTGAGCAGCGTGGACTTGCCGCACCCCGAGGGCCCCATCACGGCCACCGCCTCGCCGGCCCGGATCTCCAGCGAGACCCCGTCCAGCGCGGCGGTCTCGCCGAACTCCTTGCGTACGCCGTCCAGTCGGACGACCACATCCCCGTGCTCGCCGCGTGCGTCGTCCAACCTGACGACCTTGCCTCGTTCCGTCATGGCACCGAACACTGCCCGACCCCGCCGAGCCCCGGCGTCCCTCTTCAGGTGCATCCCTGAGCCGTCGTCATCCCGGGGATGTACGGCGCTGGATCCGGCGGATGATGCGCGTACACCTGTGGCTCTGCCAGAGTGACGGGGTGCACGGGGATCGGGGAGTTCTGCTGGTCGGCGCGCTGCTGGCCGCACTGGCCGCCGCGGGCTGGTTCGGCGCCGCGCTGCTGCGCGAACGGCGGCGGCACCGCAAGGCGCTGGAGGACCGCGGCTGGCTGCTGGAGCGCGAGCGGGAGAGCGCGGCCCGGGCCGCGGTGGACGCCGAACGGGCCCGGATCGCCCACGAGTTGCACGACATCGTCAGCCACAACGTGAGCCTGATGGTCGTTCAGGCCGGCGCCGCCCGCGAGGTGCTGGCGCTGATGCCCGACGCCGCCGCCACCGCGCTGGCCGCCGTGGAGGGCGCGGGCCGCGACACGATGACCCAACTGCGCCAGCTGCTGGGCCTGTTGGCCCCCGCGGCGGACGGCTCCGACGAGGAGGCCGACCTCGCGCCGCAGCCCGGCCTGCACGGACTCGGCGCGCTGGTCGACCGGATCGCCTTCGCCGGCCTCCCGGTGGAGGTGCGGATCTCCGGCGAGCCGCGGCCGCTGCCCGCCGGCATCGACCTGACGGCGTACCGGATCGTGCAGGAGGCGCTGACCAACGCGCTGCGCCACGGCGACGGCGGAAAGGCCGAGGTGACGGTGCGCTGGACCGACCGCTACCTGCGGGTCGAGGTGCTGAACACCGGCCCCAGCATCCTCAGCGGCGCCTCCCCCGCACCCCGGCGCCGCCCGGACGGCACCGGCCGGGGCCTGCTCGGCCTGCGCGAACGCGTCGCGGTGTACGGCGGCGACCTGGACGCCCGGCACCGCCTCGGCGGCGGCTACCGGGTCCGCGCCCGGATCCCGCTGGCGGGCGCCGCATGAGCACGCTTCCTCCGCCCCGCGTGCTGATCGCCGACGACCAGGAACTGATCCGCACCGGCTTCCGGCTGATCCTCACCGCCCGCGGCATCGACGTGGTCGGCGAGGCCGCCGACGGCGCCGAGGCCGTCGCACTCGCCGCCCGACTACGCCCCGACGTCGTACTCATGGACATCCGGATGCCGGTCCTCGACGGCCTCGAAGCGGCCCGCCGGATCCTCGCCCGGCAGCCGGACTGCCGGGTGCTGATGCTGACCACCTTCGACCTCGACCGCTACGTCTACGCCGCGCTGTCCCTCGGCGCCAGCGGCTTCCTGCTCAAGGACGTCACAGCGGCCCACCTGGCCGCCGCCGTCCGCCTGGTGGACACCGGCGACGCGCTGCTCTCCCCCTCCATCACCCGCCGCCTGGTCGAACGTTTCGCCACCGAGCCGCCGTCCGCCGCCTCTCCCGCCGACCGCGCCCCGGCCGTCCACCGCGACCTCGCGGCGCTGACACCCCGCGAACTCGAAGTACTGACGATGCTCGGCCGCGGCCTCTCCAACAGCGAACTGGCCCGGCACCTGACGCTCAGCGAGGCCACCGTGAAGACCCACGTCGCCCGGATCTTCGCCAAACTCACCCTCCGCGACCGCGCCCAGGCCGTGGTCCTCGCCTACGAGACCGGACTGGTCTCCCCCGGCCAGTAGGCGAATGAAGGCACGCCTCTGGTCGCAACTGGCACGGCACGCTCAGCGCACCAGCACCCGCTCCCCGGACCGCGGCACCACGGCCGTCCAGCCGAGCTCCCGGTCGATCCGGTCCCGCAGCGCCTGCGCGCCCTCCGGCTCGCCGTGCACCAGGTACGTCGCGGACGGGGCGGGGGCCGGGCGCAGCCAGTCGACGATCTCGACGGCGTCCGCGTGCGCCGAGAACGCCGGGACATTGACGATCTCCGCCCGGACGGGCACGTAGCCGCCGTACATCTTCAACACCCGCGCGCCGTCGACCAGATCCCGCGCCCGGGTGCCGGCAGCTGCGTACCCGACCACGATCACGGTGTTGCGGGGATCGGGCAGCAGCCGGTGCAGATGGTGCACGACGCGCCCGCCGGTGGCCATGCCGGACGCGGACACCAGGATCGCGGGCAGCGCGGAGTTCTCCAGCTCCAGCGACTCCGGCAGCGACCGCACCGCCCGGAACGGCTCCGGGCTGATCGCCGCCTCGCCCCGGGCCAGCACCTCCGGACGCAGTTCGGGCGCCCGTTCGGCGAACGCGTCCTGGTAGATCCGCAGCGTGGCGAGCGCCATCGGGCTGTCCACGTAGACCGGTGCGCCGCGCGACAGCCGCCCCGCGCGGCGGAGCTCGGCGAGCTCGTGCAGCACCACCTCGGTGCGGTCCACGGCGAACGACGGGATGACGACGGTGCCGCCCCGGGCCAGCGTCCGGTCGATGGCGTTCGCGAACCATTCCCGGGCCGCGGTCTCCTCGTGCCGCCGGTTGCCGTACGTGGACTCCATCAGCAGCACGTCGGCGCCGGTGAACGGGTCCGGGGGATTCAGCAGCGGGTGGACGGGCCGGCCGAGGTCGCCGCTGACGGCGAGGGTGTGGCCGTCCTCCAGCGCGAGGTGCACCCAGGACGACCCGAGGATGTGCCCGGCCGGGTGCAGGCGCAGAACCGTCCGGTCGGCGATCTCGATCTCGCTGTGGTGCGCGACGGGGTCGAACAGCTGGAGGGTCCGCTCCACGTCCTGCTCGGTGTACAGCGGCAGCGCGGGGCGGTGCTTCGACCAGCCGTGCCGGTTGGCGTGGTCGGCGTCCTCCTGGAGCAGATGGGCACTGTCACGCAGGATCAGCTCGGCGATCCGCGCCGTGTACGGCGTGGTGAAGACCGGCCCCCGGAACCCGTCCGCCACCAGCCGGGGCAGATACCCGCAATGGTCCAGGTGCGCATGCGTGAGCACCACGCAGTGCACGTCGGCGGGGTCCAGCGGCAGCGCACGGCGGTTGCGCCGCCGCAGCTCGGCCAGGCCCTGGAACAGCCCGCAGTCGATCATGACGCGGGCGTGGTCCGTCTCCACCAGGAACTTGCTACCGGTCACGGTCCCGACCCCGCCCAGGAACGTGAGCAGTCCCGGCCGGGGCGTCGGGGCGGGCTGATGATCCATGGCGGTGCCTCCCGGGGTCCGTCTCCCACCATCCACCACCGGCGGTCCCGCCGCACCGGGCACCGGGCCCGCGACACCCGCCGCGCCTGCGTGTCGCGTCCGGCCACGCTCCCGCACCGACGCGGTCAGCTCGGCTGCCGCCGGGTCCACTGCGGCTCGATCTGCTGCCACTCGGCGTCCCACTCGGCGTAGCGGCGGCGGTCCAGGACGTGCAGGGTGCCCTTCCACACCAGGGTGCAGAGCAGCGGCAGGGCGGTGACGGCGAGCAGCCCTGCGGTCAGTGCGACCGCGACGGCCTCGCCGGCGCCGGCCGGTCGCGGGACGACCTCGCCGCGTTCGTCCAGCCAGATCCGGACGGGGGTGCCGGCCGGCTGGCCGGCGGACACCACGGCGCTCGCCCGGTGGTCGGTGCCGTCGGCGTTCCAGGTGACGGCGGCCCGGGTCGAGGTGATGCCCATCGCGGCGGGAACGTCCGCGACCAGCCGGGCGGTCACCGGGTGCCGGGTGGCGGCCTCGGTCTCGGCCGCCCGGGACTGGTCCTGGTGGACGATCAGGCCGACGGCGAGCGCCGCCGGGATCCCGCCGACCGCCAGCACCAGCAGGAGCCGCCCCACCCACCACTGCACGCGGTCACTGCTCCGCCTCAGTGGGTTCTTCCGTTGCTGCGGATGCGCGTGCATGCCGCCCGCCTTCCTCACCGCTCGACCCGGCCCCGTACCCCTCCAGCTTTCCGACCTGGGCCGTCCTGCGGCATGGTCCGGACGGCCCTATTCGGCCCGACAACCGGCCCGGGTCACCGGGCCGACTCGTCCCCTCCCCGCCACCGGGAGCAGGCTGGAAAGGTGGAAACGACGCGTGCGACGGCAACGGCAGGGGACGGCGCCTGGGTGGTGGCCCGCCCGGGGCCGGTGAGCAGCGGGGACGGGCCGCTCGAGTGGGAGCGGCGGCCGCCGCCCGTCCCGGCTGATCGGGAGATCCTGGTCGAGGTGGAGGCGTGCGGGGTGTGCCGCACCGACCTGCACCTCGCCGAGGGCGACCTCCCGCCCCGGATGCCGCGCTGCACGCCCGGCCACGAGGTGGTCGGGCGGGTGACGTCGACCGGCCCGGGCGTGACGGAGTTCGCGGTCGGCGACCGCGCGGGAGTGGCCTGGCTGGCCGGGGTGTGCGGGCAGTGCCGGTACTGCCGCAGCGGACGGGAGAACCTGTGCCCCGCCTCGACGTACACCGGCTGGGACCGGCACGGCGGCTACGCCGGGTTCGTCACCGCCGACGCCCGCTTCGCCTACCCGCTGCCCGACGGCCCGGCCGCCGAGGAACTCGCACCACTGCTGTGCGCCGGCATCATCGGCCACCGCGCCCTGTCCCGCGCGAACCTCCCGCCGGGCGGCCTCCTCGGCATCTGGGGCTTCGGCGCCTCCGCCCACCTGACCGCCCAGATCGCCCTCGCCCGCGGCGCCCGGGTGGCCGTCTTCACCCGCGCCCCCGCAGCCCGCGACCTGGCCCGCGACCTCGGCGCGGGCTTCGCCGGCGACTCCTACGACGCCCCGCCGGAACCCCTCGACGCCGCCATCCTGTTCGCCCCGGTCGGCGAACTCGTCCCCGTCGCCCTCGCCGCCCTCGACCGCGGCGGCACCCTCGCGATCGCCGGCATCCACCTCACCGACATCCCCACCCTGAACTACCAGCACCACCTCTTCCAGGAACGCACCCTCCGCTCCGTCACCGCCAACACCCGCACCGACGGCCACGACTTCCTCACCGAGGCAGCCCGCGTCCGCCCGTCCATCCACCTCACCCGCTACCCCCTCCACCAGGCCAACACGGCCCTCACCGACCTCGCCGCCGACCGCGTCACCGGCGTCGCCGTCCTCCTCCCCGACTGACCGGCGCCAACTCGCCCGCTCGTCCATGCAAGTCGCCTCCGGCAACCACCGCACCCCCGGCCACCGGCCGATCAACCGGCCACCGATCGTCGTGCACCACTTCAAGTGGCGACACGGCGTCGCCGCCGTCATCCGTCGACGGGCCTCGCCCACTTGGAACGCAACGGCGGCCGGATCGGCGCGCAGGCGCTCGGACCGCGACCGCCCACCCTCGCCGCCGTCCCCGACCGGTGGGCCGGGGAGGCCCAGCACATCGTGGACGCCTGGCGCCCACCGACCAGGCCGCTCGGCTAGAACGAGCCGGGCTCGACGATCTCCTCGCCCTCGCCCTCGGGGACGTCGAACCGCTCGTAGAAGTCGTCCAGCGCGCCGGCCGTCACGGTCAGCGCGTTGGCGTCCTCGCGCCGGTTGCGCTCCTGCAGACGCCGAAGCAACTCGCCCTTCGGGACGGGGAAGTACAGCAGCCGCCACCGTCCACCGGCTTCGGAGACCAGCTTCTTCCACTCGTCGCGGTCCCGCTGGAGCCACAGCCCGTGGTCGAGCACCACGTCGGTCCCGGCGGCCACCAGCCCGGCCAGGCGCTCGCGGACCTCCGCGACCACCGGAGCCTCCAACTCGAAGTACCGGTGCTCGGGGTAGTCCACCCCGTAACGGCCGTGCCGGGCATGAACCAGCTCGTCCACCGACAGCCGCGCCGCACCCGCCGGCTCCAGCACCCGGGTGGCATACGTGGTCTTACCCGACCCGGTCAGCCCGACCAGCAGGAACACCGTCGGCGTCGGACCGCCGGACGCGATGCCGGCCGAGCCCCGCAGTGCCACCGGCACCGCCGGACCCGCCGCCGCGCCGAAGTCGCTCTCGTCCACACGATCCATCATCCGCCCCTTGCGACACCAACCGGGCCCGACCGGTCGGAACAGCGCGACTGCGATCGGAGGCCGCGCTCGGCATCCGCCGCTCACCGGACGGGCTGATGGCCCGCGCCCTCTCCGAGGGGCTTCCGGCCGTGCGCCGCGGCGCACCCGAGCCTGAGCACGGGCATCGACGGCCCGTCCAGGACTACCGTGCCCTCGTCGGTCCCACTCCCGCAGTCGCTGCAACCGCCAGTGGTGTCCGTTGGGGCGGCAGACCCCTCCTCGCCGCGTGATCCAGCCAACCCGGCGAACACATGCGGCCAGGGCTGCTGGGTGTCCTCACAGAGCCTCTTGGCGCCCGGAACTCTGAGCCGCGGAAACCTCGCGCGCAAATTTGATCCATGCGTCGGCTGCCGCCGCATACGCCTGCAGCAGGTTCCCCAGCTCGGGCGACATGAACGTCGGGCTCTTGCCTTTTTCCACCTTGGAAGTGTGGTCGAGGACCCGGAGATGGGCAGCTGCCTGCCCCATGGCGTAGTTCCAATCCGGCAGTTGGGAAAAACTGGACATGTAGACCTCCAGACGGCGGGCGAGCATGCGCGCCCCGTCAGTCTCGGGCGCCCGTGATCGAGTCGCCTGTCCGCGTGGGCAGGTCGGGTGAAGCGCTGCGCGAGCCTCCTGCAAGCGAGCGTTCCGCGTTGGTGATCGCCCGGCGCGGAGTACCCCACGGATCCGGCCTCGGCGTTCACCGCTGGGTCGTCGAGCGGACCATCGCACGGCTCCACGGATTCCGCCGCCTACTCATCCGCCGGGAGCTGCGCGACGACATCCATGAAACCTTTCCCGGCCTCGCCACCTGCCTGATCACACATCGACATGTCCGGCGGCAGTAGGGTCCACGCAGGGGAAAGGGGGGCCACATGGAGCGGGCCCGGGTCCTGTTGCTGGACGCGGCTCCTGGCGAGCTGCTGGGTCGGGAACTGGAGCGTCTGCTCGGCCACGGGCTGGCCGTCACGCTGAACCTCCGGCGGGTGGCCGATCCCGCCGGGGCGCGGGCCGCCTGGGGCGGCCGGGTGGACTTCACGGACTTCGATGCCTTCGACGAGTCCGCGCTGCTCGCCGAGGCCGTCCGGGACGGACGCGGCTACCACGCGGTCAAGTCCCGTGCGGGGGTGCCGCTGCGCGCGGCGTTCCTCGCGGCGGCGACGGACGCGGGGCTGGCGAACCGGCTTCGGGTGGTCGGCCGGGCCGGGGCGGGCACCGATCACGTCGAGTTGGCGGCCGCGGCCCGTCACGGGGTCGCTGTCACCCACACTCCGGGGTCCAACGCGAATGCGGTCGCCGAGTTCGCACTCGCCCAGCTCCTCGCCCTGGCCCGCGATCTCCCGGCACACAACGAGGCGGCGCACCAAGGCAGTTGGCGCGCGCCCGCCGCACCGGCGGTGGAGCTGTCGGAGCTGGCCCTGGGCATCGTCGGACTCGGGCGGATCGGCCTGGCCCTGGCCGCACGGGCGACCGCTCTGGGTATGGAGGTCCAGGGCCTCTCGCGCCGGCCGGACGAGGCGTCGGTGCCCCGGGCCCGTTCCCTCGCCGCGCTGCTGGCGACCAGTGATGTGGTCTCCCTGCACCTGCCGCTCACTCCACGGACCCGAGGGATGGTCGGTCGGGCGGAGCTTGCGCTGATGCGTCCGGGGTCGATCCTGCTGAACACCGCCCGGGGCGGGATCGTCGACGAGCAGGCGCTGGCCGATGCGCTGCGCGACCCCGCGCACCCGCTCGCGGCAGCCGCCGTCGACACCTTCGAGCACGAGCACGCCGCCTTCGCCTCGCCGCTCTTCGGCCTGCCGAACGCCCTGCTCACCCCGCACGTCGCCGGGATGACCAGGGCCGCCATGGCTACGGCGGCCCTGCGCTGCGCGGACCACATCGCGGCCCTGCTCGCCGACCGCCCGGAGGGCGTGCCCGTGGTGACCGGGTGACGGCCACCCGCCGGAGTCCCTCGCGGCTACGCCCGGCTCACCTCCGCCTCCGGAAGCGTCACCGCACCCGCCGCCGCAGGCTGTCGCATCGTCAGCACCAGAACCGCCAGCGCGGCAAAGATGACCGCCGCGGCAAGCCCTGTGACGTGCAGGGCCGTGGTGAACGCCTCCCGCGCGTCGCGCAGCAGCGCAGCCCCCTGCTCCGCGGGAAGCTGCTGCGCGGCCGCGACCGCGCCCGCGAGGGAGTCGGAGGTGCCGTGCATGCCGTGCCGGTAGACGATCGCGGCCAGCACGCCGAGCAGGGCGAACCCGAGCGAGCCGCCGAGGTAGTTGCCGGTCTCCGACATGGACGCGGCGGAGCCGGCCCGTTCCGGGGGGACGGAGCCGAGGACGAGGCCGGTGCCGAGGGCGAACAGCGGGCCGGTGCCGAGAGCGAGGACGGTGATACCGGTCATCGCCAGCGGCAGGGCGCCGTCCCCGTCGACGGCGGCCAGCAGCAGGCCGCCGAGCGCCGAGAGGGCCAGGCCGCCCGCGATCGCGGTGGTCTGCTTCATCCGGCGGGCGAGCGCGGGTGCGGTCATGGTGCCGACGGCCACGCCGATGCCCATGGGGGCGAACAGCACCGCCGAGACGGCCGGCGAGTGGTCGAGCACGTTCTGCAGGTACTGGGTGACCAGCAGCCCGGTGCCCGCCATCGCGACGCCCGCGAGGACCAGCCCGACCAGGACGGCCGTGAACGGCCGACTGCGCAGCAGGCGGAGGTCCAACAGCGGGGAATCGACCCGGAGTTGACGCCGGACGAAGAGCATCCCCAGCACCGCGCCGACCACCGGCGCGACGGCCGGCCAAGCCGAGGCCCCGCCCGAAATGCCGTCCACGGCCAGCTGCTTGATGCCGTACACCAGCAGCATCATCGCCGCCAGCGACAGCCCGACGCCCGCCGGGTCCAGGCGGCCGGCGCGGTCGCTGCGGAACTCGGGGAGCAGCGCCGGCCCGGCGATCAGCAGGAGCAGCATCGGCGGTACGGCGATCAGGAACACCGATCCCCACCAGAAGTGCTGGAGCAGTACGCCGGCCAGCACCGGCCCGAGCGCGCCGCCGGCGAACTGGCCGGTGGCCCAGATGGCGATGGCCCGGCCGCGTGCCCGCTCGTCGCGGAACATGTTGGTGATGAGCGACAGCGTGGAGGGGGCCAGGGTCGCCCCGGCGACGCCCAGCAGGGCCCGCACGACGGTGAGCATCAGCGGATCGACCGCGAAGGCGGCCACCACCGAGAGCACCGCGAACGCGGCGGCGCCGGTCAGTAGCAGGCGCCGGCGGCCGATCCGGTCGCCGAGGGTGCCCATGGTGATGACCAGGCCGGCCACCATGAGGCCGTAGCTGTCGCTGATCCACAGCTGTTGGACGTTGTCCGCCCCGAGGTCGGCGCTGAGCCGTGGCAGCGCCAGCAGCAGCGCGGTCACGTCCATCGCGACGATCAGGGTCGGCAGCATGAGCAGGGCCAGTCCCCACCGTGCCCGGTCGACTCGCATCTCCGAAAGCTCCTTCTTCACCTGTTCCCGACGTTTCGCCGGGTGGTCGGAGCGGCCGAGCGGTTCTTGACACCCCCACCCGTCCCGACGGGCAAAAAACTTCTCGCCCGGAACTCGCCCGAAAGATGTCAAGACCGCGTCGACGGCTCCGACCACACCCCGAGGGCCCCGGCCGGGGCCGCCGAACAACGAGGAGTGCGAGATGAAGTTCCTGATCGGCCTGCACATCAACCCGGCGGCGCTGGACGCGCTGACCGACGAGGAGAAGGCGGGTCTCGGCGCCGGCCACGGCAGGTTCATCCAGACGCTGAAGGACTCCGGCGAGCTGATCCTCACGCAAGCGCTGGTGGATCCGTCGCAGTCGGCGGTGGTGTCGGTGCGGGGCGGGCAGACGGTGGTGACGGACGGTCCGTTCCTGGAGGCGAAGGAGTTCCTGGGCGGCTTCTACCTGGTGGACTGCGAGAACAAGGAGCGGGCGGTCGAGCTGGCGTCGCAGATCCCGGACGCGGCGATCGCGGGTCTGGGGGTGGAGGTGCGTCAGGTGATGTTCTCCGACGGAAACCTGGAGGCATGACAGCAACCGACTTCGAGGGCCTGCTGCGTGAGCTCGCGCCGCAGGTCCTCGGCACGCTGGTCCGCCGGTACGGCCGGTTCGAGGGCTGCGAGGACGCCGTCCAGGAGGCGGTGCTGGCGGCGGCCGTGCAGTGGTCGGCGGAGGGGGTGCCAGAGAGTCCGCGCGGCTGGCTGGTGACGGTGGCGTCGCGGCGGCTGGTGGACCAGGTGCGCAGTGACCGGGCGCGCCGCGAGCGGGAGTGGGCGATGGCTGCGGAGGTGGTGCCGGAGGAGGTGCCTGGCACCGACGACACGCTGGTGCTGCTGTTCCTGTGCTGCCATCCGACGCTGACGGCGGCGTCCCGGACGGCGTTGACGCTGCGTGCTGTGGGTGGTCTGACGACGGCGGAGATCGCCCGCGCGTTCCTGGTGCCGGAGGCGACGATGGCGGCCAGGATCAGCCGGGCCAAGCAGCGGATCCGGGCGGCGGGCAGCCGGTTCGTGCTGCCGGTCGGCGCGGAGCGCGAGGAGCAGCTGCGGGTGGTGCTGCACGTGCTCTACCTGATCTTCAACGAGGGCTACATCGCCTCCTCGGGCAGCGAGTTGCACCGCGCGGACCTCGCCCGCGAGGCGATCCGGCTGACCAGGACGGTGCATGAACAGCTGCCGGGCGACAGCGAGGTGACGGGGCTGCTGGCGCTGATGCTGCTGACGCACGCCCGCCGGGAGGCGCGGGCGACGGCGTCCGGCGACCTGGTGCCGCTGGACGAGCAGGACCGCTCGAAGTGGGACCGCGCGCTGCTGGGCGAGGGCATGGCGCTGGTCCGGGCGTCGCTGGCGGATCCGGCGCTGGGGCCGTACCAGTTGCAGGCCGCGATCGCGGCGACGCACGCCGACGCGGCCACCGCGGCGGAGACCGACTGGTCGCAGGTGCACGCGCTGTACCTGGTGCTGGAGCGGATCGCGCCCAACCCGATGGTGACGCTCAACCGTGCGATCGCCCTCGCCGAGACCGAGGGCCCGGCCGCGGGCCTGGCGCTGCTGGCCGCCCTGGACGAGGACGGGCGGTTGGCCGGCCACCACCGGCTGCTGTCGGTGCGGGCGCACCTGCTGGAGCGGAGCGGCGACCTGGCCGGGGCGTTCGCACACTACCGACGTGCCGCGAAGGCCACCGCGAGCCTCGCCGAGCAGCGCCATCTGGAGTTCCGGGCGGCCCGGGTGCGGGCCCGGCAGTCGCGTCCATGACATGAGGTCATGCCCCTGACAGCGGAGCCGGAACTCCACATGCGTCGATCCGGGGCCGCGCCTAGCGTGGGGAAAGGACATCGTCGATCCGACGATGACGTCCGTCCTTCCCCAAGGAGGCGTATCCGATGCTTGCCCAGACCGTGCTTACTCCGCACCGGGCGACGACGCCCGAACTCGGCGCCGTGCGGGCGCTGATGACCGAAGACGAGTCGACGGTCAGCGACGCCCCGCTGTACCGCCCCGAGGCTCTCGGCGTGCTCCTGCTCGCCCTGCTGCTCTCCCCGAAGGGTCCCAAGGAGAAGAAGTAGCACCGACCCGGCATCAAATCGGAAAACCCGGAAGAATCGGAAGAAAGTAGCAGACCCCATGCCGTTCGCCGAATCGCCCCAGCGGGAGTTCGCTGCCGCGACCGAGTGGGCGGCAGGCCGCACCCTCGACGCTCTCACCGGCGCCGAGGGCGCGGCTCTTCCCGCCCCCGCCGCGCCGGAGCCGCAGGCCCTGCTGGCCGGAGTCCGGGTACTGGGCCCGGACGTGTTCGCCCCGACCCTGCTCACCGGCGTCCCGACCCCGCCGGAGACCGCCGAGCTCGCCGCCGAGGCGTTCCGGCTGTTCCCCTCCGACGAGTCCGGGATCCACGTGTGGCGCGACCGGGCCACCGCCGAACTCCTCTCCCTCGCCGGCTACCCCGTCCTGGCCCCGCCCCCGCCCCCGCCGCCCGACCCGGGCGAGGACGGCTGGCAGCACTGGTCGGTGCGAATGGCGCAGCTGTCCTGCCTCGCCCTGCCGACCCTGGACGGCCCGGTGCACCGGCTCGCCCACGAACACCCGCTCGCACTCGCCCGCGGCGCCGCCCGTGCCGTGCTGCGCCGCGACCACCGCACCGCCGCCCGGCTGGTCCGCTGGCTGGCCTGGCTGCAGCACACCGGCACCCCGTCCGCGCTGGAACTACCGCCGCTGCTGCGGCAGTTGGCGCTGACCGGCGACGGCACCGCGCGCAGCGCCCTCGACCTGGCCGTCGCCCAGCACCTGGCCGCCGCATGAACCCGGCCGTGCTCGGCAACGCCCACCGGCTGGCCACCCGCTCGCTGGAGTGGCTGCACACCGCGCACGAGCAGGGCCTCGGCGCCCTGCCGCCCGACGGAGGGGCCGACCTCTCCGACCCCGACAACGCCTACAAGCCGATCGGCGAATGCGCCCTCGCCGCCTCCCTGGTACTGCGCGAGACCGTCTCCGGCCCGACCGAACGGGAACGTGCCCGGGTGCTGCTCGACTTCGGCTGGCAGCAACTGCGCCAGGGCGACCTGCTGTACGAACGGCAGTTCCGGCACATGCTGCTCAGCGACCCGCTGGAGACCTACCTGCACTTCCACCGGGCCGGCTACCGGCACCCGTCGCTGGACGAACTCCTGCGCGGCCTCGACGGGTTGCGCGCCACGCACGCCGTGGAGTCGATGCCGAACCGGCGCCTGGCCGTCGCCAACGCCCGGCACGTGATCGGACTGGAGAGCCGACCCGCCTGGGACGCGCTCGCCACCGCGACCTGGCTCGGCGCCCGGCCCGAACCCTGGGCGATCGACTGGATGACCGCCTACAGCGTCACCCACACCGTCTTCCACCTCACCGACTGGGGCGCTCTGCCCGACCGGCTGCCCGCGCCGCTGCGCGAGTACCTGGCCGCCTGGCTGCCCGTGTGGGCCGACATCTGGCAGGAGACCGGCCAGTGGGACCTGCTCGGCGAACTGCTGATCGTGGACGCCTGCCTGCCCGAGCCGGTCTGCGACCCGCGGAGCTGGGAGCACCTGCTCGCCGCCCAGCGCGAGGACGGCCTGCTGCCACGCGACCTGGACCCGGTCGACGAGGACCCGGCGCGCGCCTTCAAGGACAACGAACACACCGCTGTGGTCGGCGTGGTGGCCGGCACCCTCACCCTCGCCCGCGCCCTCCGGTGAACCCGCACCTCACGGCACTCGCCCGGACCGTACCGCGCGGGTCCGCCATCGCCCTCGCCACCGTCTCCCCCGACGACGGCGAACGACTGCTCTGCCACGGCCGAACGGACGGCCTCTCCAGCGAGCCGGTCACGCCGGACACCGGCTTCGAACTCGGGTCGGTCAGCAAGACGTTCACGGCCCTGCTGCTCGCCGAACTGGTCGCCCGGAACGACCTGAGCCTCCAGGACACCGTCACCGTCTCCGACACCCCGCTCACCCTCCTCCACCTCGCCACCCACACCTCCGGCCTCCCCCGCCTACCGCCCGGCCTGCGGCGCTCGGCACTGCCCTCCTGGTTCACCAACCCGTACGCGGCCTACTCCACCGAGGACCTGGACCTGGCCATGACCCGAACTCGCCTGCGGCACAAGCCCGGTGACCGGGTGCACTACTCCAACTACGGCGTCGGCCTGCTCGGCCGGACCCTCGCCGAACGCACCGACAGCACCTACCCGGCGCTGCTCGCCGACCGCATCGCCGGACCGCTCGGACTCACCGGCACCGGCTGCGAGCCCGGCTCCGCCGTCGGCCACCTGCACGGACGTCCGCTCCCGCCCTGGGAGATCCCCGCCCTGCCGGGCGCCGGCGCCGTCCGCTCCACCGCCCGCGACCTGCTGCGCTACCTGACCCTCCACCTCGACCCGGCCGCCGCCCCGAGCACCTCGCTGGAAACCGCACTCCACGACGTCCAGCAACCGCGCCTGGTCAAACCCCGCTCCACGGACCGCATCTGCCTGGTCTGGAACCTCCGCCCGACCCCCGACGGCGACGTCCTCTTCCACTCCGGCGGCACCCGCGGCTGCACGTCCTTCATCGCCTTCTCCCCCCAACGCGGCACCGCCCTGGCCGCGTTGACCAACGCCGGCCCCCGGGTCGACGGCCGCTTCATCCAGACCGGCTACCGGCTCTTCCGCGCGCTCTGACGCAGAACGGGCCGCCGACGCTGGCTGCGTCGACGGCCCGTCGGATGCTCTCAACCGGTCAGGCGGCGAACCAGCCGGTCAGGTCCGCGGTGACGTTCACGTTCCCGGTGGAGTTGTAGAACACCACCCGCCCGTCCACGACCGGGACCAGCACCTGGTGCGAAACCGTCTGGCCCGCCACGTAGTTGAGGCTGGAGGTACCAGGACGGTCGGTGCCGTGCGGGTAGGCGGTCAGGTAGCCGGTGGCGGTCGGGTCGGTGGCCGTGACGTTCAGCAGTACGGCAGTGGCGCCGTACGGCACGCCATCGACGCCGCCGACCTGGAAGCTGACGATGCCGCCCGCGCCGACGGTGCCCTGGCGGGCGCCGGTGCCGTCGCGGGTGTCGAGCAGGCGCAGCGGGGTGGCGGGGCTGAAGGTGCTGGTGCCGGTCGCCGAGTAGTAGCCGGTGACGTCGGCGATCAGGTCGACGGTGCCGGCGCTGTTGTGCAGGTCGACCTTGCCGTTCACCACGGGGACGGTCACCAGGTTGGAGACGGTCCGGCCGGGGGTGAAGTTGAGGTTCGACGTGCCGGGCAGCGGCTGCCCGTCGGCGTGGGCGGTGATCCAGCCGGTCGCGGTCGGGGACACGGCCGTCACGTTCATGACCACGGCGGTGACGCCGTCGGCCGGGACGCCCTTGATGCCCGTCACCTGCACGGCAGCCGTCTGGCCCGCGCCGATACGGGCCTTGGGCGCGCCGGTGCCGTCGCGGGTGTCGAGGAAGCGGGCGGGGGTGATCGGCGTGAGGGCGGAGCCCTGGTCGGTGGCGTCGGTGTAGTAGCCGGCGAGGTCGGCGACCAAGTCAAGCGTTCCGGTGTCGTTGCGCAGGTCGGTCTTGCCGTTGACCACGGGCACCGTCAGCTGGTTGGCGGTGGTGCGGTGGGCGGCGAAGGTCAGGCTCGGCACCGCGGACTGGCCGGCGGTGAGGTGTCCGTCCTCGCTGGGGTCGACGGCGGTCACGTTCAGCACGACGGAGGTGACGCCGGTGGCCGGGACGCCGTTGGCGCCCGTCACCTGCAGGCTCGTCGTCTGGCCCGCGCCGATGCGGGCCTTGGGCGCGCCGGTGCCGTCGCGGGTGTCCAGCAGGCGGGCCGAAGTGAGCGGCACGAAGCGGGACTTGACGGGTGTGTCGGCCGCGGTGACCTCGAAGGCGTTCGGCACGTAGCCCGGCGAGGCCTGGCCCGGGGTGTAGCCCATGCCGTCGCGCAGCAGGTCGTACTTGCCGGGTGCCAGGTTCCTGGTGTCGACGAGCACGTTCAGCACGGTGCCGTCGGCGTTCACCGACTGCGGCCAGACCAGGCTGTTCGTGGAGCTCTGCGACAGCTTGATCTTGCTGCCCATCGTCAGGCCGGTGCCGCGGATCACGGCCGGCAGCAGGGTGCCGGCCCGGCCGGTCGCCGGGGCGATCGTCTGCGGCGTCCCGTAGTCGGGCCTCGAGCCCCCGGCCAGGCCCTGGACGGTGTACTCGACCGGGGTCGGGGACTTGTCCGGGGTGACCATCAGCAGCGCCCGGCCGTCGGTGGAGCTCCAGTTCGTGCAGGCGCCGCCGAACTGGCCGTAGTTCTGGAAGCACTGGTAGCTGTTGTAGGAGTCGGTCCACTCGTTCGGGCCGGAGATCGCCAGCCACGGCGGCAGGAAGGGTCCGGCGTTGCTGGTGGTGCCCGCGACGGTGATGCCCTGACCGGCCTTCAGGTCGATCACGCCGCAGTACGCGGTGTCGGTCTCGGTGAGCATGCCGCTGTGCTGCGGGAAGCCGTTCGCCGACAGCACGTTGCCGTTGCACTCGGGGGCCCAGCCGTCCGCCCCGCCGACCTTCCAGGCGTCGACGTTCGCGTGGACCGCCTTGCCCTGGTAACCGGACGCGACCACCAGGGCCACGTACGAGGTCGAACCGGTCATCTTGCAGGAGACGCCCCACTGCCGGCACTGGACCTTGCCGTCGGCGTCCACCGCCATCAGCAGCGTGCCGGCCTCGTAGCGGTTGCCGGTGGTGCGGCTGGTCAGCCAGAACTTGTCGGTGGCCGCGCCGGTGATCCGCACGCAGCGGGCGTCCAGCGCCGAGGTGAAGTCGAACGGGGTGGACGGGCCGCCGACGGCGGTCGAGGAGCGGGTGGTGCACGGCGCGCTCGGCGAGATGTCCCGGCGCACCATCTTGTAGGTGTCCGTCTGACCGCCGGCCAGCACCGCCGTGTACGAGGTGCCCGGGGTGAACCGGCAGGTGGTGGTGGAGCTGCCTTGCGTCGAGCAGACCTCGGCGCCGGTGCCGTCGGTGATGGACACGGACGCGTTCACCTGGTTCAGGTTGTTCGCGTAGTCCAGCATTTCGGCGGGCGCGTGCTGGTCGGCCGGGATGCTCAGGCAGCGCTGCGGGTCGGTCGCGTTCAGCGAGACCTCGGTGCCCCAGGAGCCGCCGTAGCCGGACTGCGGCCAGGCGGTGCAGCCCGCGTCGCTGTCGGTCCGGTGGACGATCACCCCGTACGGCTTGCCGGCGCCGGCGGTGAGCACGGCCCGGAACGGGGCGGTGCCGGTCAGCTTGCAGGCCGCGTAGCCGTAGCCGCCGTTGTCGCACTGCTTGACGCCGCCCGCGTCGTCGATCTCGACGGTGGCCGCGGCTCCGTCGGTGGGCGGCCGGTTGAGCACGTACAGGCCCTTGCCGGAGGCGGTCGGCAGGGTCAGGCAGCGGGCCTGCCCGGCGCTGTCGAAGGTGCCGGTGACGGCGCCGGAGGCGAAGCCGTCGTCGGGGGTGGCGGTGCAGCCGCGGGTCTCGGTCGCCGAACGCAGCGTCATCCCGTAGGCGCCCACGTCACCGGAGTCGCCGTCCAGCACCCAGGTGTGATCGCCGGCGGTCAGCGTGCAGTCGGTGCTCTGGCAGCTGTCCAAGGTGCCGTCGGTGCGGAACAGCCGACCGCGCAGGTACGTCCCGGAGTTGTTCACCCAGCTGTACTGGTAGCGGCCGTCGGCGGCCACCCGCAGGGTGCGGCAGCGGGTGGTGGAGGTCAGGTCGGGGGCCTCGCCGTAGGCCTGCGGCTCGACGGTCGCGCAGCCCTCGGGCCGGGACAGCCGGGCGGCGGCGAAGGTGTAGTTGACCGCCTGGCCGGAGACCTGCTGGACCGTCGCCCGGTAGGGCGCGGTGCCGGTCAGCGCGCAGTCCAGGCCGCTGCTCGAGTTACCGGTGGTGTAGGAGTCGCAGATCCGCTTGCCGGTGCCGTCGTAGACGGTCCAGGTGGCCTGGTAGTTCGGCCCGTAGGTGCGCAGCAGGTCGCCCGGGGCGAGGTCGGTGGTGTAGCAGTCGCCGACCGCGCCGGTGCCCAGCGAGCCGCTGAACGACTTCGCTGTGCCCAGCTTGCTGTCGTCGCCGGCCACCGTCCTGCACGCGCCGGTGGACAGCAGCGGCAGGTAGGCGACGGAGATCGAGTTCGCCCCGTAGGCGTTGGTCAGGTTCAGGGTGTACGTGCCGGCCTGCCCGGTCGCGCAGCGGAACGCGCCGGAGGCGTAGGAGATCACGTTCTCGCAGGCGACGGTCGAGCCGTCGGGCGCGGTCAGCGTCCTGGTCAGGCTGTACTGCTGGGTGGCGAGCACCTGGAACAGGACCAGGTCGTGGTCCTGCGTCACGTTCAGCGTCGAACTCGCGGTGCCGGACCCGTCCATCGTGCAGGTGACGGGTGCCTTCGGGTCGAGCTCCGCCGGGCAGGCCCCGGTCGGGTCGGACTCCTGCAGCGCCTTCGCGGCCGCCTGGTGCTCGGCCTGCGGGTCCGGCTTCGGCGCGGCCTTCGGTTCGGCCTTCGGTTCGGCCTTCGCCTCCGGGCCCCCCGCGCGCGGCGCCTCGGCCGCGGGCTTGGCGGCGTCGGACGACCCGCCGGCCGCCGCGAAGGCGGTGCCGGACTGGGCGACCAGCGAGGTCAACAGCAGCGCGCCCGCCGCGAACACACCGACGGCACGTCGGTGCCTGCCGGACGACGGCAGCAATCTCATCGGAACCCCCCAAGGTTCGTCGCTCAACGCCCGTGCCGATCACCGACGTTCGAGCAGCCGGAGTCTAGGGGCGTGCACGCACCATCGCCACCACAATTCGGACACATTTCCGGACGGCCTGGCGGCATGCCGGTGCCCCCGCGGGCCCGGAGGGGCGGACGGGGGCACGGTCGCGCGAGGATGCGGCCGGGTGTCAGAACGGCTTGGTGGGGAGGTACTTGCCGTCGAGGGTGATGACGGCGCGCTCGCCGCCGTCGGGGTCGGCGGCCTTCTTGACGTCGAGCTTGAAGTTGATGGCGGAGATGATGCCGTCGCCGAACTCCTCGTGGACGAGTGCCTTGAGGGTGGTGCCGTAGACCTGGAGCATCTCGTAGAAGCGGTACATGGTCGGGTCGGTGGGGATGCGGTTGGGCATCGAGCCGCGCACCGGGATGGTCTGGAGCAGCAGCGCGGCGTCCTCGTCGAGGCCGAGCAGCTCGGCGACCGCGTCGGCGGAGTCCTTCGGCAGCGGGTGCTGGCCGAGGACGGCGGCGGTGGTGAAGGCGACGGAGAGGCCGGAGGCGTCGGCGATCTGCTTCCAGGTGAGGTTCTTGCGGGTCTTGGCGTCGACGGCCTCGGCGGCGAGGGCCTCGCGGGCGGCCGGGGAGAACTGCGCGTGCACCATGAGGTTGCGCTCCTCTTGCGGGGGTGGAGGTGGTGTACCGGCCCGGTGGGCCGGCGAGATCCACCATGCATGACCTGCACCCATAGCGTCCAAGAGCTGCTGCCGATAGCCCCGATAGATCGCATCTATATGGCGCCTCGCGGATGAGAAAGACAGGCGTCCTTTACCCCCGCCGTTCTGTGTATGGAGGAACCGTCACCTGCGGCCCCCCGCCGGTAAAGGGCAGGTCCAATCTCCTTGCCGCGCATTGCAGTTGACGGGACAGCATCACTAGCGTCGAACGCGGCTCACCAGTGCGATTTCCCCAGGTGCAGGAGCCGCGGCCCCCAGTCACGCCGTCAACTCCTGCCTGCCTGTTCGCCGTTGTGCTCCCGGTTCAGCGACCCCAGGAGGCCCTTCCTTGCGTACCCCCACCGCGCCGACCCTCATCGGTGCCGCTGCACTCGTCCTCTCCGCGTTCACCGGTCTCGCCGCCTCCCCGGCCGGCGCCCAGTCCATGCCCACCACCTACAGCAAGGGCGGAGTGTCCTGGGTGCGGGCGTGCGACGCGCTCGCCAAGGGCGACACCATGAGCTGCCACGCGCTGAAGGTCACCAACGCGACGCAGCACGTCAACGCGCTCGGCGTCACCCCGAACGCGACCCCGTCCGGCTACGGCCCGGCGGACCTGCTGAGTGCGTACAACCTCCCGGCGAACGGCGGCGCGGGCACCACCATCGCGATCGTCGACGCGTACAACGACCCGAACGCCGAGTCCGACATGGCGGTCTACCGGGCGCAGTACGGGCTGCCGGCCTGCACCACCGCGAACGGGTGCTTCAAGAAGGTCAACCAGACCGGCGGGACGAAGCTGCCGACGTCCAACTCCGGCTGGGCGGGCGAGATTTCGCTCGACCTGGACATGGTCTCGGCGATCGCGCCGAACGCGCACATCATCCTGGTCGAGGCCACCACCGCGACCATGACCAACCTGGGCACCGCGGTGAACACCGCGGTCTCGCTGGGCGCCAAGTACGTGTCCAACAGCTACGGCGGCGGCGAGTCCTCCTCCGACGCCTCGTACGACAGCACGTACTTCAACCACCCGGGCGTGGCCGTCACCGTCTCCTCCGGCGACAGCGCGTACGGCGCGCAGTACCCGGCCGCCTCGAAGTACGTCACGGCGGTCGGCGGCACCTCGCTGAACCGCAACTCCAGCACCCGCGGCTGGGGCGAGTCGGTCTGGTACACCAACTCCACCGAGGGCACCGGCTCCGGCTGCTCCGCCTACGACGCCAAGCCGACCTGGCAGGCGGACACCGGCTGCGCCAAGCGCACGATAGCCGACGTCTCGGCGGTCGCCGACCCGGCCACCGGCGTCGCGGTCTACCAGACGTACGGCGGCAGCGGCTGGGCGGTGTACGGCGGCACCAGCGCCTCGTCGCCGATCATCGCGAGCGTCTACGCGCTGGCCGGGACGCCGTCGGCGGGCTCCTACCCGTCCTCGTTCCCGTACGCGCACACCGGTTCGCTGTACGACGTCACCACCGGCTCCAACGGCAGCTGCTCGCCGAGCTACCTGTGCACCGCCACCACCGGCTACGACGGCCCGACCGGCCTCGGTACCCCGCACGGCACGGCGGCCTTCACCGGCTGACGCTCGGACAGACCCACCGACGGGCGGTGGCGCGCAGGGACTCCCCCTCTCCTGCGCGTCACCGCCCTTGTTCCGTTGCGGGTGCGGCCGTCAATGATCAGGACGAGGAGTCAGGACGCGGCGGGGCGGATCAGCCGGTCGTCGGGGATGACGGCGACGCCGAGGATCTCGATCATCGCCTCGGGCTGCCACAGCGCGGTGGTGCCGATGCCGGCCATCGCCGGGTAGACCGGCCCGGCGAGTTCGCGCCAGACCTCGCCGATCTGCTTGCCGTGCGCCTGGTAGTCGGGGATGTCGGTGAGGTAGAGCGTGATGCTCACCAGGTCCTCCGGCCGCCCACCGGCCTCGGCGAGCGTGGCGAGCACGTTGCCGAAGGCCTGCCGGAACTGTTCGACGATGCCGCCGGGGACGATCCGCATGTCCCGGTCGAGGGCGGTCTGGCCGCCGAGGTGGAGGGTGTTGCCGCAGAGCGTGCCGTGCGAGTAGCCGCGCGGCTCGGGCAGCGACGCGGGGTTGACCGGGACGGGGGCCGAGTAGCTCGCCATGGAGGACTCCTGCGGGTCTGGTAACCGTCTGGTGCTGTCGGGTGTCTTCGGTGCGCGTCACCGTAGCAGCTATTGACAGTCCTGTGACGGTCGCAGAACCATTGAAACAGCGCTCCCGGCACCGGGCGGCGTGCAGCGGTGCCGAAGTGGAGGTTCCTCCCATGCGTCTCGCAACGGTCACCCGCCCGGGCGGCGGCAGCAGTGCCGCGGTGCTCCGGGGTGAGGTCTGGCACGCGCTCCCGGCCCCCGACCTGTCGGCCTTCCTGCGCACCGGCGCCACGCCGCAGCCCGGTGAGCCGATCCCCGGCGCCGTCCCCGTGCTGCCGCTGCCCACGCCGGGCAAGGTGCTCTGCTGCGGGCTGAACTACGCCGAGCACATCCGCGAGATGGGACGTGAACTCCCGTCCCACCCCACGCTGTTCGCGAAGTTCGCGGACACGCTGGCCGGGCCGCAGGACGACCTGGTGCTGCCGCGCGGCCTCCAGCTGGACTGGGAGGCCGAGCTCGCGGTGGTGGTCGGCGCCACGCTGCGCCGCGCCGACCGGGCGGCGGCGCTGGCCGGGATCGCGGGCTACACGGTGGCGAACGACGTCTCGGTGCGGGACTGGCAGAACCGGACGGCGCAGTGGCTCCAGGGCAAGGCCTGGGACGGGTCCTGCCCGGTCGGCCCGGTCGTGGTCACCCCGGACGAGGTGGACCCGGCGGCCGGACTGGAGGTGGTCTGCCGGGTCAACGGCGAACAGGTGCAGCGCGACAGCACCAAGACGCTGGTCTTCGACGCCGCCGACCTGCTGGCCTACATCTCCACGTTCACAGTGCTGCGCCCGGGCGACCTGGTCCTCACCGGGACGCCCGGCGGCGTCGGCGCCGCCCGCGACCCGCAGCGCTTCCTGGCCGACGGCGACGTGCTGGAGACGTCGATCTCCGGCATCGGCACCCTGCGCAACACGGTGCGCCTCACCGACTGACCCCGCACCACCGTCGTACACGGCACCGCCGACGATCCAGCAGAGCGAACTCTCTCGAACCGACCCTCAACGACGAGGAGCTTCCCATGGACCCCACCCCCGGCAACTCCCCCGACTACAGCTCGTACCTGCTGGAGGGCGACAACTCGGTGTACGCCACCGAGAGCGGCCTGGTGGTCCCGGTGGTGACCAGGGCGGGCAACGAGCCCGCGGACACCGGGCAGTCGGCGGGCGCCACCCGGATCTCCGGCGTCAGCATCCAGCACACCCCGGCGAAGCGGCTGTGGTTCGGCAAGGTCGGCAACGAGCCCGGCTACCGGTCGGTGCCGCACCACCACGGCGAGGCGGAGACCGGCGGCTACGTGCTGTCGGGCCGGGGCCGGATCTACTTCGGCGCGAAGTTCGCCGACTACGTCGATCTCGCCGAGGGTGACTGGGTGTTCGTCCCGCCGTTCATGCCGCACGTGGAGTGCAACCTCGACCGCAACCGCCCGCTGACCTGGATGACCACCCGCACCCCGGAGAACATCGTGGTCAACCTGCCCGAGGTACCGGACGCGGAGCTCCCCGACTGGCTGGAGCGGCCCTGATGGCCGACACCACCTCGGAGTTCTTCGCCGCGGCCGTCGCCCTGGAGCCCGTCGCGCCCGAGCACTTCGACCTCGCGTTCACCGCCGTCACCCAGCCCTGCCCGTGGCCGAAGGCGTACGGCGGCGACCTGGTCGCCCAGGCGGCGGCCGCGGCGATGCGCTCGGTCGGGGACGGCAAGGTGCTGCACTCGATGCACTCGTACTTCATGCGCCCGGCCGAGATCGGCGAACCGGTGCGCCACGAGGTGGAGTTGCTGCGCGACGGCCGCGGCTACGCGACCCGACAGGTGCGCGCCTACCAGCGGGGCAAGGCGCTGTACGTGTGCCTGGCCAACTTCGCGGCGGGCGAGCCCGGCGGCAGTTTCGCCGCCGCGCCGCCCGGCGCCCTTCCTGACCCCGATGAACTGCCCGGCTCCGCCGCCTACTTGGCGGACCGCGAGGGCGGCACCATGACCGAGGCGTCCAAGGAGTACTGGTCGGCGGGGCGCAGCTTCGACCTGCGGCACGTGCCGGGCCCGGTGTACCTGGACGTCGAGGGCGGGCGGGCGCCGCACCAGGCGGTCTGGGTGCGGCCGTTCGACGCGCTGCGGCCGGTGGAGGGGCTGAGCGACGCGCAGCGGGACGCGGCGGCGCTGGCGTACGTGTGCGACTACACGATCCTGGAGCCGGTGCTGCGGGTGCTGGGCCTGGGGTGGGCGCGGCCGGGGCTGGTCACGGCGAGCCTGGACCATGCGATGTGGTTCCACCGCCCGCCGCGCCCGGGGGTGTTGGACGGCTGGCTGCTGTACGCGCAGCAGGCGGTGGCGGCGGAGTCCGGCCGGGGTCTCGGCGAGGGCCGGTTCTTCACGCCGGACGGTGTGCATCTGGCGACGGTGCTCCAGGAGGGCATGATCCGGGCGGGGGACGGCAGATGACGGAGTCCGGTTTCCGTGACACGTTCGCGCGCGACCACCTGCCGCCGGCCGGGCAGTGGCCGGTGCTGGAGTTCACCACCGAGTCGCTGCACTACCCCGAACGCCTGAACGCCGCAGTGGAGTTGCTGGACCGTCAGGTCGCCGCGCTGGGCCCGGACCGGCCGGCGCTGCGCACGCCGGGCGGGGAGGTGTGGACGTACGGCGAGTTGCAGCTGCGGTCGGCGCAGGTGGCGCAGGTGCTGACCGAGGATCTGGGCCTGGTGCCGGGCAACCGGGTGCTGCTGCGTTCGCCGAACAATCCGTGGGCGGTGGCGGCCTGGCTGGGCGTGCTGCGGGCCGGCGGGATCGCGGTGGCCACCATGGCGGCGCTGCGGGCCCGGGAGTTGGGGCCGATCGTGGCGAAGACCCGGCCGGTGCTGGCGCTGGTGGACCACCGCTTCTTGGACGAGGTGCGGGGCCTCCCGGAGCTCACGGTGGTGCCGGTCGGCGGCAGCGCGAAGGACGACCTGGTGCAGCGGGCGGCGGGCAAGGAGGGCCGGTTCACGGCGGTGGACACGGCGGCGGACGACGTGGCGCTGTTCGGGCCGACCTCGGGGACCACGGGCGTCCCGAAGATCACCGTGCACTTCCACCGCGATCTGCTGTCGATCGACAACACCTTCGGCACCTCCACCCTGCGGCTGTGCCCGGACGACCTGGTGGCCTGCACGGCGCCGCTGGCGTTCACCTTCGGGCTCGGCATGCTGGTGGTGTTCCCGCTGCGGGCGGGCGCGTGCGCGTTCCTGACCGAGTCGGCAACGCCGGCGCAGCTGGCCGAGCTGGTGGCCGAGCACGGGGTGACGGTGCTGGCGACGGCGCCGACCGCGTACCGGCAGATCGTCAAGTCCGGTCTGACGCATCGGATTTCATCTCTGCGCGTGGCGGTGAGCGCGGGCGAGCACATCCCGCTGGAGGTGTGGGAGCAGCTGCGGGCGGAGACCGGTCTGCGGGTGGTGGACGGCATCGGCGCGACGGAGTTGCTGCACATCTTCATCTCGGCCGCGGGTGACGAGATCCGCCCGGGTGCGACGGGCCGGCCGGTGCCGGGGTTCCGGGCGACGGTGCTCGGCCCGGACGGCGAGGAGCTCGGCCCGGGCGAGGAGGGGCGGCTGGCGGTGATCGGCCCGGTGGGCTGCCGGTACCTGGACGACGAGCGCCAGGCCGACTATGTGCTCAACGGCTGGAACGTCACCGGCGACACCTTCGTCCGCGACGAGGACGGCTAC
This sequence comes from Kitasatospora sp. NPDC048407, assembly GCF_043200475.1. Taxonomy (NCBI): domain Bacteria; kingdom Bacillati; phylum Actinomycetota; class Actinomycetes; order Kitasatosporales; family Streptomycetaceae; genus Kitasatospora; species Kitasatospora sp. NPDC048407. The sequence continues at coordinate 208,035 of NZ_JBICXW010000002.1, read as the reverse complement.
TTCTGGTACCGGGCGCGCAGCGACAACATGATCGTCTCGTCCGGTTACAACATCGCCGGGCCCGAGGTGGAGGCCGCCGTGGACACCCATCCGGACGTGGTGGAGTCGGCGGTGGTGGCCTCGCCCGACGCCGAACGCGGCTCGGTGGTCTGCGCGTTCGTGGTGCTGCGGCCGGGCGCGGCGGCGGACCCGGCGACGGCCCGCAGCATCCAGGACCACGTGAAGCGGCAGCTCGCGCCGTACAAGTACCCGCGCGAGGTGCGGTTCGTCGAGGCGCTGCCGCGCAATCCGAGCGGCAAGCTCCAGCATTTCCGGCTGCGCAGGCTCGTCGAGGACTCGGCAGTGGAGGGCACGGCATGAGGATCGCGGTGGTCGGCGGCGGCCCGGGCGGGCTGTACTTCGCCGCGCTGATGAAGCAGTTGGACCCCTCGCACCGGGTGACGGTGTGGGAGCGCAACGCCCCCGAGGACACCTTCGGCTTCGGCGTGGTGTTCTCCGACGAGACGCTGACCGGCATCGCGGGCGCGGACGAGGTGGTGCACGCCGCGATGGAGCGCGGCTTCGCCCGCTGGACGGACATCGACGTCGATTTCAACGGCCACCGGTTCACCGTCGGCGGGCAGGGGTTCGCCGCGATGGGCCGCAAGGACCTGCTGGAGATCCTCCAGCGGCGCGCCGCGGAGCTCGGCGTGCGCGTCCACTACCGCACCCCGGCGCCGGACGTCGAGGAACTGCGGGCCACCCACGATCTGGTGCTGGCGGCGGACGGTGTGCACTCCGCCGTACGGACCTCGCTCGCCGAGGCGTTCCGCCCGTCGCTGGACACCCGGCACAACAAGTACATCTGGCTCGGCACCGACCTGGTCTTCGAGGCGTTCCAGTTCTTCGTCAAGCAGACGGAGTGGGGCACCATGCAGATCCACGGCTACCCGTACTCGGCGACGGGCTCGACGTTCATCGTGGAAATGCACGAGGAGGTGTGGCGGCGGGCCGGCTTCGACCGCGCCGCCGGGCGGGAGTTCGGGCCGGGCGAGTCCGACGACGACGCGGTCTCCCGGATCGCGGAGATCTTCGCCGACGAGCTGAAGGGCCACCAGGTCTTCACCAACAAGTCGCGCTGGCTGAACTTCACCACCGTCCGCAACGAGCGCTGGTACGACGGCAACGTGGTGCTGCTCGGCGACGCCGCGCACACCGCGCACTTCTCGATCGGCTCCGGCACCAAGCTCGCCATGGAGGACGCCCTGGCGCTGGCGGCCTGCCTGCACGAACGGGCAACCGTTCCCGAGGCGTTGGCCGCGTACCAGGAGGAGCGCCGGCCGGTGGTCGAATCGACCCAGCGGGCCGCGCAGGCCTCGCTGGAGTGGTTCGAGAACATCGGCATGTACGCCGACCAGGAGCCCGCCCAGTTCGTCTTCAACCTGCTGACCCGCTCGCGCCGGATCACCTTCGAGAACCTGAAGGAACGCGACGCGGAGTTCGCCGGGTTGGTGGAGGGCGACTTCGCCCGGCAGCAGGGGCTGGCGGCGGCGCCGGCCATGTTCCAGCCGGTGCGGATCGGCGAGTTGGAGCTGAACAACCGCGTCGTCGTCTCGCCGATGGACATGTACTCCGCGGTGGACGGCGTGCCCGGCGACTTCCACCTGGTGCACCTGGGTTCGAAGGCGCTCGGCGGCGCGGGCCTGGTGATGAGCGAGATGGTCTGCGTCTCCCCCGAGGGCCGGATCACGCCCGGCTGCGCGGGCCTGTGGAACGACGCGCAGCGCGACGCCTGGCATCGCACCACCTCCTTCGTGCACCAGCACAGTTCGGCGAAGATCGGCCTCCAGCTCGGCCACTCGGGCCGCAAGGGCTCGACCCGGCTGATGTGGGACGGCATCGACGAGCCGCTCCCCGACGGCAACTGGGAGGTGATCGGGCCGTCGGCGCTGCCGTACGGGCCCGGCTGCCACGTACCGCGCGAAGCGACCCGAGCCGACCTCGACCGGGTGCTCGCCGACTTCGAGGCGGCGGCGCGGCGCGGGGTGGAGGCGGGCTTCGACCTGATCGAGGTGCACGCCGCGCACGGCTACCTGTTGTCCTCCTTCCTCTCCCCCGTCGCCAACCGCCGCACCGACGCGTACGGCGGCAGCCTGCCCCGGCGCCTGCGTTTCCCGCTGGAGGTGTTCGACGCCGTCCGGCGGGCCGTGCCGGAGCGGATCCCGGTGACGGTGCGCATCTCGGCGACCGACTGGCTGCCGGACGGCACCACCGAGGAGGACGCGGTGGAGATCGCCCGGGCCTTCGTCGAGCACGGCGCGGCCGCGATCGACGTCTCCTCCGGGCAGGTCGCCAGGAACGAGAAACCGGCCTACGGGCGCTCCTACCAGACGCCGTTCGCCGACCGGATCCGCCACCGGGTGGCCGCCCCGGCGGGGGTGCAGGTGATCGCGGTGGGCGCGATCTCCTCCTGGGACGACGTCAACTCGATCCTGCTGGCCGGCCGCGCCGACCTGTGCGCACTGGGCCGCACCCACCTGTACGACCCGCAGTGGACGCTGCACGCGGCGGCCGAACAGGACTACCGCGGCGCGGGCGCCGAGTGGCCGGTGCAGTGGCGGGCCGGACGCCGCCGCCCGCCCACCGCGCGCACCGACCGCGTCCCGCCCCGGCTGTCGCTGCTGCGCGACGGCGCCCCCGCCACCGTGCACCTGCGGTGGACGCCGGACCGGATCGGGGCTCCCGCGTGAGGGCCCGGGGTGCGGTCCGATCATCGGTTCGACGTCCGTCATACTCACTGGGATGAGCGAGACACTCGGCGGGACGAGCGGGGCACTCGGCGGGACGGCCGAGCCCACGGACGACGCCCGGCCCACCGCGGCACGCCGTTCCCGGACCGTGCTGGTCACCTTCCTCGGCGCCGTCGTCCGCAAGCTGGGCAACTGGATGCCGATCGCCGGCACCGTCGAACTGCTCACCCAGGCCGGCCTGGACGCCTCCAGCGTCCGCACCGCGGTCTTCCGGCTCAAGCAGCGCGGCTGGCTGGAGGCCCAGACCCGCTCCGGCGTCCGCGGATACGCACTGACGCCCGCCGCGCTGGAGGCACTGGCCGCCGGCGACGAGGTGATCTGGCACGCCCGGCAGCCCGCCGACCTCGCCGACGGCTGGTGCCTCGTCAACTTCTCCGTCCCCGAGTCCGCCCGCGCCAGACGCCACCAACTGACCGCGCACCTGGCCGCGCTCGGCTTCGGCAACATCGGCGCGGCCGTGTGGATCGCCCCCGCCCGCATGCTCCCCGCCGCCGGGCGCGCCATCGACGAACTCGGCCTGACCGACCAGTGCGCCCTCTTCACCGGCGACCACGTCGGCGGGCAGGAGCTCGCCGCGATGGTCCGCAAGGGCTGGGACCTGGACGAAATCGACCGCCGCTACCGGGAGTTCCTCACCGACCGCACCGCCGAGGCCGACCGCCTGGCCGCGACCGCGTTCGTGGACGGCCGGGACGCCTTCACCGGCTACCTGTCCGTGGTCGACGACTGGCGCAAACTCCCCTTCCGCGACCCGGGCCTGCCCCCGCAGGTCCTGCCCCCCGACTGGTCCGGCCCCGCCGCCGTCCACCTCTTCGAACAACTCGTCGCCGCCCTCGAGGGCCGCGCCCTCGCCCACGCCGCGCCGTACTGGTCGCCCCGCTAGGCCGTTTTTCGAGCCGAACGAAATGCGGCCTAGCCGGCGGGCAGTTCCTCGGCGGGCAGCCGGCCGGCCTTGACGGCGTCGACCAGCGCCCGGTGGTCGCGTTCGTTCTGGTCCGCGTACGCCTCGGCGAACGACACCAGCGCGTGGTCGAACACGTCCTTCTTGCCCAGGTACGCGGCGATGGCGATCCGGTCGCCGGAGCGGGCGTGAGCCCGGGCCAGAGTGAATCCGCAGACCTCGCCGAAGACCTGCATGCCGGACGGCAGCAGGTCCTCGGCGACCACGATGCCCTTCCAGTCGCGCAGTTGGCGGATGTAGAAGTCGCGCTGCCGGTCGTCGAGGCCCCGCACCCGCTCCCAGCCGAGGAAGATGTCGCTGGCGGCCTGCATCAGTCGCTGGCCGGCCACCACCCGCTCGCCCTGGTTGTGGTACTCGCTGGCGCCGACGTGGGCGGCCAGTACGGACGGGCCGGCCTCCTTGGCCTGGAGGAACAGCGGGTCCTGGCCGTCCCGGCCGAGCATCAGGAAGATCCAGCAACGGGTGCCGACACTGCCGACGCCGACCACTTTGCGGGCCACGTCCACCAGCCGGTAGTCGGCCAGCAGGGTACGCCGGTCGGAGCTGAGGGTGCTGCCGTACCGTTCGACCAGACTACGGAACTCCCGTTCCAGCGCGGCACGTTGCATCTCCGGCAGCAGTTCGTCGATGGGCATCAGCAGCGGCGGGTCGGGGGCGATCCGTACCTCACCGTCGATCACCCGGGTGAGTTTGCCGAAGACCTGGAGGCTGTCCCGGGTGCGGGCCTTGGCCATGCTGCGGGCCAGCATCGTCCGGCCGCGCTTGTGGAGGCGCCCGGTGGCCAGGGCCTGGAGCTGGGCGGAGTCCATCCGGGTGTACCAGAGGTCGAGGTTGCCCAGGGCGGCGAAGCGGATCATCGACTCGCGGTACGACCGGACGGTGGCCCGCACGATGTCGGCCCGCACCCCGTCGTCGAAGTCGTTGGCCCGCCCGGCGATCACCAGGCTGGCCGCCAGCCGCTTGACGTCCCACTCCCAGGGGCCGGGCAGCGTCTCGTCGAAGTCGTTGATATCAAACAGGAGTTGGCGCTCCGGCGAGGCCAGCAGCCGGAAGTTCAGCATGTGGGCGTCGCCGCACAGCTGGGCCCGGATACCGGAATCCGGCGAGCCCGCCAGGTCCGAGGCCATGATCGCGGCGGCGCCCCGGTAGAACCGGAACGGCGACTCCATCATCCGGGCGTAGCGGATCGGCACCAGCTCGGGCAGCCGGACCGCCGACTGCGCCTTCAGGATCTTCAACGGATCCGGCCGGTCCTTCGCCGCCCGGAACTCCGCATGACTCGAACGCGGGGCACGCCGCCGGGCCTCCCGCCCGAGCGCCACCCGCTCCTCGGGCGTCGCGTTCGGCACGGCCCGGATCGCCGTGGTCGATTCCTGGTCCATCCGAGGCCTCCTCGCGCTCACCCCACCCGTCTCCGGCGCCCGGAGGACGCCCACCTCCGATCATCTCGGCACCGGGCCGATCCGGCCTGTCGGATCAACGGCGGCCTCGGCCGGCCAGGCGGCCGCGCAGAGTGCGGTGACCAGCTCCTCCTGGTAGCGCGCGGCAGCGAGCCAGGCCGCGGCGAAGCCCAGGTGATCGGCGCCGTGCAGACGGCCGAACACATCACGCTCCCGATCCGCCGCCGCCGCGTGCAGCGCGACCAGCAACTGCTCTGCGGTGCCGAGACCCACCGCCCGCAGCCCGCGCCCTTCCGCAGCGGCCTGCGCGGAGCGTCCGGCCAGCGCCCGGCGGCCGCCGGTGACGGCCTGTTCGAGCGGGCGGGTCAGCAGGTGGAAGGGCGGTTGCGGGGGGAACGCGGCGGCAGGCGGCGCTTCGGCGTGGCCCGGCGGCAGGTCGGCGTGTTGAAGGCGTTCCAGGCCCAGGCTGACGCGGTCGCGGTACGCGGGCGGCAGAGTGAGCGGCGGGCCGGGGCGTCCCGGGGCGGGGGCGGCGGCCAGCAGGCGCAGGCGCGGGTGGGTGGCGCGCTCCAGGCGGCCGATCACGCGCAGCGGCAGGCCGGGTACGGAGGCGAGTGCCGCGAGGTTGGCGGCGAAGGCGAGTCGCGGGTGGTCGTGGGCGGGCAGCAGCGCCACCGTCGTCCCCGCGCACTCGGCGAGCAGTTGCGGGCCGGGCGAACCGGGGACGGCGCCGGGGCCGAGCACGGTGACGTCGAGGAACAGCAGGTCCGACCCGGCGGGCCGCCGCTCGTGCGGGGTGCGTCCGGCGGTCAGGGCGCGGGCGATCTGGGCGGGCACCGGTTCCGCCCAGAGCCGGGCGACGGGCTCCTCGTCCCAGTCGGCCCCGGCGGCGCGCACGGCCCGGACCTGCGCGCCCGCGCCGAGGCGCCCGGACTCGGTCCGGGTCCCGCCCTGGACGACCAGCCCGGCGCGGGCGAGGTCGCGGTGCGACAGCGCCGCGTCCCCCAGCCGGACCTGCCGGCCGGCCGCCGCCCCCGCGAGTTGCGCGGCTTCGGTCGGATCGGCGTGCGGGGTGACGTCGGAGACGGTGGCGAGCTTCCCGTCTGCGTCCACCACCCAGACCGTCACACCGGCGTGCGTGGCCGACACCACCGGCTCGGCGAACAGCCCGTACAGGCGCAGCGAGCCGACCTCCCGGTACGTCTGCCGGGCCGCTCCACGCAGCTCCCCGGACGTCAACACGGTGGTGGCGCCGAGCAGTTCGCGATGGGCGGCGGCCAGGTCGGCGAGCCGGTGGCCGGGCTCGGCGGCCCGGGCGGCGCGCAGCCGGGTGACCACGGTGGTGGCCAGCGCGGCCGGCCGGTGCAGGCCGAGCAGCCGGGCCTGGTGGGCGGTGCGCAGCAGTTCCGCCTGCAGGATGCTGCCGGCGCCGCTGATGCCGGCGGCCAAGGTGTCGGCCGCGACCCGGCGCAGGCGTTCGACGGCTTCGGCCTCGGCGGGGGTGAGCGGCTCGTCCGGCGGCGGGGCGTCAACTCCCGTGTCCGGCACGGGTTCCGAAGGCGTTGGCACCGGTTCGTCGGCGGCGGGCGCGGCCAGCGGCGCGGCCGTGACGGCGGCGGCGCGGTGCAGGCAGTCGGGGGCGAGCAGGCAGCCGCACCGGACGTCGTCGGCCGTACGGACGGTGCCGCCGGGGGCGTGCAGGACCAGCACGGTCTCGTCGTCGATCCGCAGTGTCCAGTCGTCGCCGGTCCGCTCGATCGGGCGGTCGGCGAGTTTGGCGGCCGCGCCGTCGAGCCGCTTCTGGAGGCGCGCCGACAGGGCCAACACCACCTCCGCGACCACCTCGGCGGCCACCGCGGGCCATCGGGTGTCTGTCATCGGATCTTCTCCCCCACCCAGCGGGCCAGTTCCAGCGGGCTGAGCGCCGCCACCGGCATGCCCGCGGCGACGAGTTGTTCGGCAACGGCTACCGAGTACCGCGGCTTTCCGGTGTCGTCCAGGGCGGCGCAGCCGAGCAGCTGGCAGCCGGCGCCCACCAGCGCCCGGGTCTCCGTCAGGAGCCCGCCGAGCGGGTAGCCCTCCTCGAAGTCGCTCACCACCGCGATCAGCGTGCGGGACGGCACGGTGACCAGCTCGCGGGCGTACCGCAGGCCCGCCGCGATGTGCGTCCCGCCGCCGACCCGGACCTCCAGGAGCAGCCCCAGCGGGTCGTCGACCCGTCCGCTCAGATCGACGACGTCGGTCGAGAAGGCCACGAAGTGCGCGGTCAGGGACGGGACTCCGGCCAGGATCGACGCGGTCAGCGCGGCCCAGACGGTGGACGCCTCCATCGACCCGGACACGTCCACGACGAGGATCAGCCGCCAGTCGTTGGCCTGGGTGGCCCTGGTCCGGAAGACCGGCCGTTCGGGCACGATCACGGTGCTTCCGTCGGCGCCGGGACGGGCGGTGGCGAGGTTGGCCCGGATCGTCCGGTCGAGGTCGAGCGGGCCGCCGCGACGGCGGCTCGGCCGGGGCAGGGTGAGTCCGGTCAGCGCGGGGCGCAGCGTGCTCGCCAGCTCGCGCGAGAGTTCCTCCACCAGCCGCCGGACCAGCGGGCGCAGGGCGGCGAGGCGCGCCTCGGGCAGGCCGCCCGCGTGCTGGAGCACCGTGCGCAGCAGCTCGACCGAGGGGCGGACGGCCTCCGGGGCGAGCGCCTCCAGCACATCGGTACGGCCCGCGCCGGCCGCGGCGGCGAGCACCTCCTCGCGGATGCCCGGCCCGAACAGGGCCACCAGTTCCTCCGACCACTCCCGGACGCCCGGGTACGGGGCTTCCCGGCCACCGCGCCGGTCACCGGTCGGGCCGGGCGCGGAACCCTCGCCCCGGCCGGTGCCGTACAGCTCGTCGAGCGCGGCGGCGAGTCGCGCGGACCGGCCGGTCGGGGCCGGGCCGCTGCCCGGGCGTCCGAGTACCAGCCGCCAGCGGTCGGCGGGCGGGAGAGTCGTTCCGGGGGTTCCGGTCGGGCGGGTTGGCTCGTCGGGCGCGTGAAGCCCTGCGGGATCGTCCGCTTTTTCGATCAACAATCCACTGGCTTCGAGCAATTGACGCACAGCCAGATCGGCCCGGGCCCAGGTGGCGAGGGTGGCCGGGTCGAGCTCGGTCGGCAGGGTGTCGACCCGGGCGCCGAGGCGTTCCTCGACGACGGCGAGCAGCCGGTCGCGGGCGGCCGGGCTGAGTGTGTCGAACCCGCCGCGCAGGGCGGGCAATCGGTCCAGGAAGGCTTCGTCGGAGAGCCCGGTGACGCGGGCCAGCAGGGGTTCGAGCGCGGCCGGGGCGGCGGTGAGCAGCCCCTCGGCCGCCGTGAGCAGCCCGCCGAGAGACCGACTGAGTGCCGCCCGGCCCGCCGGGGCGGAGGCGGCGTCCACCCAGGAGGCGACCCGCCCGCCGAACTCGGCGGGCTCCTGATGGCCGAGCAGCACCCGGGTCGCGCCGGCGGCGCCGCGGATCAGCGGCGAGCCGTCGTCGGCGAGGCGGCGGAGGGTGTGGCCGAGCCGGATGCCGCCGTCGGCGTCGGCCCGGCGGGCGAACTCCACCAGGGCCCGGGCATCGGCGAAGTCGTCGGAACCGGCCAGGCCCTCGAGCCCCCTCACCGCGGCGGCGGTGAGCAGTTCGGCGGCCTCGGCGGCCTGGCCGAGCAGCGGCGCGACCGCCTCGCGGCCGGCCAGGTGCCCGGCGGCGAACCGGTCGAGCAGGGCGAGCCCGTCGAGCAGTTCGGCGAGGGACGCCACCGCCGGTACCTCCTCGGCGAGTTGGCCGAGCCGGGCGGCCGTCAGCGCGGGCAGGGCGCACCCGGCGGCGGCGGCGAGACCGTCGATGGTCTGCCGGGCCGTCGAGCCGCCCGCCTCCCGTTCGCGCCGCAAGCGCTCGCGCAGCGCACCGTCGGCGGCCTGACCGGGCGTCACCCCGCGCACTCCCGCAACGGTGAGCATCGCGGCAACGGCCGGCGTCCACTGCACCCGCCACCGCGACCCGACCGCGTCGGCGCCGCCCGCACCGGTCACGGCGACCGGTTCGCCGTACGGCACGCCGCACACTTCCAGGCGGCGCAGCAGCAGTTCGCGGCGGGCGTCGAGGGACGAGCGGTGCGGGTCGAGCCGGAGATCGCGCGCGGACGGCTCGGCGGCGTCGGGCAGGCCGAGTTCGACGAGCAGCGCCTCGACGGCCGGTCCGAGACCGGTGCGGGGCGCGGCCGGGGTCGGACGACCGATGCGGCTGCCGACCAGCACCTCCTCGAGCGCCCGGGCAACAGCCCGACCGCGCCCGAGCGGTTCCCCCTGCGCGAGGGCGGTCTGCACCGCCTCGATCAACTCCCCCCGCCCCGGCGCCGGAAGCCCGCGCAGCCGGGCCAGGTCTCCCGCCAGCCGCACCACCTCCCGCGCATCGGCGGGCCCGGCAGGGTGCCCCTGGCCGCGCAGCGCGTCGCAGATCCGCACCGCGGTGCGGGTGAGCTCTGCGGCGAGCCGGTCCGGGTCTCCGCCGGCGGCCAGCACGGTGTGCTGCCACTCCGGGTCGCGAATCCCGGCGGGGTAGCCGGAGCGGGCGTCGAGCAGCGGGTACGTGTAGGGAACGAGCGAGATGACGTACGACTCCGGCCCGCCGGTCGACGCAGGCGCGGTCTCCGACGACGGCACGGTCGCGACGGGCTTTGCCCGGGCAGTCGCCGGGGCCACGCCAGCCACCGAAGGAGCAGTCGCCGCCGGGGCCACGCCAGCCACCGAAGGAGCAGTCGCCGCCGGGGCCACGCCAGCCACCGAAGGAGCAGTCGCCGCCGGGGCCACGCCAGCCACCGA
>NZ_JBICXW010000002.1:0-197955 GCF_043200475.1 Kitasatospora sp. NPDC048407 | reverse complement strand
GAAGGAGCGCTCGCCGCCGACGTCGGGGCAGCCGCTGACGGCGGATCAGCCACCAGCCCGTCAGCAACCGACCACGGCACGACAGCTGGCGAAGGCAAGCTGCTCGTCGCATCCGGGACAACCTCCACCGGCAAGGCAGCCAACGAACACGGGGCAGTCACCGAGGCCGGAACGGCACTTGCCTGCCCCGGCACAGCCCCTGCCCGCGGGCCAACGTCCGTCGCCGCAGGAACACTTGCCGCCCCGGCATCGCCGAGCAGCGCCGGTGCGTGAAAGGCCCCGATGACCGCGGCCACCCGGCGGCCGTCCGCCCCGGCGGCGTGGATGCGGGCGCGCATCCACGACTCGCGGTGGAGGTCGAGCGGGTCGACGGTGTGGGCGTCCTGCCGCAGCGCCCAGCCGACGAGCAACGCGGCGCGGCGGATTTCTTCCGGGGTGCAGCCGGGGGCGGGGGCTTCGACCAGGCGGTCCCACAGGTCTTCGTCGGGGCGGCCGGTCAGTCGGCGGCGCAGCGCCTCGGCGAGGCCGACCGCGCCGCCGGAACCCGCGGCAGCACCGCCGGCGGCGCGGTGGGCGAGCGGCAGGTCACAGGCGAGGGCGGGCACGCCGTGGCGGGCGGCCCAGCGGAGGGCGGCCAGTTCCGGGGAGAAGTCCGCGAACGGGTAGAACGCCGGTCCGGCACCCTCGTCGGCGGTTGCGGCGGCGAGGGCCACCGGCGCCTCGGTGTGCTCGTCGGCGAGGAGGCCGAGCCACGGCTGGAACTCCTCGGGCAGTTCGACGAGCAGCACGTCCGGCCGCGCCGCGTCGAGCAGGGCGGGCACCGCGGCCGCGATCGACGGGGCGTGGTGGCGCACGCCGATCAGGTAGGGCCCGGGGCCGTCCACGCCCGAACCGGCAAGCCGGGCAAGGGCCTCGGCCGGGGACGCCCTGGGCACGGTGTCGGTGGCCGACGGCCCGGGGCGCTCGTCGCCGGAATGGGCGGGCCCGGCCGGGGCAGCCTCGGACACGGCGTCGGCAGCAGCGCCCACGGCGGACGTCCCAGGGCAGTCTTCGCCGGCCCGCGCGATCCCCGCCAGGGAGGCATTGGCATCGGTGGTCACTGCCGTCAGGCCCCCAGTGCCGGGCGCAGGTCCCACAGGGTGCGCCAGGTCGCGGAGCCCTGTTCGGCGCGGCGGCGGACCGGGCCGTCCCAGTAGCCGAGGAGGCGGGCGGTGTCGGCGGGGTCGTCCTTGCGGACGACGCCGACGAGTTGGCCGGGGAGGCGGGTGAGGGTGTCGGCGCCGTCGAGGTAGGCGGCGGTGACGCCGAGTGCGGTGGCGACGGAGACGGCTTCGGCGGTGCTCATGACGGTGGAGGGGCGTTCGACGTCCCAGCCTTCGACGGAGCGGCCGGTGCGCAGGTCGCGGAAGGCGGTGACCAGGGCTTCGAGGACGGCGTCGTCGACCGCGTAGGGTGCGCCGGCGCGAGCGACGGCGGCGGTGGACTGGCGCCGGACGAGGTCGATCTCGGCGTCGAGGTCGCCGATCGGGCCGACGGTCTCGAAGTTGAAGCGTCGTTTCAGGGCGGCGGACATCTCGGAGACGCCCTTGTCGCGCAGGTTGGCGGTGGCGATCAGGGTGAACCCGGGGGCGGCGTGCAGCTGGGCGTCCGCGCTGCCCGCGAGTTCGGGGACGGCTATCCGGCGTTCGGAGAGCAACGAGACCAGGGCGTCCTGGACTTCGGGCAGGCAGCGGGTGACCTCTTCGACGCGGGCGACCGCGCCGGTGGTCATGGCGGTGAGGACGGGCGAGGGCACCAGGGCTTCCCGGCTGGGGCCCTTGGCGAGCAGCAGGGCGTAGTTCCAGCCGTACTTGAGCTGGTCCTCGGTGGTGCCGGCGGTGCCCTGGACGGTGAGTGCGCTGGTGCCGCAGACGGCGGCGGCGAGCAGCTCGGAGAGCATCGACTTGGCGGTGCCGGGTTCGCCGACCAGCAGCAGGCCGCGTTCGCCGGCCAGGGTGACGACGCAGCGTTCGACCAGGGCGCGGTCGCCGACGAACTTCGCTTCGACCGTCATGCTGCGACGGCCGTGCTTGAGCTTCTCGCCGCCACTGCCGAGCACGAAGGTGACCACGACACGCGGGGTGAGCCGCCAGCCGGGCGGGCGGGGGCCGGTGTCGTACGCGGCGAGGAACGCGAGTTCGGCGGCGTACTTGTCCTCGGGCAGGACGACCTGCCGGTCGGGCTCAGTGCTCATGGCGAAATCCCCAGTGGTCTTCATCGACGGCCTCGCCGGCGGGTGTTGGTGGTGAGCTGTTCGTAGCCGGGCCGGTCGCCGTCGGCGATCCGCTGCCAGGCGCGGGCGAACAGTTCGGGTGCGGGGAGGTGCGGCAGGATCGCCCGGTCGGACGGGATGGCGTACAGGCCGGCCTTCCAGACCTCGACGGGCAGGGCGGGCGACTTGGCCTCCTGCCAGCCGCCGGGCAGGAACAGGCCCCGGCCGGCCCGGGACCGCTTGGCCTCCAACACCAGGTCGGTGGCGGCGAGTTCGGCCCGGGCGCGCTTGAGCCGGGCGGGCTTCCAGCCGGTCCAGCGGGCCGTGTTGCGGTCGGTGGGGTCGGGGAGGGCGAGCAGTTGCAGGTAGAGGGCGGCGGCGTCCTCGCCGAGCCCGAACTCCTCGGAGACCTTGGCGACCAGCGCGGGGACGCTGCGCTGCGGGTCCTGCGGGTAGCCGGCCGGTTCGTCGGCGGCGGAGCCGTGCGCGGTCAGCCGCGCCAGGTCGTCGCCGAGCACCGCCCGCACCGCGGTCAGCGTGCGCCGGCCGTCGTGGCCTGCTACCAGGCCGTCGAGCAGTTCGAGCAGCGGGTCCTCGGGGCCGGTGAGCGCGGCGGACCGCAGGTAGACGGTCTCGCCGCGGCGGCCGGGGGCCAGCACCAGCGCCTCGCCGCAGGCCACCAACGTGTCGCCGTTCCGCTCCGGCAGGCCGAAGTGGCTGCGCAGCAGGGGCGCGAGTATCTGGTTGCCGACGGTGGCGTACGGGCCGAGGTCGAGCAGCAGGCCCGGGTCGGTGAGGCGGGCGCGGAGCGCGGCCAGCGCCGTGGGCAGCAGCGGGCGCAGTTCGGCGCCGTACGGCAGGCGGTGGGCCAGCCAGCGGAACGCGTCGACGGCCCTGCCGAGGTTGTGGCCGCTGGGGAACGCGCCGGGATCGTCGGGCACCAGCTCGGCGCCGTAGTCGGTCGGGCGCAGGCGCTGGGTGGTGGTGCGGGTGAGCCAGCGGGTGGTGGCCGGGTTGAGGACTTCCTCGATCGCGGAGATGGTCGTGCCGGTGACGGCGGTCTGGTCCTCCTCGGGGAGGGTCCGCAGGCGTCCGCGCCGTTCGATCCAGCGGGCCGCGGCGGTGTCCGTGGCCAGGCCGTCGGACCACAGCTGCGCCGGGTCGGCGGGGAGCAGGGCGGCCAGGACGGCGAACCTGTCGGGGCGGTCGAGGGCGCGCAGCCACTCGGCGGCGGCGTTGGCCTGAGCGGCCTTCAGCTCGTACCGGGTGAGTTGTTCGGCCGTGGGGAAGTCGCTCCACCGGCAGTACAGCCCGTCGGGCATGGCGAGCAGCAGCGTGGCGCGGGCCCGGCCGATGCCGGTGGCGGCGTCGAACTCGTCGGCCTGCTCCGGCTTGGGGGCGATCGGGCCGTGCTGGGCGAGCTGTGCGGTGAAGCGGGCGATCCAGTCGGCCGTCAGGTCGTCGTGGACCCGCCGTTCCGCGGTGATGGTGAAGTCGGCGACGGGGCCGAACTCCCCGGACGGGTCGTGCTCGATCGCGTCCCAGTGCAGAAGGTCCCCGTAGCTTTCGCTCTCCAGCACGACCACGGTTCGCTCGCCGCAGCGCAGCACCTGGCCCACCCGGGCCTTGTGCGCCCCGGACTTCGTGGTGTCGTTCTTTTCGCTGAGCGTCAGCTGACGGAGCGTCGGCCCGCGGTCGGCGAGCCAGCCGCGGGTCAGCTCGGTCAGCAGCAGGGCCAGCGCGGACCGGGCGGGCTGCCCGGTGCCGGGGACGGCGGCGGCCACGGCGAGGGGGGCGGTGCGGCCGAGCAGGTGGGCCCAGCCGTGGTGGTCGCCCCGCAGGGAGAGGCGGCGCGGGTCGGCCGTCCAGGTGGCGGGCCGGTCCTGCGGCGGCGCGGCCAACAGGTCGGTGACGGTGCGCAGGTTGGCGAGCACGTGCCACTGCTGGGGCTCGTGCCGCCAGCGGCGCCCGAAGCCGTCCACGTCGCCGAGGACGCCCCGGAGTGTCTCGTGCAGCATCCCGTCGTCGCCGTGTTCCGGCTGGTACACGGCGGGTTCGGCGGACGCGGGCTGCTCGTCGGTCTCGGGCGTCGGCAGCGGCGCGAAGCGGGCGGCGCTGGTCGCGGTGTCGGTGGCGAGCCGGGCGAGTCCGGCGACGCCCGCGAGCAGCAGCGGGTCGGTGAGGCCCGGCAGCACCTGGGCGGCGGCCGCGACCGGGACGGCCTGGCGCGCCTTGCTGCCCGCGACCTGCCGGGCGGTGCCCTGGATCAGCAGCAGCTCGGGGCTGCTCGGCGGTTCGACGTCCTCGGCGTCCACCGGCCAGGCGGCGTCGAGGAGTTCGGCGGCCTGCCGGTCGGTGACGGCGCGCAGCAGCTGTGAGCCGGCCTCGTCGCGGGGGCGCAGCGCGTGCCAGTGGTCGAGCGGCGGCACCAGGGCGGTGCCGGCGGCGTGCAGTTGGCCGGGGTGGGAGACGGTGAGTTCGGCGACGTGGTCGGGGGTGCCGTCGGCGGGGCCGAGCAGGATGGTGCGCTGGTCGGCGGTCAGGGCGAGGGCTGCGCCGCCGGGCAGGGTGATCCGGCCGACCGGCCACCGGTGGGCCGACTCCACGGTGACACGGTGGCCGTCGACGCCGGTGAACGTCGCCCGGTCGTTGCCGGTGCGCAGGCAGCCGCCGAGCAGGGTGCCGTCGGTGCCGAGCGGGCTGAGTTCCAAACCGGGTTGGAGCGGGAACAGCCGGGAGTGCACGGGCCGGAGGGTGCCGGACGAGTCGCCGCCCTTGCTGAACAGCGGCGGTGCGGATGCCCGGCCGTGGCTGCCCGTCAGCGGGTCGTACTCGACCAGGGCGCCGCGGCGGTACGTCCAGTGGCCGACGCCGTCGCTGAACACGGGCCGTTCGACGGGCAGCACGGTGTCGCCGGCGTGCAAAACCCGGCCGCCGGTGGCGCGGCCGCCGCCGGGCAGCGGCAGAGAGGCCTCACTCATGTTGTGCGGGCCGTAGTAGCCGACGTCGACCGGTTCGCCGGTCGGCACGAACACCTGGTCGGGCCTGCCGGACCAGTACGCGCGGACCTCGCCGTCCTCCCGCCAGGCGACCAGCAGTTCGCCGTCGACGAAACGCAGGCGGGGGCTGTGCCAGCGGGGCAGGTCGGCGGGGCAGCGCAGGTCGTGCTCCAGCAGGATGCCGTCCGGGCCGACCACGACGGCCCTGTTGCGGCGGGCCAGGATCAGGGCCGGCCAGGCGTCCTCGATCTGCAGGTCGCTGCGGTTGATCCGGCCGGGGACGCGGCCGCTGTCCTCGTCCTCGAAGAGGCGGCGCAGGCCCTCCTCCAGGGCGGGCCAGCCGAGTTCGTCGAGGATGCCGGCCCGGAGGGTGTGTCCGAGCAGGGCGGCGACGTCGATTCCGGCGATCCGGGCGGCGGCGGCCGGGTTGGCGTCGATGAGGGCGGAGCGGACGGGGCCGAGGGTGGTCAGCAGGCTCAGGGCGCCGGCCAGGCCGGTCGCGGAGCGCAGTTCGTCGGCCCGCTCGTCGGCCCATTCGACGAACAGGGCGCGCAGCACCGGGTATTGGACGGCGATCGGGCCGAGCGTGCTGCCACCGTGCCTTCCCCAGACCTCCGGGACGGCGTTCTTCAGCGCGGCGCGGAAGCGCGGGTCCGCCGCGACGGCCGCCAGGTCGCGGCGTCCGGGGCCGCCGTCCTCCACCCAAGGGCCGAGGTAGATGCTCGGAGTGTCCGACGGATCGGCGACCGGCACCCCCTCCGCGAGCAGCACATCCAGGACGTTCAGCGCCGTCGGGTGCTTGGGCAGGAGCTCCACCGGGACGGCCTCGGCGCGCAGCCGCTCGGCCATCCGGCCGGCCAGTTCGACGGTGGCGCCGCAGGCGGGGCGGGAGCGCCAGCCCCGGTCGAGGTGGGCGGTCCAGCGCTGGAGCCAGCGGGCGGCGGGCTCCGCACCTGTGGCCTCCGGGTCTGTCAGGAGGTCCTCGGCACCCGACTCCTGGAGCAGCGTCAGCCAGTCGGCGTCGACGGCGGCGTCGTTCTGGGATCCCGCCGGGGTCGGCAGGATCTCCAGCAGCCGGGCCCGGACCGCGTCGTCCCGGCGGGCCAGTTCGATCAGCGCGCCGCGCCAGGACTTCCACACCGCGGCGGGGGCCCGGCCGACGGCGGGCGAGGTCAGCAACTCGCCGAGCAGCAGCTGTTCCTGTTCCTGCCGGTCGAGCCCGGCGGCCCGGATCAGCTGCCGGGCGTCCTCGGCGATGCCCGCGTACGGGGCCATGCCTGCGGCGGAGCGTTCCGCGCACAGTTGGCGGAAGCGCTGCCAGGCGGTGGGCGCGTCGAGTCGTCCGGCGAGTTCCTTCACGTACTGGCGCAGCGCCTTGACGGTCAGAGCGCCGCCGAGTGCGAACTCCAGGAAGACGGCGCGCAGCCGTTCCTCGTCGATGGGCAGGCTGTGGGTGCGTTCGGCTTCGCGGGCCTTGCCGAAGTAGGTGGCGGCGTAGTTCTGGTTGCCCTGTTCGAGGAAGATCCGGCCGACCTGTTCGCAGTAGGTGGGCAGGAAGTGCGGGACGGCGCGGCCGAGGCGGACGGCGAGTTCGTCGAAGCCGTCCTTGGCGTTGCCGGGCTTGGACTTGACGAAGCGGGCGAGGCGTTCCATCTCCTTGACCACAGCCAGCGCGTGGTGCCCGTTGGCCGGGTCGTGGACCAGCGCCCAGGCGGGGAAGCCGAGCGCCTCCTGCCGGACCTGGCCCACCTCGACGGGTTCGCCGTCCGGTATCAGGCCGAGGAACTCGACGGCGAGGTCCTCGGCCGGGCCGAGTGCGGCGGGCACCAGGCGGACGACGGTGCGGCCGTCCAGCCCGGGGTGGCGGTAGCTGCGGGCGGTCAGCGTGTCGACGGTGCTGTCGACGCCGTCGGCCGCGGCGATCCGGCCGAGCGTCAGAACGGCGCCGGCGTCGAGCAGGTCTTCGTGGTACTGCGCGTCGGTGCGGGTGCTGTCCGTCATGCCGACTCCTCCCCTTCGATGGTGCGGCCGGCGTGCAGCGCGGCGGCCATGCGCATGCCTTCGGACCAGGCCACCGGGCCCACTTCGGCGAACGGCACCGGCCGCCCGTCGGCGTTGACCCAGCTGAGCGAGCCGGTCTCGCACTCGTCGTACTCGTAGTAGTCGCCGACCCAGACGCGGGCCTCCAGCGTGCGGCCGTCCTCGACCAGCGGCACGATCGCGTACCCGCCGCGGACGCGGTGGCCCAACCGGGCGCAGCGGCCGACCAGTTCGCGCAGCTCCTTGTAGCGGCCGCCGGCGTAGGTGTCGACCTGGGTGTCCGTGGGGTCGAGGTCGGCGGGGCGCTGCCAGACCTCGCGGTGCAGCTGCTGGAGCTGCTGGGCGACATCCAGCTCGACGGCGAACTCCCGCAGCTCGTCGAGGTCTTCGAGCAGCACGGGGTGCGGGATCCGGATCTCGGCGTCGGTCAGGCGGACGGTGTCGCCGTCCAGGTCGACCACGCCGATGCCGCGCGCCGGGTCGGCGTCGCGCAGGAACCCGGCCACCGAGCCGTCGGCGCCCGTCACCACCAGGTCGCGCAGCACCGACCGCCAGGTCTCGTCGGCCCACACCGCGCCGAGCACGGCGGCCGGGACGGGCAGCGAACGGACCATCCACCGCTCGACGGTCGCCAGGCACTGCCGCTCGTGCGCGTCGAGCCACTCCGCGAGCCGGCGCAGCTGCACGACGGCCGGGTCGTCCTTGAGCTTCGCCGGCACCGTCTTCAACCGGCGGCCGGCCGCGTTCCGGCACGCGACCTTTCCGTCCGCCTCCAGAGTGACCTCGTAGTCACCCGCTGTCAGCCATGCCACGTCAGAGCCCTCCCGGCCGCCGTTCCTGAGCTGGGAAGAACGTATCCGGCCACACCGACAGATGATCGTCCGGCCCCTGCGACGCCCGGCCGGAAACGACATCAGGCCCCGATCTCCCGCCGCACTCGGGGAAGTCGGGGCCTGCCTGGTGTCGACGCGTCAGCGGGCGGCGATCACGGGACGCACGTAGGTGCCGGGGTGGGTGGCGCCGCTCTGGTCCTGCGGGCTGGCGCCGCTCCACTCGACGGTCAGCTGGTGGGTGTCGTCCGGCGGCGTCAGGACGATCTTCTGCACCTTGAACTCGGCCCCGCCGTCGCCCGCGAACGGCAGGTAGTTGATGGTGACGTACGCCTTGCCGCCGGGCTGCAGGGTGACCTGCTCGGGCTGGACGCCCTGGAAGCGCGTCAGGTTCCAGGTGCCCTTGCTGCCGACCAGGTCCACCCCCGGGTAACCCTTCATCGTGCAGACCGACTTCGACTGGTTGGTCAGCTCGATCTCCTCCGCACCCGGCCCGTCCGGCGTCTGCGCACCGGTCCCGAACGCGATCGCGGCCTTCAGGTCCGCCGCCGTGCACTTGCGGCTGCCGCCCCCACCACCGCCGCCCTCGGGGCTTGCCTTGGCACTCGCCGGGGAGCTCTCCGGCGCGCCCGCCGGGGCACTCGCCGGGGCGGACGCCTGACCGCTCGGCACGGTGGTGGCCGGGGCGGAGGGCTTGGCCGCGGCAGTGTTGGCGGCGTCGCTTCCGCAAGCGGTCAGGGTAAGCCCCAACGCGGCCACCAGGCCGACAGCAGCAGACAGTTGACGGGTACGCATGTTGGTTCTCGCTCGTGTTTCTGCGGCCCCGCGAACGGGACCGGTGCGGTTCTTGCGACCGAGTGCGCTCGGCCCGCACCATGATCACCCACACCGATAAACATCCGATAGACAAGCCCCGCCATCCGGCGACGGCCCCTGCCGCGAGCACCTGTGGAGGCGCCGCAGCGGTATCCGACACACGATCCCGGAGAAGACCGACAGCCAGGCCGCCCACCTGCGCAAAGGATCACGAGGCGGACGGCCACCGGGCTTCGATCGGGAGCGACACAGAAGCGCAACACCATCGAGCAGGCCGGCAAACAGGCTGAACACCTCCCGCGCCGTCTCGACCCACTGCAACAAGCACGGTTACGCCTTCCTCGGCGCCGTCACCGCGACTGCCCCAGCCAGCCGGCTCCGCACCTGACCACGTGCCACAACCTCAGCGCACCAAGGCACCTGGGGCCAACACCAAGCCCGCTGCCGCGAGGAAGTCCTCAAGGTTGATCTCACCGCTGTCGCTGCCGTCGTCCCATTCGACGAGAAGCCCCGAGCGGCCATCGTTCCAAGACTCCGGACCGTCATCGAAGTCAGGGCCGGGGTGCCACTCGACGCTGCCCTCACCATGCCGGTATCGGAAGTACAGGTACTGGCCGTCCGCCGTCCAGGCATCCCACTGCGACGGGCAGGCCGGACACGTCCGCACGACCCGAATCAGCTTTCGACCCTCATCCGTTTCCATCCAGCGATGGTCACGCAACGGCAGACCTCTGGCAATCGGCTTCTGGCGACGGCCCCAGGCGACGGAAGCAGCCGGAGCACGCCATCAATGATCGGCCGGACAGCTCCCAGCCGGGTCTGCGGGGCCGGACGTCGATCGACCGGGCGTGCTGCCTGCCCCGAACGCGGATCACGGCTGCAGCGCGGCCCGGCAAAGCGAGTTGGAACAGGCTGATGACTTCCACGTCGCAGCCACCACCCGCCACGACACCGCCGTCACCTGCCCGCTGCACGACCTGGTTGCCGGTCCGCCCCCGCAGAAATGGAAGCGCCGCTCCTGTGATGAGGGCTCCCACGGCCCGCGCGTCGACGACCGGGCGCGACCGGCGCACGCGGCACACACGGGAGGAGTGCAGCCGGGCCCAGCCTGCCGGCCCGCTTCGTAGCTACCCCTTGCACGCCGCATTCCGCCCTGCTGCGGCGGCCGGTCCGACGATATGTTCGTGTCCGGCCAACCTTTACTGGCAACAGCGCCGATCGCGGCAATCACATTGCCTCTCGATCGAGCCGGCACATGCAACGACCCAGCTCGTTCTTGCCGCCGCGCACGTCCTCCCGCCACGCCGCCACCTGGGCACGACCTCTTTCCGGACGATCACCAAGACGCGAACGAACAAAGGAGATTCCCGTGTTCAACCACCTCAAGAAGGCCGCCGTCCTGGCCGGCGCTGTCGCCGCCTTCACGTTCCCGACCGGCCTGACCCCCGCCATGGCCGCGGGCTCCCCCACCATGACGGCCTGCGAGAAGAACTGGTACGTCAACGGCAGCGAGGGGTACGCCAACGGCTGCTTCCAGAACAACTACACGTACGTTTCCGGCACGGTGTACGACACGGCGGCGGACGGCCGTTGCCCCTTCGTGCGGGCCGTTTTCTGGGACGGAAATGTCCGGGACAGCAGGTGGGCAACCGGCAAGGGAACCCACGCCACCGTCTCCATCTCCTCGCCCACCGGCTCTCACGTTCGCCGCGTGGAGTGGCACTACATCAAGTGCTGATCCCGGCAAGCCCGGCCCCGGGCCCGGCAGCAACACGCCGGCCCGGGGCCGCGCACCAGAACGAACGTTGCCGTCGCGCTGCCTCTCCCTTCCCCGCAACTCGTCAGATCGGCTGCCGGGAAGTCAGAAGTCAGCGCAGCTGTCATGCGTGGAGAACCCGCCGCGCCATGTCCCGGATGGTGTCGGCCAAGGTGTCAGGGGCCGTCAGGTGGGCGATGTGTCCGTGGCCGGTGAGCGTCGTGATCCGCGCGTTCGGCAGGACTGCCGCCAGGTCGGCCAGGCGTTCGCGCAGGTGGGAGGGGCTGAGGTCGCCTTCGATCAAGGTCGTCGGGGTTTCGAGCGTCGCGAAGCGATCGATACCGACACCGAGCGCGTCGATCGCCTCGCTGTCGGCGATCTGTGCCGTCGCGTATGCGGTGAGCGCCGCTCGCACATGCGGGTCGGCGAGCATGGCGTCCACCGCGTTCGCGGGCATGCGAACGATGTCCCGCAGGTGGATCCGCATCGCCTCGGCCGGATCGCCGCTGTCGAGCGCGGCACGGGCCCGTGCTCCGGCCGGACCGGCGATCAACTCCTTGGTGGGCAAGGGTGGTTCGTAGAGCCAGAGTCCGGCGAACGCCGACGGGTCCAGCAGTGCGGCTTCCAGCGCGGCGACGGCGCCCGAGGAGTGTCCGACGAGGAGCACCGGGGACTCCAGGAGCTTCGCGACAGCGACAATGTCGGCTGCCTCGACGGCCGTCGAGTGAGGTAGCGCAATGTCTGCTTCGGGTACGTAGATCCGTCGGCGGATCCTGACGACGCGGAAGTCGTCGGTGAGGTGGCGGGTGACGCCGTCCCAGGACGTCGCATCTGCGCCGCCGGGGTGGACCACCAGCAGGTTCGGCCCGGATCCGGTGTCGAGAGCGGTGATGGGGTGGCCGTCGTCGGACGATGCGAGAAGCTCGGTCATGTGCACAAGCCTGTACCTGTGCACCGGCATCCCGCCGACAAATGCCGACATCGCGCCGACAGGCTGCCGACAGTCCTCAGCAGCCCCTCCCCGAAGCGCCGCGCTTCAGCATCCTCCCCCAGCCGAAGCGCAGCGCTTGAACTTCAACGCTGCCCCACCAACCCCGCTTCATACGCCGTGATCACCAACTGAACCCGGTCCCGCGCGTCGAGCTTCGTCAGCAGCCGCGAGATGTACGTCTTCGCGGTCGCAGCAGTGAGGTGCAGCTCCGCGGCGATCTCCGCGTTGGAGCGCCCGAGCCCGACCAGCGTGAGGATCTCGCGTTCCCGGGTGGTCAGGGCCTCGAAGGTGACCGGAGCTGCCGGGGCCACCGGAGCCGTCTGCCGGGCGAAGTGGGCGATCAGCCGGCGGGTGACGGTCGGGGCGATCAGCGCGTTTCCGGCGGCGACCACCCGTATCGCGGCCAGAATGTCGTCCAACTCCATGTCCTTGACGAGGAATCCGGACGCCCCGGCCTGCAGCGCGCCGTAGACGTGCTCGTCCTGGTCGAAGGTGGTCAGCACGAGCACCTGGGGGGCGTCCGCGCCGGCGCCGGTGATGATCCGGGTGGCTTCGATGCCGTCCATGCCGGGCATGCGGATGTCCATCACCACGATGTCGGGCCGCAGTTCGGCGGCGAGCCGAACCGCGTCGGCGCCGTTTCCGGCCTCGCCGACGACCGCGAGGTCGGGCGCATCCGTAATGATCATGTCGAGGGAGGCGCGGACCAGCGGCTGGTCGTCGACGAGCAGGACGCGGATCATCGGGCGGGCTCCAAGGAGACGAGAAGGTCACTGGGTACGGGGACCGGCAGCCTCGCGACCACCCGGAAGCCGCCGTCGGGTTGCGGACCAGCACTGAACTCGCCGTGCAGCAGCGTGGCCCGCTCCATCATGCCGACCAGTCCGTACCCGCGGCGTCCGCTGCCGGACATCCGAACAGGGCCGGGCCCGGGGTTGATCACGCTGACGGCCACCTCGGCCGCGCGGAACTCGATGGAAACCGAACAGGCCCGCGCCTTCGCATGCCGCACCACGTTGGTGACGGCCTCCTGCACGATCCGGTACGCGGACAGTTCGATCTCGGGCGGCAGCGGGCGACGCGCGCCGCTCCAGTGCAGGTCCACCCGAACGCCGGCCGCGGTGGTGGTCGCGGCCAGCCGCGCCAGATCGTCCAACACCGGTGCGGGGGCGGACAGTTCATCAGCGTCAACAGTCTCCGCGTCGCGCAGCGCGCCGAGCAGGCGGCGCAGCCCGGCCAGCGTCTCGCGGCCCGCGGTCTCGACCTCGCCGAGCGCTGCGCGGGCCCGTGCGGGCTGGGTGTCGAAGACCCGGCGGGCGGCGCCGGCCTGCATCGCGACGATGCCGATGTTGTGCGCCACCATGTCGTGCAACTCGCGGGCGATGCGCAGCCGTTCGGAGGTGATGGCCTGTTCGGTGGCCTGCGCGCGCAGCGTCTCGGCGTGGCTGTGGCTCTGGTGGACGGCGTGTCCGATCAGCCAGGCGATCGCGGTGGCGAGCGCGCCGGTGAGCGTGGTGCTGCCGTAGTCGTCCATGCTGAACAGCGCGCGCAGGCCGGAGTAGCCGAGCAGGGTGCCGAGCGCGAGCGCCCCGGCGATGACGGAGGTGCGGGTGGGCTGGGTGGCCGCGAGGTAGCAGATGGCCACGTCCACGACGAGGTACTGGAGCAGCGGGATGTCGGCGACGGCCATCGCCATCACCGACGCGATGGTGCCGAACAGCAGCAGGCACAGCGCGGTCAGCGGTCGGAGTCGGCGGCGGCCCGCGGCGAGCACGGCCAGCGCGGCGACCGATTCGGTGCCGAGGTGCAGGTTGAGAGGGGAGATGCCGTCGCGGGTGTGCATCTGCTCGAAGACGGTGTACGCGGTGACGGCGAACCAGAGCAGCACCATCCAAGTCCCGGGTGCCACGCGGGAGAGGAACTTCGTCGGCACCCGGGTGAGATTCATGCCCCGAGCGTAGCGATCATCGTTCGGGCGCCGCAGTCCCCCACGGATGACATCCCGAAGTTGATCGTCCGTCAGCGCGTTTGTCCCCCGTCGCCGAATGTGCGCGAACACCGCTGCCCGGCATCGTTCTCCCCGTGATCGAAGTTACCCGCCTCACCAAGCGCTACGGCCGTGTCACTGCCGTCAACGACCTGTCCTTCACGGTCCGTTCGGGCCACGTCACCGGGTTTCTGGGCCCGAACGGTGCCGGCAAGAGCACCACTCTGCGCATGATTCTCGGGCTGCACGCGCCGACCTCCGGTTCGGCGACCGTGGCCGGCCGCGACTGCCGCGGTCTGCGGCGGGCGTTGCGGCACGTGGGCGCGCTGCTCGACGCCGGGGACGTGCACGGCGGCCGAACTGCCCGCGACCAGCTGCGTTTTCTGGCCCGTAGCAACGCGATCCCGGCCGGCCGGGTGGACGAGGTGCTGCGCGAGGTCGGGCTGTCGGCGGCCGCGGACCGGCGGATCGGCGGCTTCTCGCTGGGCATGCGGCAGCGGCTGGGCATCGCGGGGGCGCTGCTGGGCGACCCGCCGGTGCTGATCTTCGACGAGCCGCTGAACGGGCTGGACCCGGAGGGCGTGCTGTTCGTCCGGAACCTGTTCCGGCGGCTGGCCGCCGAGGGCCGCACGGTGTTCGTCAGCAGCCACCTGATGACGGAGATGGAGCACACCGCGGACCGGCTGATCGTGGTCGGACGCGGCGAGTTGCTCGCGGACGAGACGGTGGCGGCCTTCGCGGCCCGCGGTTCGCAGCGGACCGTGCAGGTCCGCACGACCGACCCGGCGGCGCTGGTGACGGCGCTGACCGCCGACGGCGCGCAGGTGTCGCAGGCACCGGACGGGCTACTGACGGTGACCGGCCCGGACGCGCTCTCGATCGCCCGGACCGCCCTCGACCACCGCCTGCTGATCCACGAACTGGTGCCCCGCACCGGCTCGTTGGAGCAGGCCTTCATGGAACTGACCGGCAGCAGCGTCGAGTACGCGGCAGGAGCGCGAGCATGAGCACCTTTCACCCGACCATCGACCGGGCCGCACCGCCCGCCCGGTTCACCGACCTGCTGGCCGCCGAGTGGATCAAGCTGCGCTCGCTGCGGTCGATCCCCTGGTTCCTGCTGTTCGCCACGCTGACCATCGTCGCGATGAACGCCAACGGCGCACGCACCTCCCGCGCCGAGTTCGACTCCTGGCCGGCCCCGCAGCAGGCGTACTACGCCGAATTCGGCGCCCTGCACGACGCGTTCACCCGGCCGTGCGCGTCGCTGGTGCTGCTGATGATGGGTGCGCTGGGCGCGATCGCGATCCTCAGCGAGCAGACCACCGGCCTGCTGCGCACCACCTTCGCCGCCGTCCCCGCCCGCAGGGAGGTGCTGGCCGCCAAGCTGCTGGTGGTCGCCGCGACGGCCACCGGGTTCGGCCTGCTGGTGGCGTCCGTCTCGTTCTGGCTGGACGAGGCGATCCTGGCCGGCAAGTACGGCGGCGTGTCGATCGGCGACCCGGGCGCGCTGCGGCTGCTGCTCGCCTCCGCGCTGCTGGCGCCGGTGGGCGCGCTGGTCGGTCTGGCGCTGGGCGCGGTGATCCGGCACAGCGTCACGGCGATGGTCGCGCTGTTCGCGCTGCTGTTCATGGTCCCGATGTTCGTCCGCGACAACACCCACTTCGGCGCGGTGGTCGCACACATGCAGCCGTTCAACGCCTGGGACCGGCTGGGCCTGGTCGGGGAGATGACCGGCCAGCGCTACCCGTCCTCGATCGGCGGGGCGTGGGCGGTCTACCCGATCTGGGCTGCGATCGCCGTCCTGCTCGCGCTGTTCACCGTCCCGCGCCGCGACCAGTAACACTCTCCTCCCCTCGAACCCCTGGAGCCGAAATGACCCTCCCCCGCCCCGAGTTGACCCGCCGCCGCCTGCTGGGCACCGGCATGGGCCTGGGCACCGCCCTGGCCCTCGGCGCCGCCGCCCCGCTCGCCGCCGCCCGGCCCGCCCGTGCGGAGAGCACCCCGCAGCGGCTCACCCTGCCCGCCCCCACCGGCCCGTTCCCGGTCGGCACGACGCCGCTGCACCTGATCGACACCTCCCGCCCGAACCCGATGCCGGGTATGAACCCGCACCGCGAGCTGATGGCGAGCATCTGGTACCCGGCCCGCCCCACCGACGGCCTGCCGCTCGCCCCGTGGCTGCCCGACGCCACGATGCGGGCGTTCCTGGTAGGCGTCGGCTTCCCGCTCGACCCGGCGCTCGTCCCGCTCACCGCCGGGCGGGTCGGCGCTCCCGTGCACCGCACCGGCCACCGCCTGCCCGTCATCGTCTACTCGCACGGCGCGCGCAGCCACCGCGCCGACCACACCGTGATGGTGCAGGAGCTCGCCAGCCACGGCTATGTGGTGGTGGCGGTCGACCATCTCGGTGACTGCTTCAGCGAGCTGCCCGACGGGCGGGTGCTCACCCCCGGGGACCTCCCGGGCGGGCTGTACGCGCTGGACTACGCCGCGGACGCGCGTTTCGTCCTGGACTGCGTCGAGCAGCTCGCCGCCGGCCACAACCCGGACGCCGAGCGCCGCCCGCTCCCGGACGGGCTGGGCGCGGCCCTCGACACCTCGCGGATCGGCATGTTCGGCTGGTCGAAGGGCGCCACGGCCACCGCCTGCACCATGCTGGCCGACGGCCGGGTGCGGGCCGGCCTGGGCCTGGACGGGCCGATGCAGCCCGGCCTCGGGCACCCCAGCATCACCGCCGACCTGGACCGCCCGTTCCTCCTGATGACCGCCGACTTCCCGCGCGCGACAAACCAGTACGTCGCCGAGTTCTGGTCCCACCTGCGCGGCTGGCGCCTGGAAGTCCGCGCGGCAGGCGCCATCCACCTGTCGTACGGCGACAACATCACGCTGATCCCGCAGGCCGGCCGCCTGCTCGGCCTGCCCGACGACCAGATCCAGCGCATGGTCGGCACCATCGACCCGGCCCGCGCCCTGCTGATCCAGCAGGCCTACCCGCTCGCCTTCTTCGACCTCCACCTGCGCCACCACGCCGCCCCACTGCTCGACCGCCCCTCGCCCCGCTTCCCCGAGGTGGCGTACCTGCCCTGACCCCCCAGGATGAGCCGGCCCGTCCGGCACTACTGCGGACGCAGTACGCAACTGCCTGCACCGGGACGACGACGCAGGTGGGGGCGGTGACGAAGGATGGAACACGCTGCGGGCGGACCGCGCCGGAACCGGTGCGCGGGGCCGCCTGCGGCATGTTCCGCAACCGTGCACCGAACCCGAAGGAGGCCGCTCCCCCGTGGCCACGTTCCTGTACCGCCTGGGCCGATGGGCCTTCGACCGGCGCAAGCTGGTGACCCTGCTCTGGGTCGCCGTGCTGGCCGTCGGCGGAGTGCTCGCGGCCAAGGCGCCCGCCGCGCCCGCCGACGCCTTCTCGATACCCGGCACGGAGGCGCAGAAGGCCTTCGACCTGATGAACCAGCGCTTCCCCGGCGGCCACGCGGACGGCGCCCAGGCCCGGATCGTGTTCGTCGCCCCGGACGGTCAGAAGATCACCGCGGAGCCGAACCAGCAGGCCGTGCAGAAGACGGTCGGCGAGCTGGCGCACGCCCCCGAGGTCACCGGCGCGGTCGACCCGTTCCAGGCGCACACCGTCTCCCAGAACGGCACCACCGCGTACGCCACCGTCACCTACTCGGCCAAGGCCGGCGAGCTGTCCGAGGAGGCCACCGCCGCCCTGGAGCAGGCCGCGCAGCACGGCCGGGACGCGGGGCTGAAGGTCGAGATGGGCGGCACCGCGCTGGCCAGCCATGGCGAGGCGGGCGGCAGCAGCGAGGCGATCGGCATGGCGCTGTCCGCCGTCGTGCTGGTGATCACCTTCGGTTCACTGGTCGCGGCGGGGCTGCCGCTGCTGACGGCCGTGGTCGGCGTCGGCCTCGGCATGGCGCTGATCACCGCGCTGGGCAGCGCCCTGGGCCTGTCCGCCACCACCGGCACGCTGGCGATGATGCTGGGCCTGGCGGTCGGCATCGACTACGCACTGTTCATCATCTCCCGCTACCGCGCGGAGCTCGCCCAGGGCCGCGCCCCGCGCGAGGCGGCCGGGCGGGCCGTGGGTACGGCGGGTTCGGCCGTGGTGTTCGCCGGTCTGACCGTGGTGATCGCACTGGCCGGCCTGTCCGTGGTCGGCATCCCGTTCCTGTCCAAGATGGGCGTGGCCGCCGCCGGAACGGTCGTCATCGCCGTGCTGGTGGCGCTGACCCTGGTGCCCGCGCTGCTCGGCTTCGTCGGCCGCAAGGTGCTGCCACGCAAGGAGCGCAAGGCCGCCGGGGACACCACCCGCCGGGCGACCGGTGACAACGGCGGCGCCCGCTGGGCCCGGTTCGTGCTGCGCCGTCCGCTGCTGGTGCTGATCGGCGGCGTGATCGGCCTCGGCGTGATCGCCGCCCCGGCGCTGGACCTGCGTCTGGGCCTGCCCGGCGACGAGGCGAAGTCGACCTCGACCACCGAGCGCCGCGCCTACGACCTGCTGTCCCAGGGCTTCGGCCCCGGCTTCAACGGCCCGCTGACCGTCGTGGTGGACGCCAAGGGCGCACCCGACCCGAAGGCCGCTGCCGAGCAGGTCTCCAAGATGGTCTCCGGCCTGCCCGGCGTGGTCGCGGTCACCCCGCCGATCTTCAACCCGGCCGGTGACACCGCCCTGGTCAACGCGATCCCGGCGACCGGTCCGGCCGACGCGAAGACCAAGGATCTGGTGCAGGCGATCCGCGACGACGCGGCCGGCCTCAAGTCCGCCACCGGCGCGACCGCGCTGGTCACCGGCTCCACGGCGATGAACATCGACGTGTCGCAGAAGCTCTCCGACGCGCTGGTGCCGTACCTCGCCGTGGTGGTCGGCCTCGCGATCGTCCTGCTGCTGCTGGTGTTCCGCTCGGTGCTGGTCCCGCTGAAGGCCGCGCTCGGCTTCCTGCTCTCGGTGGCCGCCGCGCTCGGCGCCGTGGTCGCGATCTTCCAGTGGGGCTGGCTGGCCGATCTGATCGGCGTGGACCAGACCGGTCCGGTGATGAGCATGATGCCGATCTTCATGGTCGGCGTGGTGTTCGGCCTGGCCATGGACTACGAGGTGTTCCTGGTCACCCGGATCCGCGAGGCGTACGTGCACGGCGAGACCCCGTCCGAGGCGATCGTCACCGGTTTCCGGCACAACGCCCGGGTGGTCACCGCCGCCGCGCTGATCATGATCGCGGTGTTCTCCGGCTTCATCGGCATGAACGAACCGATGATCAAGATGATGGGCCTGGGTCTGGCCGCGGCCGTCGCCTTCGACGCCTTCGTGGTCCGGATGGCACTCGTCCCGGCTGTCCTGGCGCTGCTCGGCCGCCGCGCCTGGTGGCTGCCGAAGAAGCTCGACAAGGCGCTGCCGGACGTCGACGTCGAGGGCGCCAAGCTCCAGGCCGCCGACGCCGAGCCGGCCGCGGACCACACGCCCGCGACCGTCTGACCTGCGTCACCGCGCTCCGGGCCCGGACGGTTGTTCGGGCCCGGAACGTTACCGTTGACGTGCGGGGCCGCCCCCCCCCGGGCGGCCCCGCCACCGCACACCCACCGCTTCGAGAACCAGGGCCCCGTGATGACCGACCTGTGGCAGCGCCTGCGCCGCGACCACCCCCGCCTGCTGGACGCGGCGGGCGGCGTCGCCCTGGTGGCGATCGTGACCCAGGGCGTCAGCGCGGACCAGAGCGGCGGGCACTACACGATGCCCGGCCTGCTCACCCTGGTGCTCGCCGCAGTCTCCACCGTCGCCGTCTTCTTCCACCGCCGCTACCCGCAGGCGGTGGTCGCCGTCACCCTGGTGTGCACGGTGACGCTCGCCGCGACGGGCATGCGGCTCACCGTCGCGCTGGGCTGGCCGCTGCTGGCGGCGCTCTACTTCCTGGCCGTCCGTACCGACCGCACCACCGCGTTCCGCGCCTCGGTCCTCTCGGCCGTGCTGCTCACCGCGACGGCACTGGCCTTCGGCCCGCACGGCCCGATCGGCGAACGGCTGGGCGTCCTCGCCTGGGCGCTGCTGCCGGGCGCGCTCGGCGACTCGGTCCGCAACCGCCGCGCCCACCTCGCCGCGATCGAGCGCCGCGCCGAACGCGCCGAGCGCACCCGCGAGGAGGAGGCCCGCCGCCGGGTCGCCGACGAGCGGATCCGGATCGCCCGCGACCTGCACGACGTCGTCGCCCACCACATCGCACTCGCCAACGCCCAGGCCGGCATCGCCGTCCACCTGATGGACCGGCACCCCGACCGGGCCCGCGAGGTGCTCAGCCACCTCACCGACGCCACCGGCGCGGCCCTCCAGGAACTGCGCGCCACCGTCGGCCTGCTGCGCCGCGCCGAGGAGCCCGCCCCGCTCGAACCCACCCCCGGCCTCGACCGCCTGCCGGACCTGATCAACGCCTTCGAACAGGCCGGGCTGCCGGTCCGGCTCACCGTCACCGGCGAGCTGCGCCCGCTCTCCCCCGGCGTCGACCTGACGGCCTTCCGGATCGTCCAGGAGTCGCTGACCAACGTCGCCAAGCACGCACGCGGCGCCGACGCCGAAGTCACCCTCGCCTACAGCGGCAGCCGGCTCGCGCTGTCCGTCGCCAACGGCCGGGCCATCGGACGGCCGGCGCTTCGCCAGGACGGCCCCGGTGGCTTCGGCCTGATCGGCATGCGCGAGCGGGCCGTCGCCGTGGGCGGCCGGCTCAGCGCGGACCACCGGCCCGACGGCGGCTTCCTGGTCACCGCCGAACTCCCGCTGCGCACCGGCAGCCGGGACACGCCTGCTTTCACCGACCCCGCCTCCGCCGAGCCCGACGACAAGGACTCCCTCCGATGACCATCCGTGTCCTGCTCGCCGACGACCAGGCCCTGCTGCGCGGCGCCTTCCGGATGCTGATCGACGCCGAGGACGACATGGAGGTGGTCGGCGAGGCCTCCAACGGCCGCGAGGCGGTCGAGATCACCCGCGCCACCCGGCCCGACCTGGTCCTGATGGACATCCGGATGCCCGGCGGCGACGGCCTCGCCGCGACCGCCGAGATCTGCGGCAGCGAGGAGCTGTCCGGCACCCGGGTGCTGATCCTGACCACCTTCGAGATCGACGAGTACATCGCCCAGGCCTTGCGCGCGGGCGCCGACGGCTTCCTCGGCAAGGGCGCGGCGCCCGCCGAACTCCTCGGCGCGATCCGCACGGTGGCGGCCGGCGACGCCCTGCTCTCGCCCGCCGCCACCCGCGCGATGATCGACCGCTTCCGCGCTCAGCCGGGCCCGGCCGCCGAGCCCGCGGCCGACCGGCTGGCCGTGCTCACCGCCCGCGAGCGCGAGGTGATGGCGCTGGCCGCGACCGGCCTGAGCAATGAGGAGATCGCCGAGCGGATCTTCGTCAGCCCGCTCACCGTCCGCACCCACGTGCACCGCGCGATGTCCAAGCTGGACGCCCGCGACCGCGCCCAGCTCGTCGCACTCGCCTACCAGTGCGGCCTGGTCCCGCCCGGACGCCCGTCATAACCGGTGCTCAGTGGCCGCTGCTGGAGGTGAGGGCGTCCTGCCAGGCGGCCTTCGCGCCGGAGTCGCCGATCCGGTAGACGTCGACGACCGCGCCGACGGCCACCACGACGCACAGCACGGTGGCGCCGATCCGCAGCGCGCCGGAGAAGCTGCGGGTGCTGGCCGCGCGGGTGAACCACCAGACCAGCACCGCCAGCAGGAACAGCCCGCCCACCCACGGCAGCATGCCGTCACCGAGCTCGGCGTGCTTGCGCACCAGGTCGTTGCGCTCGACGTTGTGCTCCAGCCACTCCCCCGCGTTGGTGGTCAGCGGAACGCTCGCCGCCGTGACGAACGCCAGCACCGGCAGCAGCAGACCGCACCGCCGCGCGACGGCCGGGCTGAGCGCACACACGATTAGCGCGAGCGCCGTCAGCGGCACGAACACCACCACGATGTGAACCAGAAGTATGTGCACGGGCAGACCGTTGAGCGTGCTCACCGAGGAGACTCCTTCCGACCGGCAGGCCCGGCAGCCACCCGGCAGCGGGGGCCGCGGGGCGCGCACCATGGTGGCAGCCCAACTTCTCAGTTCCCCATGAACGGCGCCCCGCTCAGACTGCGGGCGCCCGGTGGTCGAACGCGATCAGCGGATCCCCGGTCAGCGGATGCGCGGTGACGGCGGCGCGGACGCCGAACACCTCGCCGAGCAACTCCGGCGTCAGCACCTCCCGCGGCGGCCCCGAAGCCACCAGCGCGCCACCGGCCAGCACATGCAGCCGGTCGCAGACGGACGCGGCGGCATTCAGGTCGTGCAGAGCGACCAGGGTGGTGGCGCGCTGAGCCCGCAACAGGGCGAGCAGGTCGACCTGGTGACGGATGTCGAGGTGGTTGGTGGGCTCGTCCAGCACCAGCACGTCGGGCTGCTGGGCCAACGCACGGGCCAGCAGGACGCGTTGACGCTCACCGCCGGAGAGATCGGCGAAACGACGCTCGGCATGCGCGGCCATCCCGACCTGGTCGAGGGCGCGGGCGGTCTGCACCCGGTCCTCGGCACTGTCGGCGGCGAACGCCCGCTGATGCGGCAGCCGCCCCAGCGCCACCATCTGACGGATCGTCAACTCGAATGCCTCACCACGCTCCTGGGGCAGTGCGGCCAGATGACGGGCAGCCTCGGCGCGGGGCACCTTGGTGACATCCCGGCCGTCGAGCAGCACCCGCCCGGCCCGCGGCGCGAGATGACGGTAAACGGCCCGCAGCAGCGTCGACTTGCCGCTGCCGTTGGGCCCGATCAGCCCGGCGATCTCCCCGTCCTCGGCGACCAGGTGGACACCGGCCACCACGTCCCGTCCGGCCAGCGTGACATACAGATCATCGAGGGCGAGTCTCACCGCTTGTCCCCCAATCGCCGGTCGAGCAGGAACAGCAGAACGGGCGCGCCGAGCAGCGCGGTGACCACACCGATCGGCAACTCCTGGGCATCCAGCGCGGTGCGGGCGACGGTGTCGACGGCGGTGAGCAGAACAGCGCCAGTGAGTGCGGACAGCGGCAGCAACCGCCGGTGGTCGCCGCCGACCAGCAGTCGGCACAGGTGCGGCACCAGCAGTCCGACGAAGCCGATGGCGCCGGAGACGGATACCAGCACACCGGTCAACAGGCTGGTGACCACGAAGAGTTCACGCCGCAACCGATCGGGATCGACGCCGAGCCCGGCGGCGGTCTCATCGCCCAGGACCAGAGCGTTCAGCGCCCGCGCGCGGGCCTGGAGAACGATCCCGCCGAGCAGCACCGCACCGGCGGGGAGAGCGAGTTGACCCCAAGTCGCGCCACCGAGGCTGCCCATCAGCCAGAACAGCACGCCACGCGTCTGCTGCTCGTCGCCCGCCCGCAGCACCAGGTAACTGCACAACCCACCGAGGAACTGGCCAACCGCGACGCCGCACAGCACCAACCTCAGCGGCGAGAACCCACCCCCACGCCGCGCCACGATCCACACCAGCCCGAACGACCCGAGCGCCCCGGCGAACGCGGCGGCCGAGACCCCGAACACGCCCCCCACCCCGACCCCGAGCACAATCGCCCCGAGCGCCCCGAGCGAGGCACCGGACGAGACCCCGAGCAGATACGGATCGGCAAGCGGATTGCGCACCAGCGCCTGCACCGCCGTCCCGACCAGCCCGAGCCCGGCCCCGACCAGGGCGGCGAGCAGAGCGCGCGGGAGGCGCAACTCCCAGACGATCAAATCCCTTGTGCTGAACACCTCTTGACTCTCAGTCAAGTGGTGCCCCAATATCCCGTACACCTCCCGGAGCGGGACATCAACACTACCGAGACAGACCGCCCCGGCTAAGACAAGCAGCAACGCGATCAGCAATCCGGCCGCCACGACGCGAGGCGCACGACGGATCTCGGCAAGAGTGGCAGCCATCTACTCTCCGCCCTTCACCAGGTCGGGGTGAACAATGGCGGCGATCTGCCGAACGGTGTCGGCGTTGCGGACCCCGGCGGTGGTGGTGACCTCGGAGCCGATCCGCACGAAGTGGCCCTGCTGGACGGCGTTCAGGTTCCTGGTGGCGGGGTTGTCGCGCAGGAACCGCTCGGCCTCGTCGAAGGCCTTGCGGTCGGCGTCCGCGCTGCCCCGACTACGGACGCCGAGCTGGATCCAGTCGGGGTTCTTGGCGATCACGTCCTCCCAGCCGACCGCCTTGAAGTCGGCGTCGCAGTCGGCGAAAACGTTGCGCGCCCCTGCCAGGGTGATGATCGCGTTCGCAATCTGCTTGCGGCACACGGCGGTTGGCTGCTTCGCCCCGGCGTCGTAATCAAAGAAGAAGTAACTGGGCCGCCGCTCGTCCGGAAGCTGGTCGAGCCCGGCGGCGACCCTGGCGAGCGTGCCGTCCATGGCGGCGACCAGCTCGTTGGCCCTGGGGAGGGTGCCGGTGACGGCGCCGAGCCGCTTGATGTCCTGCTCGACCTCGGCGAGATCACTCTTTGCCGGACCACCCGCGCAGGCAGTGGACAGCAGGTACATGTGCTTGATCCCGGCAGCGGCGAACTCCCGATCACCCGGCGGCCCACCCACCCCGCCGCCACCCGCCCCACCCATCGCGGCAAAGCTGTCGATGTACAGATCGGCGCCCGACCCGAGCAGCTTCTCCTTGGCAATCACCGTCTCGCCCAACACGGGTATCCGCGCGGCACGTTCGGCGATCGCAGCAGGCAGTTGGCCGGTGCCGGGCGGGTAGCCGGTGCCTATGACCCGGTCGGCGGCGCCGAGTTGGAGCAGAATCTCCAGCGCGGCAGCATTACTGGTGACAATCCGGTCGGGCGCGGCCTCGAACGCGGTCGGCTGCCCCTGGCAGTCCAGCACCTTGACCGGGAATCCGACAGCCCGGGTGGCCGTGACGCCGGCACTCCCCGAATCGCCGGCACTGCTCGCGCAGCCCGAGACCAGCAGGGTCACTGCGGCGGCCAGGCCGCACAGAACGCGGGTTCGCATGGGGCACTCTCCTGAAACCGAGTACGGGTGGTGGGGCGTGGGGTTCACCTGACGTCGCCCCGACCAGGCATGGGGCGGCAGGCACCCAGGTTGTCGGGCGGGCATCGGGCTGAACGGGCGAGGGCGGCGAGACCACGCCGCGGCGCGGGTTGGCCACGGGATACGACGGGTCGGCCCGCCGGCGGCGCTCGGGCAGTCGCGTCGCGGACACCGCCGTCGACCACCGCCACCACCCGTCCCCGGCCCGGGAGTTCGGCGATCACAAGGACCCACCCTCGACCAGGACGGCACGCAAGGCGGCGCTGCCCGGATCAGCGGCGACGAGCCCGTCCGCGCTGCGGCGTCCGTCGTCAACCACCGCCACCGCCCTTCCCCAGCAACGGAATTCGGCGACGACCGCGCGGACGGGGCCAGACCGGCGGCGAAGCCAGTGGCGGCGTCGGCGGCCCCGGGGCCGGTCGGGTTGGGTTCACACCTCAGCTGTCGTGCCCGACCGGGCCCGGGTTCCCGCCGTTCTGCCGATGCCGGTCAGATCCGACCGGCGAAGGTGAATCCGGCCTGATCCACGGCCGCGCGGACCTCGCCCTCGTCGGCGTCGCCGCTGACAGTGACCCGGCCGGCCTTGGCGTCCGCGACGACGTCGGTGACGCCGGGCAGGGCGACGAGGCCTGCGGTGACGGTCCGTTCGCAGTGGCCGCAGCTCATTCCCTCGACGGCGAAGACGGTGGTGCCGGTGGTGACGGACATGCGTACTCCCATGGACGTGATCGGTGAATGCGGATCCACGACAGCGCACTCCGCCCGCCGGTAGCACCGGGACACGCGGCCCGATGCCCCCATCGGGTGGACCCGGGAACCGTTCACACCCCACCACCGACGCCGCTCGACGCACGGAGCTGCGCGGGACCGGCGACACCGTTCACACCCCCGCCGGGGGGACGCCGGAGCGCCCCCCGTTCGCCGGGAACCGTTCAGGCCGCGCAGCCGACCGCCAGGGAGTCGGCGTGTTCGGCGTCCGCGAGCTTGCGGATCAGCACCCCGCGGGCCCGGTTGACCCGGGAGCGGACGGTGCCGATCGGGCAGCCGGTCAGTTCGGCGACCTCCTCGTAGGGCAGGCCGAGCAGCGCGGTGAGGACGAAGGCGTCGCGGCGTTCGGCGGGCAGCGCGTCGAGCAGTTCGCCGAGCGCGATGCCCTCGTCGAAGCCGGGCAGGTGGTGGGGCTGGACCTGTTCGGCGGCGCTCTGCCAGTCGTCGGTGTCGAGCAGTCGCGGCCGGCGGGCGGCGAACCGGAACCGGTCGACGACGGTGCGGCGGGCGATGGAGAGCAGCCAGGTCCGGGCCGAGGAGCGACCCTCGAAGCTGGGCAGGCTGCGCAGCGCGCGCAGGTAGGTGTCCTGAGTGAGGTCGTCGGCGGCCTGGGGTTCGCCGCTGAGGTGGGTGACGAACCGCCGGACGTCGGGGCGGGTGGCGCGGACGAACCGTTCGACCGCGGCGGGGTCGCCGCTGCGGGCGGCCAGCGCCCAGGCGGTCACGGTCTGGTCGTCGGCACGCGTCCGGCCGGTGACGGAACGTGACGCGGGAAGAGCGGAAATCATCTCCGGGTGTCCTTGCTCGGGAGACGGGAGCGGCCGGATCGGGCCGCGAGGCCGGCCCGGGGCGCGCGCCGACGGCACCGGTGCCCGAGCAGGGGCGTGCGGTGGTGGGGCGGAGCGGCTCCGGGGTGTGACGTGGCCGTCAGGCGACGGCGGTCACCACCGGCGGTCCCCGCGTGGCAAGGGAGTGGACGAGCAGCCGCGACCGCGGCCGCCACCCCGAGGCCCTGGACCGGCGCGAGCGCAACGGCACCCAGGCGGGCCGAACGGCGCCGAGCAGCAGCAGGACGGGCGCGAACAGCCGGGCGGCAACCGTCCGGGCCAGCCCGTGTACGGCGCGCTCGCCGGCGGCCAGCCACAGACCGAGCAGCAGCGCGGCCAACAGGTGCGCGGCGAGCATGCCGCCACCCCCGCCACCGTGCGGCCCGGCCATCGCCATCGCGTGGTGCGCCATGCCAGGCATGTCCGACATCCCGGGCACACCTGCCATCCCGGGCGGATCGGTGAGCGCCGCGACCGTCCCCGGGTCGAGACCGGCGGCCTCGACCAACCGGGCGGCCTGTTCGTCGGTCAGCGGCCCGGCGTTGCAAAGCAGCAGGTGCGCCCAGCGCGCGGCGAGCCCGTCCGTCGTGGCAGGGGCGGCAGCCGGAGCCGCCGTTGCCTGCCCGAACGAGAACGCCGTGTGCAGTGCGGCCTGGACGCCGACGGTCAGCGCGGTGACCAGCAGCGGGCCGCGCTCCCTCCGGGCCGTCAACCAGCCCAGCCCGGCGACGCCGCCGAACGCGGCGGCCAGTACCCAGACGGCCACCGGCCGCCCGGACATCAGCACGTGCGCGACGGCAGCGAGCAGCACGCATCCGGCCGCGAACACCGCAGCCCGGCCTGCCCGTACCACTCGCCCAGCCTTCATGACGGGCTCATCATCACATCCTTCACACCCGCCGGACCCCGCCCTCCCCCACCTGTCGCCCACCCGCACGACTATGACGACCGTCACACCAACTCCCCGGGAACCAGGCCGCCTTCCCCGCCGACCACTGGTCTGCGACGGCTTTGCGCCACCCTCCGGACGAGAGACCCGCCACCCACCGAACGGGAGACCGGCGAGGTCTTCAGCTTCCCTTCAGCTTCGCCCGGCCATGCTGCTGACCGGCCCTGTTGCCGCACCGGTGCCGGCCCTGCCGCCCACCCTGTTGCCGCCCGGCCACCGCAACGACCCCGCGCGGCCGGGCCGCGCCACCGAGAGGAGTGCCGCCG
The DNA here is from genome assembly GCF_043200475.1 of Kitasatospora sp. NPDC048407. Classification (NCBI taxonomy): domain Bacteria; kingdom Bacillati; phylum Actinomycetota; class Actinomycetes; order Kitasatosporales; family Streptomycetaceae; genus Kitasatospora; species Kitasatospora sp. NPDC048407. The sequence continues at coordinate 170,434 of NZ_JBICXW010000002.1, read as the reverse complement.
CTGTGGGCGCCACGACGACGATGACCGGGACCGACCGGCTGAACGGGCAGCGCCCCGCTCCGCTGTGGAGCAAGGTGCCGCAGGTGACGGCCGGCTTCTGGGTGGTGAAGGTGCTCACCACGGGGATGGGCGAGACCACCTCCGACTACTTGGCGCGCACGCTCGGGCCGATTCCGGCGGTGGCGGGTGCCACGGTGCTGCTCGCGGTGGCGCTCTTCGCCCAGGCGCGGGCCGGCCGGTACCGGCCCGCGGTCTACTGGGCGGCCGTGGTGATGGTCAGCGTGTTCGGCACGATGGCCGCCGACGTGGCACACGTGGCGCTGGGGGTGCCGTACGCGGTCTCGGCCGCCGCGTTCACGCTGGCGCTGGCCGCCGTGTTCTGGGTGTGGCGCCGCACGGAGGGGACGCTCGCGGTGGAGACGGTGCGCGGCGGCCGCCGGGAGGTCTTCTACTGGACGGCGGTGATGGCGACCTTCGCCCTGGGCACCGCCGTCGGCGACCTGACCGCCGCCACCCTCGGCTGGGGGTACCTCCCGTCCGGCCTGCTGTTCGCCGCCCTGATCGCGGTGCCCGCGCTGGGCCACCGACTGCTGCGGCTGCCGCCGGTCCTCGCGTTCTGGTGGGCGTACGTCCTCACCCGCCCGCTCGGCGCGTGCTTCGCCGACTGGGCCGGCGTCAGCCGGGAACGCGGCGGCCTCGACCTGGGCACCGGCCCGGTGAGCCTGGTGCTGGCCGTGGTGATCGTGGCGGCCGTCCTCGCCCTGGCGTCCGCCGACCGTCGGCGGCGCTGACGGTCGGCGCCGCTGACGGTCGGCGGCGCCGACGGACCGCCCCGGCCGGTGCCCGCACGCGAACGCGGACACCGGCCGAGCGGCGCCTAGAAGCCGGTGAGCGGAGCGTCCTGCGGCGCGGCCTGCCCGCCGACGGAACCGCTGACCGGGGCGCTCAGCGCGACGGTCTGCCCGGTGAGGGTGGTCTGCACGAACTGCCAGGTGATCCCGTTGATGACGCCCTGGTCGAGCGGGGCGAGCTGGGCGAACGCCGGCTTGCTCAGGTCCAGGTGGGTGGAGGCGCAGGACGGGCACTTGTCCTTGACCGGCAGGGTCAGCGTCTTGCCCTGGTACGTCACCTTCACCGAAATGCCCTTGCAGACCGGATCGTTGTTCGGGTTCGCGGTGGTCCACCAGCTGGCGGGGACGGCGACCAGCATCTGGGTGCCGGCGTTGATCTGGGTGCCGCAGGCGCCGTAGCCGGTGTCGGTGAAGTAGGTGGCCATGCCGGTCATCGGCTTGTTGATCGGTATCGCGGCGCCGGCGGGGCCGGCAGTCAGCGCGAGCAGGGCGGCTGCGGCGAGCGGGGCGCCCGCCAGCAGCCTCAGGTTCCTACGGGTGACACGCATGCTTCCTCCGCATCGCAGCACTCGATGTGGCAGTGGCAACTCGCCGAACCCGAATGGGAGTTCGCCGATCGCACTGTCACCGGGAGGCACCGAACCTACGGAAGCGACCGTTCACGGTCCACACTTTTGACAAGTTGTCATGGCCACAACTCGGTAAACTTTGCCGGACCACCCTCGAAGGGCCCTGCGTCAGGACGCGACCACGTCCAGGTGGTAGGTGGTGTCCACCTCGAAGTCCCCGGCCGTCCCGTTGATCGCCAGCACGTACTGCCCGGGCGTGAGCGGCTCCAGCGCACCCCACAGGCCCCACGCGACCTGCGGGAAAATACCCACCATGAACCGCCGGGAGGCGAACTCCCGCACCGGCAGCGGGATTCCGTTCAGATCGGCCTCGGCCCGGGACACGTCCATCCGCCACGGACGCGCGGAAAAGCCCAGCGCCGGACGGGTGGTGTTCAGGACGGGGAAGAACAGCGGCTTCCCGGCGGGGATCTGGCACCGCCGGACCACCCGGCCGCCGTACGTCCCGGCCAGGAACCAGACGTCCGACGGCTGCTGCCAGCCGGCGAACTCGCCGGTCCGGTCCGCGACCGGCGAGCTCTCCTCCGGCGCCGACAGCGCCCACTTCCACCAGCGCGCCGCCAGCTTCCCGCCCTGGTCGGGATCCATCGCCCCGACACCGTTCTCCTGCAACACACCCTCGCCAGGTCAAGCCCTCACGACGCCCACACCGGGCGCCGATCCGGGCCAGACTCTATCCGCCGCCATCCGATCACATTCGGTCAACCCCCAGGTCAGGAAGCATCCTCCTGACCCTCTCGACCCTCCGCACTCTCCGGGCCCTCCGCACTCTCCGCACCCTTGGCGCCGTGCGCGAAGCGCTCCCGCGCGGTGGCGCCGCGGCGCTCGATCGGCAGGGTGCCGGTGGCGGCGCCGAGGCCGTACGGCGGCATGTCGCCGTAGATCGACTCGTAGGAGCCGGGCGGGACGATGTACGTCTCGTGCCAAATCCCCACGTGCTGACGGGACTTGCGCTCGAAGCGGTTGATCATCGCCCAGGCCTTGCGGTGCAACTGCTGCGGCGCGGCGGCGTACTTGAGCAGTTTCTCCTCGGACTCCCAGTACTGGACCACGTAGTAGGTGCGCGGCGAGCCGGTGAGCAGCTGGTAGCCGAGCAGTCCGCTCTGCGGGTCGCGGGAGAGTTCGCGCAGCATCCGCGGCATCGCGAGGAACACGGGCAGCCAGTGGTGCGGCGCCCAGAAGTGGTTGATCCGCATGCCGATCAGGAAGAGGACGACGTTCCCTTCGGCGGCGGCGGTGGTTCGACCCGGTATCGGCTTGGCGAACATGGCATCCCCCTGTCGTCGGACCGTCCGTGATTGGATAGCCCCACTCATCAATGCCTTGGATAGTGACACTCGCCGACGGAGGCCACAAGAGGATGCGCCTGGCAGATCTCAGCGAAAGCAGCGGTGTCTCCCTCGCCACCATCAAGTACTACCTGCGCGAGGGCCTGCTCCCGCCCGGCCGCCTGATCAACACCACCCAGGCCGAATACGACGAATCGCACCTGCGACGGCTCCGCCTGGTGCGGGCGATGATCCAGGTCGGCCGCATCCCGGTCGCCACCGTCCGGGAGGTGCTCGCGCACGTCGACGACGACTCCCTCGGCCTCACTCTCCGCCTCGGTGCGGCCCTGAGGACGCTGCCCCACCCCACCGAGCCGACCCTCGCGGCCGACGAGGACCAGCCAACTGCCGCCGCCCGCAAGCTCGCTGACGACCTGTTCACCCGCCTCGGCTGGTCCGCCCCCTGCGAGGTGGGAGACCTCTCCCCCGCCCACCGGGCCCTGGTCGCCGCCCTCGCCACCCTCGGCCGCCTCGGCTACCCCCTCAGCACCGACGACCTGCTCCCGTACGCCCGCTACATGGAACAGGCCGCCGTCTACGACCTCGACCGCATGGAGGTCCTCCCCACCCCCCAGGAGCAGGCCGAGTACGCGGTCGCCGCCGCCGTCCTGTTCGAACCCGTCCTCCTCAACCTCCGCCGCCTCGCCCAGGCCGAACAGTCCGGCCGCCGCTACGGCCTCTAGCATGGTGAGCCGGCTCGCCGACCGGGCCCCTGTTGTGGTGTCAGCCGTGGTACTCCCAGCCCTCGACGCAGAAGCAGGCCGCGCCGACCGAGGTGTCTCCGGCCCGCTCTGCTCGTGCCCACCAGGGAGACGCCCCAGGCCGGCACCTCCGCCTCGCCGTGCCGGTTCACCCGCGCCTCGGTCTGCTCCTCCAGGGCGAGGCGGCGAAGGTCCGCGCTGGCCGCGGAGGGCGCCCTGGCGACCAGCTCGACCTCCCCCAGACGCACCATCGGGCCACCCACCGCGCTGATCGCCACCGCGGCCAAGCAGGGGCCGGGCCCGTAGAACGCGGTCAGCCCGGGCTCGTCGTAGCGCTCGCTGACCACCCGAAAAGCCACTCACCGATCCAGCAGGATCCGAGAGGGAGACAGGCCCGACCGGTTCGGATTCCGCCAATCTCCGGACGGCGCCTGGGTGTTCGCCCCGCGCGGGCCGTCGCCGCAGCTCGTCGGCGGTGGCCGCGCCCGGACTCCGCCCTCACCGATCGACAGACCGCCGACCGCCCGCGAGGTGGAGCCACGGCGTACGCCCCCGGCGCGCATGTCCTGATCACGGCCACCGGGCGGTCCGAGTGCGGACAACCGCCCGCCTGCCGTCCCCCGCCGCTGGTACACCAACGGTCGGGCGCGGCGGGCGCCGGACCGACGAGCGGAAGGAACTGGGGCGGCGATGAGCGACGACGCGGTCAAGGTCGTGCTGTGGATCCTCGCCCTGGGCGCCGCCATCGTGGTGCTGAAGGCGGCCTGGGGGTGGGCCGCCGCGCACCTGCTGTACCTGGGCATCGGCCTCGGCGGGATCGCCCTGCTGGCCGCCGTCACCGCCACCCTCTATGTCCGGGCCACCGCGCCCGGTTGGCTGCCCGCTGTCCCGAACCACCCGGCGGTGGCCGCGAGTTGGACGGCGGACTTCACCCTCGACGACTTCGCGAACTCCTCGCCGCGCGGCTTCGAGGAGATGTGCCGGGCGCTGCTCGACCGGGACGGCTTCTCCGGCGCGCTGCGGGTCGGCGGCGCCGGCGATCTCGGGGCCGACGTGATCGCGCACGACGAGGACGGCCGGAAGGTGGTCGTCCAGTGCAAGCGCTACCGCCGCCCCGTCGGCAGCCCCGAGCTCCAGACCTTCAACGGCACCGCCCGGCCCGTCCACCGGGCGAGGATCGCCATCGTGGTCGGCCTGTCCGGATTCACCGCCCCGGCCCGCAAGTTCGCCCACCAGCAGCGCATCCACCTGGTCGACCGGGCCGCGCTGGAGCGCTGGGGCGCCGGGGAACACCTCTACGACATCCTGGACATCGCCGCGTAACCGTCAGCCGAAACCGAGACCGAGGCCGAGGCCGTCCAGGACGGTCCGCGCCCCGGCGGTGAACGCGGGGCCGGCGGGAGTGGTGTCGCGGGTGGCGAGGGCGGCGGCGAGCAGCGGAAAGGCGTCGGGGGTGGGGCCGGGGGCCGCGCCCTGGTGTTCGAGTTCGAGCGCGCCGATCGTGTAGGCGACCAGCGCGTGCAGGGCCGCCGCGCGGGCGGGGCCGTCCAGGCCGGCATCGGTGAGGGCCTCCAGCAGACGTTCGCGCCAGCGCAGCGCGGGCCGGCAGGTGCGGTGATGGCGGATGGCCAGCGGCAGGACGCCCGGGTGGGCGCCGACCGCCTCGCGCATCAGCTCCAGCAGTGCGAGCACCCGCGCGCGCGGCGTCGGCTGCTCGGCGGCGGCGCGGTCGAGGACGGCACCGAGCGCCAGGTCGACCACCAGGCACTCCACTTCCTCGCGGTCCTCGACGTAGCGGTACAGCGCCATGGTGCGGCGGTCGAGTTCGGTGGCGACGGTGCGCATGGAGAGCGCGGGCAGGCCGTCGCGGTCGATCACGGCGAGCGCGGCGGCGGCGATCTGGTCGTTGGTGAGAGAGCGGGGACGGGGCACGGGTTGACAGCGTACGACATACGCCTACAGTTTAGGCGTACGGTCTACACCTACGAGGGAGCCCAGATGTCCCGCCTCCGGATCGGCACCGCCGCCCCGACCGTCCCCACCACCGACACCACCGGCGCGCCCCTCCCGCCCGTCCCCGCGGGCGGCGTCACCCACCTCCAGTTCCGCCGCTTCGCCGGCTGCCCGATCTGCAACCTGCACCTGCGCCAATTCGCCGTCCGCCACCGGGAGTTGCAGGAGGCCGGGATCCGGGAGGCGGCCGTCTTCCACTCCCCCGTCGAGGAACTCCGGCCGTACGCCGACGGCCTGCCGTTCGCCCTGGTCGCCGACCCCTCGCAGCGCCTGTACCGCATGTACGGCGTCGGGCGCGGCGCCCGCGCACTGCTCGACCCGCGGGTCTGGCCCGCCATCGCGCGCGCCGTGCTCGTCGGCATCCCGCTGGTCCTGCGCGGCCGCGAGCGGCTCCCCGCCGCCCGTCCGCTCGGCGGCCGGCTCGGGCTGCCCGCCGATTTCCTGCTCGCCCCCGACGGCCGGGTCCTGGCCGCCCACTACGGCACCCACGCGGCCGACCACTGGACGGTCGACCAGGTGCTCGCGCTGGCCGCGACGCACCGCGGAGCGCCGCTGCACCAGCCGAACTGAGAACACACGATTGGACTCCGCCCGGCCGGGCACCCGCGAAGTGACCCCGTCGGACGGCTCCGACGGCGAGGAAGGGAGCCGGCGCCATGGACGAGATGCCGCAGGGCGGCGCGGGCGGCGTACCCACGCCCGAACAGGACCGCGAGGCGCTCCGCGAAGAGCGCCGGGCGAAGGCCCGCACCGACGCGCCCGAGGAGCAGCGCGAGGACCACCGCGCCGAGGGACGTCCGCCGACCGTCGGGCACGATTGGCCGAGCGACCAGGCCGAACCCGTCGGCGTGCTGCACCGGCGGCCCCGCGAAAACTACCGCGCGGAGGGACGTCCGCCGACCGTCACGCACGACTGGCCGAACGACCAGGCCGAACCCGCCGACAAGCACGGGAAGCGGCACAAAGGGGCCGCCGACCGCTGAAGCCCGGTCCCGGGCCCGGCCGGGCGCGGGGGCGGTCCGCCCGTGCGTACGGGTGGCGACCGCGATCGAGGTCGGCATGCACCGGCACCACCTCTACCCCTGTTGACCCTGGGCTTTCCCTACCTTCGGTGATCGCCGAGTCGACGCCCCAACGGGTGCCGGCGACGAGTACGCGGACCGGCCGGAACGAGTGCGCTGCGCGTACAAGCGGGGCGGACCCGGGTTCCTAACCTGGGCTTTACCCCCCTTCGACCACCGAGAGGCCGCCCTTCACCATGTCCCACTCGCAGTCCACCCCCAGCCCGTTCCTCGAGCCGCAGGCCCGGGACTTCGCCGAGGCCACCGCCAACCCGCCGTACCTGTTCGACCTGGGTCCGGAGGAGGGCCGCAAGGCCGTCGACGAGGTTCAGTCCGGTGAGGTCGAGCTGCCGGCGATCGACGAGGAGTGGATCACCGTTCCCAGCGGGCCGACCGGCTCGGTGCGGGCGCGGATCGTCCGCCCGGCCGGGTCCACCGGCACGCTGCCGGTGATCCTCTACATCCACGGCGCGGGCTGGGTGTTCGGCAACGCGCACACCCACGACCGCCTGGTGCGCGAACTGGCCGTCGGCGCGGGCGCGGCCGTCGTCTTCCCCGAGTACGACCTCTCCCCCGAGGCCCGCTACCCGGTCGCCATCGAGCAGAACTACGCCGTCGCCCGCTGGATCGTCGCCGAGGGCGCGGGCGAGGGCCTGGACGCCACCCGCCTCGCGGTGGCCGGCGACAGTGTCGGCGGCAACATGTCCGCCGCGCTGACCCTGATGGCCAAGGAGCGCGGCGACGTCCGCCTGGTGCAGCAGGTGCTGTTCTACCCGGTGACCGACGCGTCCTTCGACACCCCGTCGTACCACCAGTTCGCCACCGGCTACTTCCTGCGCCGCGACGCCATGCAGTGGTTCTGGGACCAGTACACGACCGACGAGCAGCAGCGCGCCGAGATCACCGCCTCCCCGCTGCGCGCCACCGTAGAGCAGCTCACCGGCCTGCCCCCGGCCCTGGTCATCACCGGCGAGGCCGACGTCCTGCGCGACGAGGGCGAGGCCTACGCGAACAAGCTGCGCCAGGCCGGCGTCCCCGTCACCGCCGTCCGCTACCAGGCCGTCATCCACGACTTCGTGATGCTCAACGCCCTGCGCGGGACCCATGCCGCGGAAGGCGCCATCAGCCAGGCCATCGCCATTCTGCGCACCGCCTTCGGCAACGCCTGAAGACCGCCTTCGGCACCGCCTGAGCCCGCTCGACCCACTCGCTGAGCACGCTCGACCCACTCGCTGAGCACGCTCGACCCACTCGCCGAGCCCGCTCAACCCACTCGCCGAGCACGCTCGATCCACCAGCAGCGCCCGCTCAACCCACAAGCAGCGCCCGCAAGTTACCTCCGGTCTCACCTCGTAGATCCGGTCTCACCCCACCTTGACGATCCGGTTGCGCTCACTGTTCGCCACCGGACCAGGAGTTTCCCCATGCGCACCATCCCCTTCCGCATCAACCGCAAGGTCGCCGTCGTCGCGGCCGTCACCCTCGTCGCCGGCGCCACGATCGCCGCCAACGCCTCGGCCGCTCCGGCCAAGTCGCCCGCCAAGGCGTCCGGGCCGGTGCTGGAGAAGGACGCCCAGGCGTTCGCCGACGCGGCGGCGAAGAACCCGCCGATCTACACGCTGTCCTACGAGGACGCCCGCAAGGCGCTCGACGGCGCGCAGAGCGGTCCCGTCGACAAGCTGCCGGCCGAGGTCAGCCACCGCACGCTCAAGGTGGGACCCACCGGTGAGGTGAACGTCCGGATCGTCCGCCCCGCCGGCGTGACGGGCAAGCTCCCGGCCGTCATGTACTTCCACGGCGGCGGCTGGGTCCTCGGCAACGAGAACACCCACGACCGGCTGGTGCGGCAGATCGCCAACGGCGCCCAGGCCGCGGTCATCTTCGTCGACTACACGCCCGCGCCCGAGGCCCGCTACCCGATCGCCAACGAGCAGTCGTACGCGGCCACCAAGTGGGTCGCCGAGCACGGTGACGAGATCAACGTCGACGGCTCCCGGATCGCCGTCGCCGGCGACAGCGTCGGCGGCAACATGACGGCCGCCGTCACGCTCATGGCCAAGCAGCGCGGCGGCCCCGCCCTGCGCGAGCAGGTGCTGTTCTACCCCGTCACGGACGCCAACTTCGAAACCCCCTCCTACCGGGAGTTCGCCGACGGCCCCTGGCTGACCCGCAAGGCCATGAAGTGGTTCTGGGACGCCTACGCCCCGAACGCCAAGGACCGCGAGCAGATCACCGCCTCCCCGCTGCGCGCGAACCTCAACCAGCTCGCCGGCCTGCCCAAGGCCCTGGTCATCACCGACGAGGCCGACGTGCTGCGCGACGAGGGCGAGGCGTACGCCGCGAAGCTCCGCGCCGCAGGCAACGACACCACCAGCGTCCGCTACAACGGCATCATCCACGACTTCGCCATGCTCGACGCCCTCGCCAACACCAACGCCGCGAAGGCGGCCGTCGACCAGGCCAACCGCTTCCTCTACGCGGGCCTGCACAACGGGTCCTGACCCCTGCTCCAGGGCGGCCCGGCTCCCCCCGGGGCCCCTGCTCCAGGGCGGCCCGGCTCCCCCCGGGCCGCCCTGGGATGCCCTGCACCCCCCAAGGCCGGACGCCGCGCACCGCGCAGCCCTTCCGGCCGACCTGTCCGGCTCAGCCGGCCGCCCGCCGTCATCGGTGCGGCCGTTCAACCGCCGTCGCCGCCCAGAACGGTCCGTAGCGCGGCACACCCGCGTCTTTCTGCCGGACCGTGTCACCGGCGACCGCTTACAAGGAGACCGTCATGTCCCGTTCCTCCCGCACCCGTTCAGCCGTCAAGGCCGCCACCACCGTGGCCGCCGCCACCGCCGTGGCCGGCTCCCTGCTGGCCGCCACCACGGTGACCAGCAGCGCCGCCCCGCAGAAGGACGTGACGAGCCAGGCCAAGCCCACCGTCGTGCTCGTCCACGGCGCGTTCGCCGACGCCTCCAGCTGGTCCGGCGTCGTCAAGCGTCTGAAGAACGACGGCTACCCGGTCATCGCCGCGGCCAACCCGCTGCGCGGCGTGACCAGCGACGCCGCCTACATCCGCAGCGTCCTGGACAGCGTGCACGGGCCCATCGTCCTGGTCGGCCACTCCTACGGCGGCTCGGTGATCACCCAGGCCGCCGCCGGCGACCCCGACGTGAAGGCGCTGGTCTACATCGCCGCGTTCATCCCGAACGTCGGCGAGAGCGCAAGCGACCTGGCCGCCAAGTACCCGGGCAGCACCCTGGGCGACGCCGTCAGCCCCACCTCCATCCCCATGCCCGACGGCAGCACCGGCACCGAACTGACCATCAAGCAGGAGCTGTTCCACCAGCAGTTCGCCGCCGACGTCCCCGCTCCCACCGCCGCGATCATGGCGGCCTCCCAGCGGCCGGTCACCACCCTCGCCCTGGACGAGAAGGCCTCGAAGGCGGCCTGGAAGGACATCCCCTCCTACGCCATGACCGTCGGCCAGGACCACAACATCCCGCCGAAGGCCGAGAAGTGGATGGCCGAGCGCGCCCACGCCTACACCGTCACCATCGACAAGGCCTCCCACGCGGTCGCCGTCTCCCACCCGGCCGAGGTCACCGACCTCATCGTCCGCGCGGCCCGCGACACCCGCTGAACCACCGGCCCACCGACAGCCCCACTGCCGCCGGCAGTGGGGCTCGTCAGCGACGCAGGCCCAACCGCGGCAGCCGTCCGGACGTGACCGCATGCGTGGCGAGGCCGAACACCAGGCCCCAGAACGCGGAGCCGATGCCGAACAGGGTCGTGCCGGAGGCGGCGGCGAGCAGCGTCACCACGGCGGCGTCGCGGCCGGGTTCGGGGGCGAGCGCGGCGGCGAGACTGTTCTGCAGCGAGGCGAGCAGCGCGACGCCGGCGATCACGGCGATCAACTCCCGTGGCAGGCCGGTGAACAGGCCGACCAGCACGCCACTGAAGCTGCCGACGAGCACGTACAGCGCACCGGATGACATGCCCGCGACGTAGCGGCGCCGCGGGTCGGGATGCGCCTCGGGACCGGAGCAGATCGCGGCGGTGATGGCGGCCAGGTTGACGCCGGGCGAGCCGAACGGCGCCAGCAGGACGGACGCCCCGCCGGTCACGCCGATCAGCAGACGGTCGTCCGGACGGTAGCCGAACGCTCGCATCACGCCCAGCCCCGGCGCGTTCTGCGAGGCGAGCGAGACGATGGTGAGCGGCAGCGCCAGGCCGACCAGCGCGGGCCAGGAGAACGCGGGGGCGGTGAGCACCGGCACGGTCGGCCCACCCGAGCCGGGGTGCAGCCGCAGTCCGACCGTCAGCGCGGCCAGCACCCCGCCGACCACCAGGGCGATCACCACGGCGTACCGCGGAGCGAGCCGCTTCGCGAGCAGGAACGCGACGAAGCTCCCGAGCACCAGCACAGGCGCACCGCGCACCGCCCCGAAGATCCCGGCGCCGAACGAGAACAGGATGCCGGCCAGCATCGCGTGCACGATCCCCTCGGGCACGGCGGCGATCAGGCGTCCGAACCAGCCGGTGACACCGAACAGCGTGACCGCGACGGCACTCACCAGGAACGCGCCGACCGCCTCCCGGTACGGGTAGTGGCCGAGACTCGTCACCAGCAGCGCCGCCCCGGGAGTCGACCACGCGGTCACCACCGGCGTCCGGGTCCACCAGCTGAGCGCGAACCCGCTGATCCCGCTGCCGATCGCCACCGCCCAGATCCACGACGCGGTGTGCGCGGCATCCAACCGCCCGGCCGCGGCGGCCGCCAGCACCACCACCAACGGCCCGGAGAACGACACCGCGACACACACCAGCCCGGCCAGCAACGCGGGCCCGGACACGTCCCGCCGCAGACTCCGCCGCCGCTCGCCCTCACCCGCACCGCTCTCCGGTCGGACCGTCAGATCGTCTGTCATTCCGGCAGTATCCCGATCCACCGGCCAGGGACCGACAACGGGTCAGCCGCTCTGCGACTCCTGGCACCGCACCCCGTTCCACCTCGCCGCTCCGGCCCACCGCCGACGCCAAAGACACTTCACGCCACGCCATCATCACCACCATATTTGCCTAAGCCACTTAGGAACCAGCATGATGCGCATAGGCGATCGAGGGAGAGGCCATGGCACCCAAGGCTGAAGCACCAAGCACCGAAGCACCGGACTGGATCACCACCCCCATCACCCCCCAACTCCTGCGCGGCCACCTCGACTTCGAGATCACCCCGCACGGCCTGCTGCCGCACCGGCTGCCGAGCCGGGCGCGGCGGCAGGTGCCGGACCGGCAGTTGGCCGTCGCGGAGGCGCAGCCGTCGGGGGTGCGGGTGGTGTTCCGGACGGCGGCCACCCGGATCGAGCTGGACACGCTGCCGACCAGGCGCGCCTACCGGGGGTTCCCGCCGCCCGCCGCCGGGGTGTACGACCTGCTGATCGACGGGCGGCTGACCGCTCAGGCCACGGTCGCGGGCGGCAATCTGCGCACCGTCACGGATCTGCTGACGCAGGAAGCCGAACTCACCGAGGGCCCGATCGGCGCGGCCCGGTTCACGGGCCTGCCGGGGCGGGCGAAGGACGTGGAGATCTGGCTGCCGCACACCGAGGTCACCGAGCTGGTCGCACTGCGCACCGACGCGCCGGTCGAGCCGCTTCCGGGGCGTGGGCGCAAGATCTGGCTGCACCACGGCAGTTCGATCAGCCACGGCTCCAACGCGGCCCACCCGACCGGGACTTGGCCGGCGATCGCGGCGGCGCGCGGCGGCGTGGAGCTGGTCAACCTGGGGTTCGGGGGCAGCGCGCTGCTCGACCCGTTCACGGCCCGGGCGATCCGGGACGCGCGGGCCGACCTGATCAGCCTGAAGGTCGGCATCAACGTGGTGAACAGCGACGCGATGCGCCTGCGCGCGTTCGGCCCGGCGGTGCACGGCTTCCTGGACACGATCCGCGAAGGGCACCCGCACACCCCGCTGCTGCTGGTCTCCCCGCTACTGTGCCCGTTGCACGAGGACACCCCGGGCCCCTTGATGCCGGATTTCACCGCCGGAACGCTCCGCTTCCGCGCCACCGGCGACCCGGCCGAACGCGCCGCCGGCCGCCTGACGCTGACCGTCATCCGCGAGGAACTGGCCCGGATCGTCGGCCTGCGCGCGCTCGACGACCCGCACCTGCACTACCTCGACGGCCGCCGACTGTACGGCGAACACGAGTACGCCGAACTCCCGCTTCCCGACGGCCTCCACCCGGACGCGGCCGCCCACCGCCGAATCGGCGAACACTTCGCCCGCCACGCCTTCGGCCCCAATCAACCCTTCAACACCACTGCCATTCACGCGACTTGACGCACCACCAGGAAGCAGCAGCCCGTCCGGGTCGCTCAGGATCGCTGCGGCGTGATCAGCCCGGATTCGTAGGCGGCGATGACGGCCTGTGCCCGGTCGCGCACGTCGAGCTTGGCGAACAGGCCGGTGATGTGGTTCTTCACCGTGGACGGGCTGATCTCCATCGCGTCCGCGATCGCGTTGTTGTCCAGCCCGGTGGCCATCAGCCGCCAGACCTCGCGTTCGCGCGGCGTGATGTCGTCGGCCACCGAGGCGGTGGCGGCGGTCGGCGGGGCGGGCTGCGGGGACCGGACGTGGGTGGCGATCAGGCGGGTGAGCAGGCGGGGCGCCACCACGGCGTCACCGGCGTGGACGGTGCGGATCGCGGTGGCGAGGTCCTCCGGGGAGACGTCCTTGGGCAGGAAGCCGTGGGCGCCGGCCCGCAGCGCGGCGACCACGTACTCGTCGAGGTCGAAGGTGGAGAGCGCGAGCACCCGGCACTCGGGGAGGAGGCCGGCGAGCTGTTCGGTGGCGGCGACGCCGTCGAGGACGGGCATCCGCAGGTCCATCACCACCACGTCGGGGCGCAGGCGCTGGGCGAGGGCGACGGCCTGTTCGCCGTTCTCGGCCTCGCCGACCACCTCGAAGGACGGGTTCGGGGAGAGGATCAGCGTCAGTCCGCGACGGACCAGGGGCTGGTCGTCGGCGACCAGGACGCGGATCGCGGGGGCGGCGGCGTTCATGCGGGTACCTCTCCGTACCGGGGTTCGGCCCCGGCGGTCTCGTCGGCGGTCAGGGGCAGTTCGGCCAGGACGGCGAAGCCGCCGTCGGGGTGCGGGCCGCAGCTGAGGCTGCCGCCGTGCAGGGCGACGCGCTCACGCATGCCGATCAGGCCGTGACCGCCGCCCTCGCCACCCGCTCCTCCGCCGGCACCCACACCGTCGTCGCGCACCAGGACCACCACGGCGTCCGAGCGGTACGTCAGGCGGACGGTCGCGCGGGCCTTCGGGCCGGCGTACTTGCGGGTGTTGGTCAGGGCCTCCTGGACGATCCGGTAGACCGTCAGGCCGAGGCTCGGCGGCAGCGGGCACGGGACGCCGTGGACGGTCAGTTCGGTGGGCAGGCCGGCCAGGCGGGAGTCGTCCGCGAGTCGTTCGAGGTCGTCGGTGCCGGGTTGCGGGGCGGGCGGCGCGGCGTCGGGTTCGTCGCCCGCCCGCAGGACGTCCAGCAGTTGGCGCATCTCGCGCAGCGCGAGCCGGCCGGAGGACTCCAGCGTGATCAGGGCGTCCCGGACCACCTCGGGGTCGGCGAGGTTGGCCCGGGCGCCGCCGGCCATCAACTGCATGGTGGTGATGTGGTGGGCCACGATGTCGTGCAACTCCCGGGCGATGCGCCGGCGTTCCTCGGCCACCGCCCGGTCGGCCATCAGCCGGCGGTTGGCGGCCACCTCGCGCTGCCAGCGGGCGACCACCAGGGCCGCGCCCGCCACCAGCACGCAGGAGGCCGGTGCGGAGACCAGGGCATCCCAACTGGGCGCCCGGAAGTGGCTCTGGGTCAGCACCGTCATCAGCGAGGTGACGGCGACGGCCGCGGCGGTCACCCGGAGCCGGGCGTGGCGGGCGAGCGTGTACAGCGCCACTGTCAGGACGGCACCGAAGTGGATGCCGACCGGCTCGGCCAGGTTGGTGGCCGCCTGGAGCAGCAGCACGCCGGCGTACATCGGCACCGGGTGGGTGCGGCGCGCCAGCAGCGGCATCCCGGAACACAGGGCGAGCAGGAAGCCGGGCACGCCGACGCCGCCTACGGCTGCGGCGAACAGCAGGTAGCCGAGCACGTCCAGCAGGCTCGCGCCGACGGCCACCAGCGCATCGGTCTGGCTCCACGGCAGCCCCTCCGGCCAACGACGCGAGAGCGCGCCCGCCGTCCCCGAAGCTGCTGAGCCCGCCGTCCCCGAAGCTGCTGAGCCCGCCGTCTCCGGACCCACCGTCCCCGTCATGTCCCAACTCCCCGGTGCCCGGTCGGCCCCGGGTCGCTGATCTGCGCTGATGCCCCATTCTCGCACCGGCCGGACGGGCCGGACATGGGCCCCTGCGGTGGCTCTCGCTGGGAGCACGGTCCCAGGCCCTGCCGGGCGGCGGGAGCGCGGGCCCCGCCCCGGATCGTCCGCCGACCCGACGCCTGGGCCCGAATCGGCTGATGAGCTGTGATCAGGCCGGAAAGTCCCGGCGAAAACACCGACGTTCACACCCACCGATCTCCGATTTCAGGGGCGGCGTGCGCGTCCATCAACGGGAGGGTTTCGTGATCCGCGCACTGACCGGATTCGCCACCAGAAACGCTTGGAAGGTCATCGCCGTCTGGGCGGTGCTGGGGATCGCACTGACGGGGCTCGGCCCGATGCTGTTCGACAAGGTCACCCAGTCGCAGTCCGGCGACTTCCTGCCCCGCAGCTACGACTCGGCCGCCGCGCTGCGGATCGCCGAGGACCACTTCGGGCTGGACCCGGACGCCACCGTCGTCACCGTCCTGGTCGCCCGCACCGACGGCCGGGCGCTCACCGACGACGACCAGAAGCGGATCGAGGCCGAGGCGGACCGGCTCGGCAAGCACCGCGTCGTCATGCCGCGCAAGAAGGACGAGCCGACCTTCCTGGTGCCCGACCACTCGCAGACCCCGAAGGTCGCCCCGGCGATGCTCGCCCCCGACCGCAGCTTCGAACTGCTCGCCGTCGAACTGACCGGCGACTCCTCGAACGAGGGTGTGCAGAGCGTCTACCGGACCTTCCGCGACGATACTCGCGAGCGCTTCGCCGAGGCCGGCATGCGCACCGGCTTCACCGGCGGCCTGGCCGACTCGGCGGACTCCGCCGACAGGGACCGGACCGCCGCCGCGATCGGCAGCGCGCTGCTGGCCGGACTGATCGTGCTGCTCAACGTGCTGGTGTTCCGCAGCGTGCTGGCGGCCCTGCTGCCGCTGCTGGCGGTCGCGATCGTCGGCGGCGCGGCGAGCGGGGCGGTGGCCGGGGCGGCGGCGCTCACCGGGCTGAAGCTGTCCCCGTCCACGTCGAGTCTGATCACGGTGGTGCTGCTCGGCATCGGCGTCGACTACCTGCTGTTCCTGCTGTTCCGGTTCCGCGAGCAGCTGCGGGCCCGGCCCGAGCAGCCCGTCCGGGAGGCGGCGGCCGAGGTCGCGGGCCGGGTCGGCACGGCGATCACCTCCGCCGCGCTGACCATCGTGGCGGCGTTCGCCACCCTGGGTGTGGCGAGCTTCGGCGATTTCCGTTCGCTCGGTCCGGCCGTCGCGGTCGCCGTGCTGGTCATGCTGCTGGCCAGCCTCACCCTGATGCCCGCCCTGCTCGCCGCCTGCGGCCGGGGGATGTTCTGGCCGTCCCGCGCGCTGCGCCGCCCGGCCCGGGAGGGTTTCGCGGGCCGGTTCGGCGAGTTGGTCGCCCGGCGTCCGGCGGCCCTGCTGCTGGCGTCCGTCGCGCTGCTGGGCGCGCTGACCGCCGGCATGGTGGGCATCCGGATGAACTACAGCCCGCCCGCCTCCTCGGGCACCCCGGCGACCGCCACCGCCGCCGAGATCTCCCGGGCGCTGCCGGCGGGCGTCTCCGACCCGACCACGGTGTACGTCACGGCGAACAACGGCGGCCCCGTCGCGGTGGCTCAACTGGACGGTCTGGCCAAGGAGCTGGCCCGGGTGGACGGCATCGGCCAGGTCGGCCGGACGGCCCTCAGCCCCGACGGCCGGGCCGCCCGCATCGACCTCTACCCGACCGCCGACCCGCAGAGCCAGCAGGCCCGCGACCTGGTCTCCGGCCCCGTCCGCGCCGCCGTCGCCGCGCACACCCCCGCCGGGACGAGCGCCCACGTCGGCGGGACGGCGGCAATCTTCGCGGACATCTCCACCGCCATCGACCACGACCTGAAGCTGGTCTTCCCGGTCGCGGCGGCGCTCATCGCCGTCATCCTGCTGCTGCTCCTGCGCAGTCTGCTGGCCCCGCTGGCGCTGATGCTCGCCGTCGGCGCGGGCTTCACCGCCACGCTGGGCGCGTCCACCCTGGTCTTCCAGCACCTGCGGTCCGAACCCGGTGTCGCTTTCACCCTGCCGCTGGTGCTGTTCCTGTTCGTGGTGGCGCTCGGCACCGACTACAACATCCTGATCACCGACCGGATCCGCGAGGAGATGCGCCACCCCGGCCCCGCCCGCGCCGCCGTCGCCCGCGCCGTCCGCCACACCGCCCCCACCATCGCCACCGCCGGCCTGGTGCTGGCCGGTTCCTTCGCCACCCTCGCCGCGACCCCCGGCACCGAACAGATCGCCTTCGCCCTCACCCTCGGCATCCTGCTCTCCGCCGCCGTCCTCTCCCTGGTTCTCGTCCCCGCCCTCGCCGCCCTCCTCGGCCGCGCCCTCTGGTGGCCCCTGCACCCCACCGCCAGTGCCATCCACTCCGCCCCGGAGCCCGTCAACTCCTTCGAGCGGAGCGCCAGTTGAACCACCCGGCAGCAGGCCGGGCGCTCACCGGTGGTTGACGATCACCGAGATTCCCCAGCCGATCGCCGCGAGCACCACCGCGAAGATCAGCCCGGCCAGTACGCGGCCGACCGCTCCGGCGGTCGGCCGCGCCGCCGTCACGGACGTGCCGGGCGGGTTGAGCAGGCGCAGCCCGATGGCGAACAGGGCGGGGAGGCCGGCGCCGGTGAGCAGGCCGACCACGACGATCCGCCAGAGCGCGTCCAGGTTGATCCAGGAGTTCACGGGCTCACCCGGTTGTTGGCCTTGACGGGCTGGGGCGTCACCGAGCCCGTCCACTCGGCGTTGACGTTGTCCGGCGTCACGGCCGCCCGGCGGGACGCGATGTAGAACGCCGTCGATGCCAGCACCAGCAGCACGAAGATCACCACCACGCCCGCCGTCCCGCCGATCCCGTCGGCGATCCAGTAGGCCACCGCGCCGGCCAGCGCGGCGGACGGCAGCGTGAGCAGCCAGGCGGTCACCATCCGCCGGGCGAGCTGCCAGCGCACCATCGCGCCGGTGCGGCCGACCCCGGAGCCGAGGATCGATCCGGTGGCGACGTGGGTGGTGGAGAGCGAGTAGCCGAAGTCGGTGGAGCAGAGGATCACGGCGGCCGAGGCCGATTCGGCGGCCATTCCCTGCGGCGATTCGATCTCCACCAGCCCCTTGCCGAGCGTCCGGATCACCCGCCAGCCGCCGATGTACGTGCCCAGCGCGATCGCCACCGCGCAGGACAGGATCACCCAGTCCGGTGCCTTCGACCCGGCGGGCAGGGTGCCGTTGGCGATCAGGGCCAGCGTGATGACGCCCATGGTCTTCTGCGCGTCGTTGGTGCCGTGGGCGAGCGAGACCATCGACGCCGAACCGATCTGACCGTACCGGAACCCGCGCCCGCGCCTGTCCTCGGCGACGCCCCGGGTGAACCGGTAGACCAGCACGGTGCCGGTCGCGGCCACCGCGCCGGCGATGAACGGCGACAGCGCGGCGGGCACGATCACCTTGGAGACCAGGCCCTGCCACTTCACGGCCGAGGCCCCGGCCGCCGCCATCGTCGCCCCGATCACGCCGCCGATCAGCGCGTGCGAGGAGCTGGACGGGATCCCGAGGTACCAGGTCGCCAGGTTCCACAGGATGCTGCCGGTCAGCCCGGCGCAGACCACGGTCAAGGTCACCACCCCGGTTTCCACCAGCCCGTTGGCGATGGTCGCCGCCACCGCGGTCGACAGGAACGCCCCGACCAGGTTCAGCAGCGCCGAGACGGCGACCGCCACTCGCGGTGGGAGGGCACCGGTGACGATCGAAGTCGCCATCGCATTGCCCGTGTCGTGAAACCCGTTGGTGAAATCGAACCCCAGCGCCGTGACCACCATCAACGCCAGGACCGCGTCGTTGCCGGTCACGGGCCCGAATCTACCGGGCATTCCCGATCCCGAATCGGCGTGGCACGCCGATCGGCTCAGTCCGCCGCCGCGACCCGCTCGGCGCTGCTCCGCAGCACGCAGAACTCATTGCCCTCGGGATCGGCCAGCACGGCCCACCCGGTGCCGTCGGGGTTGCGGCGGTCGGCGACGAAGGCCGCGCCGAGGCCCAGCAGCCGCTCGACCTCCCCGTCGCGCGCGGTCTCGGGGCGCAGGCACAGATGGACGCGGTTCTTGGCCGTCTTGGGCTCGCGCACCTGGTTGAAGTACAGCACCAGCCCACCACCGAGCGACACCTGCGTCTCCCGGTCCCCCGGCGCCGCGTCCGAATCGATCGGCCGGCCCGTCACCTCGGCCCAGAACCGGGCCAGCCCGTACGCGTCGGCGCAGTCGATCGCCACGTTCTGCACTACCGAAACCATGCGCGCGAGTCTCCCCGATCCGCCGACCGCACGCCAACTCCCGGACGCTTCAGGCCCGCAGCCGTACCAACTCGGCATCGAGGTCGAGCTGCAACGACTCGGCACCCGCCGGAATCAGCGCGAAACAGTCGCCCAGGAAGCCGTCCACCACCTCGCCCGGAACCCTGATCACCGCCTCCCCGGTCTCGCCCCGCAACGTGACGTGCACAGCCCCGCCGGGCCCCGGCGCAACCGTCACGTCCCCCCGCCCGGCCCGGGCGTGCCGCCCCGCGTCCAGCAGGTCCCGGGCGAACCACCACTCGATGGGCTCGTCCTCGGCCCGCAACGGCGGAAACATCAGGCACACGGCGTACGGCTCGGCGGCGTCGAACCCCAGCCACGCTTCGACGCCGGCCTCGGGGTGCGGACTGTCCGGCAACGTGACCCGGGTGGCCCGGGCGGCGGAGACTGTCATACGAGAAGCCCTCCTTCGGTGTCCCCCGGCGGCTACCCCGCCCCGCCCGCCCCAGCGCCTCGCACCCCGAACCTTCACAACCGCAGAGGCACCGCCGTCAGCCCGCGTCGCCTTCGCGCACGTGCTCAGCGGCGCCCAGCCCGCGGCCCGCCCCGCGAACGGCGCCTGAACTCTCGGCTCAGCACGCCGGAGCAGCGCCCTGCGGATGCTGCTCCAGATAGTCCTCGTACACCGCGACCTTGTACCGCACAAGGTCCAACGACCGTTGCAGCTCCGCGAGTTGATCGATCACCCGGGCCTCGTGCGCGCGCAGCAGGGCGAGCCGGTCGGGTTCGGTGCCGGCGCCGGTGCGGGCGAGTTCGGTGTAGCGGCGGATGTCGGGGATGGGCATGCCGGAGGCGCGCAGCACGATGCACAGGTTGAGCCACTCGACGTCGCTCTCGCTGTAGCGGCGCCCGCCGCCGGAGGTGCGCCGCACGGGGGCGGCGAGGATTCCCTCGCGTTCGTAGAAGCGCAGGGCGTGCACGCTCAGGCCGGTGCGTTCAGCGACCTGGCCGATGGTCAGGGGCGCGGCCGGGGTGGGCGGGGTCTGCATCGGATCAGCATAGAGAGTTGATCTAGAGCCCACTCCAGTTCCTACAGTGACT
This sequence comes from Kitasatospora sp. NPDC048407, assembly GCF_043200475.1. Taxonomy (NCBI): domain Bacteria; kingdom Bacillati; phylum Actinomycetota; class Actinomycetes; order Kitasatosporales; family Streptomycetaceae; genus Kitasatospora; species Kitasatospora sp. NPDC048407. Next base: position 150,088 of record NZ_JBICXW010000002.1, on the reverse strand, counting down.
ACCGGCGCGCCGCACAACGAACAGCCAGACAAAGGGGATTGACCATGCGTTACCGGACTCTCGGACTCACCGGCATCGAGGTGAGCGCACACTGCCTCGGCACCATGATGCTCGGGTCGGTCGGCAACCCGGACCACCAGGAGGGCATCCGGCTGGTGCACGCGGCGCTCGACGCCGGGATCAACTTCGTCGACACCGCGGACATGTATTCGGCGGGCGAGTCGGAGGAGATCGTCGGCAAGGCGCTGCAGGGGCGGCGCGAGGACGTGGTGCTGGCCACCAAGGTGCACTTCCCGATGGGCCAGGGGCCGAACCGGGGCGGGAACTCGCGGCGATGGATCACGCAGGCGGTCGAGGACAGCCTGCGGCGGCTGCGCACCGACTGGATCGACCTGTACCAGGTGCACCGACCGGACCACCGGACGGACATCGAGGAGACCCTGTCGGTGCTGGGCGATCTGCTCCGGCAGGGCAAGATCCGGGCGTTCGGCTGCTCGACCTTCCCGGCCGAGCAGATCGTCGAGGCGCACTGGGTGGCGGAGCGCCGCGCGCTGCCGCGCTTCCGGACCGAGCAGCCGCCGTACTCGATCCTGGCGCGCGGCATCGAGTCCTCGGTGCTGCCGGTGGCGCAGCGCTACGGCATGGGCGTGCTGACCTGGAGCCCGCTGGCGTCGGGCTTCCTGACCGGCCGTTACCGCAAGGGCGGCACGATCGACCTGTCCTCGGGCCGGGCGGCGCTGCACCCGCACCGCTTCGACCCGGCGCTGCCGGTGAACGCCCGCAAGCTCGAGGCGGTGGAGCAACTGGTCGAGCTCGCGGACGAGTTGGGCTGCACGCTGCCGGAGCTGGCGGTGGCGTTCCCGCTGGCGCACCCGGCGGTCACCTCGGTGATCATCGGTCCGCGCACGGTGGAGCAGTTGGAGGGGCTGCTGAAGGGCGCCTCGCTGGTGCTGGACGACGCGGCGCTTGACCGGATCGACGCGATCGTCGCGCCGGGCACCAACGTGTACCACCCGGACGGTGTCTGGACTCCCCCTGCGCTCGCCCCGTCCGCGCGGCGCCGCCCGGCCACCGAGCGTGCGGCGGCGGAGGCGGCGGCGGACCGCTGACGACCGCTCAGCGGGGCAGGTCGGCGTGCCGCCGCAGGAAGGCTTCGACGTCGGCCGAGTCCTCCAGCGGCAGCGGGTAGAGCAGCAGCCGGTCGACGCCGAGGTCGGCGTAGCGCCGCGCGTCGTCGGGGCTGGTCTCGACCGGGTCGATCTGCATGAAGTTGATCTCCAGCCGGCCGAGGTGCGCGGGCCGGGTCACCTCGGCCGCGGCCTTGCGCAGCCCGTCGAGGTGGCGGGCCAGGTCCTGCGGGCTGTGGCCGTTGCCGATCCAGCCGTGGCCCTTGGCCACGGCCCGGCGGTAGGCGGCGGGGCTGTGGCCGCCGATCATGATCCGCGGGCCGTCGGGCCGGACGGGGCGCGGGTGCGCGTCGACGTGGTCGAAGTCGGCGTACCGGCCGTGGAACTCCGGTTCGGGCGAGCTCCACAACTGGCGCATCGCGTCCAGGTATTCGTCGGTGCGCCCGCCGCGCTCGGCGAGCCGCACGCCGACGGCGGCCAGCTCCGGTTCCAGGTAGCCGGGCGCGACGCCGAGCAGCAGCCGGCCGCCGGAGAGCACGTCGAGGCTGGCGGCCTGCTTGGCCAGCACCACGGGGTTGCGCTGCGGCAGGATGAGGATTCCGGTGCCCAGTTCCATGCGTTCGGTCAGCGCCGCGACGTAGGACAGGTGCACCAGCGGATCGAGGATCGGATCGGTGGGCGCCATCGGCGACTCCGGCACCCGGGGGCTGGGCAGTACCACGTGGTCGCCGACCCACCACGACCGGTAGCCCCACTCCTCGGCCCTGCGCGCCAGCCGCGCCGTGTCGGCCGGCCCCAGCGTCGCCTTGGCGCTCAGCCCGTACACACCCAGTTCCATGATCCCCGCCTCCGTCGCCCCTGCCCCGGCCCGGGCTCCGGCCGCGAACCGGCCGGAGCCGTACCGGCCCCTGCTCACCCACCTCCGAACAGGCGAGCGACCTCGATCATTCCCCGGGCCGTCCCCGGCCTGTCCCAGGAACACCCCCGGCGACCGGTGGCGCCCGGTCAGTGCGGCCGGACGATCGCCAGGAACGCCGTCGTGCAGAGCACGGTGGCCAGCAGCGCGGAGAGCAGGCAGCGGGCGCGCAGCCGGCGGTAGCGCGCGCCGTACTGCTCGCGGAGCCGTTCGCGGGTCTCCCGGAACTGTTCGAGCCGGCGCCGGCTGGCCTGGAGCTGGGCGTGCGCGAAGTGGTGCTCCAGGTCGAAGCGTTGCGTGGCGGTCAGCCAGGGCAGCAGGTCGGCGAACTCGGCTGCGGCGCGCCGGGCCTGCCGGGTCTGGTCCTGCCAGTACAGGTAGCCCTCGAGTTGCCGCAGGCCCGCGTCGGTCTCGCCGGCGGCGCCGACGGAGGGGCCGGTGGGCGTCCGCTCGGTCATCGCTGGTCGTCGCGCGGGATCGCCGGGGCCCCCTGCTGCCGTCCGCCCTGGTGTCCGGCGTCCTGGAGCTCGTCGGGGACGTCGGGGTGGTGCAGGTTGAACGTCGGGGATTCGGAACGGATCTTCGGCAGGGTGACGAAGTTGTGCCGCGGCGGCGGGCAGGAGGTCGCCCACTCCAGCGAGCGGCCCCAGCCCCACGCGTCGTCGACCTCGACCTTCTCGCCGTACTTGGCGGTCTTCCAGACGTTGTAGAGGAAGGGCAGCATCGACAGGCCGAGCAGGAAGGAGCCGATGGTGGAGATCATGTTGAGGGTGGTGAAGCCGTCGGAGGCCAGGTAGTCGGCGTAGCGGCGGGGCATGCCTTCCGCGCCGAGCCAGTGCTGGACCAGGAAGGTGGTGTGGAAGCCCACGAACAGCGTCCAGAAGCAGATCCGGCCGATTCGTTCGTCGAGCATCCGGCCGGTCATCTTGGGCCACCAGAAGTGGAAGCCGGCGAACATTGCGAAGACGACGGTGCCGAACACCACGTAGTGGAAGTGCGCGACGACGAAGTACGAGTCGGAGACGTGGAAGTCGATCGGCGGGGAGGCGAGCAGCACGCCCGTCAGGCCGCCGAACAGGAAGGTGACCAGGAACCCGAACGCCCACAGCATCGGTGTCTCGAAGCTCAGTGAGCCCTTCCACATGGTGCCGATCCAGTTGAAGAACTTCACGCCGGTCGGGATGGCGATCAGCAGCGTCATGAACGAGAAGAACGGCAGCAGCACTTGGCCGGTGACGAACATGTGGTGCGCCCAGACCGTGAGGGACAGGCCGGAGATGGCGATGGTGGCGGCGATCAGGCCGGAGTAGCCGAACATCGGCTTGCGGGCGAAGACCGGGATGATCTCGGAGATGATGCCGAAGAACGGCAGCGCGATGATGTACACCTCGGGGTGGCCGAAGAACCAGAACAGGTGCTGCCAGAGGATCGGGCCGCCGTTGCCGGGGTCGAAGACGTGGGCGCCGAACTTGCGGTCGGCCTCCAGGGCGAGCAGCGCGGCAGCCAGCAGCGGGAAGACCATGATGATCAGCACGGCGGTCAGCAGGGTGTTCCAGACGAAGATCGACATCCGGAACATCGTCATGCCGGGGGCTCGCATGCAGATGATCGTGGTGATGAAGTTGACCGAGCCGAGGATGGTGCCGAAGCCGGAGAACACCAGGCCCATGATCCACATGTCGCCGCCGATGCCCGGCGAGTGCACCGCGTCCGACAGCGGCGAGTAGGCGAACCAGCCGAAGTCCGCCGCGCCGTTGGGAGTGAGGAAGCCGCCCACCACGATCAGCGAGCCGAACAGGTACAGCCAGTAGGCGAACATGTTCAGCCGTGGGAACGCGACGTCCGGCGCACCGATCTGCAACGGCATGATCCAGTTCGCGAAACCCGAGAACAGCGGGGTGGCGAACACCAGCAGCATCACCGTGCCGTGCATGGTGAACAGCTGGTTGAACTGCTCGTTGGAGACGATCTGCGTGCCCGGCCGGGCCAGTTCGGCCCGCATGATCAGCGCCATCACTCCGCCGATCAGGAAGAACGCGAACGACGTGATCAGATAAAGGCTGCCGATCGTCTTGTGGTCGGTGGTGGTGATCCAGCGGACGAGCACGCTCCCGGGCTTGCGCGCTGCACCGCGCGAGTCGGGCTCCGCCACGGGCGACGGATTGCGGTCGGTCAGGACGGTCATGACGGCTCCCTTGCCGAGACGGACCCCCCATCTCTATCAGTAATCACCTGAACCCGTACGGTTACGAAACGGCTTGTGGACGCACCACGCCCCGCCTCCCGAGGACAGGGGGGCGGGGCGCAAAAACGATGCAGCGTCAGAACACTCGTCAGAACGCCGAGGTGTACGCGGTGAAGAAGGGTGCGGTGGTGGGCCCACCCCCAGGGGTGAAGCAGATCGGGTACAGCTGGACGCTGCCGGAGCTGCGCGCCCAGGGCAGCGCGAGCTGGCAGTACCCGGCGCCGCTGCCGAACGCGGTGACCTGGGCGTGGTCGGCAGGCACGGCGAGGCTCGGCAGGGTGGCGGTGCTGGGGATGCCGACGGCCAGCGTGTTGGTGCCACCGGCCGAGTTGAAGTTGGTGGCGGCCGGCACCGAGGGGGGCCGGGCTACTTGGCGTTCAGGGAGGTGTTGTTCCACCAACCCTGGCGGCCCGCGATGAAGTTGACGGTCCGGCCGTCGATCCGGCCCTGGTACTTCCCGCCGGTGACCAGCGGGCTCTTGCCGACCACCCCGTGGGCGTCCTTGATCGACGGGATGGTGACCGTCCCGGCGGGGCGCAGGTCGGCGGGCCCGAAGCCCTGCGGCTCGACGGTGGTGACCACCTCGTCCCAGTTGGGCGACGCCGCGAGCTGGTGGGCGAGGTGCACTTCGTCGCCCTGGCCGAAGGAGAGCAGGGTCAGGTAGTCGGGGTAGCCGGTGGCGTCGAGCGGCTGGTAGTGCAGGACGTCCTCCTTGCGGCAGGTGGCGTCGGTGGCGGGCAGGATGGTGGTGAAGGTCCGGTTGCCCTGTTCGTCCACGGTGACGCGCTCCAGTTCCACCGGGAGCGAGCGGCGGGTGCCGTCGACGATCTCCTTGAGCGGCCAGTGGCCCTCGGAGAACAGCGCGTAGTAGACCTGCTCGCGCTCGTGCTCGGCGAGGTCCTTCAGGTACAGCGCGCGGAGCTCGTCGGCCAGGCCGAACAGGGTGACCATCTGGAAGGCGTGCACGGGAACGTGGTACAGCGCCAGGTGGTAGCTGAAGATCGTCTTCCGGCCGAGCAGCAGGAAGCGGTGGCCGTGCCGGGGGGCGTCGGCGGCGCGGCTGGTCACATCGGCACGGGGGTCGGTGGACATGCGGTCTCCAAGGGGGTCGGGTGTCCGCTCCCGCCGGGGTGCGGGTGGCGGCGGCGCCAGAACGGCCGGTCGGGCCAGCGCTGTTCGGCGCAGTAGTGGGTGCGGTGGTTGCGCAGGTAAGCCGCGTCGATGGCGGCCAGCTCGGCGCGGTACGCGTCGAGCGCCCCGGCCCGGCCGGCCAGCCGGCCGTGCACGGCGCGGCCGGCGGCCAGGCCGGTGTACAGGGCGGTGAGGATGCCCTGCGAGGACAGCGGGTCGAAGGCCGCCGCGGCGTCCCCGGCGGCGATCCAGCCGTCGCCGGTGACGTCCGCCAGCCGGGCGGTGTGCGCGGGGGCCCGCCGGGGTGCGGCGCCGGCGGGCCACGGGTGCCGGGCCGCCAGTTCGAGGACGTGCCGGGTGGCGGCCAGCCGGGCCGCGAACGCCGGTGGTCCGGGGTCGGCGGCGGGCAGGTCCGCGTCGGTGTACCAGACCAGCAGGCGGCGGCCGGTGGGCAGCGGCGCGGTGTACCACCAGCCGTCGGGGGCGGCCTCGACGGTGGTGGTGGTGTCCGGGTCGGCCGGGTCGGCGGGCCCCAGCGTGAGGTGCAGCGCCACCAGCCGGTCACCGGTGCGGCGCCGCGCCCCGCACGCGGTGGCGAGCGCGGCCCGCCGCCCGGTGGCGTCGACCAGCCACCGGCAGCGCACCGTCCGCCGCTCCCCCGCCCCGCGCAGCTCGACGCTCCAACTGCCGTCCCCGGCCCGCCCGTTGATCCGCACCGCGCCGGCGACCAGGTGCGCGCCCTGCGCCCGGGCGCACTCGCGCAGTTGACGGTCGAACAGGACGCGGTCCAGGTGCCAGCCGTGGCCGTGCGGGTCGAAGACGCTGTCGGTGGACGCCAGCCGGGGCCCGCCCCAGGCGGAGCGGTTGGCCAGGCACGGCAGATGGCCGGCCGTCAGGACGCCGCCCGCGCCGAGGTCGCCGAGCAGCACCCGGGCGGCGGCCGGCAGCGCCTCGCCGACGGGCGCGGGGCCGCGTCCGGCGTCGGCGAGCAGCACGCTGCGCCCGGCCCTGACCAGCGTCAGCGCGGCGGCCGCGCCCGCCGGTCCGCCGCCGGCCACCAGGACGTCGTAGCGGGTCACTTGTTGGTGGGCTCCGCCGGGCGGGCGCCGCCGCCGTTGGCGGCCTCCTCGCCGAACGGGTCGAGCTTGTCGATGTAGCCGACGGTGATCTGCTCGGCCCGGAAGCCGGTGCGTTCGACGGCGTCGCCGAGCACGCCGCTGACGGTGGTGACGTCCAGCACGGAGGTCTCCGGCACGTGCACGGTCACCAGGTTGCGGTCGTGCGGAACGCCCTCCAGATCGAAGCCCGGAACGGACTCGACCTGAATCACCGGCGGGAACTTCCCGTCGCCGACGGTGTACCGGCGGGTCTCGACGATGCCGAAGTGGTGCCACTCCCTGACGGCCTGCGCCAGCTGGTCGGGGTACTCGCCGAACAGGCCGCGCAGCCAGGAGGCCCGGCGGGCGAACGCGTCCTCCCGCTCCTCGTCCGAACTGCCCTGCCCGTCCTCCTTGTTGACGATCCGGAAGTCTTCGTCGGTGAGCACGTGGTTGGGCACCCGGGCGGGCCAGAAGGTCGGCACGTACGGGTCGTAGCGGTCGGGCGGCAGGGCCTGGATCTCGTAGCCGGCCCGGCAGCTGGCGGTGTCGGTCTGCCAGGGGATCGCCATCCAGCGGGTGAGGTCGCCGGGGCCCTGGGCGTGCAGCGGGCCGTCGGGGCCGAGCGCCCGCTCGGCGCTCAACTGCGGCCCGTAGTCGGGTTCTTGCTGCCCGTCCGGGCGGCGCAGGATCCGGAACGGGTGCTCGTACATCGACGAGTGCCGGATCGGCCAGGTGACTTCGCAGCCGGGGTGGAAGGCGTCGGCGAGGCAGAAGTCGAGGGCGGCACGGTCGAGCAGGCCGGGCTGGTCGGCGACCTCGGCGTCCTCCAGCCGGCGCGGGAAGCCCGGCCACGGGGTGGTGCTGAACTCGCCCTTGGACCAGGCGATCAGGTGCGTGATCTGGGTGTCGGACAGCGCCAGGTACTGGAGCGCCGACTTGGGCGTCCGGGCCATCGCGTCGCCGTAGATCCACGGCCACGGCACCGGCGACATGCCGTCGCGGCTGTAGTCACGCATCGTGGTGAGCACCTGGTGGCGCAGCTCGCGGTTGCGTTCGGCCGGGCTGGACAGGCGCTTCAGCAGCTCCGGGGCGAGGAAGTCCTCGGGGCCGCCGAAGCCGAAGTGGGTGGCGAACCCCTTGTTGGCCCACTGGAGTTCGCAGAACCGCCGCAGGATCGGCTCGATGTCCCGTTGGAAGTTGACGCCGTCCTCGTCGTTGTCGCCGAAACCGGCACCTGCGCCGAACACGTCGTGCAGCACGTCCCACAGGGTGCGCACGGCCTTCAGGTCCGGGCCGTAGTTGGGCGGGGCGACCACCACCCACGCGCCCTGCACCGGAACCTCCCTGCCGCCGAGGGTGAGGGTCGCGGTGACCGGGCCGTCCGAAGTGTCGTCGTACCAGCCGTCGTTGTTGCCGAACGAGTGCAACGGCTCGCCGCCGGGCGCCCCGGAGTCGCCGGTGCCGCCGAGGACCACCAGGCGGCCCTGGTCGTCGGTGTGCATCCGGCCGAGCGGAACCGACTTGCCCAGGAAGGTGCCACCGGTGAACTCGACGACGTCCTTGGTCCCGGCGGTCAGGATCTTGGGCCCGGGGTCGATGATCAGGCTGCCGCGGTCCGGCTGCTTGAGGTTGCGGCGGGCCGACGCCTGGCCCTTCATGTCGGGGATGTCCAGCGCGAGGTCGAAGTTGTACCAGTCGGCCTTCCGGTTGGCCACGTGCACGGCCCACTCGATCGTCACCCCCGCCTCGGTGGCGGTGAGTTCACGCACCACCTGGTGCCGGCTGTCGTAGCCGTAGATCCGGAACCGGGCGGCCTGACGCTTGATCGCGCCGCTGTCGTCCTTGTAGAACCCGACCGGCGCGGGTTCCGGATCCGGCGTCTCCGGTCCGTAGAACCAGCCGTCCTCGCGGGTGCTGTTACCGATCCGGGCCATGCCGATGGCGGGATGGATCCGGGCGTAGGCGATCTCGTCGGTCATCGCTGCGATGTCCTCTTCGTCCGTGGTCGGGGGTTGCCCGCACGGGCCCGAGAAGCGCACGGCACGCGCGGGGCAGGAGGGATGAGCCGTCAGCCACCCTGGCAGCTCGGCCCCGACCGCCCCCGACGGCTCGCAGCCCACTCATCCGACAATCACCTCAACGGGCCCCGCCCCGCAGAACCCCCAAAACGGGGCAGGCGCCGGCTCCGCCCCCCACGGACGCCGGCCCCTTCCCCCTCGTTGACGCCCCTACCCCCCGGTCGGGACGCCGTTCCCCCCTCGTTGACGCCCTTACCCCCGGTCAGGACGCCGCTCCCCCCTTCATCGACGCCCCTACCCCCCGGTCGGGACGCCTCCCCCCTCCAGTGCCGACCCCCGTACCCCCCCGGTCCGGAGCGTCGACACCCGGGCCAACGGAACGAATCCCCCGATTCCCGCCGGCCCATCCGCGCCGATCTCCCGGCGACAGGAAGATCGTGTCAGCTCGGGCCCCCTCCGCACATTGCCAGAACCCGGCAATCTTGACGCCCTCTTGACGCGCAATCCACGCATGTGCCAGGACGGGCGCGAAAACAGGGGCGCTGGGGGTACCCCCAGCGAAGCGAGGGGGCGGAACTGCGCGAAGGGGAACGCAACTGCCGGCAAGATCGCGACACCGAACAATGACTTGCACGTGCTCGCGACCTCACGGACCGGCTTGCGCTTGGCGCGCAGCTAAAGACCTTGCCCCGGCCACCCCAGCAACCGAGCCCCCATCGCCGCCGTCTCCAGCGTGTACCGGTGCAGCGCGTCCGCCGGGTCGTACCCGGTCAGCGCCTTGATGCGCTCCGTCCGGTAGCCGAGCGTCCGTACGCTGACCCCCAGGCGGCGAGCCGCTTCCGCGTTGACGTAGCCCGCCTCCGCCTGCACGGCGATGGTGTCGAGCAGTGGGCCGGCCCCGCCGCGGGCAGCGGCGAGCGGGCCGAGGACCGTACGCACCAGGTCCGCCATCGCCGCGCGGTCGCGCATCAGGACCGGGAAGACCAGCAACTCCTCGGCTTTGAGCAGCTCCGACGGCAGGTCGAGCCGTTCCGCGAAGTCGAGCGCGTCGAGCGCCTCCTCGTAGCTGCGCACCACGCCGCCGGCCCCGGAGTGGCGTCGTCCGGTGGCGACCCGGCGGGCGGGTGGGTAGCCGGGGCCGGGGCGCAGTGCGAGGCGGGCGAAGGCGTCGAGGACGGCCTGTTCGCTCTCGGGGGCGACGCACACCAGCCGGCCGTCCTTGGTGGCGAGCAGGACGTCGCGTTCGCCGAAGCGGCCGGTGAGTTCGCGTTCGACGCGGCGTACCACGGCGTCCAGGTGGCCGTAGGGCTGGTCGGCGCCGACGGCGACGGCGACGGCGTGGGTGCGGGCCAGGCGCAGGCCGAAGCGTTCGGCGCGTTCGGCGAGGGTGCCGAGGTCGCTGCGGCCGTACAGCAGGTCGTCGATGAACTCGCGGCGCGCGGCTTCCTCCTGGCGGACGGCCAGCCGTTGGGCGCGCTCATGGCCTTCGCCGAGGGCGGCGAGGGCGGTTTCGGCGGCGATCAGCAGGGCTTCGCCGACCTGTCGCAGTTCGCCGACGGTGCCGGCGCCGGCGATGCCGGGGAGGGTGGGCCAGGCCCGGCGTCCGGCGCTCATGCAGTGGGCGACCAGGTCGCGCAGGCCCTGTCCGGTCTCGGCGCCGCGTTCGCCGAGGGCGCGCAGTGATTCGACTTCCGCGCGGGTCAACCGGCGTCCGGAGCGGGAGACTTCGGCGAGCATCCCGACGTACCGGTCGCCGAGTTCCGCGGCCACCGCCTGCTCGGCCATCCTTGACACTCCTTCACCTGCTGTTCGACCGCCGAATCCTAGCGATCGCCGACCGGTTCCGACTGCTGTTGTTCGGACCCGTACGATGTCCCCTGCGGTGCGTGCGGTTCCTGGCGGTGCGCCGCTTGCGACCTCGGGAGATTCCACGATGACGGCTGGCCGGAAGGCAGTGGTGGCGCTGGTCGGCTGCTGGGCGGCGTTCGCGGTGCTGGCGGGGGTGCTGGCCGCGCACGGGTGGGGGCCGTTCGGGTTCGAACAGGCCGTGCTGGACTGGTGCGTGGGGCACCGGCCGCCCGGCGCGACGACGGTGGCGACGATGGTGACGGCGCTGGGTTCGGCGCCGCTGCCGTACCTGATGACGCTGGCGGCGGGCGCGCTCATGGTCCGGCGGGTACCGAAGCCCGTCGCGCTGGTGCTGTTCGCGCCGACGGTGTGGCTGCTGCTCGGCCAGGGGCTGCGCCAGCTGCTGATGCACGGCTTCGGCCGGCCGCGGCCGCCGCTCGCGGACCGGGCGGTGCACGCCTCCGGTTTCTCGTTCCCGTCGGGGCACGCGTTCACGGCCGCGGCCTGTGCGGGACTGCTGGCGCTCGCGGTGGTGCTGGCCCGTCCGGCGGCTGCCCGCCTCGCGGTGGTGGGGGCGGTGCTGTTCGCGGGGGCGGTCGGTGCGAGCCGGGTGTACCTGGGGGTGCACTGGACGCTGGATGTGCTGGGCGGCTGGCTGCTGGCGGCGGGGTGGCTGGCGCTGGGTACGCTGCTGGCACGTCAGGGCCGGGAAAGTGGCGCTGTGCTGCTGGATCGTCGGCCCGCGGGTCGCTCGTCCGGGGACTGAACGGTCCGCCGCGCGGGCAGATCGGCGTAGGTTCGGCACAGGCGCGTCCGCGCCGCGAAATTGCCGTAAATGCAAGAAGGGTTTCGGGATGGCTCAGGTTGTGCGGGGTGTGATCGCTCGGGCGAAGGGCGCGCCGGTGGAGGTGGTGCCGATCGTGGTGCCCGATCCGGGTCCGGGCGAGGCCGTGGTGAAGGTGCAGGCGTGCGGCGTGTGCCACACCGACCTGCACTACCGGGAGGGCGGGATCAACGACGAGTTCCCGTTCCTGCTGGGCCACGAGGCGGCGGGCGTGGTGGAGGCCGTCGGCGAGGGTGTCGACAATGTCGTGCCGGGTGACTTCGTGATCCTCAACTGGCGTGCGGTGTGCGGCCGTTGCCGTGCGTGTCGGCGGGGCCGGCCGCAGTACTGCTTCGCCACCCACAACGCGAAGCAGAAGATGACGCTGGAGGACGGCACCGAGCTGTCGCCGGCCCTGGGCATCGGCGCGTTCGCCGAGAAGACCCTGGTCGCGGCGGGCCAGTGCACCAAGGTGGACCCGGAGGCCTCGCCGGCCGCGGCGGGCCTGCTGGGCTGCGGCGTGATGGCCGGTCTGGGCGCGGCGATCAACACCGGCCAGGTGGGTCGCGGCGACAGCGTCGCGGTGATCGGCTGCGGCGGCGTCGGCAACGCCGCGGTGATGGGTGCCCGGCTGGCGGGCGCGTCGCGGATCATCGCGGTGGACGTGGACGAGCGCAAGCTGGTCACCGCCCGCGGCCTGGGCGCCACCCACACGGTGAACTCGCGGGAGATCGACGCCGTGGAGGCGATCCGCGAGCTGACCGGCGGCAACGGCGCGGACGTGGTGATCGACGCGGTCGGCCGCCCGGAGACGTACAAGCAGGCGTTCTACGCCCGCGACCTGGCGGGCACCGTGGTGCTGGTCGGCGTTCCGACCCCGGAGATGACCCTCGAACTCCCGCTGCTGGACGTGTTCGGCCGCGGCGGTGCGCTCAAGTCCTCCTGGTACGGCGACTGCCTCCCCGAGCGGGACTTCCCGATGCTGATCGACCTGTACCTCCAGGGCCGGCTCGACCTGGACGCGTTCGTCAGCGAGACCATCCCGCTGGACGGCGTCGAGGAGGCGTTCGCCCGGATGCACCGCGGCGAGGTGCTGCGTTCGGTGGTGGTCTTCTGATGGCGGCCCGGATCGAACACCTGGTCACCGCGGGCGAGTTCTGCCTGGACGGCGGCACCTGGCAGGTCGACAACAACGTGTGGCTGGTCGGCGACGACCACGAGGTGATCGTGATCGACGCCGCGCACGACGCGGACGCGATCGCCGCGGCGGTGGCCGGGCGCACACTGGTGGCGATCGTCTCCACCCACGCGCACAACGACCACATCGACGCCGCGCCGGAGCTGGCCGCCCGCACGGGCGCGCCGATCCTGCTGCACCCGGACGACCAGGTGCTGTGGGACCAGACCCACCCGGACCGGGGGCCCGACGGCGCCCTCGCCGACGGTCAGCAACTGACCGTCGCCGGAACCGCCTTGACCGTTCTGCACACCCCGGGGCACAGCCCGGGCGCGGTCAGCCTGTACGCGCCGGAGCTGGGCACCGTCTTCACCGGCGACACCCTGTTCGCGGGCGGGCCGGGCGCCACCGGGCGGTCGTTCTCCGACTTCCCGACCATCGTCGACTCGATCCGCGACCGTCTGCTGACGCTCCCGGCCGAGACGGTGGTGCGCACCGGCCACGGCGACTCGACCACCGTCGGCGCGGAGGCCCCGCAGCTGGCGGAGTGGATCGCCCGCGGCCACTGACGGCCCGTCAACCATCCGCCGCCCCGGACGCCACGTCCGGGGCGGCGGCATTTTCGGCTGTCCATCATCTGTCCAACGGCCTTTCATACCGTCCCCTCACCTGGTCGGCGACGCGGGGGCGTCGCCCGCAGAACAGGAACAAGGGGGAAAGACAGTGAAGAAGAGATTCGTCGGTGCCTTGGTGGCCGGCGCCGCACTGGCCGCCACCATCACCGCGGCCGCGCCCGCAGACGCCATGGTGCAGCAGGGCTGGGCCCACATCCAGAACGTCGGCACCGGCCAGTACCTGGACGACTACGCGCACAACACCAACCAGGGCGCGCCGGTGTACACGTACGCGCAGACCGGGCAGTCCAACCAGTGGTGGTGGGTGGCCAACAACACCAACAGCACGGTCACCTTCTCCTCCTACGAGACGCAGCAGTACAGCAGCGTGGCCAAGTGGTGGTACCGCAACCTCGTCCGCGACGGCGGCAACCGCGGCGTCCTCGGCCCGCAGCAGCTCTGGACCGCCAACATCGGCTTCGGCGGCCTGCCGGGCGAGGAGCTCTGGTACTACGTGGCCGGCGACGCCGGGACGTACATCCACTCCGCCGCCTGGAACGGCGACTGCCTGACCGCCCACGCCTGGGGCCAGGTGACGGTCGAGGGCTGCCGCTCGGGCGACCACGACCAGCAGTGGAACGTCCTCTACAGCTGACCGGCCGGAAGGAGAGCCGCACCATGAAGCACATCCGAAGGATCCTCACCGCCGCCGGCGTGTCCCTGTCCGTCCTCGCCGGCGTGTTCGCCGTCGAGGCCCCCGCGCAGGCCGCCGTGCCGCAGGGCTGGGCGCACATCCGGAACGTCGGCACCGGCCAGTTGCTGGACGACTACGCCCACAACACCAACCAGGGCGCCCCGGTGTACACGTACGCGCAGACCGGGCAGTCCAACCAGTGGTGGTGGGTGGACAACAGCGGCAACAACACGGTCTCGTTCTCCTCCTACGAGACCCAGCAGGGCAACGGCCTCACCGGCTGGTGGTACCGCAACCTCACCCGAGACAGCGGCAACCGCGGCGTCCTCGGCCCGCAGCAGCGCTGGCAGCACGACACCCGCTTCGGTGAACTGCCCGGCGAGCAGCTCTGGTACTACGTGGGCGGCGACGCCGGGACGTACATCCACTCCGCCGCCTGGAACGGCGACTGCCTGACCGCCCACGCCTGGGGCCAGGTGACGGTCGAGGGCTGCCGCTCGGGCGACCACGACCAGCAGTGGCAGATCACCTACAGCTGACCCGCCGGAAGGAAAGTCCCACCGTGAAGAACATCCGAACGATCCTCACCGCCGCCGGCGTGTCCCTGTCCGTCCTCGCCGGCGTGTTCGCCGTCGAGGCCCCCGCGCAGGCCGCCGTGCCCCGGGGCTGGGTGCATGTCCTGAACATGGGCACCGGCCAGTACCTGGACGACTACGCGCACAACATCGACCAGGGCGCCCCGGTGTACAGCTACGCGCAGACCGGCCAGTCCAACCAGTGGTGGTACGTCACCATGACCTCCGCCAACCAGGTCGTCTTCTCCTCCTGGGAGACGGAGAAGTGCACCGACGGCTGGTGCACCACCAAGAGCTACCGGAACCTGCGAAACAGCTTCAACAACACCGGCGAACTGTCCGAGTACAACCCCTGGTACGACCCGTACGACAACACCGCGTCCCGGTCGCGCTGGTGGTATGCGGCCGGCGACATCGGCACGTACATCCACTCCGCCGACGGCGACCAGGGCTGCCTGACCTCCCACGCCGGAAGCCAGGTGACGATCGAGGGCTGCCGCACGGGCGACCGCAACCAGCAGTGGAACGTCATCTACGCCTGACAGTGAGGATGTGACGTGGTGATGTTGCCGGCGGGTCTGACCCTCCGCCTGACTGACGTCTCGACTGTCCTGTTTGGGATTGGTCGGCCCGCCGGGCATCACCACGCACGCGGCCGGACGGGCGTTTGACTTCATAGCGCCACTGTGTGTCGAGCGGCTTGGGCGAGTTGGGTGCGATGGTCGCGTTTCATGATCCGGTAGACCACGTTGGACAGGCGTCGCTTGAGGGCTCGGCGGACCTCGGACGGGGTCTTTCCTTCGGCGATCTTGCGCTGGTAGTACTCCTGGCCGCGGCCACCGTCGCGGATCTGAACGACGGCGATGACGTGCAGGACCGAGTTCAGGGCCCGATTGCCCCTGGTGTTGAGCCGGTGGCGGACGTTGTTGCCGCTGGAGGCGTCCAGTGGCGCGCTGCCGGTGTAGCTGGCGAAGTGCTGCTCGGTGGGGAAGCGGGTGACGTCGCCGACGTGGCCGAGAACCTTGGCGGCCAGCGCGGTGCCCAGGCCCCGCAGGCTGGTGAGCGTGGTGCGGGTTGCGGCCAGCGCCTCGCGCATCCGGATCTCGTTGTCCTTGACGAGACGGTCCAGGCGCCGCAGGTCGGCCAGCAGGTCGCGGGCTACGTCCCGGCGGCAGTTGTCGGTCGCGGTGACGGGGCGAATGCGCTTCATCGCGGCGGCGGCTTTGTCGGCGGACAGGCCGGTGGCCACTCCGCCGGGCAGCAGGTCACGCAGGACGGCGTGCAACCGGTTGAGGACGCGGGTGCGTTCGTGGACCAGGTCGTCGCGCCGCTCGGTCAGCAGCCGCAGGATCGTGGTCTGGTCCTCGGCGGCGACCTGCCGCAGATCGGGACGGAACAGGGCGACCTGAGCAACATGGCGGGCATCGGCCTCGTCCGTCTTGCGGTTGCCGCCGGTGCCCAACAGGATCACGGGCAGCCGGCCTTGCGCTCGACGAGACGGGAGGTGGACTGCGGTGGGCATCCTGACTTGAAGTGGTCTCACGTCCATACCTCTGTCGAGCCACACCGGACGGGTGTCGGTCAGTGAGGTTCCCCCGAGGTGCGGAAAGTTGCCGGACATGGCCTGATCCACCACAGCGACCACGGCTGCCAGTACACGTCCATCAAGTTCACAACCCGCCTACTGAAAGCGGGAATCGAGCCCAGCATGGGAACAGTCGGCGACTCCTACGGCAACGCCCTCGCGGAGAACTTCTGGAACGTCCTGAACACCGAGTGCGTGCGCCGCGCCACCTTCGCCACCCGCACCGGCGCCGACCTCGCCCTGTTCGCCTACATCGACGGCTGGTACAACACCCGCCGCATCCAGAAGCGCCTCGCTTGGCTCAGCCCCGACGAGTACGAGGCGAAGTACTACGCCGACCAGGCGACGGCCGAACCCGTGACCGTCGACCCACCCACACCCATCCTGACCATGTAATCAGCACCTCCCGCGCAATGGGGGAAGCTCAGGACGGCCTCCAGCCCGAGGCGAGTTCAGCGAACGATCCACTCCCCGCCTCGGCGGGCTGAACATGACCGGCTTGTAGTTCAGCCAGCTCCAGGCGTCAATGAGCCTTTTCAAGGCGGGCACCGATCGAGTGACGGCCTGGCGGTCGGTGTGTGGGCAGAACGAACGAGGCTCCCGGGCGGTTGAGCGAGATGTCTCACGTCTCAAGCAACCAGCCAGGGAGCCTCGTTGGTCGCCTATCCTGCCGCACTGGACCTGCCGCACGCGCTCGTCGAGTGGGTCACGATGCTCATCGTCACCCGCGAGGGTGACCGCCGCTGCAAACTCCGGCCCTCGCAGCGGGCTCTGGTCGCGCTGGCCTACCTACGCAAGCACGACACTCTCGCCCAGATCGCCGCCGGCTTCCGGATCAGCGTCGGCACCGCCCATGCCTACGCCCACCAGGTCACCGACCTGCTCACCCGGAAGGCGCCCGGCCCGACCCGGGCCCTGCGCGAGGCCGATCCGGAGTACGTCCTGGTCGACGGCACCCTCGCCGAGTGCGACCGCGTCGGCGACGGCCGGGCCGACTACTCCGGCAAGCACCGCCGCCACGGCGTCAACCACCAGGTCATCACCGGCCCGACAGGCAAGCTCGTGTGGATCTCCCGCGCCCTGCCCGGCCGCACCCACGACCTGACCGCCGCCCGTACCCACCGCATCGTCAGGACCTGCGTCCGGCTACGTATCCCGGCCCTGGGGACGGGCCCGCGGCTCCCGCATCGACCTGCGCACCGTCGCCGCACTCGCCTTCGCCGTAGCCGGAAGCAACCGCCTCCAGCGCCTCACCGCCAACCCCGCCGGGCACTGGCACCACGCCCTCGACACACCGCAGCAGGCGTGGGAGCCCGCCACAGAGGTGATCAGGGACTTCACCGCCGCCAATCCCCATCAAACGAGCAGTTGACGCCAGAACGGCCGAGGAGCGCGACAACGCCGGGCTCCTCGCTCCGAGACCTACAGGCAGGAGATGGTCGAGACAAATGTCCGCTATCGATGGAAATGTCACGTTCAGTCATTACTGTCCGCATCGTGGATGAATCACGCAGGTCGCCCCGATTCTGATGACATTTCGGCCGATTCGTGTCCTAATTGATATGGATTTCGAGCATTTTTGATGATTTTCTTATGGGATCTTCGTGCCCTGACCTTTCATCAGGTCGGATGTACAGATAACGATCCCTTGGGAGTAGCTTTGCTACGGAAGTCCCGGGCCTCACGTGCTTTTGCAGGTGGGGCCTTCACTGTGCGCAGATCGCGGCGGATAGCCGTGCTCGCCGCGCTCGGCCTGCTGGTGGAGACCGGTGTGGCGCTCGATGCGCTGACCGCAATTCCGGCGGCGGCCACGGAACGTACGGCCTCGGCCCAACCGGCCGCTTCATCGGCGACGGAGGCACCGGACCAGGCGTCGGCGTTGATGGCGGCGCGATTGAACAATCGGCGGATCGAGGTGACGGGCGCCCGGACGGAGACCACGACGCTGTGGGCCAATCCGGACGGCACCTTGAGCCAGGACCTGTCGGTCGGTCAGATCCGGATGAAAGTCGGCGAGGCGTGGGTGCCCGTCGACACCACGCTGGTGGAGACCGGTGACGGGAGCATCGCGCCGAAGGCCCACCCTGAGGGGCTGGTGTTCGCCGGCGGTGAGGCCTCGGTCAAGGTCGGTGACACGCTTCCGGCCGCTGGCACGCCGTCCGCCGCCCCGAGCGCGTCCGCGTCCGTGTCGGCGCCTGCTTCCGACGCGCCCGGCAAGCCGGCGTCGTCCCCGTCCCCGTCCGCGTCGACGTCGCCTTCTGCTGCGCCTTCCGCGTCTGCGTCGCCTTCGGCGTCCGTGTCGCCCTCCGTCCCGGTGGCGCCTTCGGGCACAACTTCGCCGTCCGCTGCGGCGTCCGAGAACGAGCGGGCTTCCCGTACCGCTCCTCGGGCGGTCGCACCTGCGGCCGACCCGCAGACAGCGGTGCTGCCCCAGCGGGATCTGGTGAAGATCGGCTCCGGCGACCGCCAGGTCGAGCTTCGGTGGCTGGGCAAGCTACCCAAGCCGAAGTTGTCTGGTTCCACCGCCACCTACGTCGATGCCCGCCCGGGTGTGGACCTGGTGCTGGAGGCGACCCGCACTGGCTTCGAGCAGTACCTGATCGTCAAGAACCGGGAGGCGGTGTCCCAGGCCGGCACGCTGACGCTGCCGCTGGACACCACCGGCTACACGGTGGAGCGGCAGGAGGACGGCTCGATCCACCTGACCGACCCGGCGGGCGGCAAGCCGACCGTGCGCATCCCCGCCCCGACGATGTGGGACGCCGCGCTGGACGAGAAGTCCGGCGAGCACCTGCACCGCGGCGCGGTGTCGATGGAGCTGCGCGGCGAAGGCGCCTCCGCGGAGCTGGTGTTCACGCCGGACACCGCGTACCTGGCCGACCCGGCGACGCAGTTCCCGGTGACCGTCGACCCGGTGGTCGACGTCGGCACGAACTTCGACACCTTCGTGCAGAGCGACTACACAAGCGACCAGTCATCGGCCACCGAGCTGAAGATCGGCACGTACAACGGCGGTGCTGTAAAGGCGCGTTCGTTCCTCCACTTCCCTGGTGGCGGGTTCAACGGTAAGCAGATCCTGGGCGCCAAGCTGTATCTGGCGAACTTCCACTCCTACTCCTGCACCCCCAAGCAGTGGGAGGTGTGGGCGGCCCAGTACGCGTCCACCAGCAGCCGTTGGAACAACCAGCCCGGTTTGATCTCCCGCTACGCCGTCTCGGACGAGACGCGGGACATCGCGAACGACGGCGACAACTACGACTGCTACGGCCCCGGCGGCACCTACTGGGTGCAGGCGGACGTCACCAACCTGGTGCGCGACTGGGCCGGCATGGGCGCGGGCACCTACGCGCTCGGTCTGAAGGCCGCGGACGAGAACGACTCCAACGGCTGGAAGCGGTTCGAGTCCTCCGAGGGCGCGCACTCCCCGTTCCTGTCGATCACCTACAACTCGATTCCGCCGACCCCGTCGACGGTCGACGTGCTGCCCTCCCAACAGGGCGACCCGCGCTACACCTCCTCCGCCAACCCGGTCTTCCAGGTGCTGGCCAGCGACCCGGACGGCGGTGAGGTCGGCGCCGACTTCGACCTGTACCGGGCGGGCGTCTTCGTCAAGCGCGTCTACAAGCAGGGCCCCAACGGCACCTACCTGCAGGCGCGCCCCACCGACTTCGGCCTGTCCCGACTCGACGAGGGCGTGTCCTACTCGATCGGCGCGCGGCTGTGGGACGGCATGGTCAACTCCGGTTGGACGCCGAGCGTCACGGTGATCGCCGACACGGTGAAGCCCGGCACACCGTTCGTCAGCTCCGCGTTCTACCCGTCCGACGACCTGTGGCACGGCGGGGCGGGACAGGCCGGCACCTTCACCTTCACCCCGGCCACCGGCGTCACCGACCAGATCGCCTTCGTGTACAGCCTCGACGGCGCCGCCGCGGTGACCGTCGATGCCACCGGCGCGGCGAACGCCACCATCACCCCCACCACTGACGGCCACCACACCCTGAAGGTCCAGTCGAAGGACCGGGCGGGCAACCTGTCCGACCCGACGTCATACGCCTTCTCGGTCGGCCAGGCCGGACTCGTCTCCCCGGTCGACGGCAGCCAGTCCGCCAAGCGCGTCAAGCTGCAGGTCGACGCCCAGACCCAGTACAAGCGGGTCGTCTACCAGTACCGGCGCGGCCCCGGCGCGACCGAGTACAACGTGCCGACCGCCAACCTGACCAAGGCCGACAACACCCCTGTCACCGACCCCAAGCCGCTGCTCGCCGACCTCGGCCCGCACGCCAACTGGACGGTCGTCGACACCCTCGGCAACATCGGCGGCGTCGTCCAGATCCGCGCCGTGCTGTTCCCGCAGGACGGCTCCGGTAACGGCTACGCCACCGCCTGGAACACCATCACCGTCGACCGCAACGCCGACGGCGCGGCCGGAACCGACATCGGCCCCGGCTCGGTCAACCTGCTCACCGGCGACTACTCCGTCGACGTCACCGACGCCGACGAGTTCGGCGCCTCGGTGAAGCGGACCTCCTCCTCGCGCGACCTCGCGCGCGGCTGGCAGCCGCAGGGCGAGCGCCTGACGGCCAATCAGCGGCAGATCGGCTACAGCACTGACGGCTTCACCGCCGGCCAGAACACTGTCGAACGCTCCACCGCGCGCGGTCACGACAACAGCACCGACTCACTGCGGATCGTCGCGACCGGCCAGGACTCCTACGCCGCCGTCGGCGGCGACAACTCCATGGCCATGGGCATGCAGCCGGGCAAGACCTACCGGCTCACCGGCTGGATCTACGTCCCCGGTGCCACCGGCCTCAGTCCCAACTACACCGACCGAGGTCTGCGCCTGGCCGGCTTCACCCGCACGTCCGCGGGCTACGCCCAGGTGACCTCACAGAAGGCCGCCTTCACCGACGGCTGGCAGCAGCTGACTGTCGACATGTTCGTCCCGCAGGGCGCGACCGAGGCGTTCTTCCGCCTCTACAACGGGTTCTCGGCGGCCGGCAAGGAGGTGTTCTTCGACGACCTGTCGCTGAAGGAGATCGTCGCGCCGCTCGGCCCGCAGTGGTCCGGCGGCCCGGACGCGGGAGCCGGCTCCGACTACCGCTCGCTGTCCTTCCCCGAGTCCGATCTGGCGGAGATCAAGCTCACCGACGACTCCTCGCTCACCTTTGCCACGGGCATCGCCGGAACCTTCTTCCCCGAGCCCGGCGCCGAGTCGCTGACGCTCACCGCGCAGCCGGCCGTCGCGGGGCGGATCACCACCCCGACCACCGGACGCTGCTTGGACGTCAACGGCTCCAACACGGCCGACGGCACCGCCGTGCAGACCTGGGACTGCAACCCGTCCACCGCGCAGCAGTGGACTCTCGCCGACGACGGCTCGCTGCGGGCGCTCGGCAAGTGCCTGGACGTCCCGAACAGCTCCACCGCGGACTACGTCAAGCTCCAGTTGTGGGAGTGCAACCGCAGCGGCGCCCAGAAGTGGGAGCTCCGCGCCGACGGCAGTCTGATGAACGCCAACTCCGGCAAGTGCCTCGACGCCCCGGACTCCGGCGGGCAGGGCACCCAGGTCACCCAGCACTGGTGCCACGGCGGTCTCAACCAGAAGTGGACGCCCGACAACACCGGTACCACCTACAAGCTCACCGACCTCGACGGCACCACCACGGTGTTCGGCCGCGGCCGGGGCAGCAGTCAATTCCTGGTCCAGAGCGAGACCGGCCCCGAGGCGGCCTCCACCACCCGCTACGTCTACGACATCACCGACGGCCGTGCGCTTCCCAAGCGCGCCGTCCCGACGGTGGAGCCCGGTGTGGACGACGCCGGCGGCTGCCTCACCGATCCGCTGCCGCGCGGCTGCGAGGCAATGGACTTCGACTACGCGACCTCGACCACCGCGGTGGCCGGGACACCCGGTGACTTCACCGACCGGATCCGCTCCGTCAAGGCATGGTCGTGGAACCCGGCCACATCCAAGCAGGAGGCCGTCGAGGTCGCCCGATACCTGTACGACGAGCAGGGCCGGATGGTGCAGGTCTGGGACCCGCGCCTCGACCAGCCGGTGAAGACCGCCTACACGTATGACGCCACCGGCCGGGTCAAGCGGATCGCCCCCGCGGGCGAGCTGCCGTGGGATTTCGACTACGGCGCGGCAGCCGGTGACCCGGACGCCGGACGGCTCCTGAAGGTCCGCCGCGGCACCCTGGCGCCGGGCACGAAGGACCAGGTCAACGGCGAGATCGCCACCAAGGTCGTCTACAACGTGCCGTTGACCCGTGGCGTGGGCGGCCCGTACGACCTGTCCGGCGCGGACGTCGCGCAGTGGGCGCAGACCGACGCCCCCACCGATGCCACCGCAGTGTTCGGACCGGAGGACGAGCCGGGCACCCACTCGGCGACCGCCACCGCCCCTGGCAAGGACGGCTACAAGCCCGCCACGGTGCACTACCTCAACGCCTCCGGCAACGAGGTCAACACCGCCACCCCGTCGGTCGTCGACAAGGGAGACATCGACACCAGCGAGTACGACCGCTACGGCCACGCCGTGCGCACGCTCAGCGCCACCAACCGGTCGATAGCACTGGGCAGCCACCCGGACAGCGCGCGGTTCACCGACGAACTCGGCCTGCCCGCCGCGTCCGCGGACCGGGCCCGCCTGCTCGACTCCCGCACCACCTACAGCACCGACGGCATCGACGTCACCGAGACCCTCGGGCCGCTGTACCGCGCCACCCTCTCCGAGGACATCGCGGGCGGCACCGCCCCGGCGAGCGTCACCGTCGAGGGCGAGAACATGCCCCGCCTCGGCACCACCGCGCAGGTCATCACCCAGAACGATGGCGGCTGGGTCGGCGGAGGCGGCTGGTCCGGCAACGCACAGGTGATGCTGGTCGGCAAGAAGGCCGGCGACAGCGCCTCGTTCCGGGTCACCGTCCCGGAGGAGGGCAAGTACCTGCTCTCCGCGAAGATGACCAAGGCCGCCGACTACGGCGTCGTCAAGTTCGTCCTCGACGGCACCGACGTCACCGGCAGCTTCGACGGCTACAACAACGTCGTCACCACCTCCCCGTGGTCCGCCGGAAGCGCCGCACAGTTGGCCCGCGGCGACCACCAGCTCGACCTGGTCGTCACCGGCACCAACCCGTCCGCCGTCTCGCCGTTCTATCAGGCGGGCATCGACACCCTGACCCTGACCAAGACCACGCTCAACCCGTCGCTCGCCGCCGGCACCCCGGTCCTGGTCCGCGACCACAACACGAGCACTTACGACGAAGGGAAGCCCGACGGCCAGGCCTACCACCTGGTCACCACTGCCACCGACGGCGCCCGAATCGACGGCTACGCGCAGGACACCGAACTGCGGGTCACCAAGAACGGCTACGGCACACCGATCGGCGGCACCTCCGGCTGGACGCTGAAGACGCCGACCTCGGTCACCACCGACGCCGCCGGCCAGGCGCTCACCGCGACGATCAAGTACGACGCCTCCGGCCACGCGCTGGAGTCCCGCAAGCCCGGCTCCACCGGCACGGACGCGACCACCGTCAAGACCGTGTTCTACACGGCCGGCGCCAACCCGGACGACGCGGCCTGCGGCAACCGCCCCGAGTGGGCGGGCGCCCCGTGCACCACCGGCCCGGGCGGTGCGGTCACCGGCGGCGACGCCACCCGGATGCCGACCACCCTGCCGGTCAAGCGGGTCACCAGGTACTCGCGCTTCGGCAACACCGAGGAGACCACGGAGACCAACGCGGGCAAGTCCCGCAAGTCCGTGACGGTCTACGACGGCGCGGACCGGATCGTCTCGGCCGAGATCACCTCGGACGAGGGCCTGGCCCTGCCGCAGGTCACCACCGAGTACGACCCCGCCACCGGCCACATCGTCAAGACCACCGCCGGAGGCAAGTCGCTCACCCGCGTCCTGGACGCGCTCGGCCGGCTGATCTCCTATACCGACGCCGACGGCGGCACCACCACCACGGAGTTCGACAAGTACGGCAAGCCCGCCAAGGTCACCGACCCCACCGGCTCGACAACCTACGGCTATGACCGCGCCAAGGAACCCCGCGGCATGGTCACCTCTGTCACCGACAGCCTGGCAGGCGAGTTCACCGCGAAGTACGGCCCCGACGGGCGGCTCGCCGAACAGACGTACCCCGGCGGGATCGTCCGCAAGGACACCTTCAACGCGGTGGGCGAGGCCACCGGCCGCACCTACACCCGCGCCGCCGACGGCGTGACCGTCTGGTCGCAGTCCGTCGACGTGTCCACCCAGGGCGCCGTTGCCAAGGACACCTCGTCCACCGCAACCCGCGCCTACAGCTACGACCGCCTCGGCCGCCTCACCAAGGCCGAGCAGAGCACCGTCGCCGCCGGCTGCGTGACACGTCAGTACACCTTCGACGCGCACTCCAACCGCCTGGCGAAGCTCACCTCCCCGTCCGCCTCGACCGGTGGGTGCGCAACCGCCAACCCGG
The DNA here is from genome assembly GCF_043200475.1 of Kitasatospora sp. NPDC048407. Taxonomy (NCBI): domain Bacteria; kingdom Bacillati; phylum Actinomycetota; class Actinomycetes; order Kitasatosporales; family Streptomycetaceae; genus Kitasatospora; species Kitasatospora sp. NPDC048407. The sequence goes on along the minus strand of NZ_JBICXW010000002.1, from coordinate 125,755 downwards.
TCGCCGAGAACCACACCTACGACAGCGCCGACCGCCTCACCGACGCAGGCTTCACCTACGACGCCTTCGGCCGCACCGCGAAGACCGGCAGCGGCTCCACCAACACCTATTGGGCCAACGACAAGGTCGCCTCCCAGGAGAAGGGAGACACCAAGCAGGAGTGGCAGGTCGACGCCGCACACCGGCTGACCGGCTTCACCACCGCGAAGAAGCAGGCCGACGGCACCTGGGCGAACGCCTCGTCGAAGCTGAACCACTACGGCGACGACAGCGACGAGGTCCGCTGGACCATCGAGGACACCACGCAGGGCACCCTGACCCGCAACGTGTCCGGCCCGGACACAGACCTGGTCGCGACCACCAGCAAGACCGGCGACGTCACCCTCCACCTGACCGACCTGTTCGGCAGCGTCGTCGTCACCACCGACACCGCGCTCACCAAGCCCGTGGTGCTGGACTTCGACGAGTTCGGCATCCCGCAGGACGGCCAGGCAAACGTCCGCTACGGCTGGCTCGGCGGCAAGCAACGCTCCGCCGAAGCCCTCGACGGCGACATCCTGATGGGCGCCCGCCTCTACAGCCCGGCGCTCGGCCGCTTCCTCCAGGTCGACCCGACCCCGGGCGGCAACGCCAGCCCGTACGACTACTGCACCGGCGACCCGATCAACTGCACCGACCTCGACGGCAACTGGGGCTTCTCCTTCAAGAAGGTCCTCAACGTCGTCGCCAAGGTCGCCGAAGTCGCCGCCTACATCCCCGGCCCGATCGGAACTGCGGCTGCAGTCGTCTCGGCCGTCTCGTACGCGGCCACCGGCAACTGGGCCAAGGCCGGTGAGATGGCTGCGGTCGGGGCGGCCCAGATGATCGGCGCGGGCGTCGCGGCCAAGGGAGTCATCACCGCGGTGAAGGCCGTCAGGGCCGCCAATCGGGCCAACGCGATCTTCAAGGACTCCAGGGTGGGCGTACGGCTCTTCAAAGCGCCCATAATCGGCAGGAAGTCGCTGCTGTTCGGTGACAAGTTCGCTCCCGGCGCCAAGAGATCAGGCTTGCTCAATCGCGGTGGCAGGGACTCAAGGTGGTCAGCAGGTTGGAGCGCGCGAACGAACTGGAAGGGAACCTCCCCCTTCAAGGCACACCCGGCACAGTCCATGTCGAAGAAGAAACAGAAAGCCCGGGCCGTCTTCCGAGTCAAGATGGCAGGCAAGAAGTACGACCTCTGGAACGGACCATGGAGGTAACGGTGACACATGACGGACTCGCTCCGGGCTGCTCGGCGGAGGAAGTGGCCGAGGCCGCCCGTCTGTCCACGGCGTTCGCGGATGTCGAGACGGTCGAGGTCGCCGAGGCTCCGAGACTGCTCGACATCCACCTGGAAACCGTGACAGGCCACGAGTTCCTGGTCATGGTGAGCGAGAGTGCCCGTCTGGCTCGGATCCTTTTCGAGAACTACGTGTTCGACGACGTGCCGACCCATCGGATCCTTCAGTTCCTGGACCGGATCGACCGGCAGGAGGTCAACCTCTCGCTCTCTCGCAACGGTGGCCAACTGACCCTTCGAGTCCGGGTACCCGAAGGAGAGTGGGTCGACCGGCGAGGCGTCGCCGCCGACCTCTCGAACTGGGAGAGGACCGCCCTGGAGCGGAACTAACAGCACAGACCCAAGAACAAAGGCGCTTCGGCTGCGGCACCCCCGCTGCCGAAGCGCTTTTTTGGTGTCCTTGTCCGACTCCGCGGCTGCACGCTGTGGGCGAGCCGGTTCTTGATCTGGCACCTTGCCGACCGGTCACGAAGTAGAGCGCGGCCATGCAGCCGATCGTGCTGGACGGCATCACGTCCAGTGCAGTGCAGTCGGTCCAGCGGCCCGCGAGGCTCGGGGCTTCCTGGCATGTCGCCGCGCGTCCGCAGTTGCTGGACGACTTCGCCTTCGGTTCGCTGCCCCCGACTACCACCGACCGCACGGTCGAACCGGTCGAGCAGCCCTTTCAACGCAGGATCGGCCGAAAGCGCGTTGCTCGTCTCGTAGAGCAGTTCCGCAGGGTCGAGAACTTCGTCGTGCCGGACGGGATGCTACGGCTTACGGCGATCGATGATCTCGTCCTGATCGACGGTCAGCACCGTCTTGCGGCTGTCCAACGCGGCGAGCCGCACCTCAGCTTCCTCGAAGCGTTGCCCGTCGCCTCGATGGTCTCCCACGGCGTCGACGTGGAGCAGACTAAGTACTCACAGCGGCGCGGCTCGACTGCCGATGTCGTGTGGCCCGACGGGCTGGTCGTCCAAGCAAAGCTCCAGAGCGCCTTGAGCAGGCTGGAGTCCGGGTACTGGCTCGCGTTGGCGCTCGCCTCGGCCACGACGTGGTCGACTACGCCAGCACCTGTCGTGTCCTTCATCCGCGACGTGGAGCCCCTGGCCGTTGCCTGCGGGATTACGAGACTGAGCAGGCCACTGGTGCCCAGGGCTCCAGGACCGATCTGCGCGGCCGGTCGCTTCGGGGTGGGCGACCACGGGCTGAACCTCAGCCTGGCTGCCTGATCTGACACACCCTCCGGTTCTTCAACTGAGAGGTGATCATGCGTCATGTCCTCGAATCGCCGTGGTCCGAGGAGGCCACGGTGAAGGCGTTCGGGTTCGGCCTGAGCGTTCTGCTGGAACTGCTGCTGCAGGTGGTGGTCCAGCGGCGACGGAAGCCCTCGCCCGACGAACTGTCCGCCGGGCGGCTGCGCCGGGCTCCTCGACGCCGGGGCAAGTCGACTTCGCGACGGCTGTCCCGCCGCGGCCGGATCGAAGAGCTGCGGCGCGTCAAGCGTCGGTTCGCCCCGCAGGCCGGTCCGGTGTGTCCCGGGCGGCAACGCGTGGTGACGGCCAAGCGGCTGAGGCAGCACCGGAACCGGCCGGGCAACCGCTCGTCCTGACCGCAGCGGGGTGAGGCTGTCCGGATTCCTGCCGGCCAGCCTCACCCCCAGGATGGGATGCGCGCCCCGGCGTCCGGGTACCGGGGCGTCAGCGGTGAGCGATCCCCGGGCTACCACCGCCGTGCTGTCCGGGCGGGCCACCGGCATCCCCAAGAGCCGCGACGGCCTGGTCGAGGCCGTGCGGGTGCTGCGGGCCGCCCACCGCGGCGCGGTCAAGGCCCGCACCCAGGCCATGAACCAGATCCGCGGCCTGCTCGTCTCCGCTCCGGCCCTGCTGCGCGAGCAGTTCGCCGGCCTGTCACGCACGGAACTGATACGCGCGCTCCCCCGGTTGCGGCCCGGCGACGACCTCTCGGGTCCGGTGGCGGCGACCCGGGCGGCACTGCGGCGACTGGCCCGGCGCCACCAGGCGGTGGACGAGGAGATCACCGAGTTCGACACCGAGATCGGCCCGCTGGTCAAGAAGGCCGCCCCCATACTGCTGGACCTGTTCGGTGTCGGCCCCGAGACCGCCGGCCAACTCCTGGCCTCCGCCGGCGACAACCCCGAACGCATGCGCTCGGAGGCCGCGTTCGCCCACCTGACCGGGGTCGCACCGATCCCCGCGTCCTCCGGCCGCACCCACCGCCACCGCCTCAACCGCGGCAGCGACCGGGCCGCGAACAACGCCCTGCACACCATCGTGCTGACCCGCATGCGCTTCGACCCGCGCACCCGCGCCTACGTCGAACGCCGCACCAAGGAAGGCCTGTCCAAGAGGGACATCATGCGCTGCCTCAAACGATTCGTCGCCCGCGAGGTCTACCGCACCCTGACCAGCACACCAACAACGCAGATCACGAAAACCAACCTGGCCCCTGCGGCTTGACTGCCATAGGAGCATCCCGCCGTCAGCCCTTCGCCGCGCCGAACCGGACGGCGGTCAGCCGCTCCCGCGAGGTCTCGTCCGCGAGCAGCACGGACGAGGCACCCGGGAACGCTGACCGCCCCCGCCGTTCGACGGCGGCCAGCAGCGCCGTCAGGCCGCGCACGTGGCGGCGGAAGGTGCGCGGGGCGGCGGTCCGGGCCCGGGCGTGCTGGCCGGCCAGCGCCTGCTCGGGCCGGACGGCGAGCAGCACCACGTGCAGCTCGCGCCCGTACCGGCGGGCCCAGTGCGCGAGGGCGAGGCGCATCCAGCGGCGGCTGCCGCAGTCGTGCACCAGCAGCGGCCCGGGCCTGCGCAGCGCGGCGCGGGTGCGCAGCAGGTGCAGGGTGCGCACGGCGGGCCGGTAGACGGGGTACGGGAGCCGGGCGGGCATCGCGGCCTGAGCGGCCAGGCGGCTGGTGCGCGGGTCGAGGACGGGGGCGCGGCCGTCCCAGCGGTGCAGCAGGGTGCTCTTGCCGCTGCCGGGCAGTCCGGCCACCACGACGGCGGCGCCCGGGCCGTAGCGGATCGTCAGCGGCGGGCCTGCCTGCCCGCGCAGGTCGGTGACACCGTGCGGGGCGAGTTCGACGGTGGCCTCGACGGGACTCCTCCTCAGACGTCGAACCGTCCCGCCATCGGTCGGCGGGACGGTTCGGCAGTTTACCGGGGGCGTCCGGGTCAGTTCTCGGTGATCCGGACCGCCCCGGAGGGGCAGGACGCGGCGGCGTCCTCGACCGCGGAGCGCAGCTCGGCGGGCGGGCGGGCGTCGAGCAGCACGACCACGCCGTCCTCCTCGCGCTGGTCGAACACTTCGGGGGCGTTGCGGACGCACTGTCCGGCGCCGCAGCAGCGGTCCTGGTCGACGGAGACGGTCACGGTTCCGGCCGTCGCGGGGTCACCGGTGCGGGCCGGCGTGGTGGCGCTCACCAGGCGACCTGGAGTTCGTGGACGCCGTAGATCAGCATGTCGTGCCGGAACGGGACGTCCTCGAACGGCACGGCGAGCTTCAGGTCGGGCAGCCGGCGCAGCAGGGTCTCCAGGGCGATCTCCAGTTCCAGCCGGGCGAGCGGCTGGCCGAGGCACTGGTGGACGCCGAAGCCGAAGGCGAGGTGGTGGCGGGTGTCGCGGGTGAGGTCGAGGGTGTCGGCCCCGGGGTAGCGTCCGTCGTCCCAGTTGGCGGTGTTGACCTGGAGGATGACGCCCTCGCCGGCCCGGATCTTGGTGCCGCCGATCTCGGCGTCGGCGACGGCGACCCGGACCAGGCCGGTCTGCACGATGCTGAGGTAGCGCAGCAGCTCCTCGACGGCGGCGGGCGTGTCCTCGGGGTGGGCGCGCAGGTGGGCGAGTTGCTCGGGGTTGCGGAGCAGGGCCAGCACGGACAGCGCGGTCATGTTGGCGGTGGTCTCGTGCCCGGCGATCAGCAGCAGCCGGCCCATCGCGCCGATGTCCTCGATCTCGAGTTCACCGCGCTCGACCAGGCGGCTGAGGATGCCGTCGTCGGGGTTGTCGCGCTTGGACGCGGTCAGGACGTCGAGGTATTCGGTGAGGCGGTTGTTGGCCTCGACGATTTCCTCGGTGGTGGCGCCGCGGTGCAGCAGGGTGCGGCTGCACTCCTGGAAGAAGTCGTGGTCCTGGTAGGGGACGCCGAGCAGCAGGCAGATCACCAGGGACGGCAGCGGCAGCGCGAACTCGCCGACCAGGTCGGCCTGTTGGCGTCCGTCGATCATCCTGTCGATGAGTTCGTCGGTGATCCGCTGGATCTCGGTGCGCAGTTCGGCGGTCTTGCGGACGGTGAAGTCGCCGGTGAGCATGCGGCGCAGCCGGCCGTGCTCGGGGTCGTCGAGCCGGATGAACGTGGGCTTGACGTTGAGGAGTTGGCGGGAGCCCTCGGTGAGGAACGGGAAGCCGGGGTTCGCCGGGTCGGAGCTGAACCGGTTGTCGGCGAGGATGGCGCGGACGTCCTCGTGGCGGGTGATCAGCAGGGCGGTGTTGCCGTCGTACAGGGTGACGCGGCTGATCGGCTCGTCGTGCCGGGCCTGCTGGTAGGCGGGCGGCGGGGCGAACGGGCAGGTCGCCTCGCGCGGGGCGGGGTGGATGGTGGGGGAGGTTTCTGCGGCGGTGGCCATCTGGTGCTCCCTTCCCGGAGCTGGGCCGGCGGTGGCGTCGGCGATGGAGCCTGCGACTGCGCGGCCCGGGCAGTTGAGTGCCTCGGGCAACTAACTCAACGTCACGCTAACTCGCGGTCCGTGCCCACGGGAAGATGATCCTGGCCCCGGCGGGCATTCTGTCCGGATCACGGCGACGCACCGCCACTCCCCCGGGGTCCGGGACCCCCGCCCACCAGCCATGCCCAGGTCCGTCACGGCCGGAGGATCATCCTTACGGCCGATCGAGAACGGGCCACGGCCTCACACCCACAGCGCCTGGGCGATCGCCCACCCCGTGAACGCCGACCCCAGACCCGCCACCACGCTGCCCGCCGCGTTCATCACCGCGTAGAACCGGGCCCCGCTCTCGGCCAGCCGCAAGGTCTCGTACGAGAACGTCGAATACGTGGTCAGCGCCCCGCAGAAGCCCGTGCCGAGCAGCAGCTGGAGCTGCGAGGAGGCCGCGCCGGCGGCCACCGCGCCGGTCAGCAGACCGAGCACCAGGGAACCGGACACGTTGACGGCGAACGTCCCCCACGGGAACACCGTGTCGTGCCGGGCCTGCACCGCCCGGTCGGTCAGGTAGCGCAGCGGGGCGCCGACCGCCGCGCCGACGATCACCAGCAGCCAGTTCACCGCGCCACCCCGTCGTCCTTGACCTTCCGGAGCACCTCGCACGCGTCGAGCGTCACCAGGCACCGGTCCAGCAGGTCGTCCAGCTGCGGCAGGAACGAGCGGATCCGCTCCTCGCGGTCCACCACCACGACCGCCATCGGCATGTCGTCGCCGACCGACAGCAGCCGCGAGGTGTGCACCATCGAGGACGCGCCGAAGCCCTCGACCCCGCGGAACACGCTGGCACCGGCCAGCCCCGCGGCGTGCACCCGGTGCACGATCTCGGCGTACAGCGGGCGGTGGTGCCAGCGCTCGTCCTCGCCGACCAGCGCCGTCATCCGCAGCGCCCGTTCGATGCGTGTGGTCATCGCGTCCTCCGTCGGATCACCCGGCGGGCGACCGCCGCGCCGGCCCAGACCGCGACCATCGCGGCGAGCAGGGTCGCGGCCAGGTACCCCAGCGCCGCCGGGGCGCGGCCGGCCAGCATCAGACGCTGGATGTCGACCGCGTAGGTGGAAAAAGTGGTGAACCCGCCCAGTACACCGGTACCGAAGAACGGCCGCACCAGCCGGTGCGCCCGCCACGCCTCCGTGAGCACCGTCATGAACGCCCCGATCACCGCGCACCCGGCCACATTGATCACCAGCGTCGCCCACGGAAACCCGTCCACCGGCGTCGGCCACGCCAGCGCGATCGCGTACCGGGCACACGCCCCCAGCACACCCCCGACGGCCACCACACCGATCACGGCCGCCAGTTCACTGTCCGGCCCCCGCCTCACCGGCCGCTGCCGGGCCTCGGCATCGACCGCCATCGGACTCTCCACGGGCACACGTCTCCTACTCGCACGGCACCCGAGAATTCCGGGCGCGCCACTGTACAAGCAGGGACCGTTGGCAGCAGACCGCTGCGGTTCGTGTCCGGCGGGCCCCACCGCCGTCACGCACCCCGAGGGGTGCTACTGGGCCCACTCTACCGGGCAGGCCGGGCCGCCCGGCGTGCGAGCGGCCCGGCGTGCGAGCGGCCCGGCGTGCGAGCGGCCCGGGCCGTTCAGCGGGTGCCGACGGCCGGTGCGGGGATGGACGGCAGGCTGTCCCGGGCGTATTCCAGGGCCTCCGCCGAGGTGCCGAACAGCCGCCCTTGGAGCTGGAGTTCGTCCAGCACGCCGAGGGCGTCCAGCGGTCGCCGGTGTTCGTCGTGCAGCCCGGAGACCAGTACCAGGGTGCCGCGGCGGTGCAGGTCGGCGAGCGCCTCTCCGAGCACGGTCGCGCCGCTGGCGTCGATCGCGGTGACCCGGGACATCCGCAGGATCACCACCTCGGCCCGCGCGGCGGCCGTCAGCTCTGTCCGCAGCCGGTGCGCGGCGGCGAACAGCAGCGGGCCGTGCAGCCTGAAGGCGGCGATCCGCCCGCCCGCGTGGTCCTCCTCGGACACCGGCAGCCGCTCCAGCCGGGCGCCCCGGGCGACGGAGCGCAGTGCCAGCGCGCCGGCCAGCAGCAGGCCGACCCCGACGGCGGTGACCAGGTCGAAGGCGAGGGTGGCGACGGCGGTCGCCGCCAGCACGGCGGCCTCGCCGCGGCCGGTGCGGGCCAGTGCGCGCAGCGCCCCGGCCTGGACCATGCGGACGGCGGTGGCTATCAGCACGCCGGCCAGCGCGGCCAGCGGAATGTCGGCGACCAGCGGCGCGGCGGCGAACACCACCACGGCCAGCACGGCGGCGTGCACCAGCGCGGCCAGTCGGGAGACCGCGCCGCTGCGCACGTTGACGGCGGTGCGGGCGATCGCGCCGGTCGCGGCAACGCCGCCGAACAGCGGGGCGACCAGGTTGGCCAGGCCCTGGCCGAACAGCTCCCGGTCGCTGTCGTGCCGCTCGCCGCCCCGGCGGGGGTCGTTCGCGGTCATCGCATCGGCGGCGGTCGCCGACATCAGCGACTCCAGCCCACCGAGCGCGGCCACCACCAGCGCGGACGGCAGCAGCCCGGGCACGGCGGACAGGTCGAGGAAGCCGAGCGAGGGGCTGGGCAGCCCGGCCGGCAGCTTGCCGATGACGCCGACCGGCAGGTCGACGGCCTTGGCCAGCACGGTGGCGGCGACCACGGCGATCAGCGAGAACGGGACGGCAGGCCGCAGCTTCCCGCCGATCAGCATCAGGGCGGCGACGCCCGCGGCGAGCAGCACGGCTGCCCAGTGCGGGGTCTCCGCGAACGCCTTCACGGCGCGGGCGGCGACCACCGCCGGGTTCTCGCCCTCCGGCTTGGCCACTCCGAGCGCGCCGGGCACCTGCTGGAGCGCGATCACACCGGCGATACCGACCGTGAAGCCCTCCACCACCGGCACCGGCACGTACGCCATCCAGCGCCCGGCCCCGGCGAGCCCCAGCAGTATCAGCATCAGGCCCGCGAGCAGGCCGACGGTCAGGACGCCCGGGGTGCCGTAGTGGGCCACGATCGGCACCAGCACCACGGTCATCGCACCGGTCGGGCCGGTGACCTGGAGGCCGGAGCCGCCGAACACGGCGGCGATCGCACCCGCCACCACGGCGGTGGCCAGCCCGGCCGCCGCGCCCGCCCCGGAGGACACTCCGAAGCCCAGTGCCAGCGGCAGCGCCACGACGGCCACCGTCAGGCCGGCGATCAAGTCGCGGCGCGGGTCGCGGCCCATGGTGGCCAGCACCTTGCGGTTCGGCAGTACCGCCCGCACCCGCCGTCCGATCACACCCCCGCCGTTCACGCCGCCCCGCCGCATCGGATCGTGGCGAGCGGATCATGGACCTCCGCCTGGGCCTGACACTGCGACGCGGGCACCGTTCAGCTCTCTTTCTGGGGTTCCGGCTCTGTTCCGGACCGGGACGGGACGGCGACGCCGTGCTGCTCCGCGATCCGCAGCAGCCCGGCGATCCGGCCGGCCTGGGCCTGCGCGCCATGGTCGTCGTCGGCGTCCCGGGCCTCGCGCAACGCCCTTTCGGCGAGGGCGAGTTGCTCGCGGACCTCATCCTCGAACAGCTCGGTCACGTCCGGCCCCTTCCCCATGTCGGCACGCAGGCGCCCGGGCAGGACGGACCTGTCGGGCACCCGATCAGAATGTATCGACTTGAAGAATTTCGCAAGTCGCAATGTCTGCATGTTGGGGGCACACCGGCGCCCTCGCGGGCACAGCAAGGGAAGTGACGGCGCGTCAGCCCTTGTCGGCGGCCCGCAGGTCGGCGAGCAGGCCGGCCTGGTCGGTGATCAGCGAGCCGAGGATGGAACGGGCGACCCGCAGCAGGTCGGCAACCTCGCCGCTGGCGAGGGTGTAGACGACGGTGGAGCCCTCGCGGCGGGCGTGCACCAGCTTGGCGCGGCGCAGCACGGCCAGCTGCTGGGAGAGGTTGGCCGGCTCCACGCCGACCTCGGGGAGCATCTCGGCGACGGCGTGGTCGCGGGTGCTGAGCAGCTCCAGGACCCGGATCCGCACGGGGTGCCCGAGCGTTTTGAAGAACTCCGCCTTCAGCTGGTACAGCGGCACACTGGCCACCGGGAGCGACTGCGGGTTCTCGGCGTTCACGTGGTCGTCACCGTCTCGTTCAAGGCCCGAAAGGGCACGGGGGCGTCGCGCCGACCCTAGCAAGCCGACCCCGACAATGATCGTGCTCCCGGCCCCCACGCGGGGAGTCCGGGAGCACGGCGGGGCAGGAAGCGGGTCAGGCCTTCTTGACCACGCTCGACTTGAGCTGCATGGCGCCGAACCCGTCGATCCGGCAGTCGATGTCGTGGCCGTCGACGCCGTCGACCAGCCGGATGTTGCGCACCTTGGTGCCGGCCTTGATGCCGGAGGCGCTGCCCTTGACCTTCAGGGCCTTGACCACGGTGACGGTGTCGCCGTCGGCCAGCACGTTGCCGACGGCGTCCCGGATCTCCCGCTCCCCCGCCGGCTGCGCCGCGTCGTCCTCGGCGGGCGCCCACTCGTGGCCGCACTCGGGGCAGACCATCAGGGCGTCCATCTCGTACGTGTACTGGCCGGCGCAGCTGGGGCAGGGGGGAAGGTTGTCGCTCATCGGGCCAGGATAGCGGCCGATCGGTCGCCATCCGGACACGCGTGCGGTCAGGCGACGGAGACGGCGCTCCACGCGGCGGCGACGGTCGCGTACTCGGTGGAGGTGGCGCCGTACAGGTCGCGGGCGGCGTTCAGCGAGGCGGTGCGGGCGCCGGCGTAGTTGGTGGTGGAGGTCATGTAGACGGTGAGCGCCCGGTACCAGATGGCGGCGACCTTCTGGTTGCCGATGCCGGTGACGGTGGAGTTGTTGCAGGTCGGGCTGTTGTAGGTGAAGCCGTTGATGGTCTTGCTGCCGCTGCCCTCGCTGGCCAGGTAGAACCAGTGGTTGGCGACGCCGGAGGAGTAGTGCACGTCCAGCTTGCCGACGGTCTTGCTCCAGCAGTCGGCGGAGCGGCCGTCCAGCGAGGGCTTGTCGAAGCGGCGCAGCCACGGCGGGGTGGACTGGTCGCTGAACAGGTAGTCGGGGGTGTCGACGCCGTTGTTGGCGTACCACTCGACCATGGTGCCGAAGATGTCGCTGGTGGCTTCGTTGAGGCCGCCGGACTCGCTGCTGTAGCGCAGGTTGGCGGTGGCGCTGGTGACGCCGTGGGTCATCTCGTGGCCCATGGTGTCGAGGTCGACCTGCTCGGGGTCGGTGGTGCCGTTGCCGTCGCCGGTCATCATGCAGAAGCAGGTGTCGGACCACTGGGCGTTGTCCCAGTTGGTGCCGACGTGGACGAAGACGGTGGCGCCGCGGCCGTCGTTCTTGATGCCCTTGCGGCCGAAGGTGTTGAGGTAGTAGTCGTACGTCCAGGCGGTGTTGGCGTGGGCGTCGACGGCGGCGGTGGACCGGTCGGTGGAGAACTTCTTCCCGTCGCCCCACACGTTGGTGGTGCTGGTGAGCGCGCTGCCGGAGCTGGCCTTGACGCTGCTCGCGCCGAGGTTCTTGGCGTCCTTGGTGAGGTGGCCGCGGACCGGGTCGGTCAGCGTGTAGCTGCCGTCGGCCTGCTGGGTGGTGTCGATCCGGACGTCGCCGGTGTACTCGGAGTGGCCGGTGCCGGCCGCGGACTGCTCGGAGTCGTAACTCTCGATCGCCTCACCGGTGTTGGCGTCGGTGACGACGATCCGGCCGGCCGGCTGGCCCTGCTTGCCCTCGCCGCTGACGGTGGTCTGCCAGGCGAGGCGGGGGGTGCCGTCGGCGGCCCAGACGACCAGTTCGGGGGTGGCGGTCGCGCCGGATATGCCCTGGGCCTGGCCGAGCGCGGCGGCGGCGCCGTGCTGCGGGGAGACGGCGGGCACCACGGACTTCACCGCGGCGTCGTGGCCCTTGGCGCGGGAGGAGTCGGCGAGCTTGCCACGGGCGTCCTGGTGGACGACCAGGTCGCCGCCGATCACCGGCAGGCCGCGGTAGGTGCGGTCGAAGCGGACGTGCTGGGTGCCGTCCGCGTCGATGATGACGTCCTTGACCTTCAGGCCCTGGCCGGCGCCGAAGCCGAACAGGTCGGCGTGGTGGGAGACGTTCGCCTCCGCGCGGGCGATCGCGGCGTCGCGGCCGGGGGCGGCGGAGGCGGTGTCGACCTGGACTGCGGCGACGAGCAGTGCGGCGCTCGCCGCGAGGGCGCCGGCGGTGAGGGTGCGTCGGCGCGCGGAGGAGGAGGGGCTCACTCGTGACTCCAGTCGGGTAGCGGGGGGCTGGCCGACTGACAGCCTGTCGATGAACATACAAACAGTTCTATGAACAGAAAAAGAACGTAATCGGTTCGTATCCCGGAGCCCCACCCCCGCCGATCGGAAGGACGCTCGACCGGTACGGAAACGACCAACGGCCCTCCCGCCACACGGGTCCGACCGCCCAGGATCGGAGATATGACCAGCGAACCCGTCTCCTCCCCCGATGGCCTCAGCCTCGACCCGGGCCAGTGTCTGCGCCTGATGGCCCGTCACTCGGTGGGCCGGCTCGTCTACACCCGGCACGCCCTGCCCGCCGTCCTGCCGGTCCGCTACCGCCTCGCGGACGGCGGCAGCGTCCTGGTCGACCAGCCCGACGAAGAGCTGCTGCGTGCCGTGACCGGCACTGTCGTCGCCTTCCAGGCCGACCAGGTCGACCCCGCCGACGGCAGCGGCTGGACAGTCACCGTGCTCGGCCACGCCGACGCCGTACACCCCACCGCCGCCACCGGCCCGCCCGCCGTCTCCGTCCGGATCCGCCCCGAATGGGTGTCCGGACTGCGGCTGCTGCCGCCCCGCCCCCGCCCCGCCGACCGGCCCCACCACCCGGGACCTCCGGCCCTCGCCCCCGACGCCGCACACCCCGCAGAGTGGGAACGTCGGCATCGGACCGGCGCGGACCGAGGAGGCGAAGGACGATGCGGCACTGCACCGTCGGAGCGATGATGACCCGTCAAGTGGTCACCGTCAGCCCCGGAACGGGCTTCCGCGAGATCGTCGCACTGCTCGCCGAGTACGACATCACCGCCGTGCCGGTGGTGGACACCGACCACCGGCCGCTCGGCGTCGTCTCCGAGGCCGACCTGCTGCGCACCCAACTCGCCCAGTACGACCCGGCATCCCTGCTGCCCGCACCCGTCCACCTGCGCGGCACCGGCACCACCGCCGCCGACCTGATGACCACCCCCGCCGTCTGCACCACCCCCGACAGCACGGTGGTCGCCGCCGCCCGCCTGATGACCCGTCGGCGAGTCAAACGCCTGCCCGTGGTCTCCCCCACCGACGGCCGCCTGATCGGCACCGTCAGCCGCGGCGACCTGCTGCGGGTCTTCCTCCGCGAGGACCAGGCGATCCGCCGCGAAATCGTCGAGGAGATCCTCACCACCGTCGAAGGCACCAGCCCCGCCCTGATCAGCGTCGACGTCGTCCAGGGCGAGGTCACCCTCAGCGGCACCACCGCCCCGCACTGCCACACCCTCGCCCTGCGCGAACTCTGCGCCGCCGTCGACGGCGTGGTCTCGGTCACCGACCGGACCACGCGCGCCGCGGCCTGACGTCCCGCCGGCTCGTCAGCGCAGGATGCCGGCCCGTCAGCGCAGGATGCCGGCCCGGCGGGCGGCCGTGATCCACTGCGGGAACTCGGACAGCAGCCGGTCGTACAGCTCCGGGTCGGGCAGGGTGCTGATGTCGTCGACGGCGAAGAACCCGACGTTGTCGACCCGGCGGCCCGGCAGTCGGTCGAAGTACTCCAGCACGCCGTAGTTGGAATGCCCGAGGCCGACGAACTGCCAGAAGATCGGCTCCTCGACGGCCGAGCGCAGCTGGAACTCGATCTCGGAGTTGCGGTAGATGCCGCCGTCGGAGAAGAACAGCACCAGGGTGGGCAGCGGCGACGGGAAGGCGCGGACGAACTCCCGCACCTCGGCGATCACCTTCTGCTCCTCGTTCTGGATCCCGACCGCCTTCATGTCCACCCGCCCGTCGGGCCTCGGCGCCCGGATACGACGACGGCCGAACAGCCCGCCCATGCTCGCCTCACCGGGCCGGACGTGCAGCCGCAGCCACTCGGGCAGCCCCGGCACGCTCAGATCGGGCAGCCGGGCCGAGCGGGACGCGAACGTCCACGCCTGCATCGTCCCGTCGTCGTCCAACTGCGCGGCCACGGCGGCCATCCGCTCCACCACGTCCGCGACCACGCCCCGCGCGTACAACCCCGCCATCGACCCGGACGCGTCCAGCACCAGCAGAATCCGCGCCACCACCCCCTGCGCGCCGTGCTTCTGCAGGCTGACGGCGACCTGCTGCTTGCGCAACGAGAGGCGCTTGCGCATGTCGACGGGCAGCTGCGACTCGCCTGCCGCGGCGAGCTGCTGCGCGGCGGCGGCGGCGAGCTGCTGCGCGGCGGCGGCCGCGATGTCGGGCGCGTGCGTGGGGCGCGGGGGGACGGCCGGCGGCACCGAGAGCGGTTCCGGCGACGGCGGGAGCGCGACCTGTTCCGGCGACGGCGGGAGCGCGAACGGGTCGGGCGCGGGCGCGGACTGTTCCGGCGACGGCGCGAACGGGTCGGGCGCGGGAGCGGGCTGCGGGGCCGGGGAGGACGCGAACGGGTCGGATGCGGGCGCGGGCTGCGGGGCCGGCAGCGGGCGCAGCCTGAGCTCGCGGGTGAAGTGGACGCCCTCGGGCCCGGGCTCCAACTCCGGTGCGGGAGAAGGCTCTTCCGCCGGGCGCAGCCTGAGCTCGCGGGTGAAGTGCACGCCCTCCGGCACCGGCTCCGGTTCGGGCGAGGGCCCGGCCGACAGGCGCAGCCTCAACTCACGGGTGGCATCCGGCCCCGGCAGGGGCTCGGGTGCCGGCCCGGCCTCCAACTCCGGTGCGGTGTGCGGCCCGTTCGCCCGCCCGGTCTCCGGGGCCGGCTCGCGCTTCGGCTCGGGTACGGGCGACGGCTCTGCCGCCGGTCGCGGCACCGTGAGCGCGCCGCCGGCATCCGGCGCCGGCCCCGCCACGGCCTCGGGCCCGGGCGAACTCCCGGTCTCCCGCCTCGAATCCGGCTCCGGCTCGGGCTCCAATGCCGTCTCCAACACCAACACCGGCTCCGGCTCCGGCTCTTGCCCGGCGGAGTCCGTGGGCAGCGTGAAGCCGTACGCCGCGGCCAGCCCGTCCAGGCCGTTGGCGAAGCCCTGGCCGACGGCGCGGAACTTCCAGTGGCCGTTGCGGCGGTAGAGCTCGCCGCCGATCAGGGCGGTCTCCCGGCCGGCCTCGATGGTGAAGGTGGCGAGGGGCAGGCCGGTGCGGGCGTCGGAGATCGCCAGCGTCAGGTCGCGGATCCGGCCGAAGGTGCCCTCGCCGTCGGTGGCGGCCAGCAGCAGGACGCGCTGCACGTCGGCGTCGCGGACGTCGAGCGCCGCGAGGTCGGCCTCGATCCGTTCGACGGGGGCGTCGGCGGGGCCGGTGCGGCCGCGGCAGAGGACGGCGCCGGAACGGTGCGGGGTGCGTCGACGCCGGATCAGATCGCTTGCGTCGCGGGCCTGGCCGTCGGCGGTCAGCAGCAGCGCGGCGGCGGTGAGGTCGGGGGCGCCGGGTGCGGGCGTCCAGCTGAGGTCGGCGTGCACGGCGGGCACGTCGATCGGGAGGTTGCTGCCTTTGGCCAGGGATCTCGCGGTCACCGGCACAGTCTGGCCCATCGGGGGCATGTGACGCGCCCCCCGGGCAGCGGGTTCTGCGGGCGGTGGCGCGGGCTCGGCGTTACGGTGAGGGCCGGACGGCGGGCGAGCCGGGAGCGAGGTGGTCCGGGTGCACGGCCTCACCGACTGGCTGCGGGGGCTGTCGGGCCCGGTGGTGTACGCGGTGGTGGGGGCCCTGGTGTTCGCGGAGGACGCGCTGTTCGTCGGGTTCGTGCTGCCGGGCGAGACGGCGGCGGTGCTCGGCGGAGTGCTTGCCCATCAGGGCAAGGTGTCGCTGGGCCTGATGGTGCTGGTGGTGGTGGCCGCGGCGATCCTCGGCGACTCGACGGGGTACGAGGTGGGCCGCCGGTTCGGTCCGGCGGTGCTGCGGACGAAGACGATGCGCCGGCACGCGAACCGGGTCGAGGGAGCACAGAGCCTGATCCGCCGTCGGGGCCCGATGGCGGTGCTGCTGGGGCGGTTCGTGGCGTTCTTCCGGGCAATGATGCCGGCGCTGGCGGGGGTGTCGCGGATGCCGTACCCCCGGTTCCTGCTGTTCAACGCGATCGGCGGGGTGATCTGGGGCGTGGGGTTCGTCCTGCTCGGCTATTTCGCGGGCTCCGCGTATTCGCACATCGAGGCCGTGGTGGGGCGTTCGGCGGCGATCGTGGTGGCGGCGGTGGTGCTCGTGGCCCTGCTGGTGTGGCACCTGCGTTCCCGGCGACGCGAGGCCCGCCGCGAGCACGAAAACGAGCACGAAAACGAGCACGAAGACGAGCACCAAGACGAGCACAAACAGGCCGATGACAGCAACGACGAGCCGAAGCAGGACTGACATCTCGTCGAACCATGCCCGCCGACCGTCCCGAAACAGCCAGGCCCGTCGGCTCCCCCACGTGGACCGTTCGGCCCTCTGCGCGGCGGCGGCCATGGAGCAGGCTGGAGTCATCGGGAAAGGAGTTTCTGATGAACCGTCTGCAGACCCGTAGTGTTGCCGAGGTCGAGGTGCTGGTGGAGACCCGCGGCGAGGTTTCGGCCGGCGCCCCCGACTACGCGCGGGTGAAGATCGCCGCGGTGCTGGACCGGCTGGACGAGCCGGTGCTCGCGGTCCGGGTGCGGCTGGTGCAGGAGCCCAACCACGCGGTGGCCCGGCCGTCGTTGGCGCAGGCCACGGTGGACGTCAACGGACGTCCGGTGCGGGCGCACGTCGCTGCGGCGACGATGCGTGAGGCGATCGATCTGCTCCAGGACCGCCTGGTGTCGCGGGTCGCCCGCCTGCGTCATCACCGCCGGCCGGCCCGCACGCCGCTCGGCTGGGCCGACGGCCTGGACCCGGAGCACCGCCCGCAGCGCCGTCACGTGGAGCCGGAGGACCGTCGGCTGGTGCGGCACCGCAGCTACAGTGCGGCGCGGCTGGGTGCGCTCGACGCGGTGTTCGAACTGGAGGCGATGGACTACGACTTCCAGTTGTTCACGGACGCCGAGAGCGGTTGCGACAGCCTGGTCTACCGCGGTGCGGCGGGCGGCTACCGGCTGGCCTCGACCGGCCCGCTGCCGCACCCGGTGACGGGATTGGTGGTCAGCCGTCTGACGGTGCCCCGCCTGACGGGTGAGCAGGCCCGGGCGCGGCTGGAGCTGACCGGGTTGCCGTTCGTGTTCTACACCGATGCCGCGACCGGCCGCGGCAACGTCATGTACCACCGTTACGACGGGCACTACGGGCTGATCACGCCCGCCGCGTAGCGGTCGAGCCTTCGGCAGGCGTGGGGGTCTGTCCGGAGGCGGGAAGAGCTCCCGGCGGGTGTGGGGCCCGTCCGGGAGCGCGGGAAGAGGAGTCGGGGACGGTGTGGGGCCGTCCCCGGCTCCCGCTTTTTTGGCGCATTACCAACGTTCTGACGGCCGATTACCTCGACATTACGTCGGCAACGAAGTATTTCGGCCAACTTGTTGCCGCATGGGTGACGCGTTCCCAACAAAGCTGGCACTGTACCGTCCCATCGCCGCAGAGGTCCTTGCAGACGCACACGCACCACCACGATGCGGCGACCCGTCGGACACCGTCCTGCTCGTTCGAACCACCAGCTCTACCGGGCGGCTCCATCCCTGCCCTCCCGGCTGACTCCGGCCGTACCCACGCGGCCGTCGCAGAAGGAGTTCCGTGTGACTCGATCCTCCCGAAAGACCGTCAGCGCAACCGCTCTGATAGCCGGCGCCGCCATGATCGCGGCCGCCCTGACCTCCGGTGTCGCCTCCGCCGACACCACGGACCAGGCCCCGGCCGAGGTCCAGGCCATCGCCGGCGCGCTGCCGGTGCAGCTGTCGCCGGAGCAGCGTGGCGAGTTGCTGGCCTCGGCGGATGCGTCGAAGGCCGAGACCGCGAGGTCGCTGGGCCTGCGGTCGGAGGAGGCGCTGATCGCCAAGTCCGTGACGAAGGACGCGGACGGCAGCGTGCACACCCGCTACGAGCGCACCTACGCCGGGCTGCCGGTGCTCGGCGGCGACCTGGTCGTCCACACCGCCCCGGACGGTTCGACCACGGGCGTCACCAAGGCCACCGAGGCGGACATCGCCGTCGACACCAACGAGAAGGAGAGCGCCGACTCCGCGAAGGGCCTCGCGCTGGACAGCGCCGGGGACGCGAAGGTCGAGGAGCCGGCGGCGGACAACGCCCGCAAGGTCGTCTGGGCCGCGTCCGGCACCCCGACCCTGGCGTGGGAGACGATCGTCACCGGCACGCAGGAGGACGGCACGCCGTCCGAGCTGCACGTCATCACCGACGCGAACACCGGCAAGAAGATCTTCGAGTTCCAGGGCATCGAGACCGGCATCGGCAACAGCCAGTTCTCCGGCCAGGTCAACATCGGCACCTCGGCGGCGGCCGGCGGCGGCTTCGCGATGACCGACCCCACCCGCGGCGGCCACAGCACGTACGACCTGAAGGGCACCAGCGGCTCGACCAAGTCGCTGTTCACCAACCCGACCGACACCTGGGGCGACGGCACCGTCTCCAACCGGCAGACCGCCGCCGTGGACGCCGCCTACGGCGCCCAGCTCACCTGGGACTACTACAAGAACGTCCACGGCCGCAACGGCATCAAGAACGACGGCGTCGGCGCCTACACCCGGGTCCACTACGGCAGCAACTACGTCAACGCGTTCTGGTCCGACAGCTGCTTCTGCATGACCTACGGCGACGGCTCGGGCAACACCCACCCGCTCACCTCGATCGACGTCGGCGCCCACGAGATGACCCACGGCGTCACCTCGAACACCGCGGGCCTGATCTACAGCGGCGAGTCCGGCGGTCTGAACGAGGCGACCTCCGACATCATGGCCGCCGCCATCGAGTTCTGGGCCAACAACCCCCAGGACAAGGGCGACTACCTGGTCGGCGAGAAGATCGACATCTACGGCACCGGCGCCCCGCTGCGTTACATGGACAAGCCCTCCAAGGACGGCAAGTCCAAGGACGCCTGGTACTCCGGCCTCGGCTCGATCGACGTCCACTACTCGTCCGGCCCGGCCAACCACTGGTTCTACCTGGCCTCCGAGGGCAGCGGCGCCAAGACCGTCAACGGCGTGAACTACGACTCGCCGACCTCCGACGGCCTGCCGGTGACCGGGATCGGCCGCGACGCCGCCGCCAAGATCTGGTACCGGGCGCTCACCACCTACATGACCTCCTCCACCAACTACGCCGCCGCCCGCGTCGCGACCCTCAAGGCCGCCGCGGACCTGTACGGGCAGACCAGCCAGACCTACATGAACACCGCCAACGCCTGGGCGGCGATCAACGTCGGTCCGCGGGTCGTCGACGGCATCATGGTCGACTCGATCGACTCCCAGATCAGCGCGGTCGGCGAGGAGGTCGACCTCCAGTTCAAGGCCACCAACTTCAACCCCGGTCAGCTCACCTTCCACGCCGAGGGCCTGCCCGACGGTCTGAAGGTGCACCCCGTCACCGGCAAGGTCTCGGGCACTCCGACCACGCCGGGCACCTACGAGGTCACGCTGCTCGCCAAGGCCTCGCACCACAGCAGCGTCACGACGAAGTTCACCTGGAAGGTCGCCCGGGCCATCGTCTCGAACGCCACCCGGGTGCCGATCCCGGACGGCGGCGGCCCGGCCGTCTTCTCGGACATCGTCGTCGACAAGGTCGAGGGCCAGGCGCCCAGCGACCTCAAGGTGTCCGTGGACATCAAGCACACCTGGCGCGGTGACCTGAACATCGACCTGGTCGGCCCCGACGGCAAGGTCTACTCGCTGAAGAAGGCCAACGTCGGCGACTCCGCCGACAACGTGCTCGAGACCTACACGGTGGACGCCTCCGCGCAGGTCGCCAACGGCACCTGGCGGCTGAAGGTCCAGGACATGTACCGCGGTGACACCGGCTACATCGACAACTGGAAGCTCATCTTCTGACGCGAGGTCTCCTGACGCGCGGTCTCCTGACGCGCAATCTCCTGACGCACCGTCTTACCGAGGTCGTCAGCTCCCGGAAGCTCACTTCTTCCCGGAGCTGACGACCTCTTGGATGTGTGGGACGGCCCGCACCAGGGTCAGCACGCCGCCGATGACCACGGCCAGCCCGAGCAGCGCGGGCAGCACCCACCAGCCGGTGCGGACGGTCTCGTCGAACAGCACCACGCCGAGCAGCAGGCTGACCCCGGCGTCGCCGATGGTCAGGGCGGTCTGCGAGATGGCCAGCGGGCCGGCCTGCAGGGCGTTCTCCAGCAGCAGGACGGCGGCGATTCCGGTGAGCGCGAAGCCGTAGGTCTGCCAGACGGAGAAGAACGCGGCCGGTCCGTGGTCGGCGAAGGTCCCGGTGGCGGACTTCATCAGGGCGGCGGTCAGCGCGTTGCCGACGGCCGCCGCGCTGCCCAGCGCGCCGGCCCGGAACAGCGGGGAGCGCCAGTGCTGGGCGGCAAGGACGGCGGCGCCCATCAGGCCGAGGCAGCCCACCAGGACGGGCACCCAGCGGCTCATCGGGGCGTTGTCGGTGCCCCCGGTGGGCGCGGCGCTGCCGAGGAACAGCACGAGTCCGCCGACCACGGCGGCCACCCCGGCCCAGCCGGCCTGCGGCACCCGGCGGTGCATCAGCGGCGAGGCGATCAGCAGCGCGAACGGCAGCTCCAGCACGAACACCGGCTGCACCAGCGCGAGCGCCCCGAAGCTCAGCGCGAGCGCCTGGAACAGGGCCGCGCCGGCCAATCCGGCGATGCCGATCAGCCAGGCCGGGTCCCGCGCCAGGGTGAGCACGAACCGCAGGCCGCCACCGTGACCGAGCTTGGCGGCCGCCTTGCGCTGGAAGGCGGTGCCGGTGGCGTTGGAGGCGGCGCCGAGGACAGCGAACAGGACGGCGAGAACGGGCACTCCCCCATGCTCCCCCGACGGTCGGTCAGTCGCTCAGCATCCGGGCCGCCTGCTCGCGCATCTCGACCTTGCGGATCTTGCCGGTGACGGTCATCGGGAACTCGTCGACCACGTGCACGTAGCGCGGGATCTTGAAGTGCGCGAGCCGGCCGGTGCAGTACTCCCGGACCGCTTCGGCGGTGAGCGGGCGGGCGCCCTCGCGCATCCGCACCCAGGCCATCAACTCCTCGCCGTACTTGGCGTCGGGGACGCCGATCACCTGGACGTCGAGCACGTCGGGGTGGGTGTACAGGAACTCCTCGATCTCGCGCGGGTAGAGGTTCTCGCCGCCCCGGATCACCATGTCCTTGCTGCGTCCGGTGACGCTCAGGTAGCCGTCCTGGTCCATCACGGCGAGGTCGCCGGTGTGCATCCAGCCTTCGGTGTCGATCGCCTGCGCGGTCTGCTCGGGCTCGCCCCAGTAGCCGAGCATCACCGAGTAGCCGCGGGTGCACAGTTCGCCGGTCTCGCCGCGCGGGACGGTGGCGCCGGTGGCCTGGTCGACGACCTTCACCTCCAGGTGCGGCCCGACCCGGCCGACGGTGGAGACCCGGCGTTCGACCGAGTCGTCGGCGCGGGTCTGGGTGGAGACCGGGGAGGTCTCGGTCATGCCGTAGCAGATGGACACCTCGGTCATGCCCATCCGGCCGATGACGTCCTTCATCACCTCGATCGGGCAGGGCGCGCCCGCCATGATGCCGGTGCGCAGGCTGCTCAGGTCGTGGCGGTCGAAGTCCGGGTCGGCGAGTTCGGCGATGAACATGGTGGGCACCCCGTACAGCGAGGTGCAGGACTCGGCGGCGACGGCGGCCAGCGTCGCGGAGGCGTCGAACGCGGGCGCCGGGATCACCATGCAGGCGCCGTGCGAGGTGGCGGCGAGATTGCCCATCACCATGCCGAAGCAGTGGTAGAACGGCACCGGGATGCAGATCCGGTCCTGCTCGGTGTAGCCGCACAACTCCCCGACGAAATAACCGTTGTTGAGGATGTTGCGGTGCGAGAGGGTGGCGCCCTTGGGGAAGCCGGTGGTGCCGGAGGTGTACTGGATGTTGATCGGGTCGTCGGCGGCCAGCTCCTCCGCGATCCCGGCCAGCACCGCCCGATCCTCCCGGCGGCCCGCCAGCAGCAGCTCGTCCCAGTCCGGCCCGTCCAGCAGCACCACGTCCGCCAGTTCGGCGCAGCGCGGGCGGACGTCGGCGATCATCGCGGCGTAGTCGGAGGTCTTGAACTCGCGGGCGGCGACCAGCAGGCGCACGCCGGCCTGGTTGAGGACGTACTCCAGCTCGTGGGTGCGGTAGGCCGGGTTGACGGTGACCAGGATGGCGCCGAGTTTCGCGGTGGCGTACTGGGTGAGCGTCCACTCGGCGCGGTTCGGCGCCCAGATGCCGACCCGGTCGCCGCGGCCGACGCCCCTGGCGCGCAGGCCGAGCGCCACCGCGTCGACGTCGGCGGCGAGTCGCTCGTACGTCCAGCGCCGGCCGGTGGCGCACTCCACCAGTGCCTCGCGGTCCGGGAAGGCGCGGACGGCCCGGTCGAGGTTGGCTCCGACGGTGTCGCCGAGCAGCGGGGTTCCGGACGGGCCGGAGGAGTGGCTCGGCTGGCTCGGGGCGTGCGACACGAAGGCCTCCTGGGCGCGGTGGTGCGGAACGACGGGTACCCATGCTGGCCACCGGGGCCGCCGTTGACCAGTCTCCAAGTGGGGGTGGTGCGCGCGTCGTTGACGTCCCATCAGCAGACCGGTCAAAACGCCGAACCGGCCGCCGGGGCCGGAGTTCGCTGATTTGATGACCAGGAGGGCAGTCGGCGTTGCTGGGGGCGCGATGGCACAGGAGAGTGAGCAGGTGCGGCTGCGGCCGTCGGCGCAGTACCGCCGCCGGCGCGCGGCGTTCGCGCTGTTCGCGGCCGGCGCGTTCGCGGGCTGCGGGCTGCCGCTGTTCGCCGGGGTGGTGACGCGGCCGGCGGCGATGCTGGTCGACGGTCTGACGGCCGTGGTGTGGGCGGTGGTGCTGGTCCGGCAGGCGGTGCGCGCGTGGGCGCCCGTCACGGTGGTGGTCGATCCCGAGTACCTCGAACTCCGCGGCGGCCTGCGGAAGGTGCGGCTGCCCTGGGACGCGGTCGACGGGATGTGCGTGCTGCCGATGCGGGGGTTCGTGGCCGCGTACGAGGCGCCGCACTTCCGGGGCTCGCTGCTGGTGCGGACCTCGCTGGGCAGCCCGGCCGCGCTGCCGGGCGGCGGCTCGCCGCGCTGGTCGGCGCAGTGGCAGGGGATCCTGCTCGACCTGGCGCCGCTGGCGGTGCCGGCGGCGCGCCTCGACCAGGTGTTCGTCCCGCGCCTGTCGGACCGCTGGGGCGGGACGACCCGGCTGCCGGACGGCCCCGGCGGGGCCTCGGTGTTCGCGGCCGGCGCGCTGCTGTCCCTGCCGGGCCGGGTGCTGCTGCGCGGGTTCCGGGTGGTGATGCTGCTGGTGATCGTCGCCGCCGTCCTCGCCATGGCCCCGCTCGGCGCCTTCGCGCCCGTCCAGCCGCTGCTGGCGCTGCTCACCGTGGTGGTGTTCGGTACGTTCGGCATCAGGTGGCTGGCGCTCCGGCTGTCCCGGGGCTGCGAGTTGCGGGTGGAGAGCCGGGGCGTGGTGGTGGCCGTCGGCGGCCGGGAGCGGACCGTGCCGTGGTCCGAGATCGCCTCGTTGGAGGCCGGGCAGCAGACCGTCACGCGCGCCGGGCGGCGGTACGCGGTGACGGCGGTGCTGGCCCGGCTCAACCCGGGGGCGAACCCTCCGGCGCCGCTGCCGCACTGGCCGTTCCGCACCGACGGGCCGGCCGTCCAGCTGCTGCCTTTGAACTCGCCGGTGCTCGCCCAGATGCACGGACTCGCCGTGTTTCCCGCGCAGTTGGCGAACGCGCTGACCCCGTACGGCTCGAACCTGCTCGCCAGGCACACCAGGCGGGCCGAGTCGGTGACGGGCGAGGCCGTGACCGTCCGGGTCGGGCAGGGTCGCGGGGCGGCGCACCGGAGTCTCGGGTCGGCGCTGCGCGCCGCGCCGAGGGACCGGCCGGTGCGGGTGCTGATCGAGCCGGGCCGGTACCGGGAGGCGGGGCCGCTGCTGGTGTCCGGCACCGTCGAGGTGGTCCGGGCGGAGGGCGAGGGGCCGGTGGTGATCGAGACCCCCGAAGGGTCCGCCCTGGAGTGCGAGGGCGCCGTCACGCTCGACTCCCTGACCGTCGAGGGCCGCGGCGCGATCGCCGTCTCCACCACCGGCCGCCTGGAGCTGCGCCACTGCCGGATCGACGCGCCCGGCGAGTACGCGCTGCTCGCCTCCCAGGGCGCCGAACTGACCGTGCGGGACTGCGAGATCACCGCGGGCCGAACCGAACTCGCGGGCGCCGGCGGCACGTTCGAGCGCACCGCGTTCCGCTCCGCCAAGGGCCACGCGCTGGTGCTGAAGGAACGCGCGAACGCCGAGATCACCGACTGCACCGTCGTCGACAGCCGGGGCCGCGGCATCGACGTGACCGGTTCGACGGCGGAGATCCGCGGCTGCGAGTTCCGGGGCACCGGCGACACCGCGATCGCCGCCGGCGACCACTCCGCCGTACAGATCCTGGGCTCCCGGATCGACGAGGTGCACGCCACCGGCATCGTCTACGACCACCAGGCGCGCGGCTCCGTCCAGGACACCACGGTCAGCGGCGCCACCGTCGGCCTCTACATCGCCCGGGGCGCCGAACCCAAGGTCCGGGACTGCCTGTTCGCGCGCTGCCGGGACTGCGGCGTGATCGTCGAGGACCAGGGCCGCGGACGGCTGGAGCGGTGCCGGATCGAGAACGCCGGCGTGCACGGCATCAGCGTCGCCTCCGGCGGCGTCCCGCTGATCGACGACTGCGCGGTGGCCTTCGGCGGCACCGGCGTCAACGTGCACAAGGCGCGCGGCGAGTTCACCCGGCTGAGGGTCCACGACCAGTCCGAAAGCGCAGTCCTGATCCAGGAGGGATCGGTGGTGGAACTGACCGAACTGCGCCTGGAACGCTGCCAGAACGGGGTGCGCTGCATCGGCACCGGCGTGACCGTCCGGCTGGTCGGCGCCGTCATCGCCGACGTCACCACCTCCGGGCTGCTGCTGCAGAACACCGCGCGTCTCACCGCCGAAGCCGTCACGATCGAACGGGCCGGCCTGTACGGCCTGAACTGCCGCGAGGACAGCCGGCTCACCGCACACGACTGCACGGTGACGAAGGCCGGTGAGGTCGGGCTGCTGACCCTCGACAACACCACCGTGGAGATCGACCGGCTGGAGATCTCCGCCAGCCGGGGCACGGCCCTGTGGGCCCGCAACACCAGCCAGTTGACGCTCAGCGGGGTACGGGTGCACGGCGCCGGGAGCGACGGCGTCCGCCTGGACGAGAACGTGTACGGCAGCCTGACGGACTGCGAGATCACCGGCTGCGAGGGTGAGGCGCTGATCTCCAACGACCGGGTGCGGACGGAGAACCTGCGCACCGGCGCCACCGCGGAGGACATCCTGCGGCCCGAGACCGGCCCGATCACCGAACTCGGGCGCATGATCGGACTCGCCGAGGCCAAGCGGCAGGTCGACATCCAGGTCGACCTGCTCCGGCTGGCCAGGTGGCGCACCGACGCCGACCTGCCCCCGCCGCCCCGAGCACACCATCTGGTCTTCTCCGGCCCGCCCGGCACCGGCAAGACCACCGTGGCCCGGCTGTACGGACAGATACTCGCCGCGCTCGGCGCGCTGAAGAAGGGCCACCTGGTGGAGGTCGCCCGCGGCGACCTGGTCAGCGAGTACCTCGGGCAGACCGCGCAGAAGACCCGCCAGGCCTTCGAACGCGCGTCCGGCGGCGTGCTGTTCATCGACGAGGCGTACAGCCTGGCCCGGCGGTTCGGCGCGAACAGCGACTTCGGCCAGGAAGCCATCGACGTCCTCACCAAACTGATGGAGGACCACCGCGACGACGTGGTGGTCATCGCGGCGGGCTACACCGAGGAGATGCGGACCTTCCTGGACTCCAACCCCGGCCTGCGCTCCCGGTTCTCCCGCATCCTCGAGTTCGACCCGTACGACCCGGCCGAACTCACCGAGATCGTGGTCCGCGAAGCCGAACGGCACACCTACCGCCTCGCCCCGGAAGTCACCGACCGGCTCGTCGAACGATTCACCCGCCGCGAGCTCCGCGGCGACCCCGCCAACGCCCGCGACGCCCGCACCCTGCTGGAGGAGATGGTCGAACGGCAGGCCTCCCGGCTCGCCGGGGCCGACACCCCGAGCCGCGAGGACCTCATCGTGCTGCTCGCCGACGACATCCCGGCGGAGAGCAACTGGCTGTGACCGACGACGAGGCGATCGCACTGCTGTCCGCCCACTTCGACCTTCCGGCGGCCGATCCTGCGGCGCTGACGTGGTTCACCACCGCCGAGGCGTACGCGGCAACGGCCGCACTCCGGGCCGGCGGGGTGCCACCCGCCGCCGGACTCCCGCTCGAGCACGCCGTATTGCTCGGCTGCGCCGACCTGCTCGCGTACTGGGCCGGCGGCGAACGTGATCCAGCGCTGCTCGGCGAGGGGCTGCTCTGCCTGCTCCAGGTGCGACGGCACCGGCCGGAAGAGATTCCGTCCGAATACGCGCCGGTCCTGGCCGTGGCCGCCGGCGAGGACGTCCCCGAGGACGACGGGCCGAGCCTCGCGCACACGAACGCGGCGGCGATCGGCATGACGCTGGCGTACCAGCGCTGGCGGTACCCCGGCGCGCCCGCCGCCGCGGTCCGGCTGTTCCGCCGGTCGGCGGCCCAGTGCCCGCCGGACAGCCCGGTGCGGGGCTCGGTGCTGTCCCGGCTCGGGGTGGCCCTGCTGTACGACTGGCAGGACCGCGCCGAACTCCCCTCGCTCGCCGAATCCGTGGAGGTCTGCCGCGCCGCCGTGGCGGCCGTCCCCGGCACGCCCGACGAACAGGCCCTCCGGCACGCCAACCTGGGCACCACCCTGCGCTTCTGGGCGGACGTCACCCTGGACAACGAGGCGATCCGCGACGCCGCCTCCGAAACCCGTACCGCGCTCGCGTCCTGCCCGCCCGACTCCCCCGAATTCGCGGCCTACCGCCTCGAACTCGGCCGAGCCCTGGCCCAGTCCGCGGTCCTCTTCGACGACCGCGACGCCCTGCCGGAGGCCGCCGCCCTCCTCCGCGAGGCGCTGCGCGGAGCGGACGGCGCCGCCGACCCGTCGGGGTACCCGGACGTGCTCTGCCACCTGGGCATGGTGCTGATCACCCAGGCTGCAACAGAGCCCGGGCTGCGGGCCGAAGGTGTCGCGTTCTGTCGGAGGGCCGCCGAGGTCGCGCCCACCGAGGGCTTGCGGCTACAGTACCTGCACAACCTGAGCCTCGCCCTGCTCGGGGCCGCCGCCGAGGACGACGCCGAGGCCACCGCTGCCGCGCTCGACGCGGCCCGGGAGGTGGCCGGTCTCGCACCGGGCGGGACCGCGCTGTCCGCCAACGCCCTGACGATGCTCTCGCTCGCCCTGACCAGGCGTTACCGGGCCGGCCATGACCCCCGGGATCTCGCGGAGGCCGTCGCCCTGGCCGGCGCGGGTTTCGAGGCCACCTCGCCGCAGGTCCCGGTGCTCCGGCTGGAGCGGGGCTCGGCGCTGGCGGACCTGCTGGGTCTGCGGGCCGAGTCCGAGGGGAGTGACGACCCGTCGGCCGAGTCGATCACGCTGCTGCGCCGGCTGGTCGGGGAACTGCCGCAGCCCACGGCCGCACGCGCACTGGCGCTGCGGCACCTGGCCGACTGCCTGCTCGGCTCCGCAGCGAGGGAGGACCGGGGCGAGCGCGCCGCCGAGGCGGTGGTGCACTACCGGGAATGCCTCGAACTGCCCTACCCCGAACCGGACTTCGAGGCCGACGTGCGGTTCTCGCTGGGGACGGCCCTCGTGCTCGGCACCGACCAGCAGGTCGGGGACGCGTGGCAGCAGGCCACTGCGTCGATGAGCAGCGCGGCCGCGCTGCTGCCCCCGGGCGACCCGCGGCGGCTCGACCTGGAGGCCCGGCTCGGCGGTCACTGGATGCAGCGCGCGGCGAACACCGGCGACCCGGCCGCCCACCGTACGGCGGTGGCCGTGCTGGACGCGGTCGTGACGGCCGACGAGCGGTGCACCACGTCCGACCGCGCGTACTACCGGCTGCTGCTGGGCGCCGCGCTGCTGGATCTCACCAACCACAGTGACGACGCGGACGTGCTCGACCGGTCGGTGCACTACCTCGAACTGGCCCTGGCGATGGCCCCCTCCGACGACCCGCGACAGCTGACCGTGATCCACCGTCTCGCCGCCGCGCTCGACAAGTCCGGCTGGCTGCGTTCGGACACCGCCGCGCTCGACCGGTCCGCCGCCCTGCTGTCCGAGGCCCTGGCGGAGCCGACCGAGGACCGGACGGACCGTGCCGACTGCCTGGTGGCCCTCGGCAACAACCTGCGCATGCGCTTCCACTTCACCGGCGACCCGGCGTACCTGGAGCAGGCCGCCGCCCGCCACCGCGAGACCATCGCGCTGACCGCGCCGAAACCCCACCCGTACGCCCTCGAGGGGCTCTCCACCTGCCTCGCCGACCTGTACGGCTTCCGGCCGGACGCGCGGCTTCGGGCCGAAGCGATGGAGTGCTGCCGTGCCGCGCTGCTCCACCTGCCGGAGCACGCCCCGCAGCGCTCGACCGTGCAGGCCGGCCTCGGCTATCTCCAGTGGTCGCTGGCGGCGGAGTCCGGCTCGGACGAGCAGCTGGATGCCGCGCTGGGCACCCTGAAGGGCGCGCTCGCCGCCGTACCGGAGGGGTACGGCGACCGGGGCCTGGTCCTCACCAACCTCGGGGCCGCTCTGCTCAGCCGGGCGTCCCGAACGGGCGACCGCAGCTGGGCTGTTCAGGCCGTTGCCGTGTTCCGGTCGGCCGTGGAGCACACCGCCCCGGGCTCGGTGCAGCGCCCGCAGGTGCTGAACAACCTCGGCCTGGCCCTGTCCGGCCTGTCCGCGACCACCGACGACCCGGCTCTGCGCGAGCAGGCGCTCGCCCTGCTGAGCGAGGCCGCCGACCGGCACCGCGGAATGTCCCCGGCCCGGGAGCGCGCCGCGCTCAACCTGGCCGTGGTGCGCTTCGAGCAGGCCCGCGAGGCCGAGGACGCCCCGGCCGCGCTGGACGTCTGCCGGCAGTTCGAGCACCTGGTGATGGAGCTCGGCTCCCCGCACCCGTTGCGGACGACCGCGCTGGCCCGGCTGGCCCTCGCCGCTCTGCGCACCTCGGAGCTGCTCCCCGAACGTGCCGCCAGGACGGCGCTGCGCCGGGCCGCGGCGGCCGCCCGCGAGGCCCTCGCCGACCACACGCACTCCCCCGACCCGATGCACGCCCTGGCCCGTCAGGTGCTGGCGATGGCGCAGCTGCGGCGGGCCCAGTACGGGGAGCGGGTCGAGGGGACGGCGCAGCTGCGGCGGGGCGATCACGGCGAGCGGGTCGATCTGGCGGAGGTGATCCGGCTGAACCGGCAGACGGCCGAGGATCCGGTCCTCCCGCCGCACACCCGGCTCGAGGCGGCCCGCACGTGGGGCGGCATCGCGGCCCGAACCGGCCGGTGGGCGGAGGCCCTGGACGGCTTCGCCCACGCGGTGGGCCTGCTGCCGAGCGTGGCGCCGCGTCATCTCGCCCGGATCGACCAGGAGGACCGGCTCAGTTCCGGCCGGGGGCTGGCCAGTTCGGCGGCGGCCCTGGCGATCCGGGCGGGCGATCCGGCGCGGGCGCTGGCCCTGCTCGAACAGGGCCGGGGCGTGCTGCTGGCCCAGGGCCTGGAGAACCAGGGCGATCTGTCCCGGCTGCGTGCGCTCGACCCGGCCCGCGCCGCGGAGTTCGAACGGATCCGGGACCGGCTGAGCCAGGAGCACCCCGCGCTGCAACAGCAAGGGCCCGACGCCTTCTTCGTCCAGGAGACGGCAGGCGCGGCCGCCCTGCGGGACGCCGAGGAGCGCCACACGCTGTCCCGCCGATGGAACCAACTCCTGGAGGAAATCCGGGAGTTGGACGGGCTCGACGACTTCCTGCGCCCACCGACCACCCGTCAGCTGCTCTCGGTGGCGGAGCACGGGCCGGTGGTGGTGGTCAACGTCAGCGCGTACGGCTCGCACGCCCTGATCCTGGCCGCCCGCGGCGGCGGCGAGCCGCGCATCGACGTCCTGCCGCTGCCGGACCTCAGCCCGGACGAGGTGCTGACGGCCGCGCTGGCCTTCGACGAGCGGCGCATCGACGTCGCCTACGGGGACCAGGGCATGGCGGCCGCCAAGCAGATGATGACCTTCCACAGCACACTCCTCGAGTGGCTGTGGGACAGCCTGGCCGCGCCCGTCCTGAACCGGCTCGGCCTGCGCGGGACCCCGCTGGACGGCGAGGAGTGGCCGCGGCTGCGGTGGTGCCCGACCGGCCGGCTGGCGTTCCTGCCGCTGCACGCCGCGGGCAAGGGCCGGAACATCCCCGGCACCTGGGTGATGGACCGCGCCGTCTCCTCGTACACGCCGACCGTGCGCTCCCTGCTGCGCGCCCGGCGCAGGGCCACCGCGTCACCCCGACGGCGACCCGCCCCGCTGGTGGTCGCGCTCCCGCACACCCCGGGCGGCCCGCCGCTGCCCGGCGCCGAGCCCGAGGCGGCACTGGTGACGGAACTCTTCCCCGGCGGCCTGCGGCTGGACGGCGAGCACGCCACCGTGGAGCAGGTCCGCCGGGCGCTGTCCCGGCACTCCTGGGTGCACTTCAGCTGTCACGGCATCAGCGACCCGGGCAGCCCGTCGAACAGCGGCCTGATCCTGCACGACGGCCGGCTCAGCGCCCTCGACCTCTTCGCGCAGCGCCCGGTGGACGCCGAACTGGCCTTCCTGTCGGCCTGCTCAACGTCCCAGGGCGGCGTCGATCTGCCGGACGAGGCGGTGCACCTCGCGCCGTCGTTCCAGCTGGCCGGTTTCACCCACGTCGTCGGCACGCTGTGGAGCGTCTCCGACAAGGTCGCCCGCCGCGTCACCGGAGACTTCTACGCCGCCCTGGCGGAGGACGACGCCGCCGGCCTCCGACCGTTCGACCCGGCGTTGGCCCTGCACCACGCCGTCCGCTCACTGCGTGAACACCTGCTGCCCGCACCGCACTTGTGGGCGGCGCACCTCCACATCGGGCCGTGAGCGGGCTACTCGGAACTGCCGTTCTCGGGTGCTTTCTCGCTCTGCGCCGTGCCGGAGGCGCCCTCGGGGCCCTGGTCCGGCTCGGTCGAGCCGCCGCCGATCCGGAAGATCCGGCGGGAACCGTGCTCCTCGATCAGGGCCTCCAGCGACAGGTCGTCGTCACTGCCGCGCTTCTTCGGGTTGCTCGCTGCCATCGTTCTGCTCCCTCCGTGTCACCGGCACCTCCACCGACTCGGGCGGCGCCAGCATTTCCAGCACCTCGACCTCGCTGCCCTTGACGTAGACCCCGGCGGTGCCGGGCACCTTGCCGAGGAACGTCCCGTCGCTGCCCAGGCGCCACTGCGATTCCAGATAGATGTCCTGCTGCTGCGGGAACGCCGACACCGCCGACCGCGAGCCGAGCCAACCGCCCACCCACAGGCCGCCTTTGAGCCGGATCCGGACGAAGCACGGGTCCCGGTCCGCGAACAGGAAGTCCCAGGCCGTCGGCGTCGGCTCGTAGTGCGCCCGCTCGCGCCGCCGCCGCACGGCCGCCGCCGCCCAGGCCGCGCCCGCCGGCACCGCCACGACCAGCAGCAGCACCGCCAGCCCCGCCTGCCGCGGATGCCGCAGCACCCCCGCCAGCGGCCCGCCGTCGCCCCCGGTCAACAGCCGCGCCAACCACGGCCCCGCGACCACCGCGTACACGGCGTCCAGCAGACCGCTGATCGCGACCGCCCGCAGCGCACGGTTCTGCGGCTCCTGCTCGGAGGCCCGCGGCCCGCGCAGGCGGTCGGAGACGGCCTGGTAGAAGATCCCGGGCAGAACGAGAGCCACCAGGATGGCCAACTGCTGCACCGTGCTCGGAACCACCGCGTCCATTCCTCCCCCGCCCCGCGACGACCGCGTCCGCCGCCGCACCGAAGCGCAGCCTCACCCTAACCGAGCAGGCCACCGGCCCGGGACGGTTCAAGTGAGTTGACGCATCGTCATGCTTCTCTTCAGGCCGGAATGTCTTTCATGACGGCATCGGTCAGCGGCTTGAGCCGGTCCGCCAGCTTGTTGAAGTCGGCGGTGCGGCCGTCCGACCACTGCGCCATACCGACCAGCATGCCGTGCCCGTACGACCCGAAGTTCTGCACCAGGCCACTGTCGGCGGGCAGTTCGCGCAGGCCGGAGTCCTTCGGCGGGAGCTGGACGGCGACCTGGTACGTGTCGGCGTTGCCGGCCAGGAACGTCACCAGGTGCAGCGCCTCGACCGGGTCCTTCATGGTGAACAGCGCCAGGTTGTACTGGTTGCCGTCGGCGTCCTTGTACAGCGCCAGATCGACGCCGAGGCACCCCTTCCCCTGCGCGATCATCCCGGCGAGGGTCGCCCCCACCGTGTCCGGGCCCGTGCAACTCGGGTTCTGCACGGCCGCCACCAGCGTGAACCCCTGCACCTGCTTCGGGAACACGGCCGGCGGGATCGCCGCACCCGCCACCCCCGACGGGCCGGCCGCCACCACGGGCGCCTTCTTCTCCGCGGGCCGCATCACGTACGCCGTCGCACCCGCCGCCGCCAGCAGCACGGCCGCCGCCGGAAGCACCAGCCACCGCCGCGAACGCCGCCGCACCGGCCGCTGCCGGGCCGCCGCCGCCCGCTCCGCGGCGCTCGGCTCGTGCACCGCGTTGTTCTTCTCAAACTCCCTGACGAACTCTGCCCACAGGTCGTCGCCGGGTTCACTCGTGGTCACAGACCCCAGACCTTAGTGATCAACGCCGTCATTGGAAAGTCGCGTCCCCCACCGCTGAATGGGCCGCAGCTGCCGGCTCCGCCAAGGGAATTGACCACGGCTCCCGGTATTCGCGAATTGACGGTCCGGCTACCCCTCCCCGACCCGAGCCGAATAGTCCTGCCGCTCCGCCCCGTCCGGCACCCCAGCCGCGTCCGGCCCGGACATCCACCCCTCGGGACAGGCCGGCACCGCCTCGACGAACGACGGCGGCGGAAGATACCCGTGCGCGCTCACGTAATGCACCACCAACGTCGGCGCCGCGAAGACCTCGCCGGCCCGGCCCGGGACACGAATCTCGCTGGACCCCAGAGCGACGGCCCCACCCTGGTGCTCGACCGTCAACGCCCCGTCCTGCCGCCGCCAGGGCGGACAGAACCCGCAACTGTGGAACCCCCGCGTGCCGTTCACGCGCTGCCACTGGACGATGTCGAGCAGCCGGACGAGGAAACCCTCCGGGGCGGCGCCGCTCGAGTATCGGTGCCATCTGCTCAGCCACCCCACGTTCACCCTGCGGTAGGTGGGGGCGAACGTCGCGAAATAGGGCCCGTCGGCAATGACTTCCCGTTCGGAATAGGTGTACGGGCTCAGGTCACGGAAGAATGTCATGCGCCTGTGTAGCACGCCTGCACCGACGAACTCATCGGGCACCCGCACAGTTTGTCGACATCGACGCCGGTGGGCATGCTGGTGCGATGTACGATCCCGAGCAGCCTGGCAGTCGTCGCGGCGACGCGGACCTGTGCGGCGAGGCCACCTGACCGTCAGTCCTCGTGCTCATCAGTCGGCTGAACCGCCCATCGCAGCACCGTCCCGCCGGCCCCGTCCGCTTCGAGCGTGACGGGGTAGACCTGGCCGAGGGCCCGTTCGCCGTGATGGGTCATCGAGTGGTCGGCCGGCTCCCAGTCGATGCCGAGCACCTGGCAGCCGCCGACCTCGATCGCTCCGGCCAGCAGGGGGTGGTTCGCGCCGGCACGCTGGAACAGGTGGTAGTCGGTGTGCTTGCTGACCGTGACGGCAACGCCCTTTCCCCTCCGCAGGCCGCCCCGCCACGCCTCGATCTCGGCCGCGCGCGCCTCCGCCTGCGTGACCGGCAGGTCGAGCCAGCCCCAGGTGCCGTCCGTCGTGAACTCCTGCCCGCCGAACTGCGCGTGGGCGTCCGGCCCGTGGAGCCCCCAGTAGGTGAGGTCGGCGAGACCGTCGGCCGGTTCGCCCTCCATCCCGATCCAGGCGTCGAGCGCCACACCGTCGCCGAGGACCAGGCCACACCGGTCGACCGGCAGGTCCCCGAGCGGGATCGGGACGTCGTCAACCCCGGCCCAGGTCAGGCCGAGGTCGACCTCGAGCAGCGAGATCACCGGCTCCTCGGTGTACCAGGAGAGCGCGGTCTGCGCCCGCACCGCCAACTTCCGGTCCCCGGCCGCCGGCACGGCCACCGCCTCGCACTCGCCGTCCCACAGATGGCCGCCACCGGACGCCGCAGCCGCCGCGGCCCGCTCGGACAGCGGCAGCCCGAGTTCGGGCCAGTAGTCGATCCACGACGCCATGCCGAACACCAGCACACCGGACGGCGCCGTCACGAACCCCAGGTCGACGAATTCTTCACTCACGCCCCGATTGTCACACTGCCCGCGAGGACACCGACCGGCGCTCCCCGGGCTCGTCGTCCCGCTCCCGCCAGACGCTCAGCGGCTCGGCCGCGCAACGCTCCCGCAACCACGCGACCGCCTCCACCAGGCCTCGCGCTGCGGCCGCCGGGGAGCCGAACGACGCGGACCTCTCCTCGATGGTGTGATGGCCGCAGTCCCAGGGCCCCGCGTGGTCGCAGCGCACGGAGATCCTCGCCTCGACCTCCCAGCGCCGCACGGCACCACGCTCCGCCTCCAGGTCGACGACGAACGAGACCTCGGGCACTTCGGCGCAACCGAACAGGGACGCGTTCGGCTCGCCGCCCGGGCGGCAGAACTCCAACCCGCTGCCCGTCCAGCTCGGCCGGACGCCCAAGCGCTCCGCCAGCGCCTCGATCAGCGCGCCCGCTTCGCGCAGCAGCGCCTCGACCTCGGCAGGGCGCTCCAGCTCCGGAAACACCCAGCGAACATCTCCATCGGCCAACGGCGTCGTCTCCATGACGGTCAGCCTGCCGCATCGCGCATACCTCCCGCCACGGTGATCACATCATCGGCTAACCTGCACAGCCATGGGCGAGTTGACAGTGATCAGGCACGGCCAGACCGAGTGGAGCCTGTCGGGCCGTCATGCCGGCCGCACCGACGTCCCGCTGACCGCCGCCGGCGAGGCGACGGCCCGGGCGCTCGCGCCGCGACTCGCGGCCCGCCGCCGCCCGGTGGCGGTGTTCAGCAGCCCGCTGAGCCGCGCCCTGCGGACGGCCGAACTGGCGGGCCTGTCCGACGTCATGGCCGACCCCGACCTGATCGAGTGGGACTACGGCGGCTACGAGGGCCTGACGGCCGACCAGATCGAACAGTCCCGGCCGGGCTGGGACCTGTGGCGGGACGGCGTCATCCCCGGCGGAGCGGCCTTCCCCGGCGAGCAGCTCCAGCAGGTCGCCGCCCGCACGGACGCGGCACTGGCCCGAATCCGCCCCCTGCTGGCCGACGGTGACGTCGCCGTCGTCGCCCACGGCCACCTGGCCCGCATCCTCGCCGCCCGCTGGCTCGACCTCGCCCCGTCCGCGGCCGGCCTCCTCGGCCACCCCCACCCCGGCACCCTCAGCACCCTCGCCACCGAACACGGCCACCCGGTCATCGCCGCCTGGAACGTCCCGTGAGGGCAACAATCGGGTGACCGTCCAGATCGGCAGGCTGACACCATCGGGGCGTGCCCACACTGTTCCTGATGGTCGGCCTCCCCGGGGCCGGAAAGACCACGACGGCCCGCCGTGCAGGCCCTGCGGGTCTCGGCGCTCGTCGTCGACAGCCGCGAGGAACGCGACGGCCGGCCGGGGCACGGCGACGTGTTCAGCGTCGCTCTGGGCTAGCCTTCGGGCTTCTCGCGCGGCCAGTTGCGCAGCGTAGCGGCGATGATGTGCGGGCGGGCCAGGTCGGCCGGGGAGCCGGTGAGGCTGACGGCGTTCCAGACGGCGGCGGCGACCTTGGGGTCGGTGGCCGCGGCTCGCATGGTGGCGCGGAAGGACTTGGCCAGGAGGGCGGCCAACGCGGGGCGGGTGCCGGGGACTTGGGGCATGGAACGGTCGGCCAGGGTGGCGAAGAGCCAGGAGAGTTGCACGGATTTCGCGGCGGACCGGTAGAAGCGGCGGGGGAGGTCTCGTGTGCCGTCGGCGAGGCAGTCGCGCAGAGCGGCGGCTTCGAGTGCGGCGACGGTCATGCCGGCGCCGTAGATCGGGTTGAGGCTGCAGATCGCGTCGCCGATGGAGATCAGGCCGTCGGGGAGGCGGCGGAGCCGGTGGAAGTGCCGGCGCACGGAGTGGGGGTACGCGAAGGAGGCGACGCCGGTGACCGGGTCGGCGCTCCGGAGGGCTTCCCACGCGTCGGCGGTGGCCAACTCCTGTGCGAACAGCAGGAATTCGTCGGGTGCGGTCGGCGGGTGGTCCTGGCGGCCGAATCCGTACAGGGAGAGCACCCAGAGGTTGTCCTCCTGCTGGGTGAGGACCAGGCCGCGTGGGCGTGCGGGGGTCGCGCCGACCAGGAGGGCCTTGTTCGGGCCGAGGGCGCCCGGAGGGAGCCGGTAGCGGCGGCTCGCGTAGGCCACGTCGACGCGCTGGCGCTGCTCGGTGGGCTTGTCGTATCCGAGTGCCGCCAGCCAGGTGGCGCCTCGGCCCGCCCGTCCCATGGCGTCGACGACGAGGTCGGCGTCGATGTCCTCGAAGGTGCCCGGGCGTGCCAGCCGGGCTCCCGTCACCCTGGTGCGGTCGGGTGCGGTGAGCGGGGCGGTCGCTTCCCGGCCGTCCAGCAGGGTGACGTTGGGCGCCGCGCAGACTTTGGCGCGCAGGCGCTCCTCGAGGAAGGGGCGCCCGGCCTGGAGGACCGTGCCCAGCGGCACTTTGTGCAGCAGGGAGCCGAAGAACACGATGTCGACCTCGCTCAGCGCGGTGACCAAGGTGGCGCCGTCGGTGGCGAGTTCGTCGGCGAAGCCGGGGAAGAACTCCTCCAGGACGTTCGCGCCGCGGACCGTCAGCGAGTGCACGTGCGCCCCCTGCGGCGCTCCCCGCCGGACGGTGCCGTCGCCCGTGAGGGTGTCCCGTTCGACCAGGGTGACGCGGTCGTAGACCTCGGAGAGGGCCCGGGCGGCGCACAGGCCGCTGATGCCGGCGCCGAGCACCAGGGCATGGCCGGCGCCCGTCTCCGAGCTGCGTGCCAGGTTCACCGTGAGCTCCGATCCGCGAGGGGGCTGCGGGGTGCCCGTGCCCACAAGCCGCACCGCTCACACGCGGCGACCGATTGTGCACAGCAGGTGATCGAAATCCGTCACGCGGCGACCGCTACCTTGACATTGCCATGGCGAGAGCGCGTTCCTACCATCAGGCGTATCG
This sequence comes from Kitasatospora sp. NPDC048407, assembly GCF_043200475.1. NCBI lineage: Bacteria > Bacillati > Actinomycetota > Actinomycetes > Kitasatosporales > Streptomycetaceae > Kitasatospora > Kitasatospora sp. NPDC048407. Next base: position 88,181 of record NZ_JBICXW010000002.1, on the reverse strand, counting down.
TCAACGAGCGCTAGCAGGAAGCGGGTTCGTCCATGACTGCTGCACCGTCCACCCGCCGTCGACCCTTCGGCGGCCTCGCGCTTCTCCTGGCCGCCGCGCTGCTCGGCGCCGCCCCGGCCGCACCGGCTGCCCACGCCGCCCCGGTCGCCACGCCGATCGCCAACCAACCGACCGCCGCACAGAGTTGGGGCGACGACTTCGACGGCCCGGCCGGATCCGCGGTCGATCCCGCCAAGTGGACGGTGGAGACCGGCGGTTCGGGCAACGGCAACCACGAGCTCCAGTACTACACGGCGGGTGCGGCGAACGCCGCGCTGGACGGCCAGGGGCATCTGGTGATCACGGCGAAGCGCAACACCGATGCGGGGCTGGGCTGTTGGTACGGCACCTGCCAGTACACCTCGGCCCGGCTGAACACCGCCCGGAGCTTCGCCCAGGCGTACGGGCACTTCGAGTCCCGGATCAAGATCCCGCGCGGGCAGGGGATCTGGCCGGCGTTCTGGATGCTCGGCAACGACATCGGCACGGTGCAGTGGCCTTACAGCGGCGAGATCGACGTGATGGAGAACATCGGCCGCGAGCCGGGCACCGTGCACGGCACCATCCACGGGCCGGGCTACTCGGGCGCGGGCGGCATCGGCGCGCCGTACTCGCTGCCGGCGGGGCAGTCCTTCGCGGACGACTTCCACGTCTTCGCCGTCGACTGGAGCCCGTCCGCCGTGACCTGGTCGGTGGACGGCCACGCCTACCAGACCCGTACCCCGGCCGACTTGGGCGGCAACCGCTGGGTGTTCGACCACCCGTTCTTCGTGATCCTCAACCTGGCCGTCGGCGGCGACTGGCCGGGCAGCCCGGACGGGTCGTCGGCCTTCCCGCAGACCATGGTGGTCGACTACGTGCACGCCACCACGTCGGGCACCGGCCCGGTGCCCTACACCGGCCGGATCACCGGCCCGGGCGGCATGTGCGTGGACGTGGCGGGGGCTTCCAGTGCCGACCGCACGCCGATCCAGTTGCACAACTGCACCGGCAGCGCCGCCCAGCAGTGGTCGGTCGGCAGCGACGGCACCGTTCGCGCCCTCGGCAAGTGCCTGGACGTGGACGCCGCTTCGCACAACGACGGCGCGGCGATCCAGCTGTACACCTGCAACGGCACCGGCGCGCAGCAGTGGTCGTACGGCAGCGGCCGCGCCTTCGTGAACACCGGCTCCGGCAAGTGCCTGGACTCCCCCAACGGCTCGTCCGCCGACGGCACCCGGCTCCAGCTGTGGACCTGCAACAGCACGCCCGCCCAGCAGTGGACGCTTGGCTGACGCGACCCCCGCGCGACGGTTGACGCACCGTCACCGCTCGGACGGCACTTGGCTGAGCGGCGCGGCCAGCGACTCCAGGCTGCGCCGTTCGGCCTTGACGCCGATCAGTGCCTCGACCAGGCCCGCCAGCGTCATCAGCGCGGCGCCGATGCAGAACGCCAGTGTGGCGTCGCCGACTTGGCCGCTGGAGACCAGGCCGTTGAACAGCAGCGGGCCGGAGATACCACCGGCGGCGGTCCCGACGGCGTAGAAGAACGCGATGCACAGCGCTCGCGTCTCCAGCGGGAAGATCTCGCTGACGGTGAGGTAGGCGGCGCTGGCCCCGGCGGAGGCGAGGAACAGCACGGCCGTCCAGCAGGCGGTCATGGTGGCGGCGTCCAGGGAGCCGCGCTGGAACAGCCAGGCGGTGCCGAACAGCAGGACGCCGGAGCCGATGTAGGTGCCGGCGATCATCGGTTTGCGGCCGACCGAGTCGAAGAGGTGGCCGAGCAGCAGCGGGCCGAGGAAGTTGCCGACGGCGATCACCGCGAAGTAGTAGCCGGTGTCGCCGGCGGGGACGTCGAAGAAGGTGGTGAGGATCGCGGCGTAACCGAAGGTGACGGAGTTGTAGAGGAAGGACTGGCCGATGAACAGCGCCAGGCCGAGGACGGTGCGGCGCGGGTAGTGCGCGACCAGGGTGCGGGTGATGGTGCCGAAGCCGATCGGGCCGCGCTCGCGGATCCGGATCGGTGGTTCGTCCACCGGTGGCAGGGGTTCGCCGGTCTCGCGTTCGACGGTCTTCTCGGCCTCGGTGACGATCTTCTCGGCCTCCCGGCGGCGGCCGTGGGTGATCAGCCAGCGCGGGCTCTCCGGGACGTGCCGGCGCACCAGCAGGATGACCAGGCCGAGCACCACGCCGATGCCGAAGGCGAGCCGCCAGCCGACGTCGGTGGCGAACAGCGCGGTGTTGAGCAGGGCGATCGAGGCGAACGCGCCGATCGCCGCGCCGATCCAGAAGCTGCCGTTGACGATCAGGTCGATCCGGCCGCGGACCCGGGCGGGGATCAGTTCGTCGATGGCGGAGTTGATCGCCGCGTACTCGCCGCCGATGCCGAAGCCGGTGAAGAAGCGGCACAGGAAGAAGAACCAGGCGGTCCAGGAGAGTGCGGTGACGGCGGTCGCGGCGAGATACACCGCGAGGGTGACCATGAACAGCTTCTTGCGGCCGAGCCGGTCGGTGAGCCAGCCGAAGAACAGCGCGCCGCAGCAGGCGCCGGCCACGTACAGCGCGGCGGCGGTGGTGGTGACCTGGGCGGTGCTGATGGCGATGCCGCTGCCGGGTTCGGCGAGCCGGGCGGCGAGGTTGCCGACGATGGTGACTTCCAGGCCGTCCAGGATCCAGACGGTGCCGAGGCCGATCAGGATCCGCCAGTGCCAGGGCGACCACGGCAGCCGGTCGAGTCTGCCGGGGACGTCGGTCTCCACGGCCACGGTGGACTGGCGCTGCGGTGCGGACATCTCGGCCTCCGTCGAACCGTCCCGAACATCCGGCGGTTCCGAACGTACCGTCAGCGCGTCTGCCCAGCTCCGTCCCCGGCGCCCACCTGGCCGACCGCCGATCAGCTCAAGGTGGACCGAACGAGCGCCGTGGAGAGCCGGGCCAGGTCGTCGGGGCGGACCAGCGCGGCAAGCGCGTCGGGCTCGCGCGGCAGGCCCAGACCGGCAGCGGCGGACAGGGCGCGGCGGTCGAAGAACGGGCGCAGCTCGGGCCAGAGCAGCTGGGCCTCGCGGCGGAAGATGTCCGCGCCGACGGGGCCGATCCGGGGCACCTCGCGCAGCAGCCGGCCGATCGCGGCGGGGTCGCGTTCGGCCTCTTCGCGCAGCCGCCGCAGGTCGCCGTGCCAGCGTTCCCGGACGAGTGCGGCGCCCTCGCCGAGCGCGGTGGCGGTGCTCTCGTCGTACCGGACGTAGTGGGCGCGGCCGAGCGCGTCGACCCGCTGCTGCCAGCTGGACCCGGTCATCGCGCGGGGGGTGCGCAGCCCGTCGGCGAACAGCTCGCGGGCGGCGTCGGCGGCGGTGTCGGCGCGGATCCGGATCGCGCACAGCTGGGTGAGGACCAGCAGTTGGTAGAGCGGCGCGGGGGTGTCGCGCAGCCGGATGCCGGCCTGCTCGGCGTACGTGGTGCCGTGCCGGTCGAGCAGGTCCTGGACGGTGGTCATCGGGGTGGCCGGGCCTCCAGCCGGTCGGCCAGTATCCGGGTTTCGAAGCGGGGCTGTACGGCGGTGGCGGGGCCCTGTACGGGGTGGCCGTCGCTGAGCCGGAACCGGGACTGGCATTCCGGGCACTGCACGCAGCCGTCGATCAGTTCGCCGTCCGCGAGCGATCCGGCCGTGTGGGTGCAGCGGTCGGCGAGGACCGTCCAGCTGTCGTCGGAGCCGTGCACGACGAGCACGGCGACCTCGCCGAGCCGGCGGCGCACCGGGACCTCTTCGGGGAACTCGGCGGTGTCGCCGAGCGGTTGCCAGTCGGGCGGTGCGAGCCGGAACTCGGCCTCGGCGTGGGCGGCGCCGGCAGCGTGCCGGTACGCCAGGTGTCCGCCGAGCCCGGCGGCGAGGCCGACGAGGGTGGTGCCGCTCAGTCCGAGCACCCGGCCGCGCAGCGGGTGGCCGTGGCAGCGGGCCCGCAGCGAGCACCCGTGCAGGATGGCGGCGGTGGCGGCGCTCGCGGCGTGCACCAGGCCGAGGCGGCGCTGGGCGGGCGGCAGCCGGGACCAGTCCACCCAGCCGGACCAGAAGACGGGCGGCAGGCTGATCAGCCCGACGGCGGTCAGGGTGCGGGCGGCCCGGTCGTCGCCGCCGGTGAGGTCGAGCACTCCGGCGGCCAGCCAGCAGCCGATCGGGGTGTCGACGAGCGCCGGGTGCAGCGGGTGGCCTAGCGGGACGCCGTGCAGCACGTCGCGCACCCGGCCGAGCGGCAGGGCCTGGATGAAGTCGGCGAGGCGGTCGGCGACCGGGTCGAGGAACGTCCAGTGGGTGGGGGCGTCCAGCCAGTCGGCGGGGCCTGAGCAGCATGCTCTGTCCATGTGGGGCGGCTGTCCGTTGTGGCGGGCCTCAAACCCGGCCGGACGCGAACCCGGGGTCCTCATTCGACGCCACGCTCCTCGATGAAGGACTTGAACCGTTCCAGGTCGCCGCGGACCCGCCGGTCGATGATCCCCGTGGTGTCGGCGGTGTGGTGGGCCATCCCCTGCCGGTCGTAGTCCATCGCGAGGCGCACCTCGCAGCGGTCGTCGTCGAGCCGGGCGAAGCTGACCATGCCCATCTGGTCGGTGTCGCCGCCGACGGTCCGCCAGACGATCTTCCGGTCGGGCTGCCGGTCGACGGTCTCGGTCTCGAACTCGCGGCTGACGCCGGAGATCTTGGTGCGCCAGTGGTTGTGCCGTTCGTCGAGCGGGGTGACCTCTTCGACGCCGTCCATGAACTGGGGGAAGTCCTCGAACTGCGTCCACTGGCTGTAGGCGGTGTGCAGCGGGACGTCCACCTCGACGGTCTCCTGGATCATGGTCATGGCTGCTCTCCTCCGTCTCTCGTCAGGTCGTCCCGGTCGGGGGTGCGGCCGGTGCGGGTGGGTCGGACGCGTGGTCCGACGTGTCGTTCGTGGTGCCGAGGACCGTGCCGAGGACCTCGACGGCGATCAGGCAGGTGTCGTCGTCGGTGTCGGCCACGCTCAGTTCCAGGGCCCGGTCGAGCAGGGTGTCGAGGTCGGCGGCGGGTTCGGCGAGCACCTGGGCGAGGTGGTCGAGCGCTTCCTCGACGGACTGGTCGCGTCGTTCGATCAGGCCGTCGGTGTACAGCACCAGGATGTCGCCGGGCCTCAGGGTGTGCCGGGCCTCCTCGTACTCGGGGTCCTCGGCGGCGCCGAGCAGGATGCCGTGCGGCATGGGCAGCGGGCCGACGGTGCCGTCGCGCAGCAGGAGGGGCGGCAGGTGGCCCGCCCGGGCCCAGTGCAGGGTGCGGGTGTCGGGGTGGTAGCGGGCGCAGACGGCGGTGGCGGTGGCGTCGGTGAGGTCGGCGGCGGCCTCGTTGAGCCAGCCGAGCAGGCGGCCGGGCCCGGCGCCGGTGTAGGCGAGGCCGCGCAGCGCGTTGCGCAGGGCGACCATGCCGGTGGCGGCCTCGACGCCGTGTCCGGCCATGTCGCCGACCACCAGCAGCGCGGTGCGGTCGGGCAGCAGGGTGGTGTCGTACCAGTCGCCGCCGACCCGGTCGCGCTGCGAGGCGGGCCGGTAGCGGACGGCGGCGCGCAGGCCGGCGCTCTCCAGCGGCGGCGGGGCGGGCGGCAGGATGGCCTGTTGCAGGCGCAGCGCGAGGCGGTGGTTGTCGGCGGCTTCCTGCCGGGTGTCGGCGAGGCGTTCGGTGGTGGCGGCGAGCGCGGTCTCGGTCCAGTGCTGGGCGGAGACGTCCTGGTAGGCGCCGCGGACGGCGGCGGTGTGCCCGTGGGCGTCGAGGACGGGTTCGGCGACCAGGCGCACGTAGTGGGTGTAGCTGCTGAGGTGTCGCATCCGAAAGACCGCGGAGTCGGCGCGGCCGTGCTGGACGGCGGAGTTGACGACCCGGCGGACGGTCTGTTCGTCGTCGGGGTGGACGTGCGCGGCGAGGGCGGCGAGCGGGACGGGGGCGGTGCCGGCGGGCAGGCCGAGCAGGTCGGCGGTGCGCGGCGTCCAGTGGATCTCGCCGGTGCGCAGGTCCTCCTCGAACCCGGCGAGGTGGCTGAGGCGTTGGGCGGCGCGCAGCAGGTGGTCGGTGCGGTCGGTGCCGGCGGCGGGCTGCCAGCTGACCAGCAGGCGGTTGCCGTGGCGGGCGGCGGCGAGTTCGAGCAGGACGGGGGCGGGGGTCTGACCGGCCAGGAAGGTGAGGGCGAGGCTGTCGTGGTGCTGCGGGCGGCCGGTGGCGTGCACTTCGAGCAGCAGGTCGAGCAGGCCGTCGGCGCAGGCCAGTGGGTAGGTCTCGGTGAGGGTGCGGCCTTCGAGGCGGTGCGGGGGCCGGTCGGCGAGGTCGGTGAAGGCGGCGTTGACCCGGGCGAGGCGGAAGTCGGCGGGGGTGCCGTGGGCGGGTTCGGGGTCGAGCAGCGCGGCAGGGGCGAGCGCGGCGTCGAGGGCGCCGGTGTCGGTGGGGGCGGGGCCGGTGGTGGCGAGCCCGGGGTCGGTGAGGGCGAGCGCGCAGACCTCGGCGATCGTTTGCAGGCGGCGGCGTTCGGCGGTGGTGGGGTCGCCTGGGCGCTCGGGCCAGGCGAGTTCGAGGACGGCTGCGGGCCCGTCGGCGCGGTGCACGGGCACGGCGAGGCGGTAGGGGGCGCGGGCGGCGCCGAGGGTGGCGGCGACCGGGCCTTCGGGGCCCTGGGTGGTGCGCTGTCGCAGGGCGCGCCCTGCGGGCGTGTCGAGGCCGGGCGGGACGTGTCGCCAGTCGGCGCGTTCGGTGTCGCCGAAGCCGGGTGCGGCGGCGGGGTGCAGGACGCCGCCGGGGCGGGCGGTCCACAGCACGGCGGCGGTGGCGGCGACCATGGCGGCGGCCTGGGTGAGGGCGGCCTCGACGGTGGGTTCGGGCCGTCCGGGCGGCCGGTCGGGCGGTGCGGTGGCGGCGGGCGTGGTGTCGCCGTCGGCGGGGCCGGGCAGCGTGGTGAGGATGTCGGCGGCGAGTTCCTGCGGGGTGAGCCGGGCGCGTTCGGCGAGTGCGAGCAGTTGGCTGCCGGCTTCGGCGGGTCCGCAGCCGAGCCGTTCGGCGAGGACGCCGGTGGCGAGGGCGGTGAGCGGGCGGGCGGCGAGGGCGGCGCGCAGGTCCTCGGTCTCGTCCTGGGCGTGGCGCAGCCGCAGGGCGAGCAGACGGCGCGGATCGGCCCCCGCGCGGTGCGGCTCGCTGGGCTTCGACACGGCGTCAACTCTCCAACCAGTGCTGGACGGTGGCGATCAGGTGGTTGGTGTCGACGGGTTTGGTGAGGTGGTCGTCGGCGCCGGCGGCGAGGCTGCGGGCGCGGTCGTCGGGCATCGCCTTCGCGGTGACGGCGATGATCGGGAGGGTGGCGTGTTCGGCGCTCTCGCGGATCGCGGCGGTCGCGGCGTAGCCGTCGAGTTCGGGCATCATCAGGTCCATCAGCACCAGGTCGGTCTCGGGGTGGGCGCGCAGCATGGCGAGTCCGGTGCGGCCGTTGGCGGCGTGCAGGGCGGTGGCGCCTTCGAGTTCGAGGGCGGTGCTGAGGGCGTACACGTTGCGCGAGTCGTCGTCGACGACCAGGACGGTGCGGCCGGCCAGTTGGCCCGCGCGGGCGGGTGACGGGGCGGCGGGTGCGGCGCCGGGCGGGCCGGCGGCTTCGCCGGCGCGGGGTTCACCGGTGCGGGGTTCGGCGGCGCGGGGTTCGGTGGCTTCGGGTGCGGGGGCGAGCCGGTCGGGCAGCAGCAGGGTGAAGCAACTCCCTTCGCCCGGTACCGATTCGGCGCTCACCGCGCCGCCGAGCAGCCGGGCGAGTTCGCGGCTGATGGACAGGCCGAGGCCGGTGCCGCCGTATTTGCGGCTGGTGGTGCCGTCGGCCTGCTGGAAGGCGCCGAAGATGGATTCCAGGTGGTCCGCGCCGATGCCGATGCCGGAGTCCTGGACGCGGAACGCGACGGCGCCCGACTCCCGCTGCCCGCCGGGCAGTTCACCGTTCCGGGCGGGTTCGACGGTGAGTTCGACGAAGCCGCGGTCGGTGAACTTGACGGCGTTGGAGAGCAGGTTGCGCAGGATCTGCCGCAACCGGGCCTGGTCGGTGCGCAGTTCGGCGGGCGCGCCGGGCGCGGCGCCGATCCGGAAGTCGAGGCCCTTCTCGGCGGCCAGCGGGCGGAAGGCGGTGTCGACGTAGTCGAGCAGTTCGCGCAGCGGGAACCGTTCGACGGTGACGTCGAGCTTGCCGGCCTCGACCTTCGACAGGTCGAGGATGTCGTTGATGAGTTGCAGCAGGTCGGAGCCGGCCGAGCGGATCACCTCGGCGTACTCGACCTGTTTGTCCGTCAGGTTGCCCTCGGAGTTCTGCGCGAGCAGCTGGGCGAGGATCAGCAGGCTGTTGAGCGGGGTGCGCAGCTCGTGGCTCATGTTGGCCAGGAACTCCGACTTGTACATCGAGGCGGAGGTCAACTGGCGCGCGCGGTCCTCGAGTTCGCGGCGGGCCTGTTCGATCTGCAGGTTCTTCGCCTCGATGTCGCGGTTCTGCGCGGCCAGCAGTTCGGCCTTCTCGCCGAGTTCCGCGTTGGAGCGCCGCAGTTCCTCCTGGCCGTCGACCAACTGCTCGGACCGGGCCCGGAGTTCGGCGGTCAGCCGCTGCGACTCCTGGAGCAGTTCGTCGGTGCGGGCGTTGGCCAGCAGGGTGGCCAGGGTGGTTCCGATGTCCTGGGCGAGGCGTTCCAGGAAGTCCCGGTGCAGGTCGGTGAAGTGGTGCAGGGTGGCGACCTCGACCACGCCCAGCAGCCGGTCCTCCATGGTGATCGGCTGGATCAGCAGTTCACGCGGGGGTCCGGAGCCCAGCGCGGAGCCGATCTCGGCGTAGCCGGGCGGCAGGTCGGTGAGGGCGATCGGGCGGCGGCTGCGCCCTGCCTGGCCGATCAGCGACTCGCCGAGGCCGAACCGGCGCGGGGTGTCGCTCGCCCGGTGGCCGTAGGCGGCGGCCCGCACCAGCACCGGCCGCCCGGCGCCGGCCCGGGCCGCGCCGTCCTCCGTCAGGTACTCCTCGGAGAGGTAGCAGGTGCCGTACTGGGCGTTCAGCAGCGGGCAGAGTTCGTCCATCAGCAGTTCGGCGACGGCGGCGGGCTCGCGGCGGCCCTGGATCAGGCCGGTGAGGCGGGCCAGGTGGGTCTTCAGCCAGTCCTGTTCGCCGTTGGCCCGGGTGGTCTCGCGCAGCGACTCCACCATCACGTTGACGTTGTCCTTCAGGTCGGCGACCTCGCCGGACGCCTCGACGGTGATCGACCGGGTCAAGTCGCCCGCGGTGACGGCGCCGGTGACCTCGCCGATCGCCCGCACCTGCCGGGTCAGGTTCCCGGCGAGCTCGTTGACGTTCTCGGTCAGCCGTTTCCAGGTGCCGGAGACGCCCTCCACCTCGGCCTGCCCGCCGAGCCGGCCCTCGGTGCCGACCTCACGGGCCACCCGGGTCACCTCGGCGGCGAACGAACTGAGCTGCTCCACCATGGTGTTGACGGTGTTCTTGAGTTCCAGGATCTCGCCCCGGGCGTCCACGTCGATCTTGCGGGTCAGGTCGCCGCCGGCCACCGCCGTGGTCACCTGCGCGATGTTGCGGACCTGGCTGGTCAGGTTGTGCGCCATGAAGTTGACGCTGTCGGTCAGGTCCTTCCAGGTGCCCGCCACGTTCGGCACCCGGGCCTGGCCGCCGAGGATGCCGTCGGTGCCGACCTCCCGGGCCACCCGGGTCACCTCCGCCGCGAACGCCGACAGGGTGTCCACCATCGCGTTCAACGTGCGGACCAGTTCGGCGACTTCGCCTTCCGCCTCGACGGTGACCCGGCGCGACAGGTCGCCGCGCGCCACCGCCGTCGCCACCTGGGCGATCGACCGGACCTGGCCGGTCAGGTTGGACGCCATCACGTTGACGTTGTCGGTCAGGTCGCGCCACGTCCCCGACACGCCGCGCACGTCCGCCTGCCCGCCGAGCATGCCCTCGGTGCCGACCTCGCGGGCCACCCTGGTCACCTCGCCGGCGAACGAACTCAGCTGCTCCACCATGGTGTTGACGGTGCTCTTCAGTTCCAGGATCTCGCCCCGGGCCACCACGTCGGTCTTCCGGGTCAGGTCGCCGCGGGCCACCGCCGTCGCCACCTGGGCGATCGAGCGGACCTGCGCGGTGAGGTTCCCCGCCATGAAGTTCACGCTGTCGGTCAGGTCGCGCCACGTCCCCGACACGCCGCGCACGTCCGCCTGCCCGCCGAGAATGCCCTCCGTGCCGACCTCGCGGGCCACCCGGGTCACCTCGGCGGCGAACGAACTGAGCTGCTCCACCATGGTGTTGACGGTGTTCTTGAGTTCCAGGATCTCGCCCCGGGCGTCCACCGCGATGGTGCGGGTCAGGTCGCCGCGGGCCACCGCCGTGGTCACCTGCGCGATGTTGCGGACCTGCGCGGTGAGGTTGCCGGCCATCGCGTTCACCGAGTCCGCCAGCTCCCGCCACGCGCCCACCGCCTGCGGCACCTCGGCCTGGCCGCCGAGCATGCCCTCGGTGCCCACCTCGCGGGCCACCCGGGTCACCTCGGCGTTCAGCCGGGACAGCCGCTCCGCCATGTCGTTGTAGACGCCGGAGATCTCGCCCAGCACCCCGGGCGCGTTCGGCAGCCGCAGCGACAGGTCGCCGTCCCGCACGGCGGTCAGCCCGGCCAGCAGCCGGCGCAGCGCCACGCCGTCGGACGTGGGCCGGGGCGCCGCGGGGTGCCGCGCGTCGGCGTGCTCGGGCTCGGGCTCGGATTCGGGCGCGGGCTCGGGCTCGGGCGCGGGCTCGGATCCGGGCGCGGGCTCGGGCGCGGGCTCGGATCCGGGCGCGGGTCGTGCGGGATCCGGTGTGCGCGGGTCGGGCGCGCTGTCCACGTCACCACCACCTCGGGTCCGGTCATCGGGGCCGGGCCCGCCGGGTGAGGCGGGGCCCCGGCCGTTCACTGACATCTCTTCCACTGTGGCACCGTCGCCGCCAGGGTTCCGCCGGGGGGCGGATCGTCTCCAGCCACACCCGTTTGCCGCCGCCGGGAACCGGTTCGCTGCCCCAGGCCGCGGCGAGCCGGTCGACCACCCGCAGACCGTGGCCACCCGGCCGCGCGGGCACGTGCGGGGCGCGCAGCACCGGCATCCGGTCGTCGCCGTCGCACACCGCGACCCGCAGCAGCGGCCCGCACCTGGTCAGTTCCAGCGCGTACGGGCCGGCCGCGTGCTGGCAGGCGTTGGTGACGAGTTCGCCGGTCATCAGCAGCACGTCCTCGGCGGCGGCCCGGCCGACGGCGTCGCGCGCGGGCAGCCAGCCCCACTCCAGCAGGGCGAGGCGGGTGAACTCCCGGCTGCGGGCGACCGCGCCGGGCGCGGCAGTGAGCGGCAGGCGGCGGCGCTCGGTGCGACCCTCGACGGGCCGGCCGCTCATCGCTGCTCCCCGTGCCTCTCCGCGCCGCCCGGCTCCGGACTCGCGGCACTGTTCGAAGACGCGGCAGAAGGCTCGGTACTGTTCGAAGACGCGGCAGAAGGCTCGGTACTGTTCGAAGGCTCGGCACCGCCGGACTCAGTACCGCCCGAAGGCCCGCCACCGCCCGGCCGCGCTGCCGGCTTCTCATCGCTGCTCGCCGGCGCTGCCGCGTTCCCGGCCGGCCCGTCGGTCAGCGCGTCCTCGACGGTGGGCCGCACGGCCAGCACCTCGTCCGCGCCGGTGATCTCCAGTATCTGGAGCATCACCCGTCCGGGAGCGGCCACCAGCAGCGGGACGCCCGCCTGCTGGAGGGCGGCGTTCGCCCGCAGCAGCAGGTTGAGGCCGGTGGAGTCGCAGAAGTCGAGGCCGCCGCAGTCCACCACCAGCCGGGCGGGCGGGTCGGCGACGGCCCGCTCCAGGGCTTCGCGGAGCGGGCCGACGCTGTCGTGATCGAGTTCGCCCTCGGGGCGCACCACCAGTGCGCCGGGGGGACGGCGCAGGGTGACGGTGAGGGGGGCACCGATGGCAGTCCGGGCGTCCACGGTGCGAACACCTCCTGCCGACGGTAGGGTTTCCCGCCCTGGGGCGGCTACGGTCCGCGCGGCTACCCGGCTGGGCGAGGCTCAATCACGCGCCGTGTCCGTGGTGCCGCGCGTCCCGCCCTCGATCTGTTCGCGCAGCCCGGTCAGGGTGGCGGTGAGGATCCGCGAGACGTGCATCTGCGAGACGCCGATCTCGACGGCGATCTCGCTCTGGGTGAGTCCGCCCCAGAACCGCAGCAGCAGCACGGTGAGTTCCCGTTCGGGCAGTCGGCCGATGAACGGCCTTGCCGCGACGCGCAGTTCGGCGAGTTCGAGTTCCGGGTCGCAGCAGCCGAGCCGGTTGATCAGCGCGCTGCCGGTCTCGTCGGACTCGTCGTCGCGCAGCGAGTCGAGCGAGTCGCAGCGGCACAGCCGCCCGGCGTCCAGCCCTTCGGCCGCCTCGGCCTCGGTGACGTGCAGTTCCTCGGCGAGTTCGGCGGTGTCGGGCAGCCGGCCGAGGTCCTGTTCGAGCCGGTCGGAGGCGCGGGCGGCGGCCAGGTAGCGTTCCTGGACGCTGCGCGGGACCCGCAGCGGCCACGAGGTGTCGCGGAAGAATCGTTTGATCTCACCGGCGATGGTCGGGATCGCGTAGGTGACGAACTCGACGCCCCGGTCCGGGTCGAACCCGTCGACGGCCTTGATCAGGCCGATCGTGCCGACCTGCAGGATGTCGTCGAGCTCCTCCGGGCGGTGCCGGAACCGGGCGGCGACGAACCGCACCAGCGGCATGTTGAGTTCGATCACGGTGCCGCGCACATAGCTCGACCGCGAATCCTCGGGCGGCAGTTCGGCCAGCCGCCGGAACAGCGCGTCACTGAGCTCCCGGGCCTCGAACTTGCCCATGGCCCGCATCTCGCGCCGGGTCGGCCGGTACATCGGGTCGATCTCACGGCTGCCGCGTTCTCCGTACCGGCGGTCGTTTTCTCCGTACCGGCGGTCGTTCGGCCGGCCGGCGCGGCGACGGCGCGCCGGCCGGTGGCGGTGGGTCGTGGTGATCACTGGGAGTCATCTCCCGGGGACGGCGTGGGCCCTGGCGCCTGCCCGGGCTTCTGGTCATGGCTCCGGGCACGTCGCTACTGGGACGCACTGGGCAGCCTGCTCGGAGCGACGCCCCACCTGTACCCGATCGGCCGCGTTTGAACCCGATTCGTCCCGACTGATCCGGGTATGCGCGGACGTGACCCCTTCCGGCCACGAAAGGAGAGCGGTCATGCCCTACGCCGAGAAAATTCGGCTGACCCTGCCGATCCCCGGCGACCCGGACGTGCGTCCGCCCGAACCGCCGGACAGCCCGCCGCGTCCGACCGACCCGCCAGGCCCGTACAGCCCGACGCCCGTCACGCCGGACCCGGACCCGCCGATCTCGCCGCCCATTCCGCACGACCCGCAGCCGCTCCAGCCCGTCCCCGGGCCTCCCCCGAGCGAGCCCGAGCCGCCGGACCCGGGCCGGCCCGGCCCCGAGCCGACCCCCGAACCCGAGCCCCAGCCCGCCTCTCCCCCGCTCGGCCGGTAGCGCGCCGAACAACGTCAACCCGCCGCGTGCTCCGACCTCGTGGCCGCGAAGAACTCCAGCAGGCGGGCGTTGACCAGCTCCGGCCGTTCCAGGGTGAGGCCGTGCCCCGCGCCCGGAACCATCTCGGCCCGGACGCCCGGGATCAGGCCGGTGACCCGGGCCAGCACCCGGCGCGGGCGCAGCAGCGCGCTGCGGGCACCGACCAGCACGAGGGTGGGGACGGTGACGGCACGCAGTTCCTCGTCGCCGAACGGCGGGGCGGCGGGACGGCCGGTGGGCTTCCAGCTGCGCATGGCGAGCATCATCGGGGCGAGCATCTCGGGTGGGGCGATCAGCGCGGGGTTGGCGAGCAACCGGGCGAGGGCGGGACGGAAGCGGCGGGGTGCGAGCATGCCGAACAGGCCCGCGATCATGTGGAAGTAGAACCGGACCGGCACCTTCTCGATGCCGCCCGGGTCCAGCGGGGCGATGGACGCCAGCCGCTCGGGCGCGCGGATCGCCTGGTTGAGGGCCAGCCAGCCGCCGTACGAGACGCCGACCAGGTGCACCCGTTCCAGGCCGAGCCCGGCCAGCACCTCGCTGAGCCACTCGGCGTTCTCGGCCGGCCCTGCGGCGACGGCGCGCTGCACGCTGCGGCCGGGGTCGTCCAGGGTGGAGATCGCGTACACGGGATGGTGGGCGCCGAGCGCCGCGATCTGCGGGTACCAGTTGGCCGGGTGGCCGGCGTGGCCGTGCAGCAGCACGACCGGCTCCCCCGCGCCGGGCCCCGCGTAGTGGTGGACGTGCACGGTGCCGTAGGAGGTTTCGACGTCGAGGGCACTGTGCGGGGCGGGCCACAGGCCCATGGCCCGATCGTAGGCGTCGAGAAACGCGGTGCGGGCCTCCTCGTTGACGAAGTGTCCGACGCTGGTCCTGGTCATGAATCCCCTCCGGAGCTTTTGATGGTATGTTTGTACCACAAAAACGTTCGAAGGAGCCCGGATGCCGAAGCTGGTCGACCACGAGGAACGGCGGGCCCTGATCATCGACGCCCTGCTGCGCTCCGCCGCACGGACCGGCCTGCACGCCGTCACGATGCGCTCCGTCGCACAGGAGGCGGGCGTCTCGGTCCGCCTGGTGCAGTACTACTTCGACACCAAGGAGCAGCTGCTCCTGGCCACCCTCACCCGCCTCGGGGTCCGGATGGGCGAACGCGTCCGCGACCGCGTCCGGGCCACCGCCGCCACCCCGTCCCCACGCGAGATCGTCGAAGCCGTCCTGGTCGAGGCCGTCCCCACCGACGAGGAGAGCCGCACCTTCCACCTCGTCTACACCGCGTACGCCGTCCTCTCCGTCACCGACCCGGCCCTCGCCGAGCAATCCTTCCTCTCCACCCCGAACGAGATGGAGGCCTTCCTCGTCGCCCACCTCACCGCCGCCGCCATCACCGACCCCCAGCACGAGGCCGTCGTCCTCCTCGCCCTCTCCGCCGGCCTCGGCCTGAGCGTGCTCCTGGGCCAGCGCACCCCCGAGGCCGCCATCGCCGTCCTCCACCACCACCTGGACCGGCTCTTCCGGACGGCCTGACTCCCCCCAACAGCAGCGGTACGCAGGCGAGTTGCCTTTGCGGTCGCCGTGGCAGGATCGGATCATGCCCTTCGATCACAACGACCACTACCACCGCCTGCTGCTGCGCCAGGTGCCGCGGAACGGCCGTGCGGCCCTGGACGTCGGCTGCGGGACCGGCCGATTCGCCCGCCGACTCGCCCAGTCGGGCCTGCGGGTCGATGCGATCGACCGGTCGGCGGAGGCGATAGCGGAGGCCCGCGCGGCGTCCGCACGGACGGCCGACGACCGGGCACCCCACTTCCGGCACGCGGACCTCACGGAGCTCCAACTCCCCCAGGGGCACTACGATTTCATCTCCTGCCTCGCCACCGTCCACCACATGCCCTTCGCCACCGTCGCCGCACTGCGCGACGCGCTGGCGCCCGGCGGCGTCCTGGTGATCCTGGGCTGCTACCCCGAGAAGACCCGCCGCGACTGGGCGTGGAGCCTGGCGGCCGTACCCGTCAACGCCGCCGCCCGGCTCGCCGTGGCAGCCGCCGAAACGCTCCGCCGCCGTCAGGCTCCACCGGCGGGCACGGCGCCGGTCGCCATGCCGACCATGCCCCTGCACGAGATCCGCCGGGAGGCCGCTTCGCTGCTGCCCGGGTGCCGCATTCGCCGCCTGCTGTTCTGGCGCTACCTGCTCGTCTTCCGCCAGGGCGCCTGACCCCACCCGGCCTGCCCGGAAGGGGAGTTCGCGGATCCGCTACCTTCCTCCCCTGGAACGGACCACCATCCTCGGCAGCCTCGCCGCGAGCGGAACCGACACCAGCCCGGCCCGCAGCGGTTCACCGAACTCGCCGCCGAACTCGGCCTACCCCTCGCCGACCTGTGCGCCGTCGCCGGCCACCCGGTCCCGCCGGAACTCCTCCCCCCGCGGCGCGACGCCAAGGTCATGGACCGGTTCTCCTACCGCGTCAGCCACTGCAACCACGCGCAACTCGTCACCCTGGAGGCGCTCGTCCGCTCACTGCCCCGCATCGCCGCGACGGAGCCCGCGGTACGGCCTGAGCCATTTCCCGCCCAGACCGGCTTCGCCGCCACGCTCGGCACGATGATCCACAACCGCGGCTTCGGCCTCCGCGAACTGCCGTTCATGGGCCTGTCCCGCAGCACCCTGCCCAGCATGGTGGAGAGCTGGGAGCCGAGTCCGCACCACTGGTACCAGCTGTGCGCCATCGCGGGCCCACTGGGCTGGACGCTGCCCGACCTGTTCGCGGTCGCCGACGAGCCGTACTCCGAGGAGTTCCGCCCGGTGATGCACTGCCACCACCTCGGTCGGGTCTTCACGGCGGCCGTCCACCTGACCACCGCCCAGCTGATCGAGACCGCCACCGAAGCCGACCGACTGAGCGCACGCCAGGACGAAGGCGTCTGGCAGCCCGTCTCGGACGGCTTCGCCAAGGAGTGCCCGGACCTCATCTGAGGGCGCACATCCCGACACGGCCGGACACAGCGGCAGGTCACGCGTCTCGGCCGGGCCCGGTGATTGAGCGGGGGGCCACCGGGCAGACGCCGCGTGAACGGAGCAATGGAGCACGCGAAAGGACGTGGACCCATGCTGCTGCTCGGACTCCTCCTGTTCGCCGCGTCCGGTGCGTTCGCCGGGCTGCTGATCGCCGAGAACCTGGGCGGCGGACCCGAGACGGCCGTGACGATGTTCGGTCACCAGATCGCCACCATCAGCACCCTGGGCGCGTTCCTCGCCGGAATCGCCCTGACGCTGATCTTCGGCGCCGGCCTGCTCCTGATCCGCGCGGGCCTGCACCGGCGCCACCACTACGGCCACCGCCGCAGCCACCCGGCCGCCACCACCACCACCGACCCGCTCGGCACGGGCACCATCGACCCGACCACCGGCACCCAGTCACGGGGCAGCCACCGTTACGACCAATGAGCGCCGGGCGCACGAACTCCCCCGCCGCGCGCCCCCTCAGGTCGTTCCCGCCGGTCCGCGCAGTTCGCGGAACACCCCCCAGCCCACCGACAGCACCGGCACCGCGACGGCCGCGCCGACGATCCCACCCAGCGTGCCGCCGGCGGCGACGGCCAGAGCGATCGCGACGGGGTGCAGGCGCACCGCCCAGCCCATCACCAGGGGGTGCAGGATGTGGCCCTCCAGCTGGCCGATCACCACGATCAGGGCGAGCACCACCAGCGCGGTCACCGGTCCGCGGGTGGCGAGTGCGACCAGCGAGGCGACCGCGAGGGCGATCGGCGAACCGATCAGCGGGATCAGCGCCGCGACGAACTCCAGGCCGGCCAGCGGCACGGCGAGCGGCACGCCGAGTACGGCCAGCACCACGCCGACCAGGACGGCGTTGGTGCCCGCGACCAGGAACAGGCCCCGGGTGTAGCCGGCGAAGGTCCGCCACGCGGCGCGGCCGCCCCGCTGCCACAGTTCGCCGGTGCGGGCGGGCAGCAGGGACGTCCCCCAGCTCCACATCCGTTCGCCGGAGTGCGTGAAGAACACCGCGCAGAACAGGGCCAGCGCGGCGCCGGCCGCTGCCTCCACCACCCAGCCGGCGCCGGTGACGGCCGTGGACAGCACGGCCTGCCGGTGCGTGCTGAGCAGTTGGCCGAGCCGGTGCCGCAGGTCGCCGAGGGTGCCGGCCCGGGCGTGGAACGGCGGGCCCTCCAGCCAGTGCTCCAGCCGGTCCAGGCCGTCCCGCACCTGCCCTCCCAGCTGCCCGGACTGGGCCTGGGTCACCACCGCGATCAGCGTCCCCACCGCGGCGAGCAGCAGCATCGCGCCGAGCACGGTGAACAGCACCGCGAACGCGCGCGGCATCCGGCGGGCCAGCAGATCGACGGGCGGGCGCAGCACGGCGGTGACCACCAGCGCGACGAACACCGCCACCACCGGCAGCAGCAGCCGACTGACGATCAGATAGCCGGCGTACCCGGCCACCGCGATGGCCAGCAACCGCCAGGCCCGTCCGGCCATCCGCTCCAGCCCGCTCGGCCGCCGGGGCACCTCGGCGCCGCGCGAGGCCGCCGGCCGCCCCGACCTGGCCGGGCGACTGCCTCGCGGCGCACGGACGTTGCGCTCGCGCGGCCCACCTGCGCGTCCGGCCATCACACTCCCGCCTCCCGTCCGCCCGGACCCGCCGCAACCCGCACGCCGGCCCGCGCCTTCACCACCCGCCACCACCACTACTACCCCCGCCACCCCGGGCCCGCTCGCAGCACATCCGCAGGACAGCCGCACCGCCCCCCGTTTCCGCCCCCTGCTCGCGGGCAGACGCCCGGACGGGCATCGACGCAGCAGGAGGTGGACACCATGGCGCAACTCAGCGTCCCGATCGTCTGCGGACTCTCCGGCGACCTGGCCATTCCCGCCCTGCAAGTGGTCGCCCTGCTGCGCGCACTCCCCGAGGAGTGGCAGGACTGGGCGCAGCGCGACGACAATGAACTCGACCCGGTGACGGCCGCAGTGTTCGCCAGCCTGGTCCGCCAGCTCGCCGACCAGATCGACCTTGCCTGCATCGAGATCGCCAGCGAGGGCTGAACGGGTCGGTCCGCCCACCAGGAACCGTCCGTCCGGGGCCGCGCGCGCCACCGCAGGCGCGGGCCACCGCAGGCGCGCTACCGCAGCGCGATGCGGGCCTTCAGGATGGGGCGCAGGCGGTCGACACTCGGGGGCGGTCCGCGGCCTTGACCAGCCGGCCGCCGTCCCGGAACCACCGCCAGGGTGTCTCGACCCCGGCATCCGCCAGCACGCGCAGCAACGCGTCCCAGCCCTCCATCGCCGGGCCCAGCACGTCGGCGATCCTGTCGCGCGTCGGCTCGACGTCCGGGTCCGTGAACGGGTTCGTGAACGGGTTCGTCACGCTGCGAGGTTGACCCCGGGGCGGTCTCGCGGCGCAGCCGGAGAGTGCGGTTTCCGGTTCGCGGAGGCGGGCAGGCGCATCCGCGAGGGGTTGGGACCGCGACGAAGAGGTGCTTGACGATGGCGACCGACCTGGAGCTGGACCTGTTGGAACAGATGACGACGGATCACGACGTGCTGCGGGTGCGCTTCAGTGAGCTGGCGGGCCTGCCGCTGGGCGATCCGCGGCGGAACTGGCTGGCACTGCTCACCGCCGACGGGCTGGTGCGGCACCTGGCGGCGGAGGACGAGTACCTGTACCCGATCGCGCGCAGCGGCCGGCCGGCCCGTGACGACACGGTGGACCACGGCCTGCGGACGCACGCGGTGCTGTACGAGCTGGTGCGCGAGTTGCGGGCGACCTCGTCCGGCTCGGCCGAGTTCGACCGGCTGCTGGCCCGGCTGATCGAGGAGGCGACGGGGCACTTCGGGGTGGAGGAGGCCCAGTTGTTCCCGACGGTCCGCACCCACGCCACCCCGCTCCAGCTGGCGGCCCTGGGCGAACAGGCCCGCGACACCGAGCGGACCGCCCCGCCGCTCTCCAGGGCCGTTCTGCCGCGCGACACCCTGCCCCCGGACGACCTGGTCGCGCCCGAGCTGACCTGGCACGAGCGGATGCACCGCCGGTTCCGCTTCGGCGACATGCGCGAGGGCTGACCGGCGCGGCACCAGGTCGCAGAAGAACCGCCGGGCAGGCAGGCGTCGGTCCGGCTGACCGGTCCGGCTCGCCGCCGTGCCGGTGAGCCGGACCGGCGAGGACGCAGGCGCCGCCCGGCGGGTCGGGCACTCCGGACCGGCGAGGACGCAGGCGCCGCCCGGCGGCTCGGGGACTCCGGGGCGGCGAGGACGCAGGCGCCGCCCGGCGGGTCGGGGACTCCGGGGCGGCGCAGTACGCGGTCCAGACCCCGCCGGTCCCGGCCGGCCGGTTTGCCGGGTGGCGATCGTGGTGAAACGCGCCGCGGGGGCCGGATCGACCGCGGAGCGGAGAGTCGAGATGAACGAGCTGAACGAGGTCGTGGTCGCCTTTCTGGCGGCACCCCGAGGAACGGAGCAGGTCGAACTGACCTCGCCGTGGCAGGCGGTCGCGGACCGCGGCGGCACGCCCCGGCTGGTGTCGACGAAACCCGGGAGGATCCGGGCGTTCCACCACCTGGACCGGGCGGACGCCTTCCCGGTGGACGCGGTCGCCGCGGACACCTCGGCCGCCGACTTCGACGCGCTGGTGCTGCCGGGGGGCGTGGCGAACCCGGACTTCCTGCGCACCGACCGCCACGCCGTGGACTTCGTCAGCGGCTTCTTCGCGCGCGGCAAACCGGTCGCGGTGATCTGCCACGGTCCGTGGACGCTGATCGAGGCCGACGCGGTGCGCGGCCGCACCTTGACGTCCTGGCCGAGCCTTCGCACGGACCTGGTGAACGCCGGTGCGACCTGGGTGGACCGGGAGGTGGTGGTCTGCGTGGACGGGCCCAACACGCTGGTGTCCAGCCGCAGGCCGGACGACCTGCCCGCGTTCGAGCGCGCCCTGGTCGACGCCTTCGCCGGCCGCCCGGCCGCGGGCTGAGCCGACCCGGACCGAAGCCCGGTCAGTCGAGCACGCCCGCGAGGGCGCGGGTGAGTACGTCCTCGAACGGGTCGTGGGGGGCGGCGGGGCCGGGGGTGGTGAAGAGGGCGGCGATCCGGGGGTGGCCGCCGTCGGTGGCGAGGTGGCGCAGGTAGGCGGTGCGGTGGGCGGCGTCGGCGGCGCGGGCGGCCGTCTCGTTCTGGGCGAACAGGGCGGTGAGGCCGCCGAGCAGGGCGAACGCCTCGACCTTACGGGACGGGGCGGCGGGGTGGTCGGCGAGCACGGCGAGGACGTGTTCGAGCAGGTCGGCGCCGTGCGGGCCGAGCGTGGGGCGGCCGATGACGAGGGCGGGCAGCCAGGGGTGGCGGCGCATGATCTGCCGGGCCTGGCGGGCGACGGTGAGCAGGTCGGCCGGCCAGTCGCCGGTGGGCGCGGGGAGGTCGTACTCGGCGGCGGCGCTGTCGGTCATCAGGTCGAGGAGTTCGTCGCGGGTGGCGACGTACCGGTAGAGCGAGGCGGCGCCGGTGCCGAGTGCGGTGGCGACGCGGCGCATCGAGACGGCGTCCAGGCCTTCGCGGTCGGCGAGTTCGACGGCCGCCGCGGTGATCTCGGCCCGGCTGCGTTCGGCCGGGCGTCCGGCCCTGGCCTGTTCGGGCCGCAGCCAGATCGGGCCGTCCTGCCGCTGCGTCACGTTGCGCCTCCGGGGTGGGTGTGACGGCCAGCCTACCTATCGCGTACGGTGTTCGCGAACGCTGTGCGCGAAACAGTCGGGGAGGACGCGGATGACCACGACAACGCGTTACACGTACAACGGCGAGGTACCGATCGCCTACCAGGACCTCGGCGGGACGGGCGGCGAACCGCTGCTGCTGGTGATGGGCCTCGGCACCACCCGGTTCTGGTGGCCGGACGGCCTGGTCCGCGAACTGGTCGCACGCGGCTTCCACGTGGCCGCCTACGACCAGCGCGACGCCGGCGAGTCCGGACGCGTGACCGCGCCGCCCGCCGGGCACCCCGTCACCGCACTGCTGCGCCGCACCGCGCCCGCCTACCGGGCCGAGGACCTGACGGACGACGCCGTCGCCGTGCTGGACGCACTGGGCTGGCCCCGCGCCCACCTGTTCGGGCACTCGCTGGGCGGGCTGGTCGCCCAGCGCGTCGCCGTCCGGCACCCGCAGCGGGTGCTCACCCTGACCTCCTCCGCGGCGGTGCCCAGCGACGCGGGCGCGCTCGGCGCGCTGCGCCACGTCCGCCCGGGGCCGGTGCTCCGACTGGCCCGGCTGCACCACCCGGAGACCCCCGAGGGCAACCTCGCCCTGGCGGTCGCGCTCGCCCGGATCCTCGCCGCTCCCGAACGCGCCGTCGGGCCGGACGACGTCCGGGAGTTCGTCGAACGGGAGGCCGCGCACGGCCTCGCCGGGTTCCGCGACGCCCAGGCGCAGAGCCGGCAGATCGGCGCGAAGTGGTCCGGCGGGCCGCTCGCCCGGATCGCCGCACCGACCCTCGTCCTGCACGGCGAACGCGACCCGCTGCTGCGCCCGTCCGCCGCCCGCGCCCTCACCGCCGCCGTCCCGGGAGCCCGCCTGCGCATCATGCCGGGCGCGGGCCACCTGCTCACCCGCGAACACTGGGCGCCGTACGCGGACGAGCTGCGCGCCCACGCGACGCGCAGCTCCGTTTCGGCGGTCAGCCCCGCAGGCGGTGCGGCGGCCCGTCGAGAGTGAGCGCTCCGCCGGCGCGTGCGCGGGGCGTTCCGTCAGAGTTCGCGGAGCGCGGGCAGCAGCTCGCGCTCCGCCCAGTCCAGGTACGCGGGTTGGCTCCCGCCGCCGATCTGGATCAGCGCGAGCTCGTCGAACCCGGCCTGCACGAACGGGCGGACGGCGCCGAGGAAGTCCTCCGTCCGGTCGCCGCAGGGGACGATCCGGGCGACGTCCTCGGGGCGCACGAACCGGCTCGCGGCGGCGAACGCGGCCGGGCCGGGAAGTTCGGCGTTGACCTTCCAGCCGCCGCCGAGCCAGCGGAACTGCTGGTGGGCGCGGGTGACGGCGGCGTCGCGGTCGCGGTCGAAGCAGATCGGGATCTGCCCGACGGCGGGCTTTCCCGCTCCGCCGTGCTCGGCGAACCCGGTCAGCAGCGACCGTTCCGGCTGGACCGCGATCACCAGGTTGGCGAAGCGTCCGGCGAGCGCGCAGGAGGCCGGGCCGGAGACGGCGACGCCGATCGGCGGTGGCGGCTCGGGCAGGTCCCACAGTTTCGCGCGGTCCACCTGGAAGTGCTGCCCGTGATGGGTGACGTACCCCCCGGCGAACAGCGCCCGAATGATCTCGACGGCCTCCGCCAGCATCTCCTGCCGCACCGCCGCGGCGGGCCAACCCCGGCCCATCACATGCTCGTTGAGGTTCTCGCCACTGCCCAGCCCCAGCCGGAACCGCCCGCCGGAGAGCAGCTGAACGGTCGCGGCCTGCTGCGCGACCACCACCGGGTGGTAGCGGAACGTCGGGCAGGTCACGTACGTCATCAGCGGCAGCGCGTCAGTGGCCCGGGCGGCCGCGCCGAGCACCACCCAGGCATTCGGGGCATGCCCCTGTTCGGCCAGCCACGGAAAGTAGTGGTCGCTGATCACCGAGAAGTCGAACCCGGCCCGCTCCGCACCCACCACGTCCGCGACCAGATCGGTCGGGCCGCGCTGCTCCGTCATCATCGTGTATCCGATTCGCACCATGGTTGCGCGTGTGCCCAGGTCACACGGGTCCGCACCCGGATCCGCCGGTTTTCCCGCCGTTCGCAGCAAGCCCGGGCACCTCGTGGAACGTCCACCACGGCCCGCGCATCTCACCCCGCCCGACCCGAGGTGGCGTCAAACATGCCTCTCACCAGGCGACTTGACCTGGCCACGCCCGACCGCCACCATTCCACTAATCAATTAGTGAAAGGGTGGTGGTGCCGTGATCGAGTACCGCCTGGATCGGCGCGGTGGCGTGCCGACGTATCAGCAGATCGTCCAGCAGACCAAGCACGCGTTGCGGCTCGGCGCCCTTCAGCCCGGGGACCGGTTGCCGACGGCGCGGGAGGTGGTGGAGCGGACGGCGGTCAATGCGAACACCGTGCTGAAGGCGTACCGGGAGCTGGAGCGGGAGGGGCTGGTGGCGCCGCGTCCGGGGCTGGGGACGTTCGTGTTGCGGTCGCTGTCCCGGCCGGAGACGGCCGAGGACGGGCCGCTGCGGGCGCAGTTGACGGCGTGGGTGGACGCGGCCCGGAAGGCCGGGCTCGAGCGGGAGGACATCGGCGCGCTGGTGACCTCCGTACTGGATCAGCGCTTCGCGACCGGGGTCCGCCCGGCGGAGCGGACGACACTGGACAAGGGTGAGGAATGACAGCAGCGATGAGTACGCCGCTCGCACTCGAGGCGAAGGACCTCGGCTGGGCCTACCGCCGGAATCAATGGGCGGTCCGGCACTGCGACTTCACGGTGCCGACCGGCCGGGTCTGCGGCGTGGTCGGGCCGAACGGGGCGGGCAAGAGCACACTGCTCGGCTTGGCGGCACGGCTGTTCGCCCCGTCCGAGGGCGAACTGCGGGTGCTCGGCGAGTCGGTGACGGGCCCTGCGGCGCCCGAACTGCGGGCCAAGGTGGCCTATGTGACGCAGGAGAAGCCGCTGTACCGGACGTTCACGGTCGCCGAAACGCTGCGGATGGGCCGCGAGCTGAACCCGTCCTGGGACCAGGCGACAGCCCAACGCGTGGTCGAGCTCGGCGAGTTGCGGCCGGACGCCCGGGTAGGCCGGCTGTCCGGCGGCCAGCGCAGCCGGGTCGCGCTGGCCATGGCGCTCGGCAAGCGGGCCGAACTCCTGCTGCTGGACGAGCCGTTCGCCGATCTGGACCCACTGGCCCGGCACGACCTGACCGGCCTGCTGCTGGCCCAGGCCGCCGAGCACGGCACCACCGTGGTGATCTCCTCGCACCTGATGTCCGAGCTGGAGGAGGTGGTCGACCACGTCCTGCTGGTGCAGTCCGGCCGCGTCCGGCTGGCCGGCGACCTGGACGAACTCCTGGACGGGCACCGGCTGGTGGCCGGCCTGGCCGACGCGGAGCGGCCCGCCGGGAAGGTGATCGAATGGCGGGTCACCGGCCGCCAGGCCACCGGCCTGATCCGCACCGACCCGGCCGGCCCGCCGACCGGGAACCTGTCCGAGTCGTGGGACGCCACGCGTCCGCGCCTGGAGGAACTCCTGCTCGCCCACCTGCGCAACCCCGCCGAGGCCGGTACCCCGGGCGACCGCCTCTCGACCACCAGCGAGGCCGCCGCATGAGCACCGCACAGCTGACCTCGCCCGACACCGCTTCCGGCCCGGCCAAGGAGCCCACTCCCGCCCGCCGCTCCCGCCTGCACGGCCTCGCGTGGCTGGCCTGGCGACAGAACCGCCTCGCCGTCTGGACCGTCGGCGGCGCCATGCTGCTGGTGGCCGCCGTCCAGCTGTTCCTGCACTTCAAGATCCAGCGCGAAATCTCCCTGTACCACGGCGAGTGCCGCGATGGCGGCGGTTGGGGTGTGCCGGCCTGCGACCACTTCATCACCGACGTCAACGACGCGGTGAACTGGACCGCCGACTGGATGCACCGGCCGTTCTTCCTGCTGCCCGCGGTGGTCGGCATGTTCCTGGGCGCACCGCTGCTCGCCCAGGAGTACGAGCGCGGCACGGTGCGGATGATCCGCGCCCAGTCGGTGTCGCCGGCGCGCTGGCTGACCGCCCGGCTGGCCGCGCCGGCGGCGCTGGTGATCCTCGCGATCGGCCTGTTCGCCGCGCTGAACACCTGGCTCGCGCTCGACATGAACCGTCTCGACTTCGGGCGGAACGACCTCTTCCCCGGCTTCACCTACGCGACGATCGGCCTGGCGCCGCTCGCCTGGTCGCTGTTCGCGCTGGCCGTCGGCGTGGCGGTCGGTCAACTGGTGCGCCGCACCGTGGTGTCGATCCTGGTGACCGGCGTCCTCGTGCTGGGGGCCGAGCTGCTGGTCCGCTCGCTCCGGGTGTACTTCGTTCCGGTGTCCGAAGCAACGGGCAACCTCGGCGGGCAGATCAGCCACTGGCGCGGCGTCCCCGGCCAAATTCCGTACGGGGCCTGGTTGGTGGACCACGGACCGGTGCTGGCGAACGGGACGCGGGCGACCGGGGCCGACTGCTACCACCTCGGTGACGCGTGCGACAAGGCCACCCAGGCCTGGGCGACCTACCACCCGAACTCGCACTTCATCCCGATGCAGCTGGTCGAGGGCGGCCTGCTGCTGGCCGTCTCGGCCGCCCTGGTGTTCCTGGTCTACCGGCGGGTCACCCGGTCCGCCGTCTGAACGCGACGGCGGGCCGCCCGGTCCGCCGCGTCTGAACGCGCCGATGCCCGGCGCCGTGGGCTGTCAACCACGGTGCCGGGCACCGGCTGTTGATGATACGTCAGGTCGATCCGACCAGCTCGGGGCCGGGGGTGACGGTGACGGGGACGCCGCGTCGGCGGTGCTGGTCGGCCCAGGCGGTGAGGGCCTGGCGGCAGGCCGCGTCGAGGTGGGTGAGGGCGGACAGGTCGAGCTCCACCGGGCCGGTCGGGGTGACGTCCTCCAACCGGTCGACCAGGGTGGGGAGTTTGACGAAGGTGGCGTTCCCGTGCACCCGCACCACCGTGCCGTCCGGCGACTGCTCGACGTGCAGCCGGATGTGGGTGACGTCCCAGGCCGTCTTGGCGAGCGCCGCGACCAGGCCGATCACCACGCCCTCCAGCAGGTTGAGGGCGACGATGCCGATCGCGGTGGCGAGCAGCACGAACGCCTCGGAGCGATCCGCGCGCCACATCCTCAACCGGGCCCGGGGCGCTACGAGTTTGCCGCCCGCGTGCACCAGCAGCCCGGCGAGCGCGGCCAGCGGCACCAGGTGCAGCAGACCCGGCAGCACCAGCGCGAACAGCAGCAGCCAGACGCCGTGCAGGATCCGCGAGGCCTTCGTCCGGGCGCCCGCCTGGACGTTGGCGGCGCTGCGGACGATCACCGCCGTCATCGGCAGCGCGCCGAGCGCCCCCGCCACCGTGTTTCCGACGCCCTGAGCGAGCAACTCCCGGTTGTACGCGGTGCGCGGCCCCGCGTGCATGTGGTCGACTGCGGACGCGCTGAACAGGCTCTCGGCGGACGCGATCAGCGCGAACGCCAGCACGGTGCCCCACACTTCGGGCCGCACCAGCAGCGCGAACTGCTCGGCGCCCGGCGGCTGCAGGGTGTCGAGCAGGCCGTCCACCCGGACGGTCGGCACCGGAAGGTGCAGCAGCCGGACAGCGGCCGCGGCGAGCACCACGGCCACCAACGGGCCGGGCAGCAGCGCGAGTCGGCGCGGCACGAACTTCCACAGCACCAGCACCGCGACCACCCCCGCGCCGACAGCGAGCGACGCCCCGCCGGCCGCCGTGTCCACCGCCCGGACGGCGGCGACGGGCAGACCGGCCAGGTTGGCGAGCGCCTCGCCGCCGGCCTTGCGATCCAGCAACACATAGGACTGCGAGGCGATCAGCACGATGCCGATCCCGGTGAGCATCCCCTCCACCACCGCGGCGGAGACGGCCCGGAACCAGCGCCCCAGGCGCAGCACCGCGAGCAACACCTGCACCAACCCGGCGGTCAGCACCACCACGCCGAGCGCGGGCAACCCGTAGGTGGTGACGGCGGAGTGGACCAGCACGGTCAGCCCGGCGGCGGGCCCGCTGACCTGCAAGCTGCTGCCGGGCAGCGCGCCGGCCACCAGGCCGCCGATGATGCCGGTGACCAGGCCGAGTTCGGCGGGCGCGCCAGAGGCGACGGAGACGCCCACGCAGAGCGGGACGGCGACGAGGAAGACAGTGATCGAGGCGGGCAGATCGGTGCGCAGCACGGCGCGCACCCGGGCAGGGTTCCAGGGCATGGCGGGTCCTCGGACGTAGCAGTGACGGGGACTTCCGGTGGCGCGGGGCACGCCCGGTCCGCCCGGCAGCCGTCCGGCGTGCGGGCGGGCGCGGGCAGGCGGGAGCGACGTTGCGCGGCGCGGGGCGATGCGGTGCGGCATGGCGCGATACGGCACGGTGCGGGGCGATACGGCACGGTGCGGCGCGACGGTGGTCGGTCGGTGACGGGGTGTCGGGGCCGGGCGGGACGGCTCCGGCTCAGTGGCGGAACACCTGAAGTACGGCGGGCCCGGCCGGACGTGCGGCCGGTGCGGACTGACGGCCGGCGGTATCGGGCGGCGTGCGCGGGGCCGCGCCGACCGCCGATCGCTTCGCCACCGCGGACGGCCGGGCCTCGCGGCGAACGGGGGCTGCGGGGGCGGGAGTTGTGGAGCCGCGTCCACGTTCGACGCTCTCCGGCTCCTCCTCCGCCATGCTGCCCGCGACGCTCGCGTTGCTCGCGCTGTTGGCCGCCCGGACCGCTACCCCGCGGGCGTCCGCGGACCGGTCGCCGCCGGCCGGGCCGGGGAGCAGCGCCACGACCAGCGTCACCGTCAACGCGGCGACCAACGCGGCAAGCAACGTGGCGACCCTCGCGGCGCTCGGACCGGCGCGCAACTGCCGGATCGGCGGCACGGCTCGGCGCATCCCGCCCTCCCCGGCTCGCGCCCGTCCCGGCTCCCCGCCGGCGGACTTGATGTGCCGTCATCGTATCCGGACGGTCACCGTGGGTGTGCGGCTGCGGGCGGTCTGCCGGGGTCTCGGCCACGGGTTTGTCCGGTTCCCGGCCGCGCACACGCCGCGCACACGCCGCATCCGGGGGCGGCGCGCCGTCGCGCCGGCCGCCGGCTCGAACACAGGTGCCGGGAACAGCAACGGCAGGGCGGTCGGGCCGCTCCTGCCACTCTCAAGCTATAGCGCGACGGGGGGCTTGCGGCAAGGCCCCCGGGCTGTCGCAGAATGTCCGACCACGGGCGGGGAAGCGCGGGAAGCGAAGTACGCGCCGAATCTGACGAAAACTCACTTGCCGGACGATTTGGGAGAGTTGATGATCGACGTGCTGGTGGTCGGCGGCGGGCCGACCGGGCTGATGCTGGCGTGCGAGTTGCGGCTGCACGGGGTGGAGGTGGTGGTTCTTGAGCGGTTGACGGCTCCGACCGGGGAGTCCCGCGGGCAGGGTCTGCATGCGCGCAGTGTGGAGGTGATGGATCAGCGCGGTCTGTTGGAGCGTTTCCGGGCGGTGAGTCCGGAGTACCGGGTCGGCGGCCTGTTCGGCGGCGTGATGAAGGACTGGCCGGAGGGCATGGACACCGCCCATCCGTACGGTCTGGCGACGCCGCAGCCGGTGACGGAGCGGCTGTTGGCGGAGCGCGCCGCGGAGTTGGGCGTGGAGCTGCGGCGCGGGCGCGAGGTGGTGGGTCTGGCGCAGGACGAGGAGGGTGTCGAGGTCGAGTTGGCGGACGGCTCGCGGCTGCGGGCGCGCTGGCTGGTGGGCTGCGACGGTGGTCGCAGCACGGTGCGCCGGCTGGCGGGTGTGGCGTTCCCGGGCGAGGCGGCGACGGTGGAGACCCTGGTGGGGCAGCTGTCGGCCGCGGAGGACCCGGAGCGGATCGCCGAGGTGGTGGAGCGGGTGCGGCGCACCCAGGTGCGGTTCGGCCTGCAGCCGGAGGGCGACGGGCAGTACCGGGTGGTGGTGCCGGCCGACGGCGTGTCCGAGGATCGGACGGCGCCGACGCTGGACGACTTCCGGCAGCAGCTGCGTGCGGTGGCGGGCACCGACTTCGGCGTGCACTCGCCGCGTTGGCTGTCCCGCTTCGGCAACGCGACCCGCCAGGCGGAGCAGTACCGGGTGGGCCGGGTCCTGCTCGCGGGCGATGCCGCGCACATCCACCCGCCGACCGGCGGCCAGGGCCTCAACCTCGGCGTTCAGGACGCGTTCAACCTGGGCTGGAAACTGGCGGCGGAGGTCAACGGCTGGGCCCCGCCCGGCCTGTTGGACACCTACCACGCCGAACGCCACCCGGTGGGCGCCGCCGTCCTGGACAACACCCGCGCCCAGAGCATCATGATCGGCACCGACCCGGGCCCGACCGCCCTGCGCCACCTGTTCACCCGCCTGATGGACTTCCCCGAGGTCAACCGCCACATCACCGGCATCATCACGGCCCTGGACATCCGCTACGACTTCGGCGACGGCCCCGACCAACTCGGCCGCCACCAACGGGACATCCCCCTCACCACCGGCCGCCTCTACGCCCACCTGCACACCGCCCGCGGCCTCCTCCTCGACCGCACCGGCCACCTCTCGGCCGCCCCCTGGTCCGACCGCGTCGACCAACTCACCGACCCCTGCCCGGACTTGCCCACCCCCGCGGTCCTGCTCCGCCCGGACGGCCACGTGGCCTGGCTAGGCGACGACCAGCACACCCTGACGGCCGCCCTGACCCGCTGGTTCGGCACCCCGCGCCCCCATCAGCCCTGACGCGACGCCACACCCCCGCCCCCCGGCTCGCGAACGCGCCGCGCTGCGCCCGGCCCCGGTCCGCGCCAGGGCGTTCACGCCCCGGGGTGTTCGAGGCGGACGCCACTTTCCCTGCTCCGCACACGAATCCCACGCCCTGGTGCGCACAGAAACGATCAGCCACTCTGAGGCTCGGATGCCCGGTCCGCCGCAGCTCCGCTCCCGGTTCGCCGGGGAATTGCGGGGCCCGGCCGCGACTGCGCGGGCTCCTCGGCCGGCGATTCCGGATCCCTCGTCACCTCCGGTCCGACCGTCCGCACTCACGCCACCGACCCGAAGGGGAAGACTGTGACCACGCCCGTCCCGTCCCGCATCGCCCTGGTCAACGGCAGCTTCGAGCAGCCCGCCATCGGTGCCGGCAACGCGCTCCTGCTCGACGCCTCGCAGCCCCAGGCCTCCAACCACGTGCCTGGGTGGCTGACCACCGCCACCGACCACCTGATCGAGGTCTGGCACTCCGGGTTCCTCGGTGTCCCGGCCGCCGACGGTGTCCAGTTCGCCGAGCTGAACGCCGATCAGGTCTCCACCCTGTACCAGGACCTGCCCACCACGCCGGGTGCGCTCCTGTACTGGCGGCTGTTCCACCGGGGCCGGCTCGGGGACGACACCATGGCGCTGGACATCGGCGCACCCGGCGCGGTGGTTCAGCAGCGCCAGTTCACCGACGGGAACACCGCGTGGGGCTTCTACACCGGCACCTACACCGTCCCGGCGGGGCAGCCCACCACCCGGTTCGCGTTCCGCTCCGTCTCCGCCGCCGGCGGCGACCCGACGGTCGGGAACTTCCTGGACGGGATCTTCTTCGGCACCGCGCCGTCCGTCACCCTCACCAAATACGCGATCCCGGAGGGGCCGCTCCAGGTGGGCGATGTGCTCACCTACCGCGTCGTCGCCAGGAACCAGGGCGGCGGCGACGCCGAGAACCTCGTCCTGACCGACCGCATCCCGGCCGGGACGACGTACCTGCCGGGGTCACTGCGGATCGTCGACGGCCCCGGCGCCGGGGTGAAGACCGATCAGACCGGCGACGACCAGGCCTTCTTCGACGCCCCGAACAACCGCGTGGCGTTCAACCTGGGCAACGGCGCGACCGCGAACCAGGGCGGCAGCCTGCCCAACACCGCCGCCCTCCCTAACGGCACCACCGTCGAGTACCGGGTCACCATCCACGAGGCCAGCGCCGGCGGCCAGGTCGCGAACACCGCCACCGCGACGTACGAGAACCGTCTCGGCCCGACCCCGCAACCGCTGACCGCCACCTCCAACGAGGCCGACACCCAGGTCCTCCCGGCCGCCGACCTGAGCGTCACCAAGTCCGCCGACGCCACCACCGTCACCGTCGGACAGACCGTCACCTACCGCATCGCCGTGCACAACAACGGCCCCGACGCCGCCACCGGCGTCACCGCCACCGACCCGCTCCCCACCGGCCTGGCCTTCCTCTCGGCCACCGCCACCATCGGCAGCTACGACCCCGGCACCGGCGCGTGGGCCGTCGGCAACCTGCCCATCGGCGGCACCGCCACCCTGACCCTCCAGGCCAAGGCCACCACCACCGGCCCGGTCACCAACACCGCCACCACCCACGGCAACGAGACCGACCTCCACCCCGAGAACAACACCGACACCGTCACCATCTGCGTCGAACCCGCCCCCACCTGCTCCCCCTGCGGAGGCTGCGACCACTGACCACGCGCCGACCGACAACGGCCGAAAGCCTCCTCCGCCACTGGCCGACCGACGCCCCGTCGGCCGGCCGGCACGGCGTGCGGGTGGAGCGGCCTTGGACAGGCCCAACTCCACTGCCCTCGTGAACGTCGGGGCCGAGGGCGCGCGGTTGGTACTGGTCCGCGCTCAACCGCGGTGCGCGCGGGCGGCGAGGAGTGGCGGCAGCCCGGCTCGCTGTGGCTGTGCGGCCGCGAGTTGGGAGCCCGGGGCCGGCTCGGTGATGGCGTCCAGGACGAAACCGTGGCGGACAAGGGCCGTCAGGTACGTCGACAGGTGTTGGTTGCCGACTCGGCGGACGGCCTCGGGGTTGGTCGAGCGCCAGAATCCTTCGGCGAGGTAGGCGCCGACGACCCGGCGGGCGGTGCGAAGTCGTTCATCGCGGAGCCGGCCCGCAGCAGGGCTGTGTACCAATCGGCGAGGGTGTCCCAGGAGTCGGTCATCGAGCCCGGACGCTACTCGCTCGTCCGCGACACCGCCACGGGCTTCCCACCTTTCTCGGCCCGACCCTGGAATCTCCGGCGAACCGGGTCCTTCCGGCACCCGGACGGAGGACGATGGCTGAGACGCACGCCGGCGGCCGCGGCGCCGATCGCACGATCTCAGCGTGGGGGAAGCATGAGTGATCACGGTGGCACCAGGGATCCCGAACGCTCGGACAGCGGCGGGACGTCGGAACCACGGACGCACAACGATTTCTCGGGCAGGGCCGAGTCGGTCGTACAGGCCGGATCGGTCGGCGCGGTGAACATCTACCACTCTCCCCCGCAGCGGCCTCCTGCCGAAATTCCGGTCGCCATTACCTGCGAGGTGGAGTCCGACTACGTGATCCAGCGCGACTGGTCCGACGGAGTTCCCCTCAGCGGTGGGCTGGTCCGGATCTTTGTGGAGGCCGTCGAGGACCGGGCCGTCCTGCTACGCGCCTTGCGCCCCATTGTGGTGGCGCGCCGCCCTCCGCTCGACGGAACCGAGACCACGCATCTGGGAATCCCGCAAGTGCGCAAGTATTCCCTTGATCTCGACAAAAACCCGCCGCGCCTGAAAGGCCCGAAATTCCTGTACACGGTCTCTCCGGGCGACCCGGAAGTATTCGAGCTGACAGTCACCTCCACCCGCCACTACGTCGAATGGCGCCTGGAACTCGACTGGACCTGCGCAAGCCGGTCGGGCACGAGCGTCATCGATCTCGGTGGGCATCCTTTCGAGTTCACGGCCAAGCCAGGAGCACGGAGATGGCCCTTTGGAACCCGTCGTTGAAGTTCGATTCATCAGCCGTCTTCAGCTGATTTATCCGCCCAGCTCGGCAACCGGTCCGCGCCCGATTACCGCCCAGGTCAGCGGACACGGGATCGCGGTGCGAGTGAGCGCACCCGAGGCGGAGCCGGTGGTCGTGCACACCCTGGGCTTCCGGGTGAAATCCCGCCATCCCACTCGAACCGCACCGTTGGAAATCGACCCCTGGGGCAGCATCCCGGACCCGCAGGTTCGGGTGTGGCTGGACGAACCGGCGCAAATGGCGGACGGGCCCGTTCCCATCACACTTCCCACCACCATTCCGCGCGGGCAGAGCGAGTGGTTCCTGCTGACCGCGCACACCCAGGAGCACGACGTCGAGTGGGAACTCGGCATCGAGTGGAGCTGCGGGGAGAAAAAAGCGTGGACCAGCTGCAACGTCCGCACCACAGCCGAAACGTCCATGGTGACGTTCCGAAAGGACGGCAGCCGAACCCCCGGATTCAACCTTCACCCGCAACCCGACCGACCGGAAATCGCCGCCGCAGCCGAAGCCGGCTACCGGCCTGATGCCGAGAACGGCGATCCCGAGGCGATGTTCCGGCTCGCCGTCAGGCTGGCAGAGCGTGGCGCACTGCGCGAGGCGAAACACTGGTTTCTGATCTGCGCGGCAATGGGCAACGCAAGGGCCGCGGAGTCGGTCGGGTGGATTCTCGAGCAGCAAGGAAAGCACGCCGAATCCGTGGACTGGTACCGAAAAGCAGCGGACCTCGGGAGTACCCGCGCGGCGGAACGCCTTGCCGAGCGGCCCGCTGGCGAAGAACCGCGCTGAGGATCGAGCATGGCGGCAGGCGGTTGTCCGCCAACCCGCACCGTGGTTCACCCGGATTGCCCATTCCGTACTCGGGCCGAAGGTCGTGCCGACGCAACTTGCCCTCGGAGGTACTGGCCGGTCATCGAGTCAGGGGCGTCGAGGAGTCCCTGCGGTGTGCCTTGGTAGAGGATGGTCCCGCCTTGGTGGCCGGCGCCTGGACCGACGTCGACCACGTAGTCGGCTCGGGCGATGACTCGTTGGTTGTGTTCGATCGCGATGATGGTCGCGCCGTGGTCGATGAGGTCGTCGAAGAGTGTGAGGAGGCGGTCGACGTCGGCGCCGTGCAGGCCGGTGGTGGGTTCGTCCAGGACGAGTCGGAGAGCCTCTGTGGTGGTGTCGGCGAGGTGTCTGGCGAGGAGCAGCCGTTGACGTTCGCCGCCGGAGAGGGTGTCGACGCTCTGTCCGATGGTGAGGTAGTCGAGGCCGGCGCGGCTCATCCACGGCAGGCGCCGGCGGATCGAATGGTGTTCGGAGAACAGCTCGACCGCGTCCTCGGGGTTCATCGTGAGGACGTCAGCGATGGTGTGACCGTGATATCGGGCCGCGAGGGCTTCGGGGTTGAAGCGCGTGCCTTCGCAGGCGTCGCATTCGGTGCGCACGTCGTCGAGGAAGGAGAGGTCCGTGATGACGACTCCCTTGCCCTTGCAAACGGGGCAGGCGCCACGGGCGTTCGCGCTGAACCACGGTGCAGGCAGGCCGCTGGCGGCGGCGAACACGGTCCGGATCGCCTCGGCGATGCCGAGCACGGTCGCCGGGGTGGACCGGGTGCCGCCACGCAACGGTGTCTGGTCGACGGTGACGAAGTCCGGATGCTGGCGCGGTAGTTCGCCGGCGAACAGGGTGCTCTTCCCCGAGCCGGCGACACCGCTGACCGCGACCAGGACGCCGAGGGGAACGTCGATGGTGATGTCGCGGAGGTTGTGCCGGCGGGCGTTGCTGATCCGCACCTTCCCGGTCGGTGCGCGCGGTGTGGTGTTCAGCGGGACGGCCTGCCGGAGGAACCGCCCCGTTGCGGTGTCGGTGGCGGTCAGGTCTTTCGGTGTTCCTTCGAAGGTCACGATCCCGCCGAGGGTTCCGCCGCCGGGCCCGAGGTCGATGATGTGGTCGGCCGCGTTGATGACGGCCGGGTGATGTTCGACGACGAGGACCGTGTTGTGCGCGTCGCGGAGTCGTGCGATGAGGTCGAGGAGTCGCTGCACGTCGTGGGGATGCAGTCCGGCGCTGGGTTCGTCGAAGACGTAGCACACGTCGCTGAGCGGGCTGCCGAGATGCCGAACGATCTTGACCCGCTGCGCCTCGCCACCGGACAGAGTGGAGGACTCCCGGTCGAGGGACAAGTACCCCAGCCCGACGAGCTCGAAGGCGTGGAGCCGTTCAAGGATCGTTGTGACCAGTGGCGCCACGGTCGGATCATTCACCGAGGCTGCGGTGTTGTGCAGTTCTGTGATCGGAAGGTTCGACCAGTCGGCGATCGACCTGCCGCCGATCAGGCTGCCTCTTGCCGCCTCGTTGAGCCGAGTTCCACCGCAGTCAGGGCAGGCTCGGCGGAAAACGATGCGGGAGAGCGCCGATTCGACCTCGTCGGACAACCGCGACGGCGCCTTGCGCAGATAGGAGTTCCGCAGTCGCGGGATGACGCCGTCGAACGTCCCATGCTTGGGGTAGCCCGGCAGCGGGTTCGTCAGCTTGATCTCTTCGGCGTACAACAGCGTGTCGACGACGCTTCCCGGCAGGTTACGCAGAGACACGTCCACGTCGGCCAGCCCCGAGTCCACCAGTCGCTTCCACCGGTACGTGCCCGGCTCGAACGTGGGAAACCGGATGGCGCCCTCCCGCAGGCTGAGCGACCGATCGAGTAGCCGGTCGAGGTCAATGTCATCGACGACGCCGAGCCCCTCGCAATGCGGACACATCCCGGTCGGGTCGTTGAACGAGTAGGCCGGGGAGAAGCCCGCGCTGGGGCGTCCGACCCGCGAGAACAACAGCCGCAGCATCGGAGCGATGTCACTGGCCGTGCCTACGGTCGACCGTGCGCTGCCGGTGAACCGCCGCTGATCGATGATCGTGGTGAAGGTCAGCCCGTCGATTCGGTCGACGTTCGCCGCCGGATGCTGCGGCAGCCGGTTGCGCACGAACACCGGATAGGAACCGGTCACCAGGCGGTCGGCCTCGGCGGCGATGGTGTCGAAGGCCAGCGACGACTTCCCCGACCCCGAAACTCCGGTGAACACCGTCAGTCGATGCTTGGGCACCCGCACAGTGACATCTCGGAGGTTGTGCGTGCGCGCTTTCTCGACCGTGATCCAACTCGCGCGGTCGGGGACTCGTTTGTGGGCCATGGACGGACGCTACAAGCAGTTGTGGCCATATCATTGCCACAACTATGGGGATGAGCGACCTGGCCGGGAGGACGCCGTGGCGACACCGGTCCAGCGGGCGCTGAGGTTGCTGTCGCTGCTGCAGTCCGGCCGGCGGTGGACCGGTGAGGATCTCGCCCGAGCGTTGGAGGTGCCCGGCCGCACGCTCCGACGTGATCTCGACCTGTTGCGCGAGATCGGGTACCCCGTCCGGAGCACCCGTGGACCCGGTGGCTACTATCAGCTCGTCGCGGGCGCTGCGCTGCCGCCGCTCATGCTCGACGACGACGAAGCCATCGCCATCGCCCTCGGGCTGCGTTGGGCAGCGGCGGGAGGCACTGGAGTCGAGACCGTCACCGAGTCCGCTCAACGCGCCGGGGACAAGCTCCGACGGGTCCTGCCATCGGCCCTGCGGCACCGCACCGAACAAGTCCTCGCCGCCGTCGAATTCGCTCACACCGCGCCCCCGCAGACTGACAACGCCGTCCTCCGCTCACTGGCGACAGCGATCTCCGAGCACGCCCCCGCCACCTTCGACTACCAGGGAAAGGCGGGCTCCTCGCGGCGCACGGTCGAGCCGATGCGAATGGTCCAGATCCGCGGCCGCTGGTACCTCTACGCGTGGGACCGAGACCGCCACGACTGGAGGAACTTCCGCGTCGACCGGGTCGGTACGCCACACGTCGAGGCGGAGAGATTCACCCCGCGCGCCCTACCGACGGACGATCTCGCACGCCACCTCCAACACCGCTTCCGCGGCCCCAGAACCGTCCGCATCGTCCTCACGCTCAACGCCGACGCTCGTGACGCTGCCGGCAGGCTTCACCGGATCGACGGTGAACTCGAACCGATCGATGACCACCACTGCCGCTACACCGCCTACGTCGACTCCTTCGAATGGATCACCGTCGTCCTGGCAGCCACCGACATCGAATTCACCATCGACGAGCCCACCGAATACCGATACTTCCTCAATCTGACTGCACAACGCCTACTGCGCGCAGTCTGACGTCGACACCAAAGAGCAAACCGTCGATCAGCACTTCATTTCGTCAACAACCTCCTGACCTGCAACAACTCGTCACTGGCCTTGCTGGGCGCCCCCATTGTGGAAAATGATCACACTGGAAGGCCGGCAGGGCTCATGCGACCGCTACTACGCGTCCCTGCACACCGGGGCCACCGCCTGGTACCTGCTCGCCGGACAGGAGGCAACCCCTTCCGCCTCTAGCACGGCAACGGTCCTGCCAGGTGCGAGTCGCGACAGGCGGCTCGCACCTGGCAGTTGCGTTCACTCCTGGGCCTGGGCCTGGGCTTCGGCCTCGTCCTCGTCCTCGTCCTCGGCTTCAGCAGCATGGTCGGGGGACCAGCGGAGCGTCACATCGAAGTGGACGCCGGCGGAGCCGCCCGCCAGGATCACGCCGACGCTGCCGTCCAGTTTGACGCCGAACTTGACCTCGATCTCGTCGGGTCGGCGTGGCAGGGCGCGGAACGCGTCGATCACGTCGGACGCCGTGTTGACCATAGTGTGCAGCGAGTCCCGCACCGTGGCGCTGGCTCGCTCCAGACTTCCCCGGCCGGCCGGCGCCACCCCGGTGCCGGTGCCCTCGCTCTCGACCACCAGCGTGCCGCCGGACGCGAGGGTGAATTCGGTACGTGTTGTCACTTGGCCTCCTGGCCTGAGGATGGGGGCGGGCAGACGGAGCTCTGTATCGGCTGCGGGTAGGCGTCGACCCGGACCTTTTCCAGATCGGCGAGAATCGCGTCCAGTCGGGTCGGGTCGTTCAGGTACTCGAGCACCGCGTGGTTGAACGCGGCCGACATGGCGCTGGGCATGGTGTCCGAGGCGTCGAAGCACAGGGTGGCGCCCGAGTCCAGCAGCTGGTTGATCCGGCGGGCGATGAGGTTGGTCGCGCCCTGGGCCAGCGTCTTCGTGACGGTGCGGTTGGCGGAGAAGGCCGCCTCCGGCTGGCGTTCCGGCCAGATCTGCTGGGCCTTCCGGCTCGCGAGGAAGGCCATGAACCTCTCCGCCTCGGGCGAGTCGCGGAACATCGCAACGAGATCTCCCGACACCTCGTACGTCGACGTCGACTGGGAGTCGGGGAACGCGAGGAAGTCGTAGTCCTTTCCCGAGACGAGTGTGGTCGGTGTCTCGGGGTCCGGGGTGACGAGGGCGCCGTGCTCGAGGTAGCAGCCGGGCGTTGCGGTGAAGAACGGATAGGACCCTTCGCCGTAGCTGGTCAGCAGCGCGGTCAGCGGGCCGCCACGAATCGCGTCCGGGGCAGCGACGGTCTGGCCCCAGGTCTGCCAGGCCGCGATGACCTCTGGAGATTTCCATTCGAGCTTGCCGTCGACCCAGTCCGTGTAGGTGCCGACGCCCGACTGGTGCAGCAGGATGTCCTCGATCCAGTCGGTGCCGGGCCACCCCGAGTTGGGGGGGTCGGCCATGGCCAAGCACCAGGGCGTCCCGCCCTGGTGGGCTTTCGACCGGCCGGCGGCGACCACGTCGGCCCAGCTGCTGTCCGGTCGGATGGCGAGCTCACGGTTGTACCAGATCAGGCTCTTGACGGAGGCTTTGACGACGACCGCGTACTGATGCTTCGTCCCGGCCTCCCCGAGCCGGTACCACAGGGGGTCGTAGTCGGACTTCAGCTGCGCGACGAGTTCATCGCCGAGTGCCTTGTTCTGAAAGCCGTCCAGCGGGACCAGGGCGTTCTGCTGCGCGTAGGAGCGCAGCGCCCCGGGGTTCGCGACCACGGCCAGGTCCGGCTCCTCGCCCTTCTGCACACCGGCCCGCAGCACCTGGTCGAGCGCCCGGGTGGGCGAGGCGTGGACGGTGATGTCGTGGTTGTCGGCCTCGAAGGCATCGATCACCGCTTGGAAGGAGTCCTTCTCGTCGCCGCCGGTCCAGGGCGTCAGGATGGTCAGGACTCGCCGGTCGGACGTGGACGAGCCGCTGAGGCAGGAGGCGGACCCGGCCAGCAGGGTGAGGGCCAGTAGGAGCCGGAGGGCTGCCTGGCGCTTGTGCCGCATCATCGGCCTCCGAACCGGTACTCGTCGATGCGCGGATTCAGCGCGCGGGCGGCCGCCCCCGCCGCGGTCAGGGTCAGCAGCAGGACGACTGTCAGGCGTTCGGTGGAGGAGGCGTCCGCCCTGCCGACCCCGTTCGTGAACTCGGCCTCGGCCCGGCCCAGTTGGTGACCGTCTTCGCTCGTCCCGCCGGTCGCGGGCGCCGGCGGTGTCAGGCCGGTCCCGCAGTACCCGGGAGCGTCCGGGCAGGCCTTCTCGTCGGTGACGATGGCGAACAGGTCCTCGCCGGCCTCGGCGGCGGACCGGCTCGCCTGCTGCTGCGTCAGGGTGACCGCTTCGCCGAACGGACCGTCCAGGGCCGAGCGCAGGTGTCCCTCCGAGGCACCGAGCGACTGACCGCACCACAGCACCGCCGCGGTGAGGGCGAGCGCAGCGGTCGTCAGCCAGATGCTCAGCCGGCGCCGGAACCGGCGGCGCAGCACGAACTGGGTCCGCGCGAACAGCGCCAGTACCAGGGCGAACGGCAGCAGGAACAGCAGCTCTGTGGTGCCCGCCAGCCACGCCGAGCTGCGCCGGTCGGCCAGTGCCGTGCGGCCGTCCGTCCGCAGCCGGTCCAGCGTGGCCGAGATCTCCCGGTACTGCAGGGTGGCGTACCAGAGGGCCGGCAGGGCGCGGTTGATGTCGTGGGTCCGCTGGTAGTCGGCGGCGGCCTGCTCGATCTCGGCGTTGTAGGCGACGACGAGGCCCTCGACGAGTTGCAGATCGCTGGTGCTCTCCGGGCCCGCCACGTTGTACCTGGCCAGTTCCGCGAGGTTCTGGCTGATCGCGGCGATGTCGTTCTGGTACTGGTCGCCGAGGCCGCCGAGTCCCACGGTGCCTTGGAGGAAGCCGTGCACCGCCACCCGGTGGGCGTCCGCGAGCGCGCTGTTCGCGGCCTCGGCCCGGAGCAGCGCGGGGGCGGCCCGTCCGCCGGCGGCGTAGGTTCCGGTGTGGGCCTGGCTGGACACCAGCAGGCACAGCGCGCCGGTCAGCAGGCTGCCGGCCACCAAGGCCGCGCGGAGCCGGCGCAGGGTGCGTGCGGTGGTGGAGGGTGCCGCCGGTTCGTCCGTCGCCGGTTCGGGCGTCACCGTGCCGGGGGCCGTCATCCGCCCACCGCCGGTGCGTGGTCGGTGAATTCGTGGTCGCATGCGAGGTTCTCGCAGTACCGTGCGCCGGCC
Organism: Kitasatospora sp. NPDC048407; assembly: GCF_043200475.1. Lineage (NCBI taxonomy): Bacteria > Bacillati > Actinomycetota > Actinomycetes > Kitasatosporales > Streptomycetaceae > Kitasatospora > Kitasatospora sp. NPDC048407. The sequence goes on along the minus strand of NZ_JBICXW010000002.1, from coordinate 47,678 downwards.
ACGGCGATCCGGTGGCATCTCGGACAGACGGGCCCAGGGCCGGACGGGTGCGCGGGCGCGGGGTCGGCGCGTGGCGCCGGGTTGCGCGAGTGGCTGTAGGAGCTGCTGGTGACCGTGCCCATCATGGCCTGCAGGACGTAGTCGGGATCCAATTCCGGCAGCAGGCTGACCACGCCGCGTACGGCGTCCTCGACCTGGACGACCTGGCCCAGTCGCCGGAGCGCGTCCTCGTTGCGCAGTTCGGTGGCCAGCGCCACGGCCCGGCCCCAGGCGTCGCACGCGCCTTGGCGATCCCCTTGGCGGAACAGCGCGCCGCCGCGCCATCTGAGCGCGTACAGCTCCTTCTCCTGCTCGTGGCGGTGCCGGTCGGCCCCGAGGACGGTTTCCGGGGCCGGCTGGTCGAGCCAGCGCGCGGTGACCACCTCGACCGGGCTGACGGGTGTGGCCCGTTCGGTGCCGATGGCGCCGATGACCACCTCGATGGAGGCCAGGGTCTCCGCGCCGGCGCCGGCCGTCCGGTCGCCGGTCACGGTGAAGGTCGCGACGAACCCGCGGGTCTCGCTGCTCCAGGGGCCGGTCGGGTAGTCGGTCACCGCTGTTCCGGCCAGTGGCAGGCGGTGGCGGAGCAGGTCGGCCACCGCCGGGTGGGCCTGTTCGAGGACCGACACGGACACTCCCGGTGCGCAGCGCACCCGCAGCGCCAGGTCGGACAGTGTGCGGCCCATGGCGGTGCGGACCAGTGTGCGGAAGTCGGGTGCCAGGTCGGCCAGGTCGGGTACCGCGTCCGCCGTTCCCCGGAGTTCCTCGGCGATCCGTCTCAGCTCGGCGGGCTCCCAGTCCGCGCCGATGCCGCGGGCGTCGCAGGTGAACACGGAACGGCAGTCGGCGAGTACGGTCTCCATCGACCGTGCCGAGCGGTCCTGGTGTTCGTTGCGTCCGTCGGTGAGCAGGAGCGCGTGGCAGATCCGGTCGCGGTGCGGTTCGAGCAGTTCGCGGGCCTTGTCGAGCCAGGCGCCGATGACGGTGCCCTGGGCGCCGGGGGCGATCCGGTTGACGGCCTGCTTGGCCTCCGCGCGGGTGGTGGCGTTCGCCGGGGCGAGGAAGGACTCCCGGGGGTAGATCATGGTGGCCTCGTGGGTGCCGGCGACCACGGCGAAGCGGGTTCCCTCGCGCAGGGTGTCGATGGCGGCGCAGCTCGCTTCCTTGGCCCGTTGGAGCTTGGTGCGCGGATGACTCATCGACCCCGATTGGTCCAGCAGGACGACCTCGGCGAACTGCGCCTGGCTCCGCGGGCCCGCCGACCGGCCGTCCGGGGTGCTCGCGGCCACGCTGAGGTAGACGTGCACCTCACGTTCGGCCAGGGAGCGGTACCTGTCGTAGTTGGCCTCGAGGGTGACTCTCGGCGCTTCGCTCATGTGCCAATTCCCCGTCCTTAGAGAAAGATTGACGATCCGTCGGAGCGTGCGGGTTCACTGCGTGGTGACCGGTCTTACGGCGTTGGCCAGGTCGACGAGCACGGTGTGGCGCATCTCGTCCGGTGCCCACTGGGCGAACGCCCGGTATTCCTTCTCCAGCCACGACCGGAGTTCGTGCTCGGTGGCTTCGTCCTCGGACGCGGTGCGGTCCGGTCGCGCGCTGCGCCGACGGTCGAGCCTGGCCTCCATGATCAGGGCGGCGAGCCGGCGCCGTTCGGGTTCGTCCAACGGCAGTGTGGCCAGCGCCTGTTCGGCTTCGGCGAGGTCCGTGCGGCCGGGCAGGCCCTCGGGGCCGGCGCCGAGCCGCCCGGTGTGGATCCGCAGCGCGGCGATCCGGGCCGCCCGGTGGTGCGGCGAGGTGTCGGGTATCTCCCGCAGCGCCGAGACCGCGCCGGCCCGGTCGCCGCGGCGGAGCCTGGTCCGAGCGTGGCCGAAGGCGGCGTTCTCGTGCCAGCTGTCGGTCCGCCACACCGACAGGTAGGCGGCCGCTGCGGCGTCGAGTTCCTCGTCGGTCGCCGCCCGGTACTCGGCGCACAGGGCCAGCGCGAGCTTCGGCGCGAGCTCACCCGGCAGCATCCGGTGGCAGGCGGTGAACATCTTCTCCGCGCCGCCGAACTGCCGCTCGGCCAGGGCTGTCAGCCCCTCGTGCCAGTTGAGCCGCCAGCCGGGCCGCAGCAGGCCCCTCGCCCGGTCCAGCGCGGCGCGGGCCGCTTCGAGGTCGTCGAGCCGCAGGTGGAGCCGGCAGCGCAGCAACTCGACCTCGGGCGAGGGGACGCGGGCGGCGGCCGGGGCCGCGTCGGTGTAGGAGGCGAGCTGGGAGAGGGCGACGGCCGGATCGGCGCTGACCGAGGCCCGGAGGAACCCGGCGGCGGGATCGCGGGCGTCGACCAGCGGCTCGGGCAGCCCGGCCGCCGCCATGACCGGCGCGGGCGGGGCGGTGACGAGCGGACGGCAGCTGCCCTCGGCGGCCGCCCGCAGCGCCGCGGTGCTCGTCCACCGGTCGAGCGGCGGCACCGTCCCGAGTCCGGGGTCGAGCAGCGTGGTGGAGCGGGCGAAGAGCAGCGACGGCGCGGTGTACTGGGTGCCGTCGCGCCTGGAGACCAACTCGCGCAGCACGCCGCTCAGTTGGCCCGCCATCTCGGCCGCCGAACCGAACCGCAGCTGCGGATCGGCGTTGGTGGCGCGGCTGATGAGCTGACGCAGTGAGGTGAAGCGGGCATGGTCCGGGTCGGCGGTGTACCACCCGAGGAGCGACTCCAGGGTCCGGCCCACCGTGTGGAGGTCGGTGGCTACGGTGGGCCCGGTGTCCAGCAGCTCCGGGGCCCGGTAGTCCTCCGAGTACGCCCACCTGCCCGGCCTCCCGGCCTCGCGCACCGCGCCGAGGTCGATCAGCTTGATCCGGGAGCCGTACACCATCAGGTTGCTCGGCTTCAGGTCGCAGAACAGGTACTGGCGGTCGTGCAGGTACTGGAACGCCCGGAGCACGCACAGGACGTAGCCGATGATCTGCTCGGTCTCCAGCTTGCCGAACAGGTCCGGGCGCTCCAGGGAGTAGCCGGGCAGGTACTCCATCACCAGGTAGCCGTGGTAGCCGTGCCGGGACCCGCCCGCCGGCTCGTGCGTGACGAAGTCGTAGATGTCGACGATGTCGGCGTGCCTGAGCTCGATCAGGAACCGCTTCTCCTCGGCGGCGTCCTCGACATGTACGGGGTCCTCCGCGTCGATCAGGCCTTTGAGCGCCACCGGACGGTTGTTCAGGCGCTCGTCGTGGGCGAGGTAGACCCAGCCGAAGCCGCCGTGCCCGATGCAGCCCGCGACCCGGTAGCGGTCCGACAGCAGCTCGCCCGGGCTGAGTCTCGGCACGAACGAGTAGGCCGTTCCGTCGTACGGGCAGCGCCCCTCCAACAGGCTCGGCTGGCCGTCGAGGCCGGTGCCCACCGGGCGGCCGCAGGCGGGGTTGGGGCAGACCCTCCGCTCCTCCGGGATCTGCGGCACGGCCTTGACCGCCTGGCCCGGCTCCGGTCCGTCGATGGTCGGCAGCGTGACGAGGCCCAGCCCCCACCAGGGGTCGTCGCCGAACTGGCGCGGCGGCTGGACGAGTTCTGCGCGGCGCCCGGACGGCACCACGCCGCGCTCCGTGCCCACCGGCACCACGCCGAAGCCTGTGCCCACCGGCACCGACCGCACCGACCGCACGGGGGCCACGCCGCGCTCCGTGCCCACCGGCACCATGCCGCGACCTGTGCCCACCGGCGCCGAGCGCACCGAGCGCACCGGGGCCTGTTCCCCGGCCGGCGGCCGGCCGGCGCCCGCCGGCGGGGCCACCAGTGGCGGGAGCAGGCAGCGCCGGCAGTAGCCGGTCGCGTCGAGTTCGCCACCGCAGCCAGGACGGTTGCACCGGTTCATGCCTGTCTCCCGTCGATCACGCGTCGAACGGCCTGGTGGTACTCCTCGACCCGGAGCTCGGCGAGGGGCAGATCGCATTCACCGCTGTAGAGCAGCCGCCGGGCCGCCTCGTACGGCTCGCCCAGTTCCTCGATCAGGCCGCGCCCCGCGGCCTCCGAGCGGTAGGCGTCCAGCCGCCCCCGGGCCCGGTCGCGCCGGGCGAGCAGGGCCGTGCACGCGGCGTGCAGGCGCCGGGCCCGCGCCAGCAACCGGGCGGCCGCCTCCTCGCAGGCATGGAGTTCGCCCAGCAGCCGTCCCCGGAGGGCGGATCCGGCGTTGGCCGGTCCGGCACCATCGTGGTGCTGGGTGTCCCGCAGCACCCGCAGGCGGACCGCGAGCGCGGCGGCGCCGGCGACCTGCGGCGGCGGCGTGCCGAGGATCCGCGGTGCGACGTGGTCGCGGCACACCCGGGCGTCGCGCTCGGCCGCCTCGACCTCCTCCGCCAACCGGTCGAGCCGCTCGAGTCGCTGGCCGAACCGCGTCGCCCCGCCGTGCCCACCGCCCCGCTGACCGCCCGGCGGGGCGGTCGCGGCGGGCCGCCCGAGGCTCGCCGCGACCGCGCTGCGGACGTAACGCGGAGGGTCGCCGTGGTAGGCGAGCAGCAGGCGCACGCCGATGCTCGGCGCCCGCGCGGCGATCGGTTCGAGCAGCCGGTAGTACAGCTCACCCGGGTCGGCCGCCAGGTCGACCGCGTTCACCACGACGACGATCGGTGAGCCCAACTCCTCCAGCTGGTGGAAGAGTTCATCCGTGACGCGGTCGGTCAGCAGGCTCAGACTCTCCGCGAGCTGCTCGGCGACCTGCTCCGTCGTCCGCCCGGTCGCGTCGACGGCGGCGTCCACCTCACCCAGCTGGGGAACGGTGCCGGGCGGGGCGCCGGTGACGGTTTCGTCAGGGGCCGCCCGACGGTAGCCCGGCACCGTCAGGCCCACCAGACGGGACGTCAGCGCGACCGCGCCGCCACCGCCGATCGCACAGACCCCGCCCGGCCCACCGGACGCCAGCCAGCCGACCAGGTGCCGGGTCAGCGCGAGCTGCACCGGGTCGTCCAGGACCTCCGGGACCCGCGGCGACGACCAGTCGCTCGGCGCCACCTGCGAGGGCCGGCTCGCCAGATGCCCGTCGAGCACCGCGCTCGCGTACTTGTACAGCGTCCGGACCGCGATCATCCAGCTGCTCTCGGCGAGCGGCGCCCGGACCACCGCGATCACGCCGAGGATCTCACCACTCGCGGCGAGCGCCGCCGCGCCGCTGAACCCGCGATCGACGCGCTGCTCCAGCACCGCGTCGAGCTGCACCCGCTCCCCCGTGAAGTCGTACGAGGCGATCTTCGCCCTGGCCAGCTGACCGTTGTCGGTACCCGCCGGAAATCCGAAGATCCGCACGATCTCGTCGTGCTGCCAGGTCCGCCGGATCCTCGCCCGCGGCGCGCCCGGCACCACGGACCGAAGGGCGAGAATCGCCACATCCCCACGCTGATCCGGCAGCGGCGGCTGCCAGCAACTCTCGACAACGGTCGCCGGATGGGCCTCGTCGGGACGTCCGGCAATACGGACCCGGACCTCGCGATCGGCCCCGCGCACAGCGCCGATCGCCTCCTCGACCACATGCGCACACGTCAGCACATACTCGCCGTCGAGCATCGTCCCGGCACCATGCACGCGCCCCTGGGTGTCCTCGATGCGCGCGAGCCAAGGATCCTCCCGCCCCATGGCGAAAGACGTTACCGTCTAAGTGATCTGACGAACACTCACTTCACATGATCACATCATTTGTGGACACACCGAAGGATTCGGCTGCGGCTCCGGATACTCGATTCCGGCCTGCATGCCAGGTCAGTGCGGCAGTTCGATCGAGAGAGCATGCCGGAAGATGTTGTTCGCGTCCCAGCGGGCCTTGACGCGTTGCAGGCGCGGGTAGTTCTGCTTGTTATCACGAGATCGACGTCTCTCCCCAGCTCAGGGGCGTGATCCAACATCCGGGGTCAGCAAAAGGTCAGCAAGATTCCGGAGGTTCCACTGGGCGGCCGAATGGCCTCCCGCCCAACACCTCGCGGGCGGGGCACCCCGCGGATCGACCAACCCGGTCGTCGACCACCACATGGTCTATGCCCTCCTGTCGATCGTCCTCGCGGCCGCGCAGGCCGGTGACCGCTGAGGCCTGGGCCGCTGGTGGGCCACCCTGCCGGTGGTCCGGTCCCGCCGCTGGCTGCGCTGAGCAACCCGCCGACGCCACCCGGCCCCATGCCAAGTCCTGCTGCGAAGAAGGACCTTGGGTCCGCGCGAGGGACCGTCGGGTCCTGTCGGGGCGGTCGCCGCGAGCAGCAGCATGGATCCCGGAGGCGGGACACCGGGTCACCGCCCGACAGAAGGGAACGGCCATGGCCCACGGAATCGTCACCGGGTTCGACGGATCGGCGCGGTCCGAAACCGCAGTCGGCTGGGCCGCCGCCGAGGCGGCCCGGCAGGGCGAACCGCTGCGGATCGTGCACGCCTGGCCCTGGCTCGGCTCGGCCTGGAGCGACGGGCCCGCGGCGGCTCCCCACCGCGGCGCCCTGCTGGAGTTGGAAGAGGTCGCTGACCGGCTGCGCGGCGTTCACCCCGCGCTGGACGTCGTCACCGAGGCGGTGGCCGACGACCCCGCCGACGCCCTGCTCGCCCGTGCCGCGGAGCACCGGCTCGTCGTGCTGGGCTCACGCGGCCTCGGCGGTTTCGCCGGCCTGGTGGTGGGCTCCGTCGGCCTGGCCGTGGCCGCCCGCAGCACCACCCCGGTGGTGCTGGTCCGCGACGGCGCGCCCGCAGCTCCTGCCGACGCCGCCGACCGCCCCGAGATCGTCGTGGGCGTGGCCGGTGAGTCCTCCGCGGCGGTGCTGGAGTTCGCGTTCGCCGAGGCCGAGCGCCGGGGGGCGCGAGTGCGGGCAGTGCACGGATGGGAGGCGGTCCCGTTCTGGACCGCGGCAGGCTGGATGCCGCCGCAGGAGGACGTGGAACTCCGGGGCGCCGAGCTCATGGACGTGCTGGCCAAGGCGCTCGCGCCGGTCCGGGCGGCACATCCCGGCGTCGAGGCCGTCGCCGAGACCAGGACCGGCGGTGCCGCGCACGCGCTGGTCGCCGCCTCGGCCCAGGCCGACCTGGTCGTGGTGGGCCGCCGGCAGCACCGCCTCGGCACCCGGCTCGGCGCTGTCGCCCACGCGGCGATCCACCACTGCACCGCCCCGGTCGCCGTCGTCCCGCACGACTGAGATCGCCGCCTTCCCGTGGGCGCAGCCTTCGTCCTCTCCGGCCGACATGCCGGCAACCCGGCAGCCGCTGACTGACTCGGGCCGGACGCGGGTGGCGGCCCGGCCGCCGGGGGCGCAGGACGCGGAAGGCCTCCGCGGTGAAGACAGTAAGGTCGCGATTCTGATCGACTCCAACGATCGGTGTCGGGATACATCAAGCCATGCCCAGCCATGTGCTGGTGAACCTGCTCGCCGGGGCGTGGCGCACAGGCTCTCGCAGGCACCGATCCGTCGCAGCGGGAGCTCGACATGGCTCGCCGGCCCCGCCATGGCCAGTGCCGACCCGCATGTGACCCGCGTGCAGCAACCCCTTTCCCAGAGGCTCGTGCGATGCCGTCGTGTCGCGCATGGCGCTGATGCTGATGTCCGACGTGGAGCACGTCGCCGCCGAGGCCGGCCCGGGGCAATCCCGCTCGGCGTCGGGACGACGTCGAGCCGCCGGTCGGACGGTTGACGTCTTCGGGGAACGGGGGGCGTGGCGTCGTGGGAACGGATGGGGTTCCGGGCGCTTCGGTGTCCGGGCCCTTGTCCCTGCCGGCGTACTCCTTGAAGCGCTCAGCCAGGTACGGACGAACGTGCTCAGTTGTCGGAAGCTCCGTCTGACGTCCTGTTTGAGCTGATCAAGTCCTTTGCAGGGCCGAGCTCGTTCCGCCTATCGTTCGTTTTGGCGTCACCGTGGACACTCAGCAGAAGGTGCCCGGGACACGAAGGAGCGATTGTCGTGGGTGTCTTTGTCCGCATCAGGGGCTGGCTGGAGTGCGACGACCAGCAGCTTGTCCGAGTCAAGGAGATCGTCGGCTCCGAGGACCCCGATCGGACCTATAGCGGCGGCTGGGGCTTCCCCGAGCGGCAGTACAACTTCACCAACTGGGTCTTCTTCGGTGCTGACATGCGCGAGCAGTCCGTCGACTGGTTCCGGGAACAACTACGTCTCGTAGCGCAGATCCCTGCCTCCGACGATGACAACGACCTGGTCACCGGCCTCTTCCTCGTCAGCCATGAGACCGAGGGCATGAGTGAGTGGCAGGTCCGCGATGGGGGTGTGGTGATCGGAGGCGCAAGCGGGGAGTATCAGTACCTCGACGAATAGAGCCGCCCTTGCTGGCTGCAGAGGCTCAGATGATCAGGCCGCGTCGCTGTCCCGCTCGATGGCGGCGAGCCGGTTCTTCAGCCGGTAGCTGGGGCCGTTGATGGAGATTACGTCGCAGTGGTGCAGGAGCCGATCGAGGATCGCGGTCGCGAGGACGTCGTCGCCGAAGACCTGGCCCCACTCACTGAAGGTCTTGCTCGAGGTCAGGATGATCGAGCCCTTCTCGTAGCGCTTGGAGATTACCTGGAGGACCAGGTTCGCCTCGGCGCGTTCCAGGGGCTCGTAGCCCACCTCGTCGACCACGAGAACGCTGGGCCGCAGGTAGGTGCGGAGTTTGCCGGCCAGGCGTCCAGAGGCTTCGGCGGCCTTGAGGTGGCTGACCATGTCATCGAGGGTGGTGAAGTAGATCGAGTACCCGGCCCGGAAGACCCGTGGTCCCGGGTCACGGACGCGCATGCGGCCGGCTGGTTCCGCCAGGTCTCCCGCAGAACCGGTGGTTGTCGCCCCGCAGCAGGCTCTCGTACCGCGGATCCCCCGGCCGCACCGCCGCCGGCCCAAACCTCTCCGGATCCCGCCCGGACGCCGCACCGGCGGCGCCGGCGGGTGGCGTGACGGCCGCGGCCGCGGGTGGCGCGACGGCCGCGGCCGCCAGGGTTCCGGCGGCGGCGGTCAGCAGGCCGCGACGGTTCAGCTGCGCGCCGGACGATTCTCGCTGGTTCATCGTCATTCCCCGTACGCCGAAGGCCGGTTGCGTCGATGGGCACCAGCATTCCCGCCGGTACGGCCCGCGCCCGGCGTTCGACCGGACGTGTCGGCGGGCTGCGGGGTCCGTCGGTGTGCGGCGGCGCCCTGGCAGGCTACTGACCAGCCGACAGTCCGTCCGCCCCGGAGGAGCCGTGCCCGCGTCCGCCGCACCCCCGTCACCGTCCCGGCCGATCGGCGCGGCCACCGAGGACGGCGACCCGCTGGCCCTCGCACTGTTCGGGCTCACGGCGGTGAGCGGACTGATCGACGCCGTCAGCTACCTCGGGCTCGACCACGTGTTCGCCGCCAACATGACCGGCAACGTGGTCGTCATCGGCTTCGCGCTGGCCGGCGCGCCCGGATTCTCGACCCTCGGCTCACTCACCTCGCTCGGGGCGTTCCTGCTCGGCGCGGCCCTCGGCGGACGCCTCACCACCGGCCGTCTCCGACCGGCCCTCGCCGCCGAGACCCTGCTCCACCTCGCCGCCGCCGTCGTGGCCTTCGCCGTGGGCACCGGTGGCGCCGTCCAGTACGGCGTGATCGCCCTGCTCGCCGTCGCCATGGGACTGCGCAACGCCACCGTCCGCAGCCTCGGCGTCCCCGATCTCACCACCACCGTCCTGACCATGACCCTCACCGGCCTCGCCGCCGACACCCGCCTGGCCGGCCGCCACTCCCCCCACCAGCGCCGCCGCATCCTCGCCGCCCTCACCATGACCGCCGGCACCGCCCCGGGCGCCCTCCTCGTCCTGCACCACCACCTCCCCTGGGCGCTTCTCCTCGCGGCCAGCATCACGGCGGCGACGGCCGTCCTCTACCGCCAAGCGCCCTGACGGCGGAAGCCCAACGGGCCGTCCCCGCACGGCCGTTCAGGCATGCCCTAGCTGAGTATCAGGTTCTCGCCAGGACCGAACCTGAGGCCCATGGCCTTGACCAGGGCGAATATCAAGTCCTCAGCAAACGGGTCGCTCTCCGCGACCAGGGCAACCCGAACGGCGGCCGGATCGGGCCGCAGCCCGGCCTCCTCCGCCCAGGCCACGGCCTTGCGGCCGACCTCGTCGGGCTCGCCGATCCACCACTCGGGGACCTGGTGATCCCGCGCCATTTCCGGAGACAGCACACCGCGCCAACCCAGGTCGGCCAGACCCTTGGCCTCCACCCAGGCGAGGTCGCTGTCGTGGACGTGCATCTCAAGCACCGGACCCCCCGTCCCCGCGAGGATCGCGTCCGGGGTCTTGTCGTCCGTGTGCATCTGAAGGATCTGCCACGCCCCGTCCGTGGCCAACCAGTAGAGCGGCGCACCCGCTGCCCGTACCGATGCCAACTCGTTCAACGGCCGGTCGACCCGCGCCACGACAAAAGATCCCGAGAACCCCATGGGCCGAGACCGTAACCCCGCCCGCCGACACCCACCCCGGCCATGTACCCGGCATGGCTACCAGACGACGATCCCGCCGCCCACCGACTTGGCCCGGCGCGCGGCGACAAGGATGTTGTCGAACCGCTCGGCGACGTAGTCGGCTTCATAACCACCCTGCTCGGCCAGCTGGTCGAGGTGCGGACGGACGAGGTCACACTCCGCGAGGAAGTCGTCGATCTCCTCCGGCACCACGTAGAGGTCGTGGCCGTCGAGCCGCGGGAAGAACCGGGCGCCCAAGGCCCGGATCGCTTCGGATCCCCACAGGCGGGTTCGGGTGCTCTCGAAGCCGGCCAGGGTTTGGCCGTACGCGGGATCCTCCAGGAACTCGCGTTCGCCGTCGGCGGCGGGGAGGAAGGTGTGCACGAGAAGGGTCATGGGCCGGTTCCTGTTGCTCGGGGTGCGGGAGGCGCGTGCGTCAGCTCGCGGGCCAGTGCGGGTTGGGCCTGCCATCATCGCCCATGTGCGCCCGCCGCCAGATCGCGGGCCAGCCGTTCGCGACCGTGGGTACGAGCGGGTGCCGGCGCTCGCACGGGCATGGTGCCAGCACCGCTGAGCACTGGCCGCACTGGTCGATCCAGCCGTGCCCCGTCGAGCGCGACCTCGGCGCTCCCTCGTATCCGCAGGCCCGACAGCCGGGCAGTTCGGCGCCGTCCATCAGGGCGTTCTGCCGCCGGACGTACGCGGCCAGGCGCAGCGGCGGGTGGCGGAACGGATCGTCGTACCAGATGCTCAGCTCGCTGCCCCGGCCCTGCAGCCACCACGGCTGGGGGTTCGGTACGGCTCGGCGCCCGGCCCGCTTCTCCGTCCGGCGTCGCTCCTCGAACTTCTCCACTTGCGCGCGCAGCAGCAGCCGGGCCTCGTGCAGTTCCTCCACTGCCCGCAGCAGCGAGTCCGGGTCCGCCTCCAGGCGCCGGGGGATGCGGGCGCTGAGGGTGAGGTGGTGGTAGGTCGCACGGAAGCCGTAGGGGGCGAATTCGGTGACGCAGGTGCGCAGCGCGCTGTGCCGCCGGTGGACGGGGAGCCGGTCGTCGTGCACGCGGGCCCGGTGGGTCCGGAAGCTGGTCATTCAGCGAGCTCCAGGTCCTGGTCCAGGTCCAGCGCTCGGGACAGGGCGGCGGTGACAGCGGCGGCGTGGGTCGACAGGTGCTGCTCGGCCCAGGCTGCGGCAAGCCCGAGGAAGTCCCGCAGGTCCTGCTCGGCGCCGGCGACGAGTGCGCGTACCTCGTCCACCGGCAGTTCGATCACCGGGCCGGCGCTCTCGGCCTCGGCGTCGAGCGTCAGCCGGACGGTGCCGCCGACGCGTTCGGCCAGCGGGGACGGGTCGTGGCCGAAGGTGGCGCTGCCCCCGACCTCCAGCGCGTCCAGCCAGTCCCGCCAGGTCTCCAGCCCGTTGCAGCAGCCGGGCTCGAAAACGGTGCCGGTCGCGGTGTCGGTCAACCGGAGGCCGCCGGCGGCGAACAGGTCCGGCATGGTGAGCAGCCCGTGCAGGAACATACCGAGCGGATCGGTCGGGCACGGCCCGTGCTCTTCCTCCGGCTCGAAGTCGTTGCAGTCGGCGATCCGCTTGACTGCCGTGCCGACCTCCGCCGGCGTCAACTTCCCGTTCAGTGCCAGGACTCCGTACGGCTCGTGGTTGCCGACCGGCCAGAGCGTGAAGTCGTCGTCGGCGAAGATCTCCAGAACGGGCTGCATGATGATCACACGGGGATGATGCCGGACCCGATTGCCACCTCGCCACGGAGTTCCGCGCTCGACGCTCGACGCTCGGCGCTCGGCCGCCGGACGGCGAAGCGGCCCGACGGCGAAGCGGCCCGACGGGGCGGCCTCGCCGAGGAGTTGGCGCAGCTCGACCCGGCATCCCGAGCGGCCCTCCCGCGCTGCCGAGGGCACGCCACCGCGCCGCGAGTCCGATTCCGGCCATCCTCCGGCGCCAATTGGTACATACCATTGACGCGCTCAACTCAACCCCGGCAGGATCCCTCCCGGCCCACCCACGGCCGCCCCGAACCTCGCTACCCAGAGGAGCCCCCGTGCCCATCCGCCGCGCCGCCAAGGCCATGTCCGTTCTCGCCCTCGGGGGTGCGCTGGTGGTCGGAATGACCGGCACCGCCTCCGCCGCGGGGATCGCCGACCTGACGGGCATGGGCTGCCCGGACTACTACACCAACTACTACGGCAACGGCGGGTTCGTGCAGACCCTGGCGTACACGTTCACCGGCGGCAACGGGGCCCGGTACGGCCACTACAACGTGGTGTTCCGCAACAACTACGGCGAGACCAACGAGGGCTACCGCGAGTACCGCTGCTACTGAGCGGCGCCGGCCCGGCGCATCGTCAACGCGCTCGCGGGGCCGGCCGGCGGGATCGATGGTGTCCGCACCAACGGCGCAGTTCCTGCATAATTATCGCCGCCGCCACACCGATATTCGAACGATTCCGGCCATTTTCGACTGGTTCGTCCCGTTCCGTGAGCGGCTCCGGCGCGTCCAGGAGGTGGCCCGGACGAGCCTGCCCCTAGCCGGGGGACGTAGTCTGCGGGCATGACAGACGCCGCGAACCTCACTCCCCGGGAAGCCTTCGAGATGCTGCTGGCGGGCAATGGCAGGTTCGTCGCCGGTAGCCCCCACCACCCGAACCAGGATGCGGCCCGCCGCACCCAGACGGCGCCGGCGCAGGCACCGTTCGCGGTGCTGTTCGGCTGCTCCGACTCCCGACTCGCCGCCGAGATCATCTTCGACCAGGGCCTCGGTGACCTGTTCGTGGTCCGCACCGCCGGCCACGTGCTCGGTCCCGAGGTGCTCGGCAGCATCGAATACGGCGTGAGCCTGCTGGGCACCCCGCTGGTCGTGGTCCTCGGGCACGACTCCTGCGGCGCCGTCGCCGCCACCCGCGAGGCGGTCGCCGCCGGCGCCACCGGCGAGGGCTTCGTCCGCGACGTGATCGAACGGGTCACCCCGAGCGTGCTCGCCGCGAACGCCGCCGGACACACCGACAACTCCCACTTCATCAACGAGCACATAAGGCACACCGTCGCCCTGCTGATGGAGCGCTCGCGCATCCTCTCCGACGCGGTCGACGCCGGACGCACCGCCGTCGTCGGCCTCTCCTACCGCCTGGTGGACGGCACCGCCCACCTGGTCACCACCCGCGGCCTCGACCTCCCGGCCCCCGCCGCCGCCTGACCACCCCGGCACCCACCCGCAGCCCCGGCCCGACCAGGCCGGGGCTGCGGCGTGTCAGACCGGCCGCAGCACCGCGCCGAACTGCATCAGGGCGAGCAGCAGCAGCGTCGTGCCCGCCTCGATCCAGCGGTACTTCGAACGGATGATCGCACTGGTCCCGATCAGCGAGGACAGCAATGCCCGCCCCGGATCCCGCCCGGACGCCTCGAACTCGCCGCCCAGCCGCTCGGCGCCGTCCGCCGCGGTGATGTGCTCGAAGTAGCCGGGCGCGCCGGTCGCCCTGCGCCGCCCCCGGCGGCGGCGCGGCACGATCGCGGCGACAAAGCACGCGACGGCCAGCAGCGCACTCATCGCCGTCGTCCACCACAGCAGGTGCGCGGCCGAGGACCCGCCACCGCCGTCGCGGCTCAGCGGGAGGAACGCCCCGAACGCCGCGCCCGTGAAGCCCAGCAGCACCGCGGCCTTCGCGTCGGCCCGGCCGAGCTCGGCGCTGTTGGCCGCCGCCAGCCGTTCCATGGCCGCCACCGCCCGTGCGCTGCGCGACGCCGGCCCCACGTGCGCGCCATCCCGCCGCCGACGCAACGCCGCCGCGGTCGTGCGATGCCGGACAGGTAACCGCATCACCGCGCCACCCCGTTCAGCCGGTCGCCCGCCACCCGGCCGTTCAGGCCGCCGCCGGTCCAGTCGTGGCCGGGTGGCGGCGTCTGCGGAGCGGGCGGCGGCGTCGGGCCGGGGACGCGGCGGCCGAGTGCGGACAGCCGGTCGTGCAGCAGCAGGGAGAGCTCGTCCTGCTCCTGCTGCGGCAGTTTGCCGAGCAGGCCCGCCAGTTGGTCCTGCCAGGTCGTCTCGCCGCGAATCAGGTCGGCGTGACCGACCGCCCAGTCCAGCACCTGACTGACCTGCTCCGGATGGCGCACCAGCCAGAGCGCGGCGAGCGAGACGGGGCCCTCCTGGACGGCCTGCTTGCAGAACTCGTACTCCTCCCGGCTGTCGGTCCACGGGTACGGCGCACCCGCCTCCACCGGTTCGCCGAGCCGCAGTTCCTCCGCGTCCTCACGGGTGGAGACGTCCGTGACGCGGTACACCAGGCCGTGATCGGGCAGGCGGCGCGGCCCGCCCAGGTACTGCAGCAGGACATCGGCGGTGACCCGCCTCCCGAGGGCGGCGTACTCGTCACCGATGTGGCCCAGGCACCGTTCCAGCTCCTTGCGCACCGGATGCCAGCCGTACAGCGTGCCACTGCGCACCACCTGCGCGGCATCGTCCGCCCACCACAGCACCCGGACCTCGGTCGACTTGGTGCCGCGACCGGTCGGCAGACCGACGGTGCGGGAGCCGACGCGCTGGTCGAGGTCGACGTGGAACGCCTGGTCGTAGTCGCGCAGGCGCAGCCGGGCGGCCGGGAACTTGCCGAGCGCCGGGCCGCTCGGGTCGGCCCCGGCCCGGTGGAAGCCGCCGCTGCGGTCGCGCAGGACCAGCGCCCGGTTGCGCGGCGCGGACCAGCGGTGGCGCAGCACCTCCCGCCACAGGGCGCGCGGGGCCCGGACGTACAGCGGTGCGTCGTTCTCAGTGGACATCGGATCCTCCGTCCGGTGATGCGGGATAACTGCCGTTGGCCGCTTGGCGGTTGGTACGCGGAGTTCCGCGGCGCCAGTCCTCCAGGGCCTGGCGGGCGATGTGACGGCCGGCCAGGTCGCCGTCGTAGCGGTCGATCTCGACGAACAGGGCGAAGACGCCGTGCCGCATGTCCTGGGCCAGGGCGGACAGCAGGGTCTCGACCGCCGGCCGGAACTCCTCGTCCCAAACAGCGGTGCGACACCAGTAGAGCAGGGCGAAGCAGATGGTGCGGAAGTGGCGCTCGTCATCGAGGAGTTGGCGGACCAGGGCGAGGACAGTGGCGGTGTGCTCGGTGACGGTGGTCAGATGCCGCTGGAACCAGGAATCGTCGCAGTACATCAGGCTGGGGAAGACCCACAGGAGGAGATCCGCGTCACCACCGGGCCGCTCGGCCCAAGTGGTGAGGGCGCGGAACACGAGTTCCTCGTTGCCAGCCGCGAAGAGCGCGGACAGCGCCCTGTCCACCTCGCCGGCCACACCCGCCTCGTCGCCGTCCCGGCCCCGGTAGCAGCGGTGCAGCAGGGTGAGCGCCACCTCCGGCCGGGCGAGACCGAAGTCCGTTCCGCAGGCTCGGGCGACCGTCCAGCGCCGGTACTTGCCGGCCTGGTAACTCCACTGATCCAGACGGTACTTGACCTCACTGGCGAGCACCGGTTCCTGCGCGGCGATGCCGAGCGCGTAGGCGGCGGCGCTCCGGCTGCGGGCCCGGTCCGAGTCGGCCAATTTCTCGATGTGCCGCAGCGCCCGCCGGCCGCCGCCCCAACTGGCGGCCAGGCCCATCACCCGGCCGACCCGCTCGGCGAGATCGCTGTCCCTGCCGGGGATGGTGTCCATCCACTCGGTGAGCAGTTCGGACGACCCGCCGTACTGCCGCCACAGGTGGCGCAGCACGGTCTCGCTCTGCCGGTGCCGGGTGAAGTGCACGGGTTCGACGGTGTAGTTGAAGCCGGAGGTGTTGCGGATCTCCGGCGGCCGGCACTCGGCGCGGACCATCCGGAGCAGTTCTTCGAGCGGGCGGCGCAGCACGAACTTCGGGTTGGGACGGGTGCTGCGCTTGGCGCCTTCGTCCTCGCCGGTCAGGACGGCGTCGAGCCGCCCGTCGGCCAGGGCGACGAGCCGTCTGGCCTCGTCCTGGACGATCCGGTGGTCGAGCCCTTCGAAGACGCTGATGGCCAGCAGGAAGGCCAGGCCGTCGGGGTCGTCGCGGAGCCGGTCGAGCAGTTCCGGCACCTCGTCCTCGGCAAGGTAGCTGAGGCGCTCGCGCAGCACGTCCGGGTCGGGGTCGTCGTCCCCGCCGGCGGCCACTTCGGCGACCAGTTCAGCGACCTGACTTGGCGTCAGATCGTCGGCCAGCAACGGCTTGAGCGCGCCCTCCAACCGGTTGCGGCGCTGCTCGGACGGGACGGTGGCCGCCAGGCGGGCGTCGAAGACCGCGCGGGGTGCGGGCGGGGTGCAGCGGATCGGCTCGACGTGCAGGTCGCGGGTGAGGCCGCGGAGCCTGCCCGGCTCGTTGGGCAGGACGATCACCATGCAGGCGCCGGCGTCCTTGAGCTTGGCGCGCAGGTTCGCCAACACCGCGGGCCCGAAGGCCTGTTGAGGCAGTAGGCCGTTCACCAGGTAGCCCCGCACCTTGGTGTGGGTGGGCCGCCAGGAGGACAGGTCCACGCCGCTGTCGAGAGCGCGCAGGTCCAGGCTGTGGCCGCTGTGCCGGTACAGCAGGTTGAGCGCGGCGGTGCGGCGTCCGCTGCCGGGCTCGCCGGTCAGGAACAGGATCCGGGTGGAGAGTTCGGACAGCGCCTGCCGGAACCAGTCGGGTTCGGCGAATCCGAACCGCGCGTCGAGGATCTCCGCCTCCGTGATCGGCCCTTCGAAGGCCTCGACGCGGCGCGGCCCGGGGCCGCCGACCGATGCGCCGACGTTCTTCACCCGCTGGCCGCCGTACACGGAGCCGGTGTTGATGCTGCCGTTGGGGGCGTAGATGAACGGCTGCCCGCCCGCGAGGTGCTCCGCGAACCGGTCGGCGAACTCGTCGTCGTACATCTCCTCGTCGGGGTCGTCCGCGAAGGACTCCGCCGCTTGTTCGGGGGGTCCGGCGTCGGGCGCGGTCACCGGCGC
The DNA here is from genome assembly GCF_043200475.1 of Kitasatospora sp. NPDC048407. Taxonomy (NCBI): domain Bacteria; kingdom Bacillati; phylum Actinomycetota; class Actinomycetes; order Kitasatosporales; family Streptomycetaceae; genus Kitasatospora; species Kitasatospora sp. NPDC048407. The sequence continues at coordinate 30,310 of NZ_JBICXW010000002.1, read as the reverse complement.
TTCTCCTTCTTGTTGCCGCGCACGGTGTCACCCTGGTTGCCGTGGACCGAACCGGCCTGGTTGCCGTTCACGGTGCCGGACTTGTTACCGCCGACGTAGTCACCGGCGATGCCGAGGCGGTCGCCGCCGATCTTGTCCCCGCGGAACCGGTCCCCGCCGAACCGGTCCCCGCCGATGCTGTCGCGGCCGGTGTTGGTGACGCTCTGACCGCCGTGCACGGTACCGGAGTTGATGATGCCCCGGTCCGCCCGCTGGGTGACGTAGGACCGCGCGGGCCGACCGACGCCCCGCTCGTCGGTGTCCGCGGTGGACTTCGCGGATTCGTGTTCGTCGACGACGCGGTCGCCGAGGATGCGGCGGTCGTAGAGGTTGCCGGAGGGCATCGGGACGTACAGCCAGGCGCGCTGGTCGAAGCGCTTGCCCTCGACGGTGGCGGGGACCTCGACGAAGTGGTCGGGGTGGCGGCCGGTGTAGCCGGAGGCGACGGCGTCCTGGTAGCAGCGGTCGGAGAGGATCGCGGCGACGTGGGTGATGCTTTCGCTGGACGCGGCCAGCATCGCCTTGACGGGGCGGGAGTCGAGCAGCCGGTGGGTGTCGTTGCGCGGGGTGCCGTTGCCGTCGAACTCGTCGCCGGTGTCGGGCAGCGGGCCGATGTGCAGGCTGACCCGGAGCCGGGTGCGGACGGCGCCGGCCGAGTGGACGTTGAACTCGGTCAGCACGTCCTGCAGGGTGTGCAGCCAGGGGTGGATCAGGAACGGCATCCAGGCCGGGTCGAAGCCGAAGATGTAGCCGTCGCCGGTGGACGCGGGGAACCGCCGGTCGTCCCAGACGTGGGCCAGGCCGGCCCGTTCGAAGGAGCGCTCCAGCAGTTCCGGCACGGCCCGGCTGATCACCCCGTGCTCGATCGCGGGGTACCCGGTGAAGTCCTTGGCGTCGACGGCCACGAGCCCCCGGTAGGGCGGCAGTTGACGGCTGCGACTGTGCGGCAGGGCACTGGCCTGCGGCAGCGGCCGGTCGTACGGGCGGCGCATCGGCTCGTGCTCGTCGTACTGGTCGCACTGGTCGTACTGGGTCATGGCGGCACCTCGGAATCTTCTTGTGCGGACGAAGTGCCTCCAGCTTCCCGAGTTCGCGCGAGGCGGTGTGCTCGCGCGGTGCGAAAGGAGAGTGACGGGCGTCACAGCACGGCTGACGGCTGGTCAATGCCGTGGAGCCGCACGGCGCAGCGCGGACAGGTCGGTGAGCAGGACGCGCTTCCGGGCGCTCTGCACGCCGAGCGGGGCGAGTTCACCCAGGCCGGTGCTGACGGTGTTCCGGGAGACGCCGAGGTGCTGGGCCAACTCCTCGCGAGTGAGGGCGAGTTCGACGGGTCCGCCGGGCGGTGCGGCGGAGAGGTCGGCGAGGGTGAGCAGGGCGGCGGCGAGGCGGGGCAGTATGTCGCCGCCGGCCCGGGCGAGGTCGGACTCGCGCAGGCGGGCGAGGGCGTAGCGGACCAGGACGGGGTACAGGTTCTGGGCGGCGACGATGTGCAGGAACGTCGGTTTGGCGAGGACGGCGACCGTGCAGTCGGTGATCGAGAGCACGTTCGCCGACCGGGTACCGCCGTCGAGGACGGCCACTTCGCCGAGCAGTTCACCGGGCCCGCGGAACGCCAACAGGGTGAGTTCGCCGCTGTGTTCGCGCCGCAGCACCTTCGCGACGCCGCCGAGCAGCGCCAGGACGTGCTGCCCCGCTTCGCCCTGCCTGAGCAGCGTGGAGCCGATGGGGTGGCGCCGCACCAGTGCGCCGTCGAGCATCGCCGCCCAGGCGGGTTCGCCCACCAGCTGGCGGAGCGTCTGGCTCTGGGTGTCGGGCGGGGGTGGCGCGGCGGTCTCGGTCACGGAAACGACCTTATTGCCGGGCCCACACTCGGCGTGGGCGTTCTCCCCCCGGCGGGTGAGGTCATGCACGCGGTCCGACGGTGAGGGCACGCAGCACCGTCACGGTGTGGTCGTCCTGTCCTCCAGTGCGGTGCGACCACCGCCCGCCGCCCTCCGCCCTCCCCAGCAGGTCCTCCCTGGGCCTCGGCCCGCTCAGCACCCGAGCCACTAGGGTTGACGCCTCGGCCGCCGACAGCGGCGGCGATCGGTCAAGGGGGAGACATGACGAGTTACTCGATCTCGGTTCGCCTGCGGCGCACGACGGTGGAGGAGGCGTACGTCTCCGTTCCGGTCACCGACGCGGTGATGCAGGACGAGCCGGACGCAGACGGGTCGCAGCACCTCGACGCGGCGAAGGTCTTCGCCGTCGCGCTCGAACTCGGCGCTTCGGCCGAGTGGTTGCCGGAGGACGGGCGCGTCGTCGTGCACCCCATCCAGAAGGCGCCCGACCACATCCAGCCGCTGCTCGACGCCCAGCGGTAGTCCCCGGGCTCACCGCCCGCCCGGGACGTCCAGGCAGGCGAGAGCGGCGGTTTCCGCCCCGGAGTGGCCGCAGGGTCAACTGGCCGCTGCGCGCCCGGCCTTGCGGCCGCTCAGCAGCGCCACGACGAGCACGAGCAGCACCAGGCAGATGCCGCCGAGCACCCACAGGACGGCGTGGAAGGCGCCGTCATAGGCGTGGACCAGGAGGTCGGTGAAGCCGGCGCGCTGCGTCTCGGCGACCTGTCCTGCGGGGCCGGAGATGTTGCCGCTCGCGACGGTCCCGACGACGGTGGCCGGGTCACCGGCGCCGGGATAGCCGGCGATGCCGTCCCGGGTCCTGCCGTTGATGACGGTCGCGAGCAGCGAGCCGTAGACGGCCACGGCGACGGCCTCGCTGCCGAGGCGCATGGTGTTGAGGAAGCCCGCGGCCATGCCGGCCCGTTCCGGGGCGACGAGTGCCAGGGCCTGGCCGTCGACGAGGCCGGCCGCGAGGGCGTAGCCGGTGCCGGTGATCACCATGGGCAGGGCGACCAGGCCGAGGTTGATGTCGGGTTCGAAGAGTTCGAGGCCGACGGCGCCGACCACCAGGAGGGCCAGGCTCAGGTGGATGATGCCGATCGCGGAGACGCCCTTGGCGACGAGCTTGGCGGTGACCAGCGGGAGGACCAGCATCGGGGCGGTCAGCATCAGCATGATCGCACCGGCCGCGCCGCTGGGGTAGCCGCCGGCGGCGGTGAGGTAACTGGGCAGGTAGGTCAGCATGGTGACGAAGCCGAAGGATCCGGCCACCGGGACCAGGCAGATCGCCATGAACCGGCGGTTGGTCACGATGCTCAGGTCGAGCATCGGGTGCTCCTTGCGCTTCTCCACGGCCGCGAAGATCGCGAGCACGACGACCGTGCCCGCGAACAGGCCGAGCACGCCCGGGCCGGTCCAGCCCCACTGCGGGCCCTGCGCGATGCCGGTGGTGAGCAGCAGCATGGCGAGAACGAACAGGGCGGAGCCGAGGATGTCGATGCGCGCGCCCTGGGTACGGGTCTCCTGAACGGCGCGTCGCATGGTCGGGACGGCGAGCAGGACCACGGCGAGCACGATCACGTGCACGGCGAACACCCAGCGCCAGCCGGCGCTCTCGATCAGCGCGCCGGACAGCGACGGGCCGAAGGAGACGCCGATGCCGGCGACGGTGCCGAAGAGCGCGAACACCCGGCCGCGGGCGGGACCTTCGAAGACAGTGGAGAGCAGCGCCGTGCCACCGGAGAAGATCGCGGCGCCGCCGATGCCGGCCAGGGCACGGGCGACGTCCAGCAGGATCACGTTGCCGGCGAGGACGCTGACCAGCGAGGCGGCCGCGTAGATCGTGGCGCCGAGGGCGAAGGCGCGGACCCGGCCGATGATGTCGGCGATGGACCCCCAGGCGAGGGTGGAGCACGCGAACGCCACGTTGAAGGCGTTGACGACCCATTGCAGGGGCACCAGGCCGGCGTCGAGGTCGGAGCCGATGTACGGCAGCGCCACGCCGGTGCCGGAGATGGACGTGGGGACGACGAAGACGGCCAGCAGGACGGCGACCAGGATCAGTGTCCGCCGCTGGTGCCCCGGGGCCCGGGGGCCGGCGTCTTCCCCGACGAGGGGGGATTCGGTCTGTGCAGCCATGGCTGGGGAAGCTCCCGTTCCGGAGGACTCCGAACCCAAGGTTCGGTTTCTATCGAACCTGAGGCTTTCAGGGAGCAGAGGTACTATGCAAATCGAACCTGCCCCACGGCGATGCCCGGCGAGCGACGGAGAGACAGAGAGATGGTCGACGCGGAAGGCCACCCGGGCCGCGACGAGATGGAGCTCGCGGCGATCCTGAACGCCCTGTCGGATCCCTTGCGGTACCGGGTCGTCCAGGAGTTCGCGGAACTGCCGGAGGGCACCGAGCGGACCTGCCTGTCCTTCGGGCTCGGGGTCTCGAAGTCCACGCTCAGCCACCACTTCCGCGTCCTGCGCGAATCAGGGCTGGTCCAGCAGATCGACCGGGGGAACAGCAGGAAGGCGCAGCTGCGCCGGAAGGACCTGGAGGCACGCTTCCCCGGGCTGCTCACCCTGATCGGCCAGAACCCGCCGCCCGGTGCGGACCCCGGCGACCGCCACCGCGGCTGACGCAGTTACCGAAGGGGATGACCAGGCCACTTCGGCCTCCCCCTGCCGGCTCACCCTCCCCTAAGCTTGCCGTTTAACCTCGCACGTCACCCGACCTGCTGATCTGCGGGCCTTCTGGGGACAGCGGATGCGGCCGTTCTTCACGCTTCGAGATGTCGAGTAACGAAGTGCGAGAGAACGGCCGCTACTTGTGAGTCTCCCGGTCGGTACGCCCGCTGGTGGGGTGTTGGACGTGTTGTCCCGCTTTCGGGTCGAGTTCTACGAGTGTCTGTACGCCCGTGCTGACGCGCTGTTCGAACTCGCCGATGCGGTGCTGTGTGCGGAGGGGCCGGTGAGGACGCTGGTCGAGTTGTCGCTGGCGGCCGAGCACCGGCGCGGGCACGGAGCGATGTACGCGGCCCTGGACCGGGGCTGGTGCGAGCCCGCCCGCCTGCGCCGCACCCTGGCGGGCCTGCCACTGCCGAAGGCGGCGGACGGGCGGATCGCGCTCGCCGTCGATGTGTCTCACTGGCTCCGCCCCGATGCTCCGACCAGCGACGAGAGACTGTTCTGCCACGTCTACGGGCGCGGAGACCGCAGCAGGGACCAACTCGTGCCCGGCTGGCCGTACTCGTTCGTCGCCGCGCTGGAGACAGGTCGGACCTCCTGGACCGCGCTGCTGGACGCTGTGCGCCTCGGGCCGGCGGACGACGTCACGCTCGCCACCACCGCCCAACTACGCGACGTTGTCGTCCGGTTGATCGATGCCGGGCACTGGAGCGAGGGCGACCCGGAGATCCTGATCGTCATGGACTCCGGCTACGACACCGCCTACCTCGCCCACTCCCTGACGGACCTGCCCGTCGTGCTCGTCGGACGCCTGCGCTCGGACCGTGTCATGCGCCGCAACCCGGGCCCCGCCCGCACCTGTCCGGGCCGGCCCCGCAAGCACGGCGGTGTCCTCGGCCTCTCCCGGCCCGACACCTGGCACACGCCCGACATCACCACCACCACGGCCACCACCCGCTACGGGACCGCCGAAACGGTCGCCTGGGACCGCATGCATCCCCGACTCTCCCACCGCGGCCCCTGGCTGGAACACGCACAGGACGAACTCCCCGTCCTGCACGGCACGTTGATCCGTCTGAACGTCGATCGCCTGCCCGGCGACCGCAGCCCGAAGCCCGTCTGGCTGTGGTGCTCGGCCACCGGAGCGACACCCGCCGACGTGAACCGCTGGTGGCAGTCATTCCTCCGCCGCTTCGACCTGGAACACACCTTCCGCTTCATGAAGCAGACCCTCGGCTGGACCTGCCCCAGGTTCCGCCACGCCGACACCGCCGACCTCTGGACCTGGCTGATCATCGCCGCCCACACCCAGCTCCGCCTCGCCCGCTCACTCGCCGAAGACCTCCGCCGCCCCTGGGAGAAGCCCGCCGAACCCCGCCGCCTCACCCCCGCCCGCGTCCGACGGGGATTTCGCAACCTCCACCCGACAGCGGTCCGTCCGGCAGCCGCACCAAAACCCTCCCGGCCCGGCCCCGGACGACCGCCCGGCTCGAAGAACAAGCAACGCGCTACACGCCACGACGTCGGCAAAACCGTCAAACGCGCCAAGACGATCCAGAAACACCAAGCCCACCAACGTTAAACGGCAAGCTCAGAGCCTCCCCACCGGGTAGATCCACGAGTCGTCGCCCAGCGGCCGAGCCAGGTCGACCGCCAGCCGGCGATGCCAGGGCAGGTGAACGGCATAGGCGCGGGCCGCCGCCGGCAGCGAGGTGGCCTCCACCAGGTCGCCTAACCGCCGAGGGCGTTCGCCGACCAGCTCCATCAACTCGCTTTGCAGCCCGAGTTGGTCGGTCATCTGGCGCCGCCGGGCGGAGAGCGCATCAAGCCCGGTCAGCACCCGGCGCTGCCAGCCCGCCACCACCGTGTAACGCCATCCGGCCGCAGATGCCGCCCTCTCTGCGGCGGCGAACTGACCGAGTCCTTCTCCTTGACCAGATGAGCGGGCCGGACGTCCATCAGCACGGCCGTCCCAGGCAGGAGCACCAGGAAGTCCGGTGTATGGTCATCAGCGCCGTCCGCCGTGGTGAACCGCAGCCTGAACGGCTGGGACAGCACCTCTTCGACGCCGCCCGTGAAGTCCAAGGCCAGCAGCAGGCGACGCTCAGCCAGGCTCTCGAAACCGTGCATCCGGCCCGTGGCCAGCAGATACTGCAGCCCAGCGCGGTGCCGCTGCCGCGCTCGCCAGGTGAACCCGCGCACCGGCACCGACGCGAGCGCCGGAACGCCGGAGAGATCCTGAACCGGGCAGATCACATCCTCCCGGCCGTCTGCCACGTCGCCGTCCACCGCCGGGCCCGCCCCGCACCCGTCTTCAGCCGTTCCCTCGCAGCCGGATCGATGCCGTACGGCGTGACGAGATCATCCAAGGTGCAACTCTGTGCGACCAGACCGGCCGGGACTCGACCCCCGCCGTACAGATTGATGCCTCCATGCCCCCAGCACAGCCCGCCCGTACGGCCTCCCACACGACTTCTCGGGAAAGCCCGGCAGGTAGGAGGTGGGGCCGCTATCCTGCGGGCCAACTGCGACGCTCAGGCGGGCCAACCGCCGCGCTCACGGTCGGCCTGGCCGTCCAGCCTCAATCATATTCGCCGATGCCTCGATATTTTGTTCATCGCGCTCTTGACATGATATTCCTCACATAGCCATCATTATATGTGAACAGCTGAAACAATCTGTGAGGAGCGTGCCAAGGAAGATGGCTTCGAAGGAAGGCGACAGCGCCAGCATCGGGGAACGGTGCCGCCAGGAGGGTGGGCTCGTCGAGGTCACCCTGGGGGATCTTCGTGAAGAGCTCGGATACAAGAAGCTGGGGAAGTGGGTCCTTGTCGAGGTAGCGGAGGCGCTCAGCAAGGCCAAGCTCGGCCACTTCCCACCCAACATGCTCGATCCCCAGCTCAACATCGAGCCCCGACAGTGGCAGACGGTGTGGATCTACGACAGGGATAGTAGTCCGCGTGCACAAGTGATCGACGCTGTTCTCCATCCGGACCAGCATGACGTCCGAGCCGTCCTGGACGGGCTTGCTGGTGGGCGCAACGAGGCGTTGACGCCTGAGCAGAAGCTCGCGCGAATCCGCGATCTGGTGCGGGAGTAGACGCGTCACGGAACCGGCGAGCGCATACCGGGCCAAGGTATCCAGCGTCCACGTGACCTTAATCGGTCTGAGTATCACTTCACCAGCATCTCCGTTGCGAAGGGCTGATAGCCATCGTGAACCTCACCAGCAACCCGCTTGCGCACAGAACGGTCCTCACTGTTCCGCATGCTGAAAGCCCCTTCCAGACTGTCCGTCGGATCAGTGCGCGTTGGCTGACTGGCAAGTTCGGCACGGCACCCCTCGCCTCCGGCCATCACCACCTCGACGATGTGTCGGTCCTGACCAACCAGGCGGCCTATCTCGCCGACGGTGCAGAACATGCAATACGCCTCCAACTGCGCGAGGACAAGCCCGAGGCAACGTGGCGAACCACCATTACCGCCGTTGCGGTCGATAGCTCCTCATCGGTGCTATCGGTCAGCCTGGAGGCGTTTCCCAGTGGCGAAGCGCCACTGTCTCCTGGCCGGCCGGGTCTGGTACGCGACCTCGTCCGCGAGTTGAAGCCCGCAGATGGGCCAGCGGCGTTGACCCTCGGCGCCCAGGTGGTGGGGGTCGGCGGTGTCGACCGCCTGATCGACGTGCTCTGCGACCCTGCGCGGTGCCTGCCGGCGATTGTGGCGGCCCGGCCACTCCGATCCGATCCGCTGTGGTCGCAGCGCATGAGCCAGGCGATGCCGCAATGTGCTGGCGCGGCCTCGCTGTACCTGCTTGAGGACACCAATGCCGTCGATGCGTTCCGTGCGGCGATCGGCGAGCACCACCGCGTCGCCCCTGGCTCGATACGGACATTCCTGACCGAGGTCGATCCAGCATGGCCGAAGGACGCATCGCGCCACCGGTTCTTGACCATAGCCCGGATGAGTGACCCTCAGGACCGCGCCTGGTTCGGTCTTGCCCGTAGTGTTCAGCGGCTCTCGACCGAAGCCCCGCTGCCGGATGCTCTGCGGAGCTTGTCCTTCATGGACGGTGTAGGCCAGCGCCACCGAGAGGAGCGGCAGGCCGCTCTGACGACCGTGCGTCGCTCCGACGAACTGACGGGGATACGCAAGGATGTCGAGGATCTCAAGGCGCTCCTGGCCCAGGCAGACGAGGAGTTGAAGGAGGCTGAGCGCACCGCAGAGCTGTCGGCGCGAACGGCGGCCTCTCTGGAGCAGCAACTCCACGAGGCCACTACTCGGGCGGACGGGGACATGGAGGAGGCGCTCCGTGCGCTGGACGATGTGGAGCGGGCGCGAGCTGAGGCAGACGTCCTGCGACGTCGGCTTCGTGACGCCGGGCGTTACGAAGACACAGTTGTCGTTGAACAGCCCTTGGGTGTGCCGGACTCCTTTGAAGAGTTGTGGGAGAGGCTCAGCGCATTCGAGGGGATCCGCGTCACGGCCGACAAGAGTAGGGCGCTCGAACTGGACGAATCCGATAGGGCGCGCGTATGGGCAGCGAAGGCGTGGAACGCGCTTCGAGCGTTGGAGTCCTATGTGCAAGCGGCCCAGGAGGGTTTCAACGGCAGCTTCTACCAGCATTGCACATCGGATCGCCCTGGGACGGTGAACTGGCCGCACAAGCAATACGCTCCGGCCGAGTCCGAGACAACCATGAACAAGTGGGGTGCAGAACGCGTCTTCGCCGTCCCCAAGGAGGTTGATCCCTCCGGGCGCAAGGAGATGCAGGCCCACCTGAAAATCGATTCAAAGGGAAGCACCTCTCCGAGGGTCTACTTCCTGGACGACACAAAGGGCGCCACCGGCCAGGTGATCGTGGGCTACATCGGGTCACACCTCACCAATACGAAGACCTGATCTGGTTCGTGCCCGGCGGCCAGCTGTCGGCTGCCGGGCAGATGGCGGAATGAACTTGGCCAAGACACCCGCACTGAGGCGGCGCTGCACGGCCTCGGTCTGGCCCTGTGGCCGCTCTGGTCCATCAGGTGCGGTGCGATTCGCCGTATGGCCGGGAACACGGCCCGCCGAGGGCTGAGCCAGGCCAACTGCGACACTCAGGCGGGCCAACCCCGACGCTCACAGGCCAACTCGGCCGCTCAAACAACTGCTCGCATTCCGGTCGCCCCACACATCACCGCGACCGTCCCCACCGCCCGCTCGATCAACCCGGTCACCGGCGCCAACTGGGAAGGCGTCGGCGTCGCCCCCGACCTGCCCGTCGCCGCCGAGGACGCGCTGGAGGCGGCACTGACGCACCTGCGCACACATCTCGGCTGAGGCGGGCAGGCCGACAACGCGCGCCCGGGCCCTTAGGGGCTCGGAGCCCGTGTCTTCGCGCCATCTCAGTGGATTCCCCTAGCCTCTGACGGGACGTCAACTCCCTGACCGGCCAACTACGGTACGGCCCATGATCCGAATCCGTCGCACCGCCGCCGCAGCCGCGCTCCTGCTCGCCATGCCGCTCCCCGTCGTCGCCGCCGCACCCGCGCCGGCCGCACCCGCGGCGGACGTGCATGTCGAACTCCCGCGCCCCACGGGAGAATTCGCGGTCGGGCGGCAGATCCTGCACCTGACCGACCAGAGCCGGACCGACCCGTGGGTGCCGTCGACCGGCCCGCGCCAACTCATGGTCTCGATGTACTACCCCGCCAAGCCGGGCATCGGCGGTCCGGCCCCGTACATGACTCCCGAGGCCGCCCGGCTCCTGCTGGACGGGAGGCTGCACGGCACCACCATCCCCACCGAGGTCGTCACCGACGCCCGCACCTGGTCCAGGAGCGACGCCCTCCCCCGGCACGGACGACACCCACTCGTCGTCCTCTCTCCCGGTTTCACCATGCCGCGCAGCGAACTGACGGCGCTCGCCGAGGACTTGACCAGCCACGGCTACGTCGTCGCACTGGTCGACCACACCTACGAGAACACCGGCACCACCTTTCCCGACGGCCACACCACCACCTGCGTCGCCTGCGAGATACCGCTCACCGATGCCGTCCGGGAAGCCATCGAGAACGGCCGGGCGAAGGACGTCTCCTTCGTCATCGACCAACTCACCACGCACCCCCGCTACGCCCACCTGATCGACCGCACCCGGATCGGCATGGCCGGTCACTCCGCGGGCGGCGCCGCGGCCGTGCCCGCCCTGCTGTCCGACGACCGGATCCGGGCCGGCGTCGACCTCGACGGCAGCATGGACGTCCCTGTCCCGGCGACCGGCCTCAAGGGCAAGCCGTTCCTGATGGTCGGCCGCGCGAACGCGGCCGGGGACGACTCCACCTGGACCAACACCTGGGCCCATCTCGACGGCTGGAAGCGCTGGTTGACGGTCACCGGCGCCAGTCACATGACCTTCACCGACAACCCGCTGTTCTTCGAAGAGCTCGGCATCCCCCAGCCTCCCGGCACCACCATGACGGCGGCGCGCGGCATCCAGCTCACCCGGCAGTACGTCGCAGCGTTCTTCGACCTCCACCTGAAGGGCATCCCCCAACCGGCCCTCGACGGCCCGGCCACCGCCGCCCCGGAGGTCACCTTCCACCCGTAACGGCAAGAGCTCAGCGCCTCGTCCCGTACCTGGTCAGGACCACGCCGCCGGGAAACGTCCGCGTCTCCAGCAGGTTCAGGTTCACCCAGCTGTCCAGCGCGGTGAAGAACGGCGTGCCGCCTCCCACCAGGACCGGGTGGGTGGCGATCACGTACTCGTCGATCAGGCCGGCGCGCATGGCCGCGCCGGCGAGCGTGGCGCCGCCGATGTTCATGGGGCGGCCGTCCTCGGCCTTGAGGCGGGTGATCTCGGCGATCGCGTCGCCGGTGACCAGGCGGGTGTTCCAGTCGACCTCGTGGATGGTCGAGGAGAACACCACCTTCGGCGTGTCCCGCCAGTTCCGCGCGAACTCGATCTCCGCCGGGGTGGCGCCCGGCCGCTGGTCGCCGGTCGGCCAGAAGGAGCTCATCGTCTGCCACAGTTTGCGGCCGTACAGCGTCAGGCCGCTCGCCCGCTCATGGTCGAGCCACCACTCGAACAGTTCGCGGCTCGGCGGTCCGCTCCAGCCGATGTCGTCGTGCGCCGCGGCGATGTAGCCGTCCAGGGTCAGGTTCATGGCGTAGATCAGTTTCCGCACAGCCCGGCCTTCCGTCCGTACTCGTACTCGTGTGCAGGGTCTCGCGCCGACGGGCACACCACCACCTGCGTCGCGCGGGCCCGGAGGTCAGCTTCCACCGGTGAGTTCCGCGAGTCTGCGGGCGAGCGTGGCCCGCTCCGGTTCGTTGCCGGCGTCGGCGAGGGCGAGGGCGGCCCGATAGGCGGCGGCTGCTTCGGTGGTGCGGCCGAGCCTGCGCAGGAGGTCGGCGCGGGCGGCGGGGAGCAGGTGGTAGCCGGGGAGTTGACCGCTCTCGGTGAGGTCGTCCAGCAGGGTGAGTCCGGCCTCGTAGCCGTCGCACATGGCGATGGCGACGGCCCGGTTGAGTGCGACCAGAGGCGACGGTTCGAGCTCGAGCAGCACGTCGTAGAGCGCGACGATCTGCGGCCAGTCGGTGGTCTCGAAGTCGCCCGCCTCGTCGTGCAGCGCCGCGATCGCCGCCTGCACGGCGTACGGTCCGACGCCCGGTCCGGTGAGAGCGGGGACCAGGAGCCGCTGTCCCTCGGCAATCAGGCCGGTGTCCCATAGGGCACGGTCCTGCTCGTCCAGGAGTACCTGGTTGCCCGCCGCGTCGGTGCGGGCCGCGCGGCGGGCGTCGGTGAGCAGGAGCAGCGCGAGCAGGCCGGTCACTTCGCGTTCGCGGGGCAGCAGTTGGTGCAGGATGCGGGCGAGTCGGATGGCTTCGTCGGCGAGGTCGGGGCGGAGCAGGTCGGTGCCGGAGCTGGCGGCGTAGCCCTCGGTGAAGACGAGGTAGACGACCCGCAGGACGCTGGGGAGCCGGGCGGGCAGTTCGTCCGGGCCGGGGACGCGGAACGGGATGCGGGTGCTGCGGATCTTGCTCTTCGCGCGGACGATGCGCTGGGCCATGGTCGCGGTGGGGACCAGGAAGGCGCGGGCGACCTCGGCGGTGGTGAGGCCCGCGAGGAAGCGCAGTGTGAGCGCGGTGCGGGCCTCGGGCGAGAGCGCGGGGTGGCAGCAGGTGAAGAACAGTTGCAGCCGCTCGTCGGGGATGTCGTCGAACCCCGGCCCGGCAGCGGGAACGACCGCCCGGTCGCTCTCCACCTGAAGTTCCGCCAGCCGCTGCGCGTACGTGCGGTCGCGCCGGATCCGGTCGATGGCCTTGCGGCGTGCGGTGGTGAGCAGCCAGGCCAGTGGCTTGTCCGGCACGCCGTCGATCGGCCACCGCTGGAGTGCGGCCTCGATGGCCTCGGACGCGGTCTCCTCGGCCAGGTCGAGGTCGCCGAATCTGGCGGCGAGCAGAGCGAGCAGCCTGCTCCGGTCTTCGCGGAACACCGCCTCCACGGAGCGGGCCGCTCGCTGCTCGTTCACGACTGGTGGTGCTCCCAGACGGTGCGGACCTCGACGTTGCCGTACTTGGACCCGGGGCAGCGGGCGGCCCAGTCGAGCGCGGCGTCGAGGTCGGGGACGTCGATCAGCAGGTAGCCGCCGACGATCTCCCGGGTTTCGGCGAACGGCCCGTCGGTGACGACGCGTTCGCCGTTCACGCGGACGTGCACGCTGGTCGCGTTCGAGGTGTCGAGCGCGTTGCCGTCGAGCTTGACGCCGGCGTCGCAGATGGCCTTGTCGAACGCCATGAACTCCTCGACGGTCGGCCCGTCGGCCGGCTGCTCCTCGGTGGAGTCGGGTGCGACGGTGTTGATCAGCAGCAGGTACTTCAAGGGTGCGCTCCTCGTGCGTCGGATCGGGCTGGTTGCGCAGGTATGACGAACGACCGTAGCGAGAATCGACACCACGTCCGGGGAAATCTTGCCGCGAATCCCGGACGCCTTCGAAACACGGCCCTTAGGGGCCGCGGCCCGCACCCCGCCGCGTTCTCAGTGGGATCCCTTACGCCTCCGACGTGACGCCAACTCGCCCACCGCCGACCTACGTTGAGGTCCATGACCCGAATCCGTCGCGCCGCCGCGGCAACCGCCCTCCTGCTCGCTCTCCCGCTGGCAGTCGCTACCGCCGCGCCCGCGCTGGCCGCACCCGCATCTGCCACCGCCACCATCCAGGCCAGCGTCCAGCTCGAACTCCCGCGACCCACGGGGCCGTTCGGGGTCGGCCGGCAGCTCCTGCACCTGACCGACCAGGACCGGACCGACCCCTGGGTCCCGTCCGCCGGCCCCCGCCAACTCATGGTCTCCATGTACTACCCCGCGAAGCCGGGCACCGGCGGGCCGGCCCCGTACATGACGCCCGAGGCGGCGCGGCTGCTGCTGGACGCGAAGGTGCCCGGCAACACCATCCCCGCCGAGCTGGTCGCGGACACCCGGACGTGGTCCAGGACGGACGCGCTGCCGCAGCACGGCCGGTTCCCGCTGGTCGTGCTCTCCCCCGGCTTCACCATGCCGCGCACCGAACTGACCGCGCTCGCCGAGGACTTGAGCAGCCGCGGCTACGTCGTCGCGCTGATCGACCACACCTACGAGAACAGCGGGACGACGTTCCCCGACGGGCACACCACCACCTGCGTCATGTGCGGCAAGTTCGGCCCCAGGGAGGACTGGGCGAACCTGGACGCGAGCCGGGCGAAGGACGTCGCCTTCGTCCTCGACCAGCTCACCACCCGCCCGCACCCGGCCTGGCGCTACGCCCGCCTGATCGACCACGACCGGATCGGCATGGCCGGGCACTCGGTCGGCGGCGCGGCGACCGTCCCGACCCTGCTGAGCGACGACCGGGTCCGGGCCGGGGTCAACCTCGACGGCAGCATGGACTACGGCGTGCCCGCCACCGGCCTCAAGGGCAAGCCGTTCCTGATGATCGAGCACCAGATGGACGGCGGGAAGGACGCCAGCTGGACGGATGCCTGGAGGAACCTCGACGGCTGGAAGCGCTGGCTGACCCTGGCCGGCGCCGAGCACCACTCCTTCACCGACATCCCGCTGCTCGCCGGCCAGCTCGGCCTCCCGCACCCGCCCACCACCACGATCGCCCCCGAGCGCGGCATCGAGCTGACCCGGCAGTACGTCGCGGCGTTCTTCGACCTCCAGCTGAAGGGCATCCCGCAGCCGCTGCTCGACGGCCCGACCCCCGGCAACCCGGAAATCAGCTTTCACTCGTAGCCGGCGGCAGCCGGAAGCCGACCTCGGCGCCGCCGCCGGGGGCCGCGGTGGCGAAGACGGTGCCGCCGTCGGCGGCGACCAGGTCGTGGACGATGGCCAGGCCCAGCCCGGAGCCGGGGGTGGCCTGGGTGCCGGCGGCGCGGAAGAAGCGTTCGAAGACGGCCTGCCGCTCGCTGGGGGCGATGCCGGGTCCGTGGTCGCGCACAGACAGCCGGGTGCCGGTGATCCGGATCTCCACCGGGGTGTCGTCGGGGCTGAACTTGACGGCGTTGCCCACCAGGTTGTCCACGCAGCGTTGCAGGGCGCGCGGACGGGCCAGCACCGGCACGGGGGCCTCGGCGGTGACGGCGATCTCGCGGCCGGTGCGGCGCTGGAACCGCCGGGCGCTGTCCTCGGCGGCGGCCGGCACCGAGCGGCTCGGGGCCCTCGGCGGCGGCCGGCAGGTCGAGCGGCTCGGGGCCCTCGGCGGCGGCCGGCAGGTCGAGCGGCTCGGGGCCCTCGGCGGCGGCCGGCAGGTCGAGCGGCTCCCGGTCCTCCGCGGTCTGCCGGTCGGTGGCCAACTCGACCAGCTCGCGCACGATTTCGTCGAGTGCGACGGTCTCGTTGACCAGGGTGGCGAGGATCTGCTCCTCGTCCTCGGGGGCGAGCCGGCCGCGGGCGCGCTGGAGGAGTTCGGCGCAGCCGCGCACCGAGGTCAGCGGTGTGCGGAGTTCGTGGCCGGCGTCCTGGACCAGGCGCTGCTGCTGCTCGCGGGAGCGGCGCAGCGCGCCGACCATCGATTCGAAGGCCCGGGTGAGGCCGCCGACCTCGTCGCGTCCGGCGGCGGGCAGCGGGGTGGCGAGGCGTTCGCGGGCGGCGTCGATGTCGTCGGCGGTGGCGGCGCTGGTGTAGCCGCGGGCGCGCGGGCCGAGTTCCTCCGCGCACTCGGCGACGGCCTCGCGCTGGCCGGCCCGCGGGGCCAGCGGTACTCGGCCTCGGTGACGTCGCAGGGCAGCCGGTCGGAGCGGCCGGTGCCGCGCGGGTCCAGCAGCAGCACGTCGTAGTCGTCCAGCACTCCCTGCAGCACGCCGGCCACCTGCTCGGCCCGGTCGATCAGGGTCTCGCCGGGGCCGCCGGGGTTGATCGCGACGGTGCCCAGTGCCGGGCCGGGGTTGCTGTGGCGCACCACGGCGTAGCTCACGTCGATGCCGCCGAGGCGCGGCTCGTCCGTGACCAGCGGGCGGCGCATGGTCGTGCAGTCGACCTGGTGCCCCGGGACGTCCGGGCACCACGCGGGCCGGCCCTGGGTGGCGGCGGAGGCCTGCGCGGCGGGCACGGCCTGCGCGGCCGGGACGGCGGTGAGCGGCAGCGCGGCCGCCAGTACGGCCGGCTCCGCGGCCGCCAGGGTGCCGCGCCTCGCCGCTCCGTTCGTGCTGGTGCTCACGTTCGTGCTGATCGTCATCGCCGTGCCCTCCGTACGTCCTGCGGTCGGTGTGGGCACGACTCTGCCGAGTGCCTGTCAGCCGCCCGGCAGAGCGACGGCAGAGGTATGCAAGAGGCCTTCGTTGCGTCCGGAAGCCGACGTTCGGTTGGCAGGACTCTCCGCACGGCAGCTACGTTGAGTGCTGACCCGATCGCGCTGTGCGATCAGTCCTGCCTGCACTCGAGGAGCCCGACCGTGACCACCACCTCCGCCCGTCCCGCCGGCGTGCCCGCCATCGAGCAGTTGCCCCAGCCGCCGCTGCGGACGAGCACCGACATTCAGGGCAACATCCTGGCGGCGTTCAACAAGGACTTCATGGACTTCCGCTACCTGCACTTCCCGGACGCCGCCAGAGGTCGCGGCTGGCTCTCCGCGATCCTCAACACCGTCTCGACGACCAGTGAGACCGAGGACTTCAACGAGCAGTTCTCGCTGGCCCGCCGGGCGTTCGGCCGCGACCCCAACCTGGTCACCGTCCGCTGCGGGGTGTCGCTCACCTTCGACGGCCTGATGGCGGTCGCCAACAAGCCCGATCAGGTCCGGAAGGACCTCGAGGACAACAAGATGCAGTCCTTCCTCGCGGGCGCGGCCGCCCGGGCCGCCGACCTCGGCGACACCGACGAGAGCGACCCCAAGCAGTGGCTGTTCGGCGCCGGAACCGGCAACCAGGTCGTGCACGCGGTGCTGATCGTCGCCGCGGACACCGACGAGATGCTGCAGGAGAAGCTGAAGAACCTCGACGCGGTCGAGAACGCCAACCAGATCGTCCGCGTCCACGTGGACGAGGGCCGCACCCTGACGGGCCTGTTGAAGGGCCACGAGCACTTCGGTTACAAGGACGGCATCTCCCAGCCCGGCGTGAAGGACTTCCACCCGGAGAGCCCGGACCAGCCCGGCGTCCGCGACATGCACGCCGGCACCGAGCTGATCGAACCGGGCGAGTTCGTCTTCGGCCAGAAGAGCGAGAACGGCGACCGGCCGGCTCCGCAGTGGATGGCGAACGGCTCCTTCCAGGTGGTGCGCCGCCTGCGCCAGGACGTCGCGGGCTGGAACGCCGCGGTGATCGACGGTGCCACCAAGTTCACCGGGACGATGGACCCGACCCGCCTCGGCGCCTGCCTGGTCGGCCGGTTCAAGGACGGCACGCCGCTCGCCCCGCCGAACGGCACCGTGACCGGCGTCGGCTCCGACCGCAACGACTTCGACTACAGCAACGACCCGGCCGGCGAGCACACCCCGTGGGTCGCGCACATCCGCCGCACCCACCCGCGGGTCTTCGCGGGCAACGGCGACGGCCACCCGAAGAGCCACCGCCTGATGCGCCGGGGCATCCCGTACGGCGTGCAGTTCCCGGGCGGAGCGAACGACGACGGCGTGGACCGCGGGCTGATGTTCGTCTGCTACGGCACCTCGCTGGAGGAGCAGTTCGAGGTGGTGCAGCGGTTCTGGGCCAACAGCGACACCTTCCCGCCCGGAAAGCCGAACGGCTCCACACCCGCCCCCAACGGCTTCGACAAGGTCGTCGGCCTGGCCGGCAAGGCCGAGATCGGGCTCGCGGACGGCACCCACGGCACCGTCGACATGAAGCGTTTCGTCCACACCACGGGCGCGCTGTACGCCTTCACTCCTTCGATCACCACGCTGCGGCTGCTCGCCGGGGGCCAGGACCTCCCCAACAAGCCCGTCGGTTCCTGACCGCCCCACCCACCGAGGAGACACCCGTGAAGAACCCCTCCGACGAGAGCGCCCGCCGGCACACCGCCCAGCAGTTGGCCCGCGAACTGCTGCTGGTCGGCCCGGACGGCGAGGACCTGAAGCTGCGCTACCTCGACGTCCTGATCAAGGACGGCATTCCGCCGAACGGCGCCCGCAAGGACGTGCTGATCATCGGCGCGGGCATCGCGGGCCTGGTCGCCGGCAAGCTGCTCAAGGACGCCGGGCACAACGTCACCATCCTGGAGGCCAACGCCAGCCGGGTGGGCGGCCGGATCAAGACCTTCCACGCCGGCGACAACGCGGGCGAGGGCGACGGCCCGTTCCACGACCCGAAGCAGTACGCGGAGGCCGGGGCGATGCGGCTGCCCAGCTTCCACCCGCTCACCCTCGCGCTGATCGACAGCCTCGGCCTGAAACGGCGGCTGTTCTTCAACGTCGACATCGACCCCGACACCGGCAACCAGAACGCGCCCGTCCCGCCGGTGGTCTACGAGTCCTTCGACGGCACGGTCTGGAAGTACGGCTCCGACAGCCCCGAGTTCCGCGAGCCGGTCAAGCGCAACAACTCCTGGATCCGCACCAACCGGATCCAGACCCGCCGCAAGGAGTACGCCGACGACCCGACCAGCATCAACGAGGGCTTCCACCTCACCGGCGAGGAGGCGCGGATCACCACCTCCACGATGATCAGCCAGGCGCTGGACCCGGTGCGCGACTACTACTCGGACCTCAAGGACGGCCAGCGGGTGAACAAGCCGTTCGCCGAGTGGCTGGACGGCTGGGCCCGGGTGATCCACGACTTCGACGGCTACTCGATGGGCCGCTTCCTGCGCGAGTACGCGGGCTTCAGCGACGAGGCGATCGAGGCGATCGGCACCATCGAGAACATGACCTCCCGGCTGCACCTGGCCTTCTTCCACTCCTTCCTGGGCCGCAGCGACATCAACCCGAACGTCACCTACTGGGAGATCGAGGGCGGCACCCGGATGCTGCCCGAGACCCTCGCCGAGCAGCTGCGGGACGAACTCCGGATGGGCCGGCGGATGATCCGCATGGAGTACTGGGACCCGCGCCGGGACGGCGGCGGCGCCCGGGACGTCGGCCCGACCGGGGCGCAGGTCGCCGTCCACACCGTCCCCGAGGACCAGCCGGACGCCGAACCCACCGTCTGGAAGGGCGACTTGGCGATCGTCACCGTGCCGTTCTCGGCGCTGACCTTCGTCCAGGTGACGCCGCCGTTCTCGTACAAGAAGCGCCGGGCGATCATCGAGACCCACTACGACCAGGCCACCAAGGTGCTGCTCGAGTTCTCCCGCCGCTGGTGGGAGTTCACCGAGGCGGACTGGCAGGCCGAACTCGACTCCATCGCACCGGGTCTGTACGAGTACTACCAACGGGCGGGCGAGGACGACGCCGAGGCTGCCGTGGCCGCCGCCCACAACGGCCACCGGCCGCCGCGCAACCTGCCGGAGACGCTGCTCGGCGCGCACCGCAGCGTGGACGAACGCCGGATCAGCGAAGGCCAGTTGGAGGTCTACCGGCACACCCCGCTGCTGCGGGCGAGCGTCCGTCCCGCCACCGACTGCTTCGGCGGCGGCTCGACCACCGACAACCCGAACCGCTTCATGTACTACCCGTCCCACCCGGTGGCCGAGGGCGACGGCGGCGGCGTGGTGCTGGCCAGTTACAGCTGGTCGGACGACGCGGCGCGCTGGGACTCCATGGAGGACGACGAGCGCTACGTCTACGCGCTGCGCAACCTCCAGTCGGTGCACGGCCGCCGGATCGAGGTGTTCTACACCGGCTACGGCAAGACCCAGAGCTGGCTGCGCGACCCGTACGCCTTCGGTGAGGCGGCGGTGTACACCCCGCACCAGATGACCAGCTTCCACCTCGACGCGGGCAAGGCGGAAGGCCCCGTCCACTTCGCGGGCGAGCACATCTCGCTCAAGCACGCCTGGATCGAGGGCGCGGTGGAGACCGCCGTCCGCGCGGCGCTCGCCGTGCACGAGGCGGCGGCGCCGGCCGCGACGCGCCGGGCGCTGCGGCCCGAAGTCCAGCTCCGCCAGGAGAACCAAGAGGAGGCACTTCAGCGATGAGCAACAAGACCGAGTGGACCGTGGGTCGCTACCTGGCCACCAGGCTCGAACAGTTGGGCATCCGGTACCTGTTCGGTGTGCCGGGCGACCTGCTCGGCCCGTTCCTGTCGATCATGCAGGACACCACGTCGGTGCGCTGGGTCGGCACCCCGACCGAGATGGGCGCCGGCTACGCCGCCGACGGCTACGCCCGGGTGCGGCTCGCCGACGCCGCCCCCGACCAGCCCGAACAGGGCGTCGCCGCCGTCGCGGTGACGTACGGCGTGGGCGCGTTCAGCCTGCTCAACACCATCGGCGGCGCGTACGTCGAGGACGTGCCGCTGATCGCGATCAACGGTGCGCCGTCCTACGAACAGTGGCTCAACTTCCAGGCGGTGGGCCTGCTCACCTCCCACATGAGCCCGCGCCGGGAGGCCAACCTGGAGGTCTACCGGCAGGTCACGGTGGACGCGCAGGTGCTCTCCAACCCCGGTCTTGCGCCCTCGCAGATCGACAGCGCCATCACCGCCTGCCTGACCGAGCGCAAGCCCGTCTACCTGGAGGTCATGGACGACCTCTGGCACGCGCCCTGCGACCCCCCGCAGGGTCAACTCCGGGCGCACGAGCGGCCGTTCACCAAGCGGAACCAGGACATCCTGGCCAAGGCCGTGGCGGCGGCGGTCGAGCTGATCACGAAGTTCAAGACGCCGATCGTGTGGGCCGGCGAGGAACTCATGCACCAGCGGCTGGAGAACGAACTGGTGGAGTTCGTCGAGGCCACCAAGATGCAGTTCTGCACCACCGTCGGCGCGAAGTCCGTGGTCTCCGAGCAGCACCCGCTGTTCGCCGGCGTGTACAACGGCAAGGCGAGCCTTCCGGAGATCCGCGACACCTTCAAGAACGCGGGCTGCCGGATCGGCCTCGGCACCTGGTCCACGTCCAAGAACCTGAACGGCGAGCAGTCCATCGGCGACGACTGGATCGTGGCCGCCCGCGGCGGCGTCAGCGTCGGCGCCATGTACTACCCCGACGTCCAACTCCGCAACTTCGTCCCCGCGTTGAAGACCGCGCTGGCCGGAAAGACCTTCCCGGCCGACCACTTCGCGCTGGCCCACAAGGCGGGCCTGGACGTCCCCGCCACCACCGCCGAGTTCCTCGGCTCGCTCAGCGCCAAGCACCACAAGAAGACCGAGCTGACCTACGACGGATTCTTCGAACGGATGAACCACTTCCTGCAGTTCGAGGCCACCGGCGGCGACCCGAAGGCCCCCTCGCCGTTCACCGTGGTCTCGGACGCGGCGTTCTCGCTGCTCGGCTCGATGAACCTGCGGATCAACGAGCGGGCCGGCTTCCTCGCGCAGAACAGCTGGCTGTCCATCGGCTACTCGGTCGGCGCCGCCACCGGCGTGGCCTTCGGCCGGCAGGAGCCGCTGAAGCGCCCGATGGTGTTCGTCGGCGACGGCTCGTTCCAGGAGATCTGCCAGGAGCTGTCCACCCAGGTGCGCCACCACCTGCGGCCGGTGGTCTTCGTCCTCGACAACGAAGGCTTCTACGGCATCGAACAGATGCTGGTCAGCCCCTGCTACTACCAGCAGAAGCCGTCCGACGGCGCCGACTTCTACAACGTGCTGCACCCGTGGCACTACGAGAAGCTGGCGCAGGTCTTCGGCAGCGAGAAGGACCAGATGCACGGCTTCAAGCTCAGCACCTATGCCGAGCTCGACACCCTCCTCACCGAACTCGCCGACCCGACCAACCAGCTCAACCACGCGCCGATCCTGGCCCGCGTCCGGCTCAGCCGGCACGACTACCCGAGGGCGCTCCAGTACAAGATCGACGAGAACTGCCCGACCCCGTAGCCTCCCCGTCCGCACGCGCCGGCCCCCGCCTTCGACGGGGGCCGGCGTCGTGTCAGCAGTCGGGGATGGTCACGCCGTTGTTGTCCTTGGCCTGGTCACTGCCCCACCGCGTCAGGTAGAACGCCGACACCCACTGCCCCTTCGGGCCGACGTCCGGGTCGGTCTTCAGCCACCAGTGGTTGTAGCTGCCGCCGCTGGACACCTCGCGGCCCCACACCTTGCAGTACACGTAGTTGGTGCCCTGGTACAGCGTCCCGGTGGGGCCGGCGCTGCCGGAGGTCGCGGAGGCGTACACGGGGACGCTGGCGAAGGTGTCCACCCAGTACTTGCCGGTCGGGGCCGGGGCGCCGCCGCCCGCGCAGTCCGGGATGACCGCGCCGTTGTTGTCCTTGGCCACGTCGTTGCCCCACCCGGAGAGGTAGAACGCCGACACCCACTGGCTGCTCGGGCCGACGTCCGGGTCGGTCTTCAGCCACCAGTGGTTGAAGGCGCTGCCGTTCGACACCTCACGGCCCCAGGTCTTGCAGTACACGTAGTTGGTGCCCTGGTACAGCGTCCCCGTGCTGCTGGTGGAGGTCGGCGAGGCGAACACCGGCGCGGTGGCGAAGGTGTTCACCCAGTACTGCCCGCCACCGGCCGGCGGCGGGTTCGGCGCCGGGGTGGTGTTGCCGGCGCCGTACAGCCGGATCGCGCCGTAGTAGTCGCCGTGCGAGGACAGCGCCGCCACCTGGACGTACCCGCCGGAGTACGGGGCCTCGACGATCCAGCCCTGCCCCAGATACATCGCCACGTGGTGGATGGTGGAGGCGGTACTGCCGAAGTACACCAGGTCACCGGGCAGCAGCGGCCCCGTCCCGTCCGCCCGCAAGTAGCGGGCCACCGCCCGCGACGTCGGCCACTGGGTCCGCGTGGTGCCGTTGATGACGTCCGCGCCGACCGCCAGCGAGTAGGCGTAGCGGACCATCCCGGAGCAGTCCAGGCCGCGGACGTTGCAGTCGTTCGGGGCGCCGTTGGACGAGTCGCAGATCCCGTACGTCGGCCCCGGCTGCGAACCGTGGCCGCCGCCCCACGAGTACGGAGTCCCGATCAGCCCGCAGGCCGCCCGCACCGCGGCGTTCGCCTGCGACGCCCCGCCGGTGGACAGCACCCCGCAGGCAGGCGCGGCCTGCGCCGCCCCCGCTCCGGCGAAGAACACTCCGACCGACACCAGCACCGACAGCAGGGCCGCCCACCGCAAGGGGGCCACCAGCCATCGCGACAGAAGGTTTACTCGCGTAGTCATGACCGCGGATCCTTCCGGCGATCATGACACCGGCCCAATGGGCGCAGCACACAGAAGACTTGACCGTACATTGGCGGCCGGCCACATTGCGCCAGCCCGGAAGGACATGGGACTGCGCAAGCAGGTTATCAACGATCCGCCAACACGCGTGTGGAAACCGGAAATTGACGGATCGTTACCGATCGGTAGGGGCTGGCGAAACCTTCGGTGCGGGACAGTTGGCCGAACAACTTCTTCACACGGGCGTCGCGAGGAGTTCCGCCGGTACTTCTTGAGGCCGCAGCACCGGGCCTGCGATCCTGGCGCGCACCCATCCCCAGCCCTCCCACCCTCAGGAGAGTGCCCCTATGCGGAACCCGTCCGCGCACCGACGGCTGCACCTACTGCTCCTCGCCGTCGTGGCCCTGCTCGTCCCGCTCCTGCCGACCCCGGCCGTCGCCGCGGGCAGCTCGGTCGGCATGGCCACCACCAGCTACGTCCAGGGCCGGACTTCGGCGCTGGCGGTGACGTACAGCACCGACCGGCCCTCCGCCACCAACTGGGTCGGCATCTACTCCACCGACCCCGCGAAGGGCCCCGGCAGCGGGACGAACTCGCTGGCCTGGGCGTACGCCCCGAACAGCGGCGGAACGGTCACCCTGTCCGCGGGCTCGCTGGCGCCCGGCAGCTACCTCAGTTACCTGCTCGCCAACAACGGCTACACGCCGCTGGCCGCGCCGGTGCTGTTCACCGTGACCTCCTCGGCCGTCCTCGACACCCAGAACAGCGTGCTGTGCGTCGGCCAGACCTCGTACCCGCAGGGCCAGGCGGTGGTCGCCTCCTACGGCACCGGCCGGGTCTCCGCGACCAACTGGATCGGCATCTACCCCGACAACGGCCAGCAGCCGGGCGGGAGTCCGGCCCCCGTCTGGGCCTACGCGCCGAACGGCACCGGCTCGGTCTCCCTCGCCACCGGCACGCTCGCCCCGGGCGCCTACACGGCCAACTACCTCTCCAACGACGGCTACACGGCGCTCGCCCGGCCCGCCCGCTTCTCCGTCACCGCGCCCGGAGCCACCGGCAGCCCCAACCTGATCGTCAACGGGGACGCCGAGTGCGCCGACGCCTCCGTCAGCGGCTACGACGGCGTGACGCTCCCCGGCTGGCAGACCACCGGCGTCCCGACCGCCGTGGCGTACGGCGCGCCGAACGGCTTCCCGTCGAACGGCACCTCCGGCCCGGGCAACCGCGGCAACGCCTTCTTCTCCGGCGGCCCGGTCGGCAGCTCCACGCTCTCCCAGACCGCCGACGTGTCGGCCGCGTCCGGCCCGATCGACGCGGGCGGCGTGACGTACAACCTCTCGGGCTGGCTGGGCGGTTACGCCACGGAGAACTCCACCGCCACCCTCACGGCCACCTTCCTCGGCGGCTCCGGCGCGTCCCTCGGCACCACCCGGATCGGGCCGGTCAGCGCCACCGACCGCGGCCTGGCCACCGCCCTGCTCCAGCGCACCGCCACCGGCACCCTCCCCGCCGGCACCCGCAGCATCGCCGTCGCCCTGCAACTGACCCGCGAGGCGAGCCGCACCGGCACCGCGTACAACGACGCCTACGCGGACAACCTGTCGCTGACCATCTCGGCCGCTGTCCCCGCACCCGCCCTGCCGGCCCCCGTCCCGTCCCAAGTGCCCTCGCTGGACCACGTGTTCTTCGTGATGCTGGAGAACAGGTCCTACGACCAGGTGATCGGCAGCTCCGCCGCGCCCTATCTGAACCAGCTGGCGAACAGCGGCGTCACGCTCACCCAGTCCTACGGCGTCGTCCACCCCAGCGACCCCAACTACCTCGCGGTGTCCGGCGGTTCCACCTTCGGCCGGACCGACAACCCCTACCCGGCGCTCACCGGGTCCGTCACCGCGCCGCACCTCGGCAACCTGGTCGAGCAGGCCGGCCGGTCCTGGCGCGGCTACGTCGAGGACATGAAGTCGCCCTGCAACCTGAGCTCCAGCGGCAACTACGACGCTGACAACATCCCGTTCGTCTACTTCAAGGACGTCATCGGCGACACCGCCCGCTGCCAGGACAAGCTCCAGCCGATCACCCGGCTCTGGTCCGACCTCCAATCCCCTGCCACCACACCCGACTTCGTCTGGTTCGAGCCCAACAGCTGCAACACCATGCACAACTGCGACGTCGCCACCGGCGACACCTGGATGCGCACCAACCTCCCCAAGCTGTTCGCCTCCCCCGCCTGGACGCAGCAGCGCTCCCTGCTCGTCATCACCTTCGACGAGGACGACAACAACCACGGCCAGCGCATCCCCACCATCGTCACCGGCTCCCCCGGCCTCACCAAGCCCGGCTACCGCTCCCCCGCCCCCTACAACCACTACAGCATCCTGCGCACCGTCGAAGAGGGCCTGCGCCTCCCTGGCCGCCTGACCCAGAACGACCAGTACGCGACCCCCCTCAACGACATCTGGAACTGACCCCGCCCCACACACCGGCGCCCGGCCCCTCCCGGCCGGGCGCCGCCCAGGCCCCTCCCGGTCTCGATTCGCTGCCGCTTTCGATTAATCGGGGGCATTCGAACGGTCGCCGGCCCTATGATCGCCCCCGACCTGCCGGAACACCCCGGCGAGAGGTCTCGACAACAGGGGGGAACAACGTGGGTCTCGTCGTGGGCGGCGTCCTTGCCGTGCTGGTCGCGGTGCTGCTGTGGTGGGTCGTCAGGACGTACAACCGGCTGATCCGGCTGCGCAACCAGACGCAGGCGTCCTGGGCGCAGATCGACGTCCAGCTGAAGCGCCGGCACGAGCTGATACCGAACCTGGTCGAGGGTGCGCGCGGGTACGCGGCGCACGAGCGGGGCACGCTGGAGGCCGTCATCACCGCGCGCGGGGCGGCGGAGGAGGCCGGGCTCGGCGTCACCAACAAGGCGGTCGCGGAGGAGTTGCTGACCGCCGCCCTCGGCAAGGTGCTCGCCCTCGCCGAGGCCTACCCGCAGTTGAAGGCGGACCAGCATTTCCTCAAGCTGCAGGCCGAGTTGACCACCGCCGAGGACAAGATCGCCTACGCGCGGCAGTTCTACAACAGCGCCGTCCAGACCTACCACACCGCGCTGGAGAGCTTCCCCGGCAACGTCGTCTCCGGGTTCGGCGGCGGGCACGCCCGACGGGAGTACTTCGAGGCCGGGGCCACCGCGCAGGACGCACCCCGGGTGAACCTCGCGTGAGCCTCGACGCCCAGCTGTACTGGGCCGGCGCCGGCGTGGCCGCGCTCTGGCTCGTGGTCTACGGCATCTCCCTGGTCGCCACCCGGAACGGCACCGTCCGCCCCGGCCCCGCGACGCAGGAACTCGGCGACGAGCCCGAACGACCGGCCGTGGTCGCCCTGTTGTCGAACCACTGGCGTTCCGTGGACCACGCCGCCGCCGCGACCCTGCTGGACCTCGCGGCGCGCGGACTGGTCGAGATCCGCCAGCCCGCCGACGACCCCGCGCAGAGCACGGTGCACCTCACCGGCAAGGCCTCCCCCGCCCTGGCCCCCTACGAACAGCGGGTCCTCGACCGGATCACCGAGCAGGCCGGCGACTCCGGCGCCCCCATCGGCGCGATCGCCTTCCGCGCGCAGGAACGCGCGACCGCCTGGAACGGCGCCTTCCGCCGGGAGATCGTCGCCGAGGCCCGCCGACGCGGCCTCTCCCGGCCGCGGCTCGGCCCCCTGCTCTCCAGTGTGCTGTTCACCGGCCTGTTCGCCCCCGGCGTGCTCCTCGGGCTGGGCGTCATCACCGGCGGGCACGGCGTCCGCGCGGCAGCCGGGCTCGGCGCCCTTCCGATCTTCCCCCTCGGGTTCCTGCTCGCGCTGGCGATCGGCGAACGGGCGACCCGGTCCGGGCTCGAACGCGCGGGCCACTGGGCCGGAGTCCGGTCCTGGCTCCGCGCCCACGAGGACTTCGCCCAACTGCCGCCCGCGGCCGTCACCGTCTGGGACCGCTACCTCGCCTACGCCGCCGCGCTCGGCGTCACCGTCCGCACCTCCCGCCTGCTCGGCTTCGACTCCGGCGACAAGCGCCGCGTCTGGTCCTCCTACGGCGGCACCTGGCGCCCCGTCCGCATCCGCTACCCCCGGCTCCGCCCCGGCTTCGGCGCCAGCACCTCCCGGCTGCTCCAACTCGCGGGCGCCGCAGCCGTGGTGGCCGTCGGCCTGACGGTCTTCGCGCTCCTCCGCCGCCCCGAGTGGGCCGCCGCCCCCGACGTGACCGAGACGGTGCGCCGCCCCGGCCTGGTGCTGAGCGCCGGCTGGGTCGCCATCGCCGTCCTCGCCCTCCTGGTGGCCGGACGCCTCAGCCGCTGGACGGCGTTCCTGGCCTTCCTCGGCATGATGCCCGGCAACTTCGCCGGCCGCCGCGGCTGGGCGTCCGACGCCCTGAACCACCCGGGCCCGACCCTCGCCGAAACCGTCGTGATCGTCTGCTTCGGCGCCCTCACCGCCCACTACCTCACCCTCGCCGCCCTGGAACGGCGCGCCCCCCACACCCTCACCGGCGAAGTCCTCCGCATGGAACCCCGCCGCCGCGCCAAGTCCCCCCGCTTCCTCGCCCTCGACACCGGCACCACCGACCAAACCCGAGCCTGGGCCCTCCCCGCCGGCGCCCCCACCCCCGCCCCCGGCACCGTGGTCCGCCTCGCGGTGTCGCGCGGCACGCGGATGATCAGGTCGGTGGAACTCGTCACCGACTGAGCGGGTCCGACTTCCTTGGCGGGTGCGCCCGGTGTGCGGCGATCAGGTCGCGTCGCACACCGGGCGCAGCGCTGTGTGCCGACGGCGACCGGTTACGGGGTCAGCGGCCAGGCACCTCCAGCACCTCCACGAGCAGTCGCTGCTGGCCGCGGTCCCGGTGATCACCGGCTCCCTGGGCCGCATCCCGGTCGGCGCGCTCACCGACCGGCACCGCGGCCGGGTGATGCTCCCGCTGGTGTCCGCCGCCACCATCGAGCCAGTGCTCTACCTCGGCCTGATCGGCCACTCCTCGCTCACTGCGCTGCTCGTCGGCCGCTTCCTCCTCGGCACCGGCGACACCGCTTTCGCCATCGGCGCCCCCGTCGTCAACGCCTGATACCCCCGGAACGCCGCGGCACGGCGGCAACTCCTCGACGCCCTCGCCCAGTTGCGCAACCACATCCTCAAGGAACAGGACGGCATCCTCTCCGCCGCCCTCGCCCAACTCAGCGCCGAGGACTGGGAGACCGTCGAAGCCGTCCGCGCGCCCGAGGTCGGCACGGCCTTGCCAACACCCTCGCCAACCTCGAGCTTTCCCGAGGCGTTGATCTGACAGCCGATGAGATCATTGACGCCGTCGCAGACTTCTTCGATTGGTAGGCCCGAACGATGGTTGTCCTCACAACAGTTCTCGCCCTGTGCCTCATCTGGTTCGGGACGGCGCTCGTCCGGCAGGGGATCCGGAGCTGGCGAGGCCAGACTCCCTCCACGTTCCTGGCGCGGTCACTTGCGGCGAACGTACTGGCCGGAGGAGAACGTGCCCTGCTGATGCTCGGGGCGTGCGGGTGCTTCCTCGGCGCCATGATCGGCCTGGGCGGATACCTCAGCGCCGCGGGTGTCATAGGAGGCACGACCCCACCTCCGCCGTCCGCAGCTCTGGTCGTCGTACTGCTGATCCTCCTCGTCGGCGTCGTCACCACCAGCCTGACGGGAATCGCGATCGTCTGGTACAACCGGCCGCGCTTCCTGGTCCCCCCGCATCTGCGGGACCAGCCCGGCATCATGTCGGTGCGCTAAAAGATCGAGGCCAAACACGAAAAGCCCCTGCCCGGTTTCCCGGACAGGGGCTTTTCTGAATGATTGTTCGGCGGCGTCCTACTCTCCCACAGGGTCCCCCCTGCAGTACCATCGGCGCTGTGAGGCTTAGCTTCCGGGTTCGGAATGTAACCGGGCGTTTCCCTCACGCTATGACCACCGAAACACTATGAAACTGTGCACCACCCACCCGTATCGGCGGGGGTCGTTGTTTCAGAACAACACAGTGGACGCGAGCAACTGAGGACAAGCCCTCGGCCTATTAGTACCGGTCAACTCCACCCCTCACAGGGCTTCCATATCCGGCCTATCAACCCAGTCGTCTACTGGGAGCCTTACCCTCTCAAGGAGGTGGGAGTGCTCATCTCGAAGCAGGCTTCCCGCTTAGATGCTTTCAGCGGTTATCCCTCCCGAACGTAGCCAACCAGCCATGCCCTTGGCAGGACAACTGGCACACCAGAGGTTCGTCCGTCCCGGTCCTCTCGTACTAGGGACAGCCCTTCTCAACACTCCTACGCGCACAGCGGATAGGGACCGAACTGTCTCACGACGTTCTAAACCCAGCTCGCGTACCGCTTTAATGGGCGAACAGCCCAACCCTTGGGACCTACTCCAGCCCCAGGATGCGACGAGCCGACATCGAGGTGCCAAACCATCCCGTCGATATGGACTCTTGGGGAAGATCAGCCTGTTATCCCCGGGGTACCTTTTATCCGTTGAGCGACGGCGCTTCCACAAGCCACCGCCGGATCACTAGTCCCTACTTTCGTACCTGCTCGACCCGTCAGTCTCACAGTCAAGCTCCCTTGTGCACTTACACTCAACACCTGATTGCCAACCAGGCTGAGGGAACCTTTGGGCGCCTCCGTTACTCTTTAGGAGGCAACCGCCCCAGTTAAACTACCCACCAGACACTGTCCCTGATCCGGATCACGGACCCAGGTTAGACATCCAGCACGACCAGAGTGGTATTTCAACGGCGACTCCACCATGACTGGCGTCACGGCTTCAAAGTCTCCCACCTATCCTACACAAGCCGAACCGAACACCAATATCAAGCTATAGTAAAGGTCCCGGGGTCTTTCCGTCCTGCTGCGCGAAACGAGCATCTTTACTCGTAATGCAATTTCACCGGGCCTATGGTTGAGACAGTCGAGAAGTCGTTACGCCATTCGTGCAGGTCGGAACTTACCCGACAAGGAATTTCGCTACCTTAGGATGGTTATAGTTACCACCGCCGTTTACTGGCGCTTAAGTTCTCAGCTTCGCC